>NZ_JBKIYF010000006.1:0-558 GCF_047085075.1 Halobacteriovorax sp. RT-2-3 | reverse complement strand
CAATAATGAGCAAACCGATAGTGGTGATGGTTATGGAGACGGTAACGAAGAAGGAACAGCTGATGGCGATGGCCAGACGACAAACTTCTACACTGTAGGAACTATTGTTCTTCGTGGTAGCTCACGTGTATCTTCTGGATCAAATGTGATGTGGTCTTCGACTTCTCTTGGAAATGGTCAGGCCATGCTCTATACAGACTCTCGATTTAATATTCGTGTACGTCCAAGAACAGCTCCTACACAGGGAACGACAGATGCTTATGGAGAAAAATGTCACTATAATCCACAACAATATAAGAAATTAAGAATTAAGTTATGTATTCGCGCTCAAGGTGAAAGCTGTGAATCAAATATGATTAGAAGTGTAACTTTTGGTGATATCGCAAACGAAGAAGTTTCGAAAGTTAAAGAGTTTTCTAGCTACTCACTTCCAACAACAACAGGCCCAATCATTGTGGATGTTCTTGATGTTCAATGGGACTGGTCTTGTCAGTTCTATTTAAATCAAGGTTATAGTCAAAGTAGCGCTGAAGTGAATGGTTACTGCCCAATGGCCCG
>NZ_JBKIYF010000005.1:1934-5198 GCF_047085075.1 Halobacteriovorax sp. RT-2-3 | reverse complement strand
GATCTGGCTTTTTATATAGAAGGTGCATCTTCCTAGTCTCACACCAAGTGACCCTGGCACTACCTTCGGCGCAAGCGGGCTTAACTGCTGAGTTCGGGATGGTATCAGGTGTTTCCCCGCCGCTATCGACACACCAAAAATTTAATTCTTGGTATATTTAATTCTTTTTTTCGACCTTTGCAAGTCTATTAAGCGATATTTTCACACTTAAAAAACAATATCAAATAGAAGTGAACTTAAAAGTAAAAGTTAAATAAAGCAAAAAGACTAATTAGTATCGCTCAGCTCAACACATTACTGCGCTTACACATGCGACCTATCAAGCTCGTAGTCTACAAGCTGTCTTATAGAAATCTTATCTTATGATGGGCTTCCCACTTAGATGCTTTCAGCGGTTATCCCTTCCGAACTTAGCTACTCGGCAATGCAACTGGCGTCACAACCGATACACCATAGGTTCGTCCAACCCGGTCCTCTCGTACTAAGGTCAGATTCACTCAAATTTCTTACGCCCACGGAGGATAGAGACCGAACTGTCTCACGACGTTCTGAACCCAGCTCGCGTACCGCTTTAATAGACGAACAGTCTAACCCTTGGGACCTGCTCCAGCCCCAGGATGCGATGAGCCGACATCGAGGTGCCAAACCTCCCCGTCGATGTGAACTCTTGGGGGAGATCAGCCTGTTATCCCCGGAGTACCTTTTATCCGTTGAGCGATGGCCCTTCCACTCGGAACCACCGGATCACTAACACCGTCTTTCGACCCTGCTCCACTTGTTTGTGTTGCAGTCAAGCTCCCTTATGCGTTTACACTCTACAGCCGGTTTCCATGCGGCCTGAGGGAACCTTTGTGCGCCTCCGTTACTCTTTAGGAGGCGACCGCCCCAGTCAAACTGCCCACCAGACATTGTCCCCCCACCGGATTACGATGGTAGGTTAGGATTTCAAATAGCAAAGGGTGGTATTTCAAGGATGCCTAATCGTACGCCGGAACGCACGCCTCAACAGCTCCCACCTATCCTACGCATTACTATTCAAAAGCCAATGTCAAGCTACAGTAAAGGTTCACGGGGTCTTTTCGTCCTTCCGCGGGTAGCGCGTATCTTCACGCGCACTCCAATTTCGCTGGGCCTCTTGTTGAGACAGTGGGGAAGTCGTTACGCCATTCGTGCAGGTCGGAACTTACCCGACTAGGAATTTCGCTACCTTAGGACCGTTATAGTTACGGCCGCCGTTTACTCGGGCTTCGATTCAAAGCTTCTCCTAATGGATAACCTCTCCTCTTAACCTTCGAGCACCGGGCAGGCGTCAGACCCTATACGTCCACTTGCGTGTTTGCAGAGTCCTATGTTTTTGATAAACAGTCGCTACCCCCTTTTCACTGCGGCCCCCGTCAGCTACATCGGCAAGCGATGTCACCAGCAGGGGCGAGCCTTATCCCGAAGTTACGGCTCCAATTTGCAGAGTTCCTTAACAAGAGTTCTCCCAAGCGCCTGAGGATTCTCTCCTCATCTACCTGTGTCGGTTTACGGTACGGATTGATTATATTCTTCATACGAAGCTTTTCTGGGAAGCAGAGGATCACAAACTTCGGGCAAGCCCTCGTCATCACGCCTCAGCCTTCACGTGTTGCGGATTTGCCTACAACACAGCCTACACGCTTAAACCCACATCCAACAGTGGGATTTGCTACCTTTCTCCGTCACTCCTCATGTCAAACGAATATAACCAAGTACAGGAATATTAACCTGTTACCCATCGATTACGCCTTTCGGCCTCACCTTAGGATCCGACTAACCCTGGGCGGAGTCACCTGGCCCAGGAACCCTTAGATTTTCGGCGGGAGTGATTCTCACACTCCTTATCGCTACTCATGCCATCATCAGCTCTTGTGGGATCTCCAGCGCTCCTCGCGGTACGCCTTCATCGATAAACACAATGCTCTTCTACCAATGAACAAAGTTCATTCCATAGCTTCGGTACGTATCTTTAGCCCCGTTACATTTTCGGCGCAGAACCACTAGTCCAGTGAGCTATTACGCTTTCTTTAAAGGGTGGCTGCTTCTAAGCCAACCTCCTGGATGTCACAGTAGTTCCACAACCTTTCCCACTTAGACACGATTTAGGGACCTTAGCTGATGGTCAGGGCTCTTACCCTTTCGACTACGGACCTTAGCATCCGCAGTCTCACTGCCTGATATTACTTAACGGTATTCTGAGTTTGATATGGTTTGGTAAGCTGGTGAGCCCCCTAGCCAATTCAGTGCTGTACCCCCGTCAGTATTCGTCAGACGCTGCACCTAAATGCATTTCGAAGAGAACCAGCTATCACGGAATTTGATTGGCCTTTCACCCCTATCCACAAGTCATCCCAACAGTTTTCAACCTATATGGGTTCGGTCCTCCACAAGGTGTTACCCTCGCTTCAACCTGCTCATGGATAGCTCATCCCGTTTCGGGTCTACGACCTGCTACTATTCGCCCTATTAAGACTCGGTTTCCCTACGGCTACACCTTCAACGGCTTAACCTTGCAACAAATCGTAACTCGATGGCTCATAATGCAAAAGGTACGTGGTCATGCCTTACAATAGCACTTCCACCGATTGTAAGTATATGGTTTCAAGTTCTATTTCACTCCCCTCATCGGGGTTCTTTTCATCTTTCCCTCACGGTACTTGTTCACTATCGGTCAGTAAGTAGTATTTAGCCTTGGAAGGTGGTCCTCCCAGATTCAGACAAAATTTCACGTGTTCCGTCCTACTCAGGATACTGCTAGCGCTTTTCAACTTTCGGATACGAGGCTTTCACTCTCTTTGGCGGGACTTCCCAGACCCTTCTCCTAACATCAAAGCTACACGTTGCAGTCCTACAACCCCGCTAAGTAAACTTAACGGTTTGGGCTAGTTCGCGTTCGCTCGCCGCTACTTGCGAAATCTCAATTGATTTCTCTTCCTCGAGGTACTTAGATGTTTCAGTTCCCTCGGTTAACTCCAGAATGGCTACTTTACTCACCAAACGGTTCCTGCTGTTTCCAACAGGAGGGTTCCCCCATTCAGAAATTCCCGGATCAAAGCCTGCTTGACGGCTCCCCGAGACATATCGCTGTCTAACATACGTCTTTCATCGTCTCTTACTGCCAAGATATCCACCATATACCCTTAGTAGCTTTATCTAACCAACTAAAAGTTTGTATAATTAATATACTTGTCTTGTATTACTTTTAAGTTCTCGTCTTCTATCTGATACTGTTATTTAAATGTT
>NZ_JBKIYF010000004.1:0-102755 GCF_047085075.1 Halobacteriovorax sp. RT-2-3 | reverse complement strand
GTTTAAAACTTATTTTGGATTTCTTCTCATCTTGTTTGCTACCTAAGCAGCAAATCTTTATTACTTTATTTGAATGTCTAAAGAGCTGTCCGAGACTATATGTTCATGTTCAACATGTAAAGTCTTTTTTAACAATTAAAGAAAAAAATTCAATGTCGTTATTTGCAACGTTGTTTTTGTTTCGTTTGTTGTTTGGAACGAGGGGCATATTATGAAACCCGAATAACTTCGTCAATACTTTTTTTACTTTTTATTAACTTTTTTTTCATAAATTTTAATAACAATATTAAATACTTATAGATTATTAATCATACTTAATTTTAGCAGTAGGTTAAACTTCTACTAAAAACGTAAACACCTGAAATCTCGAAAGTTAATAAAAATAAAAAAGGCCACTCTCTGAGTGGCCTTCTATCATCGGTTACTATGTAAAAAATTTAACCTATTTTTTTAGAGGAAATCCGTTTTTTTCTAACGTCTCTATTACTTTATTAGAAGCTTCAGTAATGAACTCTCCAGATAAAGTAGTATTAGGATCTAAGAATTCACTTCTTACTGTTACAGACTTCTTATTATCTTGAACAAAGATATCTGCAATAGAAGTAGAAACAAGTTCTTTAATCTTAAGTTTTGAAAGACTATTTAAAATAGCACCTACTGCAACGTTAGTATCTACTTCTACAGTACAATCGAATGTTGAACCAGGAAACTTCGCTAATGGTTGATACTTAGTTTTGTCTTTCTGCTCACGTGATTCAAACGCGCTCATATTAATAAGTGCAATTGAAACATTGCCTTTAATCTTAAATTGCTTAAGAACTAGAGGATGAACAGAGAAGATTACACCATCCATCTTTCCTTGAATTCTAAAGTTATAAAATTCAAATGGATGAATACCTGCCCACTCTTCATCAATAGCATTACTCTTAAACTTAGGATTACGTTCATTTAACTGATAGTTAACATTACAACAATCAAGTAAGCGAGTAGTATCGTTTAAAAGATCCATGAATGGAGTTGCTTCTTTATCAAAGTAAAGCGCACCAAATACACTCTCCTCTTTTACAAAGTCTTTATCATTTGCGTGATATGTACGACCTAGTTCAAAGAATTTAAATGCAGATGAATTCTTTGCGTTTTGAGAAGCGGCCTCAAGAAAAGAAGGTGCTAATGATTCGCGCATAAGAGACGCATCTTTTGAAAGAGCGTTAATTAACTCTAATCCACCCTTGTGTTCGTATAGAGACTTCTTAAGAAGAGATGGCCCAATCATAGGGTATGTCATTACTTCAAATGCATTAGCATGATTCACCATAAAGTTTTTCATACGGCGGTGTAGCTTCTGAGCAGGACTTAACTTAACTGGAGCAATATCAAGCTTTGGTGAAACAGGAGCAATATTATCGAAACCAATAACACGTCCAATTTCTTCAACAAGACAAGATCCTGTTTCAATATCTTTAGTTGCACGATAACTTGGAATATGAGCAACAAAACTTTCAGCTGTTCCCTCAATATTAAAATCAAGACTATTGAAGATTCTCTTCATTTCATCAAAAGAAACTTCTTTACCAAGGGCCTTATTAATTTTAGCAGCACTTGATGGAATCGAAACTGGCTTAATCTCTAAAAGATTTGGCCCATCGTATTGCATATCACCTACGACTTTGGCTTCAGGGTTCTCTTTTAATACATACTCAAGAGTTCTTAATAGAGTTCTCTCAAGCATTAGAGAATCAAGAGTTTTTTCATATCGAGAAGAAGAGTCAGTTCTTAAACCTAGGCGAGTTGAAGTTTTTCTAACCTCTGCGGCCTTCCAGTTTGCAACTTCAATGAAAATTTTCGTTGTGTTTTCATCAACACCACTATTTAAACCACCCATAATCCCCGCAAGAACAAGAGGCTTTTCAGAGTCACCAATTACAGTATCGCCTGTAACTAATTTTCTGTTTTCTTCATCAAGAGTTGTGAACTCTGAATCTGACTTAAGAGCACTAATCACAACAGTGTCACCTTTGATCTTTTCGCGATCAAAGATATGCAGAGGAATACCAAGTTCAAGCATTACGTAATTTGAAATATCAACGATATTATTAATTGGACGAAGACCTACTGCTTGCAGTCGTCTTTTCATCCACGCAGGAGACTCTCCTACTTTAACATTGTCTACGCTAAGGCCAAAGTAACCAAGACAACTTGTGCCTTCTTCTACTTTAATTTTGATAGGAGCTGCATCAGTTGAAAACTTTGCTTTTAAATTAGCTGCCCAATCGACAGAGAATGGTTTTTGTAATTCATTATCAAAAATTGTCGCAAACTCGCGAGCAATTCCATAGTGACCCCAAAGATCTGGTCTATGAGTAAGAGACTTATTATCAACGTCTAATAAGATATCTTTTGTTTGATTGAAAAGAGTTAGCATATTTGTGCCAAGCTCTGGGTTATCAAACATTTTATCGAGCTCAATAATTCCGGCAGAATCTTCAGCGAAACCAAGCTCTTCTTCAGAACAAAGCATTCCTTCAGAGAGAACACCACGAATTTTTTTAGGCTCAAGTGTTAGGCCATTTGGTAGAGTGATTCCAAGTGGAGCATAAGCTGTGCGCATTCCGATTCTAACGTTTGCAGCACCACAAACAACTTGAAACTTATCCTTTCCGTTTGTGAAAGTAACAAGATTTAACTTATCAGCTTCAGGGTGCTTTTCTTTTTCTAGAACTTCAACAACAGTGATTGCTTCGAGGTGATCACCAACAGAAAGAACGTCTTCTACTTCAGCAGTTGCTAGAGTAAATTTTGATCCAATTTCATTTGCATCTAAGTCTGGAACTTTTACGAAGTCTTTAATCCAATCGATACTAATTAACATATATTATCCTTAAAACTTTTCTAATATTCTTTAAATTGTGAGTTAAAACGTAGATCACCTGACTGAAGGTGGCGGATATCATCGATTCCGTACTTCATCATAACAAGACGATCTAAACCAAGCCCAAATGCAAAACCATTATATTCTTCAGGATCAATTCCACCTGCTCTAAGAACATTTGGATGAACCATCCCACATGGAAGAAGCTCTACCCAACCAACTTGTTTACAAACAGAACACCCTTTTCCGCTACAAACTTGGCATTTGATATCTAGTTCAAAACCTGGCTCAACGAATGGGAAGTAACCAGGACGAAGCCTTACTTCGACATCTTTCTTAAAGATCTCAGTTAGAATTTCTTTCATGAAGTAAATTAGGTTTGATACAGAAATATCTTTTCCAACCATCATCCCTTCTAATTGTTGAAATACCATCTCGTGAGAAGCATCAGTTCTTTCACAACGAAATACTGTTCCAGGAGCAATGAAGCGGAATGGTGGCTTACGAGACATCATCCCACGTACTTGAATAGTTGAAGTGTGTGTACGTAAAAGATGTTTATTGCCTTCCGGAGATTTCTCATCTCTAAACCAGAAAGTATCTTGCATATCACGAGCTGGGTGATCACCAGGAATATTTAGGGCCTCAAAATTATAAAACTCTGTTTCAACATGTGGGCCATCTAAAACCTCAAATCCCATTGATAAGAAAATATCTTCAACCTCTTGTTGCACAAGAGTTCTTGGGTGAAGTCCGCCGTGATTATTATTCTTAGACTTAACTGCGTCAGTAAAAGTAATATCGATTTTATTCTTACTTAGCTTTTCATTAATTTCAGCAAGCTCAATCTCAGATAGCTTCTTTGCAACAAGCCCTTCAATATTTTGCTTAATCTCATTGGCAACTGGCCCAATTTCTTTTCTCTGCTCAGGAGTAGCATCCTTAAGCGACTTTAAAATTTCAGATACAGCGCCCTTCTTCCCTAAGTAACTAGACTTAAGTGAAAGTACATCTGGCTGTGCACTTAGTGTTTCAAGTTCTGTTTGAAACTTCCCATAAGCTTCATTTAGCTTATCAATCATAATCCCACCTATTTTCGACGATTTGTATACGTTCAATAATAACCTTGGGAGTTTTTCATGCGGTGTGCGAAAAAGCAAGACGTGGGGTGTTTAAAGTACCAATAAAAATGAGCGAAACCAATTGAACTTTGAAATGATCTCTTGGTGCTGATAGTCGGGGTATGTCCAAGAAAGACTTTGGTAAGTTTTACCTTGAAATTGATAGGTCAATTCAGCAAAAACTCCTTCTCCTAAATAGATACGATGAGAGTAAGGCTTGCCACTCGAAAGTAGGACCTGATCCAAGCAGATGAGCCCTGGATCAATATTAAAAGTCCTAGCGCTATCCAAGAGATATTGCTTTTCAAGTGCATCACAATATTTTTTGAGTTCAACTAATTTAGTTCTCTCAATAAGCTCAGGATAGAAGAAAAAGCATCTTTTGAGATTCTGCCCCATTTCTTTGCTGTAATAGTCTTTCATTGGAAAAAAATCGTGTGTGAATAGTATTGGATCAGAGTACTGTGGCCCAAGTAAATTAATGATTTCACTTGGACCAATCTTGTCCTCTTGATAAAGAACACTGAAGAAAGCGAGGGCACGAGTGGCCGGTTTTAAATCGCTCACTCTACTTCATTTTCTCTTTTAAAACATTGTAGTAATTGCTTAACTCTTCAAGATTAACTGTAGCTGTACCAACTTTTCCGACAACCACACCCGCTCCACAGTTAGCAATCCAAGCGGCTTCCTCAAGACTTGCTCCTGCTTCAAGGCAGGCAACAAGAAGAGAAATTGTTGTATCCCCTGCTCCAGAAACATCATAGACTTCGTTGGCAACAGTTGGGATCATGTGCAATTTACCATCACCAAGAGTGTCCAGCATGGCCATTCCACGAGCACCAAGAGTAATAATAATTTTTTCTAACTCCAGTTTATCAACTAGAATTTCAGCAATATCTTCAACCTGAAGCTCCCCTGCATATCCTAGTAGATTTGCCATAAGCTTTGCTTCAAGATGGTTTGGTTTAAGAAGTGAGACACCCTTATAATATAGCGGCGGAGTTGTGCGACTAGGGTCAACAGCAATTAAGCTCTTTGACTCTTTAAACTCACTAACTAAACGTGAAATTAAAGATTCAGTAAGCACTCCTTTAGAATAATCTTCAAGTATTAAAGCACCATGATTTTCTTTGAGTTCGTTAATACGACTTACTAACCTTTTTTCAACATCAGCATTAATAGGCTTCTTTGACTCATAATCAATACGACAAATTTGTTGATGATCTGTTACAATTCTTTCCTTGAAAACAGTTGGTCTTTCATCACAACGAACAACTCCCCAAGTTGAAAGCCCCGCTTCTTCAAGAAGATCTTCTAAAACATTTGCATTAGCATCATCACCCATAACACCACATAAAGTTGAGTTAACACCAAGAGTTTTTAAATTCTCCGAAACGTTTGCTGAAAGCCCTAGTTTTTGCCATTCTTTTTGAACTTCAAGAAGTGGAACAGGTGCTTCAGGTGAGATACGATTGACGACACCAGATGTGTATTTATCGATTCCCACGTCTCCCACAACGAGAATTGGTTTAATCGTGTTAAGATTTGTAATGATTGCATTAAAGCGTTCAGATGAAATTAATTTTGTCATAATATTTCCGTTATTTATTTAAAATTGATTTTGCAATTTCAATTACTCTGTCTTCTTCGATCTTTGCCATACAGTCATAGTATGGACAATCCATTCCGGCACACTTGTCAGACTCCCCACAAACTACGTTTGGAGTGACCGTCTTGATCTGCGCATCCCCTTTAGGTTTCCACCTAAGTGACGATTGGCTTTTAATAGGTGAAAAAATTCCAACTAAATCAACACCAAGAACAGCGGCCATATGTGTGGCCCCAGAGTTAGGTCCTATAAAAAGTGTAGCGTGTTTTAGAATATTTAGAAAGTTAACAATGCCACGTCTTTTGCCATTAAAGTAATAGATATTCTGATCATCATAATCTCTAAGCTCTTCCCTAACAGGATTTACGTAGCGTAGATCTGAAGGAATATGAGAAATGATAAAATTAAAACGATTAGGATAAATACCATTTATACGCTTTATGAAAGTAGCAATATTCTTGGCCGGCCATGACAAATTATCATTAGAAACTCCAGGATGAACAAAGACCATTTCTTTTTCTGGATCAAGACCTTCTCCCTTAATTAACTCTTTAAATGAATTAAAATCATTCTCATTAACAGTAAAGTTGAACTCAGGGATGAATTCTCGATGTTCTATATTAGTAAAATTATCAAGATCACGAAGTAGCTCTATATTATAGAAAGTTTCATGCCCTTCCACTTCAGAGCGAATTTGTCGAACTCCACGATTTAAAGTGAAATTGGCCTGCCACTTGGCAAGGTGTCCGCCACGGAAAGGAACTTTCTTTAGCCAGGCCACAAAGTTTGGTGTTTGTGATCCACCTGCATAGAGATAGACATCTGGCTTAAACTCATTAAAAACCTGAAGTGCTTTTTTTACTTTAAATGGGTATGACCTCTTCTTATCAAGAACGTAAACTTTGTCGATATAAGGGTGGTCTTTATAGAGAATGACAGAAGTTGGAGATGTGATTATAGCAACAGTCGCATTCGGATCCATTTCTTTTATGGCCTGGGCCATTGGCATCGTTAAGATATTTTGACCAATGGCATCTGTGCGACTGATTAAATATTTCACAACGCTATACCAACCTCTTTAGCGCGAATTTGTACGTTTTCTTTTAGAGTCGAAATAACCTTATCAATGGCCATCTCACTAGTATCAACAAGAGTAGCATCATCCGCTTTTACAAGTGGAGCAACTTCTCTACCCATGTCTTTATCATCACGCTTTTTCACATCACGCTTTAGTTGTTCAAGATCAATATCGTGCTGACCTTTCTCAATTAATTGGTCAAATCTTCTTTGAGCACGAATATCGATTGAAGCAGTAACAAAGAACTTAATGAATGCATTTGGAAAAACAACTGATCCAATATCACGCCCTTCCATAACACATACTTTTTCATCTGCAATATAGCGTTGAAAATCTAAAAGCATTGTCCTTACAACAGGAATTTGAGAAATGATTGAAGCAAGTTTTGAAACATGGTGCTCTCTAATTTTTTGAGATAAATCAACACCATCCACTTTTACAAGTGCATCAGCTTGTCCGTATTCAAGTTTAATATCTTTTAAGAATGATTCTACCGCACCATGATTATGAAGATCGACTCCCTTCTCATTTGCAGCAAAGGCTAAAGCGCGAAACATAGCTCCAGTGTCGATATATAGAATACCTAACTCCTTGGCCAACAACTTAGCTACTGTTGATTTTCCGCTCCCACTTGGGCCATCAATTGCAATAACTGATGAATATGTCATACAACTTCCTTATTCATGTAATTTATAAGGAACGAATATAGCAATTTTTAATAGCTATTTGAAGTTGAAAAGATGACTCAATGAATTACGAGTTTTTCGCTAAGCGTGATTTAGAAATTTCTTTCTTAGCAATTTTTTCATCAGAACTAGGAACAAGATCCATCCCTAGGTAGTAATCAAGATCGAATTGGTGGTTATTCTTATGAAGAATTGACTCAACGCCAAGTGAACGTGAACGTTTATTTAAAGTCTCAACAGCGGCCAGAAGTTTTTTATAATTCTTCTTCACCTTGTCATAATAAACATTCTTTGTTCCAACTGGACGATTAAAACGCAGACGCTGCCTCACAAAGCCTGGCCCCATATTATAGGCAACCGTCGCATAGCGATAAAGACCAAATCTCTTATAAAGACGACTAAGATAATAGACACCTAATTCCATATTTACGTGAGGAACACGAAGAATCTCAATAATATCTTCTTGATTGAGGGATCTCTTTAAAAGCTTATGCAAAAAAACCCCTGTTTTAGGCATGATCTGCATTAGGCCTTGGGCCTTCACATAACTTTGTGCAGTTGGATTGAAATGACTTTCAGTCCAAGCAATAGAGATAACCCATAATGGATCAAGTTGTCTTTGTTCAGCAAAATGTAGAAGTGAAGAAATATACTTCTCTGCTCTTACGTTTATTGGATGCTCCATATGAGCAATCAAAGTATCCTCAAGCGTCTTTTTATCAATTGATGAAAGAAAGCCTAGATGCAAGCTTTTAAAGAATGGATTCGTTTCTTTAAAGTTATAACTATTATAAGGAGTGAAATTTTGATTTTTTGAATTAATTGATGAAAGGATCCCAAGATCGCGGAAGTTTGTGCTTGTCGGTGTCCATAAAAAGTCGAAAGAAAGCACGACTGCAAAGGCACAAAGTCCTAGCGTGAACCATGATTTTGTATTCGTACAAAAAGTACTAAAATGTTCAAGATGCGAGCTATATCGCTCACTCGGTGCTTTCATATGAAGGTCTTTTACCGCTATTGAACCTACTCGTCTAGTTAAAATAAAATTATAATGCGAAGCGCAAGAAATAATTTCAAAAACATTCATTTAATTACAGGATTTTGGGAGGTTATCCTTTAATTTTTAAATATTTCACGCATAATAGATATATAAATTTGAGGAGTAAGAATGACAGATATTGGATTTAACCGATTAAAAGATGAATCATCAACATACCTAAAACAACACAAAGACAATCCAGTTCACTGGTTCCCATGGGGTCCGGAGGCTCTTGCACGTGCAACTGAAGAAAATAAACCGATCTTTCTATCAATTGGATACAGCTCTTGTCACTGGTGTCACGTAATGGCCGAAGAATCATTTTGTGATGAAGAAACTGCAAAGTATCTCAATGAAAACTTTATCAATATCAAAGTTGATAGAGAGGAGCACCCAGATATTGATAATTACTATCAGCAAGCCTGCCAATTATTCACTAATGGTGGAGGCTGGCCTCTTAGTGCCTTCCTACTTCCAAACCTAAGGCCATTTTTTGTTGGAACGTATTTTCCAAAAGAGGCCAAAGCTAAAGCAACTCCATTTATGGAAGTTTTAACTGAACTAGTGAGAGCATATAAAGAAGATAATGCTACCGTTACTGAAAATGCGAACAAAGCATTTGATGCAATTGAGAAAGGCTTTATCTCACCAGAAAATGTTGACTTCCAGGGACACTTTCCACATCCAAACTCAGTTCTTGATGTTCTAGACAAATTCAAAGATCAGGAAAACGGTGGCTTTGGTGAAGCACCTAAGTTTCCACAATTAGCTTTCTATGAGTGGGCCATCGAACAAATGCTTGAAGGTGTTGTAAAAAAAGAACATGGTGAACACATTATTAAGTCAATTGAAAGAATGTTAATGGGTGGTGTTTACGATCAAGTACGTGGTGGACTACACCGTTACAGTACAGATAATAAGTGGACTGTGCCACACTTTGAGAAAATGCTTTATGATCAAGCTGGTCTCCTAAAGCTTCTTGCAAAGACAAGTATGCTCTACCCATCACCTTTAGTATTTGATGGAATTTTTAATACACTTGAATACCTAAAAACAGAAATGCTTAATGAAGAAGAAAACTTTTTCTTCTCTGCTCAAGATGCAGATAGTGAAGGTGTTGAAGGTCTATACTTCACATATACTGAGCAAGAGTTTGAAGATGCTCTAGGGCGCTTTGATACTGAAGATGAGTCATTAACAAAGAATCTAGACAAGCTAAAAGAATGGTTTGGAGTTACACAAAAAGGTAATTTTGATTCTGGGCTTAATGTTCTTACGATTAATCATGATAAGGCGAAAGATATTTTCACAACTGAGTCTTGGGAGCTCATTAGAAATGCTAAAAAAGCACTTCTTAATGAAAGAAAGCTTCGTATTCCACCAATGACTGATAATAAAGGGATAGCAAGTTGGAATTTCCACATGATCACTGCCCTATCAGATGTTATGCAATACACTCAGGTTCCAGCAATTAGAAATGCAGCTAGTATGTTATTTAACCGTGTTGTCGAAGGAACATATAAGAAGTTTCTAGAGACGACTCCAAATGGAATGCGTCTTCGTCACACAACAACTCGTCCAGTTGGTGCATCTCTTCTTGAAGACTATGTTCTTTTTGCAGAAGCACAACTTAGAATATACGAGCTAAGTGGAAACCCTGTCTTTAAAGCAAACCTAAAAGACACGTTAGGCTTTATCTTAAAAGAATTCTTAGTGGACGGCCGTCTTAAAACACGTGCTCTAAGAGACAACGATGCGGAACTTTATCCAAATCAAAACTACACAAGCTTTGACCAGTCATTCAAGTCACCTGTTTCAACTCTTATTAAATTAGTAAGACGTGCAAGTGTTTTATTTGGTGACATTGATATGCTTGAAGAAATCAAGCCTCTAATGGAAAACACGACTCAAGATGTTCTAAAAAATCCTGCGGGATCTGGTGAAGGTCTAAGAGCACTCAGCTATCCAGCAAATGCTTACAAAGTGATCAAGTGCCCAAAAGAGTGGCTTCAAAACCAAGAGTTCGCTGGCTTTATTTGCTACTTCCTTCCAAGGTTTGTTTTTGACTTCCAAGAAGACAAGGGACAAAGATGGGAAATCTGTGGTGCAAATGAATGCGAAATGACTGGAGAAGGTTTAGATAATTTCATTGAGACTTTAAAACCAAATCACGTACAGGGCGAAGTTAATGAGTAACACTCAAGGAAAGCCACTTGCCGGAAAAACAATTATAGATTTTTCACATCGACTACCAGGGCCTTTAGCAGGAAAACTTCTTGCGGGCCTTGGTGCAAATGTCATTAAAATTGAAGATTCAAAGTTTAAAGACCCATTCATATATGGACTATTCGCTGAAATGGATAACTCATTTCCAAAATGGTACGAAGAATTAAATGAGTGTAAAACAGTCAAACGCTTCGATTTTAAAAGTGAAGAAGATATTAAAGAGATTCAAAAGTTAGTATTTGAAGCAGATGGAATTATTATGGGAATTCCTGGCAAGATTCAAGATAAGCTTGGAATTTCGATTAAAACAATCGAAAATACTGTTAAGAACTCTTATGGAATTGTTATCCCAAAGGCATCAAAAGAGCATATGAATCATATGCACGATTTAAATGCTCTAGCAATGACGGGACTTCTAAGTCTACACCTAAGAAATATCAATTCAATTGAAGATGTGGCCCCTCCATTCTTGCCACTAGCAGGTATTAATTTTGGTCAGAAAATGGCCTTTGATCTACTAGGAGCAATGTTTAAGGCACAAGAGACTAAAGATGTTCAAATCATTGAGTCTTATCTATATGAATCAACTCAAGAAGTTTTTGATGCTTTCTGGCCAAAATCAATTCGAGAAACTGATCATAAGTTCTTACACAACGGACTTTACCCTTGTTACAATATCTATCAAACAAGTGACCGTGAATTTGTCGTCATGGCATGTGTTGAAGAAAAATTTTGGCAATCTTTTAAAGAAGCATTTAAGTTTGATTCAACAGATGATGAAAGATTTGAAATAAGTGGAGAAATCCATAAGAGGCTAAAAGATCTCTTCTATTCAATGACTGCCCAGGATGTTCGCAACACCCTAGGCGATCTTGATATTTGTATTAACGTAATAAAATAATACTGATACCGATTAAAGCAATAAGAATAACGCTGGTACCGAAAAAACGATAAAATGAAGTACCAGCACTTTTTGTAAGTCCAATAAAGTGAGATACTCTTGAGATAATAAGTGCTGAAAGAAGTACATGAATTCCTGTCATAGAGATCATCTGTTTTTCGATAGCAAAATAAGTTAATAAAAGAATAAAAGGAATATACTCCGAGAAGTTTCCATGAATTCTGATGGCCTTGTTCATATCAGACACCTTTCCATGTCCTAGACCTACACGATGTTTCCAGCGATTACGTATTACATTTAGTGTAACACCGACATAAAGCAATCCTAGAACACCACAATAGCGAAAAAAGATTTCCATTTCCATATCAACTCCTTATCTTTGGCAGAATTAGTCTAAATTATGACTCAGAAAGCAGTTGATCGGCAAGCTCCTCTTCTCTTAATGCCTCATAAAATCTCTTTGTAATATCTGTAACAAAAGCCTTCTCATAAACTGTTTCAAGTACGTAGGCCTTAACCGTGGCCTTCACTCCAATACCGTGCTCAAATTTTTCCGTCGACACTATAACTTTTAAAGGCTTCTTTAAATAAGCGTAACGAGAAGTTGATGTAACTTCTTCCAGTAGTGATATCATACGTGAAATATCGCAATTATTTTTAAAATAAAAATAGCTACAAACCAGCATATCTCGTTGTCCCGAATTAGCTGAAGCGACATTTTCACTAAGAAATAAATTATTGGGAATTGTTACTGTCGAATCATCAAGAGTTTGAATACGTACAGAACGTAGTCCGATTTGGATGATATCACCATAGTTATCGCGAAATTGGATTCGATCCCCTACCTGAAATGGCTTATCAAAAATTAAAATAATACCGGCAATAATAGAAGAAATAAGGTCTTTGAGTGAAAAGCCAATAGCCACTGCACCTGACCCAATAAATGCATAAATCATTTCTTGGCTTGGGTTTAGGGTTACGTAAAGTAACCAAAAAGTACCAAAGATATAAATCATGTGAGTGATGATTGTATTTAATTGAAGTATTGATAAGCGATAAAACGGAATCTTAATTGCTAAATACTGTAGGGACCAAGAGACGATTCTTACAATAATGAAAAGAGTTAGAAAACCCATGACAAGACTTAGAATCATTTCAGGATTAACAGAATCAAAAATACTGGCCATTTTTTGCGTTTTAGCAATTGTATCAGTTACTGTTTCATTCATAGATAAAATTCCTCTTGCGTAAGATTGTTTTGATGTCCACTAACCAATCTTTTCTAATGTGAAAGTAATCCCCATCCTTACTTAGGATTCCCTTCCCAAAGCCTGTTTTGAGAGCATAGGTAACAACTTTTTCACTAAGGTCTGTTGTCGCCACAATCTCAGAAAAGCTAAGGTGCTCATGAGATAGGATGCTTGAAAAAACAAATAGTGATTCATCAGTCAAGATTTCAACTTCATGAATTGGACGACGTTGTGGGAGGTGCAGCTCAATTGTTTTGTCATTTACGTGAGAAATCGACTTAAGCCACGTGTTAACTGCTGCCTGAGGATTTCCACCAGTTTGTTTTGCTAAGATTCTAAAGTAAATATCCAGAGCATTTTCAATTGATCTTTCTGCTCCAAAGTGCGACATAATTTCAAAAAGCTCTTCGTTAAATCTGATCTCAAGACCTGTTGGTTCATGTCTTTTTAAAATCAATTGCATAAGCTCTTCTTTACTCCATGGCCTTATATGGATGGTATCTGAAGACAATTCATACTTATTATAAATATGCTTAATTAAATTTAGTGAATTACTATTCCACACAGTAAACCAAAAGACATTTTTAGAAGAACTATTAATGACTTTAAAAAAGGCGTCAAATGCCTTAAAACCATTAAATTTCGATAAAAAGAGATTATGTGCATTTTTAATGATAACGAACTTTTTTTCTTCTTCATCACCATTACCAACAAAGTTTTCAAGTCTTTTTAAAAGAACAGATTCTTCAACAATTTTTTCATTAATATCCAATTTGAAAGATGTTACTGAAGAATATCGTTTTAAGATTTTATCCAAGACATGATTCTTTCCACTTCCCGACTCTCCAGAAAATGCCAAATGATATGAACTACTTGTTCCATTAAGCCAACTATCAATACGCTCATAGGCCATCACAGCAGGATCTGGCTTTCTGACAATTTCAGTATCACTTTCTCTTTTAAATATATCAAGATAGGTGCCAGGTACTTCATACTCTGTGAAGACCTCATCTCTTAGACTTTCTAGATGCTGTTCTAAAATGCCTGAAAGTAAGTTCTTTGACCACTCCTTGTCGTTATTTGCCAAGAAGAACATTAAGTAAAATGAATATAGAAGTGTGTAGATGTATAAGAAAACTGGCAAGATATATCTAATGACAAGATTAGAAATATGCTTTTGAGTGAGTAACATTGAAGGCGGTACAATTTTAGGTAGAATCAATTGCGCATAGTTCTCATAGCGAAGTAGGATCGCTGTATAAATAACAAAGAATAGAATCGTGATAATATTGTGACCAAGAAAGCCGGAAAATAAATTATATAAGAGAATATAGAAGAAAGTTGTTATTGTAATAATATAGCGAAGTTTCTTGCTGTCCTTAACAAAATCCTTATTTACTCTCTTAAAATAAACTTGAAAATTAAAACGTAAGAAACTGTGAAAGTAACCGATATTAATATAGAGTACGTAGAGAACAAGTATATTTCTGAAGACGTGTAAAAAAAGTTGAAAGTCCTCTCGTTGAAACTTCAAAAGATAAAGATTAAAAACATCAAGAGCGCTAAAGGCGAATAGATAGTAAAGATTAAAGTCAAAGAAACGAAAGACAAACTTTCTGGCCTGTATCTGATTCTCACTTCTCTTTAACAGATATGTTCTTGCTAAAAAGAACATAACTCGAGCGATTATTATTATCGCTAGAAAGATAAAAAAAGAGCGCATTGGCCACGCTAATATGAACTCATCAATATGAGCAATAAGCTTAGAAAACTCTTGATTTAGAAAATGGAAGAAATCGGCCACGGCCTTTTGGATTTTTATTATACTAAACTTCATATATCTATTATAAAGATAACGTAACTATTTCCCATAATTATTGTTGTCACAATAGTAAAAAAAACTAAATTCTAAAGTTTAATACTCAATTAATAAGCTTATATTTCTTTATTGTGACAAAATTTCATTTATTTGGTATAAATTCCCTCTATGATTGTAAAAAGAATCCATTTGAAAGATACATATAAAATTCGACGCTCAGTTCTAGGTATAGATGGCAATGAATCTAGTTATAAATTTGTTGCTGATGACGAGTCCGATACTTTTCACTTAGGTGCTTTCGTCGAAAATAATCTCGTATCTGTGGCATCTTTTTATTTTAATCCAAACCCAAAGTTTAATATTGATAATCAATATCAATTACAAGGTATGGCAACACTTGAAAGTTATCGAAAACAAGGATTTTCAAGAGAGCTACTTAATGTCGCCTTCCCAATTATTAAGCAAAACTTTTGTAACCTTATTTGGTGCAATGCTCGTATCGAAGCAAGAGCTTTCTACGAAAAGCTAGGTTTTGAAAGCTTTGAAGACGAATTTGAAATTGAGGGAATCGGACGACATATCCTAATGTATCGTGAGATTAATTAATTTTTACAATAAGAATCAATACGCGACTTAAGCATAAGCTCAGACTGAATCTTGAAGCATTCCCTTTGGCCTTTAGTCTTTTGTATAAACATACATTTCATATCTTTACGACGCTCACAATTTTGCATGGAAAGATCATTCACACAGGCGTAGTGCCTACGATCCTTACCACAAAGATAGATAAGATTTGAACCTTTAAAAAGTCCATCACCAATACTGGACTCCGTATTGTATTTACGAAAGTCTTCTGCTTCTTTTCGCTCTTTTAGCTGCTTTTTTTGAAATTCTTCAATTGGAGTCATACCATCGTCGGCAATAGTGTCTCCAATTGGCGCTACTACGATTAACACTGAGCTAAATATAATCATTAGAAGTCTAGTAGAAATGAACATATGAAATTACTTTTCCTAAACAATTAGTAAATTATTTATTATAATATGATGATAACATACTTATACTAAACTGCAGCGCAGCAAATTACGGTGATTAATTAATGGAAACGAATACAATTTTAACAAAGCTTACTGATATCCTTGAAAATGCATTCTCGACTGCTTACCCAGATGCACAGTTTGAAAGAGCAGATATTTATGCCTCAATTGGACAGGCGCCAAATATTGAGATGGCCCACTACGCTTTTCCAGTATTTCGTTTCGCCAAAGCTCTTAAGCAAGGGCCACCACAAATCGCTGCTGCAATCTTAGAACAAATTGATCTTGAAGCAAACGCTTCGATTATAAAAGACCTTAAAGCACAAGGCCCATACCTAAACTTTACACTTACAGCTGATGCATACTTTGCAAATCTAGTCAGTGAAATTCGCTCAGGTGAGTTCTTCAAAAAAGAGCTAACTAAAGGCGAAGGTAAAACAATGATTGAGTACTCGCAGCCAAATACTCACAAAGAGCTTCACGTTGGTCATATGAGAAATCTATGTCTTGGAAATGCTCTTGTAAGAATTAAACAGTATTGTAGCGTTGATGTTCATCCAGTGACTTATCCTGGAGACTCTGGAACTCACGTTGCAAAATGTCTATGGTACTTAAAATATCATAACCAAGACACAATTCCTGAAACGAATAAGGGAGAATGGCTTGGCCGTATTTACACTCTAGCAAATACAAAGCTAGAAGATGAGCTTGGCTCAGATAAAGAAGACGATAACCGCGCAAAGCTTACAGAAATCCTAAAACAACTTCATGCTGAAGAAGGTGAATTCTTCGATCTTTGGAAAGAGACTCGTCAGTGGTCGATTGATCTAATGAAGAAGACATATGCTTGGGCAGATGTTGAGTTTGATCGCTGGTTCTTTGAATCTGAAATGGACGCTCCATCACTAAAGATCTGTAACGAATACTATGAGAAAGGTCTATTCGTAAAAGATGATGGTGCTATTGGAATGGATCTAAGTGAAGATAAGCTAGGTTTTTGTATTCTAATCAAGTCTGATGGAACAGGACTTTATTCAACAAAAGACGTGGCCCTTGCAATTAAGAAATTTGAAGAATACGGTGTAAAAAATAATATCTACATCGTTGACTCTCGCCAAGCCTTTCACTTCAAACAAGTATTTAAAGTTCTTGAGCATATAGGATTTGAACAGGCAAAAGACTGCTATCACCTTCCATATGAAATGGTGGAGCTAACAGATGGTGCCATGAGT
The DNA here is from genome assembly GCF_047085075.1 of Halobacteriovorax sp. RT-2-3. Taxonomy (NCBI): domain Bacteria; kingdom Pseudomonadati; phylum Bdellovibrionota; class Bacteriovoracia; order Bacteriovoracales; family Halobacteriovoraceae; genus Halobacteriovorax; species Halobacteriovorax sp. RT-2-3. Next base: position 85,888 of record NZ_JBKIYF010000004.1, on the reverse strand, counting down.
TCTCGTAAAGGAAATATTGTTGCCCTTACTGATCTAATAAACAATATGGAAGCTAAGATCAAAGAAGATTACTTAAATAAGTATGCTGGAGAATGGAGCCAATCAGAGATTGATGAAACAGCGACTAAGATTGCAAACGGTGCGATCAAGTACGGAATGATCAAAATTGATAACAATCGTAAAATCGTTTTTGATATGAATGAGTGGTTAAAGCTTGATGGTGATACTGGCCCATATCTTCAATACGTTTATGCTCGAATTAACTCACTTCTATCAAAGCAAGGATTCGAAAAGGCACAAGCGCTTGAACTTTCAAATGCATCTTCAATTGTTGAAACGAAGGAATTTGAACTTTTACAAAAACTTTCACTATTTAATGATGTTGCTACAAAAGCACATGAGCAGAATAAGACAAGTTTACTTACGACTTACCTATTTGAGCTTGGAAAGTTATTTAATAGCTTCTACGCAGCTTGCCCAATTGCTTCGAGCGAAGAGTCTCTTAAAAAAGCAAGACTTGAGCTGGCGTATGCAACAAGTGAAATTATTAAAACGGGCCTTGGTATCCTAGGAATCCAAGTACCAGAGAGAATGTAATCTTATTACTTCGTAAAAACTAGTAACTGATTATTAGCTGGCATTGCAATATCTTCTTTTAGGAAGACACCTTTCTTTAAGAAGTTATTGCAAACATCTTCAAAATTTCTAATTCCACTCTGAGAATCTCTCTCTTTTAAGTAAGTATCAAATTGTTCATTTGAAGGACTAGTGAAATTTCCATGGTACTTAAATGGGCCGTAAATAAACAAAGTACTATTCTCATCCATTGCTTGGGCCAAATCCTTAATAAAGGTCTTTGCGGCCTTCCAAGGCATAATATGTAAAGTATTTGCTGTGTAATAGAATTTCTTACCTGCTTCAAGTTTATTAAAACCGGCTTCATAAGTCAGAGGACCTTTGAGATTCTTTAAGTTCTTACTGTAATGCTCTAGGCACTTTTTAAGGACATTCTGGTTTTCTCTAATTTCTGATGTAATAAAATCAATTTGAGAAAAGCTCTTTGCAAAGTGAGCGCTATGCTGACAAGTTAGAGAGCCAATTTCTAGGAATTCTCCACTTTCACAACTCTCTAGATAAGGTTTAATCACCTCTAGAATGGGGCCTTTATTTCTTTCACATGCTTCAGAATTTGGTAAATCGTTCATGTTAAACATGATACAATACTTTCAGTGAAAAAAAGAATTAAAATTCGTCTATCGGCCAATGATATCATCTTCGAGGATGGTAATTATATTGCCTTATTTAAAAAGGCCGGCTGGCCTGTGCATAAAACTCTCGATCGTTTTAGAGACAATTGTACAGATGCATTAGCAAGTTTTTTGAAGAATCGAGCAGATGGAAAAGACCAGTATCTCGTTTTGGCCCACAGACTTGATGTGGAAACGTCGGGAATTCTTTTATTTGCAAAGAATAAAGAAGCGAATAAGTATCTACAAGAACTCTTTAGTTCACACGATCCAAATAAGATAACGAAGAGCTACCTAGCAATATGTAGCGGAGAACTTTCTGAGCAAGAAGGAAGAATTGAGAACTTCTTAAAAGCTAATCGTGTCGGACATATTGAAAAGATGGCCGTGGTAAATTCAGGTGGAAAAAAGGCCATTACTGACTACAAGGTAATCGATACAAATAAGCAGTATTCACTTTTAGAATTTACAATTCTAACAGGTCGAAAGCACCAAATTCGCGCTCATGCAAAACATATGGGCCATCCGATTTATGGTGATCCAATTTATTCAAATTCAAAAGACCAAAGTGGACAAAGACTATGTGCCTATAAGCTTCGATTTTTTGATAAATTTTCAAATGAAGAAATTAACTTAAAAGTAGAAGCTCCATTTTCACTTGAGAATTTTAAAGAGCTTTCTAGTAATGGAGACAACCAGTATATCATCTTCAATAAGCCCTACGATGTTCTTTGCCAATTTGGAAAAGATCATCGAGATCAGTTAAGCCTTATCGATTATAAACTACCTAAGGAAGTCTATCCTGTCGGACGACTTGATAAAGATAGTGAAGGTCTACTTATTCTAACAAATGATGGAAAGTATAAGAACCAAATGGCAAATGCTGATAGCAAGGTTGAAAAAACCTATATTGTTCAAGTCGATGGCGATATTACGACAGAGGCAATTGAAAAGCTTAAACGTGGTGTTGTTATTAAAGGAAATTACAAGACAAAGCCTGCCAAAGTAAAAAAACTTGCGGATTTTAAAATTGAAGAGCGAGTACCTCCAGTGCGAGTAAGAAAGTCGATTCCAACATCTTGGATTGAAGTACGCATCTCAGAGGGACGTAACCGACAAATTCGCAGAATGTGTGCGGCCGTAGACTTTCCTACGCTTAGACTTATTCGAGTTGCTATTGGTGACGTAAAGCTTGGAAAACTTAAGGTTGGGGAATTCTCTTATTTCGATCCATCAAAGCAAAAATAACACCTAAAATTGCACCACTTACCAGTCCTCCACCATGGGCCCAGTTGGCCATCTTAAAATTAAAGACATCAAAGAAGCCTAAGAAAAGCCACCCTACCATAAGTACAATATCTGAAGTTGGAAGCTTAAACTTGAAATTTGGATTCAGTCTTGAGTAAGGCCATAAAAATCCCAATAGGCCGTAAACTACACCAGAGAGCCCGCCGAACATCCCCGGCGACATTATTGCTTGTAAAATATTTGAAGTAATTGCGGTAAATAGTAATAGTAAGACAAGAAAGACACTTCCCTTAGTTACTTCGATAAGCTTACCAAGCTCTTTCCACCAAAGCATATTAAAGAAGATGTGGATATAGCCAAAATGAATAAAGGCCGGAGAAAGTAGACGCCAATATTCTCCACGATTGATATCTGCAAAAGCATCAACCTTTGAAGTTGAAAAGAGAAAGAGATAGTAAAGGTTTTCATTTTTAAAGATCCAACCAAAAATAAAAACAATTACACATAAGGCCAATATAATAATTGTCGCAGGCCCCATACTTAAAGACTGAACGTACTGCCAATTCTCGTCGACTTTAGACGGCTTTGCCCCACCAATGTAGACACGATAAACGTCACGGGCCTGTTGCAATTGATTAATATCCACAACAAATAAGTGATAGAAATCGTTCTCGTATTCTTTTGTGATATGAATCCCCTCACGCAGAAGTTGTGCTTCAATCAGAGATGTGATCGACTCATCACGTAAAGAGCCAATATATTTAAGTCGTTTTAAGTTAATTTCAGTATCATGTTCACTCATGAAATCATTTTCCTACAAAGCTTGATAAAAGTCGATCTTACATAAATATTATGGATTAGAGGTGTGATTCCACCTATATATTTGATAAGATGGACTTAAATAAGTTGTTTTTTGACTTATTTTACGTTATTTAAATGGCATAACGTAAATTATTAATAAAAGGCGATACCTAAGGTATTTAACTCGTCACAATATAGGTGTGAAACGCATGTTTAAGGTTAGTAAAAAAACAGAATATGCCCTAAAAGCTCTAAAGCATATGCAAGAGCACGGACACACTTGTGCTGAAAACTTAACTTCGGCCAGAGAAATATGTGACATCTACAAAATGCCTTTTGACCCCGTATCAAAAGTTATGCAAAAGCTAAATGGATACGGCGTCCTCTCATCAATTAAGGGAATTAAAGGTGGCTACTTCCTAAGCCGTCCCCTGTCTGAAATTAATCTTTTTGAAGTCAGTAATTCAATCGAAGGAAAGATTTCAAATTCAGACTGTGATGCCCTTAAAGGTAAATGTACTAAATACTTAAATTGCGAATTAATTTCACCAATAGAAAAGCTTAACTCTCACGTTAATCACCAGCTGATTAACTTGTCGCTTGAAGAGTTATTAATGAATAAGGCAGGATTCACACATGAGTGATACACAATTAACAAAGTCAGAATATAAGTACGGCTTCTTTACAGACATTGAAACTCAAGAGTTTCCTAAAGGTTTAAATGAAGACATCGTAAGAATGATTTCAGCAAAAAAGAATGAGCCTGAATGGTTACTTGAATATCGTCTAAAGGCGTTCCGTCTTTGGAAGCAAATGCCAATGCCAAATTGGGCAAAACTTGAGATTCCAGAAATTGATTTTGAAGATCTGTATTACTATGCAGCACCAAAATCAACAGAAAGTGCGCCAAAAAGTCTTGATGATTTAGACCCAGAACTTTTAGCGACTTTTGAGAAGTTAGGAATTCCATTATCTGAACAGAAAAGAATTTCAGGAGTTGCAGTTGATGCAGTATTTGACTCAGTTTCAGTTGGGACAACATATAAAGAAGAGCTTGAAGCAGTTGGTGTTATTTTCTGCTCTATCTCGGAAGCAGTACAAGAGCATCCTGAGCTAGTAAAAAAATATCTTGGTACAGTTGTGCCACCAGCAGATAACTTCTATGCAGCACTAAACGCAGCAGTATTCTCGGATGGATCATTTGTTTACATCCCAGAGGGTGTAACTTGCCCGATGGATCTTTCAACTTACTTTAGAATCAATGCAAAAGAGACAGGACAGTTTGAGAGAACACTTGTTGTTGCAGATAAGGGAAGCTACGTAAATTACCTTGAAGGTTGTACAGCTCCACAAAGAGATGAAAACCAACTTCACGCGGCCATCGTTGAACTTATTGCTCTTGATGATGCAGAAATTAAGTACTCAACTGTTCAAAACTGGTATGCCGGTGATGAAAAAGGAAAAGGTGGTATTTATAACTTCGTAACAAAGCGTGGGAACTGCCTTGGAAAGAATTCAAAAATTTCTTGGACTCAAGTTGAAGCAGGTTCTGCAATCACTTGGAAGTACCCGTCATGTAACTTAATTGGTGAAAACTCTCAAGGAGCTTTCTACTCTGTTGCACTAACAAATAATAAAATGCAGGCCGATACTGGAACAAAAATGGTTCACATCGGTAAGAACACAAAGTCGACAATTATTTCAAAAGGTATCTCAGCAGAGGAATCTGAAAATAACTATCGAGGGCTTGTAAAAGTTATGCCTTCGGCAATTGGCGCAAAGAACTATTCTCAATGTGACTCAATGCTTGTTGGTTCAAAGTGTTCAGCAAACACATTCCCATATATTGACGTGAAAAATAATACGGCAACTGTAGAGCACGAGGCCTCAACTTCAAAGATTTCTGAAGATCAGCTTTTCTACCTACAGCAACGTGGGATGGATATGGAAAAATGTATCTCAATGATCGTAAATGGTTTCTGTAGTGAAGTATTTAAAGAACTTCCACTAGAGTTCTCTGTTGAAGCCGTTAAGTTAATTGAGATGAAATTAGAAAATTCAATTGGATAAAATTTAGATTTATATAAAGGGAAAAAAATGAGCTTACTTACAGTTAAAGATGTTCACGCAAGAGTAGAAGAAAAAGAAATTCTTAAAGGGATTTCTATTGAAGTTAAACCAGGTGAAGTTCACGCAATTATGGGACCAAACGGTTCAGGAAAGAGTACTCTTTCTAAAGTTATCGCTGGTCACCCTTCATTTGAAGTAACAAGTGGATCTATTGATTACAATATCAATGGAAAGCAAACAGACCTACTAGAACTTGAGCCAGATGAAAGAGCAAAGAATGGAATCTTTCTAGGCTTCCAATACCCTATTGAAGTTCCAGGTGTATCAAATATTGACTTCCTTCTTGAGTCATTTAATGAAGTATCTAAATCTCAAGGTGCTGCAGAAATGAAGAAAGATGAATTCAGAGAATTCCTAAGACCAAAATTAGAACTACTAGAGATGAGAGAAGAATTCTTAGACCGTCCAGTTAACACTGGTTTTTCTGGTGGTGAAAAGAAGAAAAATGAAATCCTTCAAATGGCCGTTCTTAACCCAAAGATTGCACTACTTGATGAAACAGACTCAGGTCTTGATATCGACGCTCTTAAGATCGTTGCAAAAGGTGTTAATGCGATCAAGTCTAAGTACAATGGTATCGTTCTAGTAACACACTACCAAAGACTTCTAGACTATATCGTTCCTGATTATGTTCACGTACTAAGTGGCGGTAAAATTATTAAGTCAGGTGGAAAAGAGCTAGCTCTTGAGCTTGAAGAGAAAGGTTACGACTGGTTAACAAAATAAGGACTAGGATTAATAATGAATATCCAAGAATTAACAGACCAATACTTAAATGATCTAGCAACTTATGCTAAATCAGATTCAAATAAGGAAGCCTTGAATAATTTTAAGGCCCGTGGACTTCCACACACAAAGATGGAAGACTGGATTTATACGAAACTTACAGATGTATTACCTGAAAAGTTTACGGTTACAACTGAGAAAGCGATGCTTAAAAATGTTAAGGTTGCAGGAAAGTATCAAGTTGTTCTTTTAAATGGTCAGTACTCTAAAGCAGACTCATTCTTTCCAGAAGAAATCACCGTTGAGCACAAGGCACTCGTAGCAAATGAGGCCAATTGTGACCAAACAGATATCTTTGCCATGCTTAATGCTTCTGCTGTCGAAAATATTATTGAAATCAATGTACCAAAAAATGTAAGTGTTGATGATATTATCTCAATTGTTCATATTTCAGACTTTGATGGAGAATTTGCTCTTCCTCGTATTCACGTTAACGTTGAGCAATTTTCAAAGGTTAGTTTTGTAGAGATTTTCACGGGAAGTGACAAGGCATATAATATAAACGCTGTCTCAAATTTCAAAATTGCAGATGGAGCAAATGTAAGCCACGTAAAAGTACAAACAGATGGTGCAAATGCATTTCACGTAAGTAGTGTTAATGCTGACATTGCAAAAGATGCTCACTTCAAATCATTTACTTTTACAACTGGTGCAAAGAAATCACGTAACGAAATGAGAGTGCGTCTTAATGGGACAGGTGCAACTGCAAGTGTTGATGGACTATACGCTCTTAGAGGTGATCAACATACAGACAACTTCTCACTAATTTCGCATATAAAAGAAAGAACAGATAGTTCTCAGCTTTTCAAAGGAGTTCTTGATAACAAGGCCCGTGGAGTTTTCACTGGGAAAGTTCTTGTTTGTCGAGACGCTCAACTTGTAAATTCTGAACAATTAAATAAGAACCTACTTTTATCTAAGGGTGCTCACGTTGATACTCGTCCACAACTAGAAGTTTATGCTGACGATGTTAAGTGTGCCCACGGTGCAACAGTAGGACAAATGAGTGATGAAGAAGCTTTCTATCTACAGTCTCGTGGTTTATCAAAAGAGCGCGTGCAAAAACTACTTATCCACGCATTCTGTTCAGATGCAATTACAAAAATTGAAGATGAGAAAATTGAAAACTTCTTAAGTGAAATTCTATTTGAATCATTTGAAAAAAACACATTTGATGAAATGGAAAAGGAATCTTAATGGCCTTCGAAATTAATGCTATTAGAGCACAATTTCCACAACTAGAAAGAAAAGTACATGATAAGCCACTTATCTACTTAGATAATGCTGCATCTACTCTTAAACATATTAATGTAATCAATACTGTTAATGAGCATTACTCACATAATGTTGCCAATATTCACAGAGGAGTTCATTACCTAAGTGAGTTTGGAACTATTAAGTATGAAGAAACACGTGATGCGATTCAATCACTGATCAATGCTAATTCAAGAGTTGAAATTATTTTTACGAAAGGAACAACTGATAGCTTAAACTTAGTTGCGAACTCTTTTATTCCTTACTACTTGAAAAAAGATGATGTCATTCTAATCTCAACTATGGAGCACCATTCAAATATTGTACCTTGGCAGATCCAAGCAGAAAAGATTGGGGCTAAAGTTAGAGAGATTCCAATTACTGATGAAGGAGACATCAATGAAGAAGCTTATGTGAAGCTTCTTTCTGAAGGTAATGTAAAACTAGTTTCAATGGCCCATATTTCAAATAGCCTTGGAACAGTTAACAATATCAAAAAATACATTAAGCTTGCACATGATAATGGTGCCTACTTTTGCGTTGATGCTGCTCAGTCGATTGCGCATGAAAAGATTGACGTTCAAGACTTAAATTGCGACTTCCTCGCCTTCTCATCTCACAAGATGTTTGGACCAACTGGAATTGGCGCACTATATGGTAAAGAGAAACTTCTTGAATCTATGCCTCCTTACCAAGGTGGTGGTGATATGATCGATGTTGTGACAATTGAGAAAACAACTTATAACGATCTTCCACATAAATTTGAAGCTGGTACACCTCATATTGCTGGTGGTATCGGGCTTAAACCAGCAGTTGATTTCATCGTTAATTGTGACCTCGATGTTATTAAGAGTTATGAAAAAGAGCTTCTTGATTATGCAACAAAACAAATTCTTGAGGTTGAAAAGGTTCGCTTAATTGGGACAGCAAAAGAGAAGGCCTCTGTTCTATCATTTGTCGTTGAAGGCGCTCACCCACACGATCTAGGAACACTTTTAGATCGCCAAGGTGTTGCAATTAGAACTGGTCACCACTGTACGCAACCATTAATGAAAAGGTTCGGAATCGGTGCTACTGCAAGGGCCTCGTTCTCGTTGTATAATACAAAAGAAGAAATTGATAATTTTATAAAAGCACTACATAAGGCCATCAACTTCCTATAAGAAGTTAAGGTAACAAAGGTAAAGTATATGAGTGAAGTAACAATCGACATTCAACCAACACCAAACCCAAATGCACTTAAGTTCATTTTAAATCAAAATGTAAAAGCATCTGGTTCTTCAACTTTTAGAACACCAATGGAGTGTGGAGAGGTTAACCTAGGAGTTAATCTTTTTACAATTCGTGGAATTGACCAATTACACTTTTTTGAAAATGTTATCACAGTGACCAAATTCAATTATGAAGATTGGGATGATATTGAGCCAAAGATCCTTGAAACAATCAAGCACGATCTACCAAATCACAATCCAGAATACGAAGAATTTGATCCAGAAAAAGAGCGTCGTGAAAACCTACCTCAAGAGCTAAAAGATATTGAGGCCGTACTTGATCGTACAGTTAGACAATACCTACAAGCTGACGGTGGAGATATTCAGACTGTTTCTTATGAAGACAATATTCTACTTGTTCGTTATCAAGGTGCATGTGGGACTTGCCCATCATCGACAACTGGAACTCTTGAGGCAATTAAGTCAACTCTAAGAGCAGAGTATAATCCAGCGATTGATGTTTACATTGCCCCTGATTGGTAGCGCCCGCGTCATTGACTGGCATAGGCCAGTCAATGGGACGCTGCGCGCGCGCCCCTAATCTTTAGCTTGCCAATAAATACGAGAGCGAGGGTTCAGTCTGCTTCGGCTCCTGCCTCCCGCAGACATACAGGTCATCGTGACCATAACGCCCGAGCGGTTCGTCACAGGCGCCAATGGCACAAACTATTTCAAAAATCACCTACCCAACAATCGAATAGATAATCATAAAGTGCAACGTCGCGGCCACACAAACGAATAGATGAAATAATTCATGATAACCAAACCACTTGGCATACCTACCAGGCTTCTTTAATCCGTAAAAAATAGCACCTATTGTATAGAGAACTCCACCAGAAATTAAGAGCGAGATATTTGTCATCCCTAATTTTGGGATAAGCTCAGATAAATATGGAAGAACCATGTAGCCAGGTATCAGATAAATAATTGCACTTACCTTCTCAGGTAAATTTGGAAAGAAGATTGATTTTAAGATACCAATTGCAGCAACAGTCCAAATACTAATAAGCAAAGTCGAACCGGACTCTCCATTTAAAACAAGAAGAGTTATAGGCGTACAAGTTCCTGCAATCATCACGTAAATAGCACTATGATCTAGCCTGCCAAGAAGGTCTCGTGCTTTAGGCTCCCAATGAATTCGATGATAGAAGGCACTCACTCCAAGCATCATTAGAAGGCCTAGAGAATAGATGATAGTCGAAATATACTGAGTGGTATTTACACTTTTAGCTATGAGAAGTGAACAGGCTCCAAGGGAGATAAAGAACATGGCCTGATGAGACCAACCTCTGAGAATGGGCTTTTGCTTGGCTTTTTGCATATAAGGAGCATACCCTCGATAAGCGTTCAACTAAAGCCAAGGCCCAAGCTTTTACATTTATATTACATTGTTACAACAGCTGTTGTAGAGCATGTTCTATAAATCAGAAAATTTCATTTTGATTAATTCTTTTTTTACAACACCAAGAAGCTCGCGACACTCGCCTTCTTCAAGGCCATATAATTTATGAGAAGTTTGTAGCTCTTTTGGTTCTTTGAAATCATTTTTAAAACTTTGCAATCTGTTATTAAGATTATTTCTAAGCGTTCTCATTTGCTTTGGCGTGTATTCTTTAATTTCTTCTAATAATTCTTGTAGTCTTTTAGACATTTTCTACCTCTTACTAATCTTGCAATGCATCCGAATTAGGATTCAGGCACCTTACATAAATTCCTAAACTGTGTAAAATTAAAATAAATTGTATTGATCAAATCAATTAAAACTATGACCATTAAGTATTTTCTTATAGACACCGATAGTTTGATGTGCCAAACTTATATTTAACAACTCTAACAAAGGGGTAATTTATGATGATTAACAACTGCTACCGTCTACTTTGTGAAATCACGAAACTAGAGAAAAAACTTGAAGAGATTCAAGCTGTGGCCCAGTCCCATGGAGTTGAAATTGATGCCAATGAGATCTTAGAAGACCTCATTAAGGCACAGGCCAGCTAAAAGCTAGGCCCAGTCCTTTGGATAGTAATACTCCATCATCTTCTTATGCTCTGGCTTTGTTGGCTCGTAACGATAAGTAAACTTCACTCTCTTTGGTAGTGAAATTAAAATTGAATCTGTACGGCCATTAGATTTAAGACCAAAGTGAGTTCCTCTATCATGAAGAAGATTAAACTCAACGTAGCGGCCACGACGATGTAATTGGAAATCCACATCTTCATCATCGAAGGCTTCATTCATTCTCTTCTCAACAAGTGGGAAGTAAGACTTGATAAAGTTTGAAGAAATCTCTTTAAACATGGCCAGGTCTTTAACAGGGTCACCTGAAAAGAAATGGTCGTAGAAGAATCCACCGACTCCACGCATTTCGTCTTCTCTGTGCTTATTTACAAAATACTTATCACAACGATTCTTCCAATCATCCCAGTATCCATATGGTTCACAGGCGTCCTTCCAAACCTTGTGAAAGTACTCAAAGTCTTCTTCGTGTGGAAAGTAAGGAGTTAGGTCTGCTCCACCACCAAACCAAATTTTTGAACCGGCCTGAATCATACGAAAATTTGCATGAGTTGTTGGAACTTTTGGATTTGTCGGGTGAATGATGAGAGAAATTCCCGTTGCCCACATTTGATTATTATCACCACCAATATTAGCAGCAAATTTAGGATCAACTTCACCAGAAACAAGAGATGTATTTACACCAGCGTTCTCAAAGATCTCTCCTTCAAAAGCGCGAGTGATTCCACCACCGCCAGGATTTCCAGCGTAGTCTTTTCTCTCCCAAATATCTTCATTTAAGTTAATTTTTCTATCGATTCTCTTAAGTTCGTCACTAATCTGATTCTGTAAAGTTTTAACATGTTCGGCAAATTCTGATTTGATATTTTCAATATCGTAAGACATGGCTAAAATCCTAGTTAGTTATTTTTTAAAAACCCAATATATCAGAAAAGAACTGATATGATAATTATCAGGAGTAGAATTAATGCTTTATTATCACAATCCAAGATGCTCTAAGAGTCGCCAAGGTCTAGAATATTTAGAACATAAAGGCATCCAAGAAGGTGTTGGCTTTAGGGTTAAAGAATATCTGAAAGATGGGGTTGAGGAAAAAGAGTTTATCGACTTAGTGAAATACACAGGTCTAGCTCCACTAGAAGGTCTAATTCGTACAAAAGAAGCGCTATTTAAGGACCTAGGTCTTGCAGGTAAAGAGTTATCGAATATTGAATGGGCCAAAATCGTTCACGAAAACCCAAAGCTTCTTGAGCGTCCAATCCTTGTTAATGATAACAAGAAAGCGGTAATCGGTAGACCGACAGAGAATTTCGATACAATTATCTAAGTACTCTAAATTACGTATTGTGGCAGTTCACTCTGCCACAAGTTCTTGTCATATCAGAAAGTTAGCCCAATCCAAACTCCCTTTATTTTTAGCCATTTACACAAGTTTCAGCTTAAGAAATTACTTTGATCTACGATAAGTATAAATGAGATTGATTTTGTGGGGACTCATTATGAAGGTACTAAGACTTGTAATTTTATCTGTAGCAATTTTAGCGAATATTTCTGTCTTGAATGCAAATTCAGAAAAGGGTGTCGCCAAAGTTATGAAAGTAAGAGGAAATGTCTTTTACTCCCAAACTAAAAAGCCACTAGCGAAGGGAGATTGGGTACCAGAGGGTGCTAAGATTACGACCAAGGCCCGAAGCTTTGTAAAGCTACTCTTTATCGACAAATCAAATCTTACTCTCGGTGCGAATTCTGAAGTTGAAGTGGAGCAATTCCCAAAAAAGAAAGCAGGAATTATCAATCTTATTAATGGTCAACTTCGTTCAAAAGTATCTAAGAATTACCTAGAGATCGATAAAAAGAAATCAAAGCTTTTCATTAAAACTAAAACTGCGGCCATGGGTGTACGTGGTACTGATTTCCAAGTTAACTTTAACCCTACCAATAATAATACGACACTTATTACATTTGAAGGTGCCGTTGCGATGGGTTCACTTACTAACTTTAAGAAGAGCCGCTTCCTACAAGACAGACTTGAGAAGGTTGTTTCATCACCTACTTCAGTTATGGTTCGCCAAGGACAGCTTTCTGGGGTTATGCCAAAGGTTGATTCAAAACCAATGGCACCGGTAAAAATTAATAAACAACAGCTAAAGGCCCTTGAGGCAAATGATGGATCTAAAACATCATCAAATGACGATCAAAAGAAATCAGAGAAAAAACAGATGAGTCGAAATATCATTCCTCCAGGAATGGATAGCTCAAAATTTAGTGGAGCAGGTGGATCTGAGATCATGGGACAAATGGCCAAGGCCGACGCTAGTATCAAAGTACCTAGTGCACAAGCTGCTACAACGATAGCTTCATCAAGAGTGCAGACAAAAGGAACAATGACCGAAGGTGGTTATGTCGATACGAATAATGTTCTCTATATTCCACCACCAAAAAATGCTCCAGTAGACCCAATGACTAATGAAGTTATTGTTCCTATTCAAATGGGAAGCTTCGATAAGGACACTGGTGAGTATAAGAATGACTTCTATGTGGTAAATGAAAATGGAGATATGATTCCAAAAGACCCAGTAATCACTGTTAACCGCATACCTGCTTCTGATGGGACTGCGCCAGAGCTCGTACCGACTGGACCAATCAATATCTTCGATCAAGACGAAGTTGATGAATTTGACGATCCAATAGGCGCTCCTATTCCTTCAGACGATACAAAGCCACTTGATGGTGGCCCAGATATTATGGAAACGACAATGGATGATCGCGACCAAATGCTTGATCAAACAAATACGACTTCAACAAATCGAGCACGTGTTAAAGTCATCCTTGATCGCCAATAAATAACCGAGTTCTAAATTCAGATATGGCCACAGCTAATTAGCTCTGTGGCCAAATTCCCTCTATTCAATTGTCCTATTTATCAGTAAAATTATTTATAAATACCTAGATTTTAATAAAAAGTTAAAGGACTGACTTTGAAAAAAATTTTTATCGCACTGGCCTTAGCTAGTATCACATCAGTGGGACTTGCCCAGAGCATGACTCCTGTTTACCGTGCATTTGAAAACTCAGATTACGAGAAAGTTATCGAGTTACTTAACTCTCCAAATTATAAGAATTTTAAAAGTGCGAAGTCACCTGGTGTACGTGACTACCTGCTGGGGATTTCTTACTCTCGTATTCAAGAATATAACAAGGCGATTGAAGCATTTAATTCTGCGCTAAAAAAAGGAAACAAGGCCAGTGAGCTCTACTATGAATTAGGACAGGCCAACTTTGCAATTAACAATTTAGATAGTGCCATTGAAAACTTTAAAAAGTCAGAGAAGGCCAAGTATAAAGTCGAACAATCAAATTACTATATCGCCTATATCTATCAGCTTAAAGAAGAACCAAAGAATGCCAAAATCTACTTTAGACGACTTTTAAAAGACAAAAAAACTTCTAAAGAGATGAAGCAGATTTCATACTTTCAGATAGCAAATATGAATTTAGAAATCGCCAGAGAGACAAGTCGAACCAGAGAAATAGTCGAAAAGTATATCCTGCCAGATTATTACAAGGCCATCGATCTTGACCCAAATAGTTCCACTGCTGATGATATTGATAATCGTATAAAAGAAATAAAAAAAGAATTCTTCTTAGAAGAGGATAAGCTTGTAAACGGAGATCCTCTACCAAGTGAAAGACTAAGCCTAAGTGTAGAAGAGAAAATTACATATGATAATAATGTGACCCTATCAGATGACCTTCCAAGTTCAACAGGCACGAATAAAGACTCTTTCATTTCTCAAACTCGTTTTAATATTGATAAGGCTTTTAACTTTAAAAGAAGATATACAATTACACCTTCTTTAGAGATTAAGAATACAATCTATACAGATCGCGTTGATTCAGAAATTTATTCAAATGATAGTTATAATATCACTCCTGAAGTTGATATTGATTTCGCTTATCGCTACAATAAAAAGCCTGCTCGTTTTTTTACAAATCTCATTTATGACTATCAAGCGAAAGATATTAATGCTCAAAAAAGTAAAGAGTTCAACTATCGCTCTCAGCAAATAGAGCTTGGTAGTGAGATGCCTTTTTTCGAAACGGGTAATACAACTCTAACTTTTAAGTATCAAACATATTCATACTATGTAGATAGTCTAGAGCGTAGCTCAATGATTCTTTCCGCTGATCAAATTATCAAAAAGACCTACGGAATCTTTGTCTTATTATATCAATTTGATAGTAGTGATTACACAAACTCTCCAAACTTGAATACGACTTCTCACCTATTTCGTGTTGATTATATTGTGCCAGGCCTTTTTCCAAATACTAGTTTCAATGCCGGACTTTCGACAAACTTCATTAGTTATGAAGATGCTGCAACTGATGCAAGTCGAGGGCTTGAGATGACGACTTCATTAAATGCAAAACTTACACGTGTTATTAACAGAAATTTTGCATTTGGTTTCGAGTATATCTACACAAATAATAGCTCGGATGAAGACACAAGTAATTATACTGCCCATCAAACGGGTATTGACTTCTCTTATTATTACTAAGCATTAAGAAATACGGATTGCTATGAAAAATATAATTAAATACACGGGACTGTTTTTTATCATTTTATTTTCGTGCGTCAGTGTCTTCTTCTCTCTTTACTCTAGAACATATGATATAGGTTTTAGAAATCTCACTTCATATGCATCATTTTTTGAAAATCGATTCTACGATTTTAGAATGATGCAAACGATGGATCAGAATACACCAAATCCAAAACTAATTCTTGCCGATATTGATGATGATTCAATTAAAAGACTCGGTTCTTGGCCAATTACTCGCTCTCATTGGGGTACAATGGTAAGAAAACTACGCGGCTACGGGGCAAAAGTTATTGCCTTTGATGTCTTCTTTTCAGAAGCATCTCAAACATGCAACGATGTTAATCCAGATGATGAGTTAATTTCGGCCATTGAATACTTTCATGAAATTCCAAATAATCGAGTCATTATGCCTTATAACCTCGAAGTATATGGGACTGACCACTATCCTACTTTACCAGAAGACCTATATCTTTTTGCCCTAAACACAAAGGCCGGTGGAGTAAATTATGATATGGAGCCAACGATTATTTCAAACTCCGTATACCCTCTACAAGGAATCATCGATGCAGAAGCATCTCTAGGCTTCATTGAGGCCAGCGCAGATAATGATGGCGTTATCAGACACTATAAAGCACTTGCATTTCCTTACAGAGAAATTCATGTACCTTCATATGGGCTTTCATCATATATGCATTGGATTGGTGAATTTGATGAGAACGAAGAAGGTGAAAATAAGAATGTTTTTAAAACAGAACTTGATCTCAGTACTCAAGGTGGAGTGCCGATTCTAAAAACCAAAATGGGAGATGTAGAGCTAAACCTTAGAGGTGAAACTAAAGTACGCTGGATCGGAGGGGCCGATGCATATACTAGAATTCCAATTTATCAAATCATCGAAAAAGACCCTAATGATCCTGAACTAAAAAAATTATTTGAAGGCTCTCTTGTCTTTGTAGGTGCAACTGCATACGGTGCACACGACTTAAGAAATACGCCAATCGACTCAATGCTACCAGGAGTTCTGTTCCACATGAACTTCGTCCAGATGCTAATTGATGGCCACTTCTTTAAAAAATTTATCGACTCGGCCAAACTATCTTGGGCCCTACTTGTCATATCTGTACTACTACTCCTCCTAGTACAATTTAAAGAAAACCCTATCTTTGATCTATTTACACTCGTGGTCTTGATCTCAGGTCTTTACTACTCTGATACTTTCTACTTTATTCCACAAGGGTATGAAACAAAGCTATTTTGGTGCTTCTTTGCCCTAGTCTTATGCTATTCGTGGAATACAATTGTTAACTTCTATATGGCAAACCAAGACAAGGCGTTCTTAAAGAATGCATTTGGAAGTTATATCTCTCCTGAACTTATTGATGAAATGTATGAAGCAGGCTCAGCGCCAACTCTTGGTGGTACATCAGGAATTCGTACGGCCTACTTCACTGATATTCAAGGCTTCTCAAGCTTCTCAGAAAAGCTATCGGCAACACAGCTTGTTGAGCTTTTAAACGAATACTTAACGGCCATGACCGATATACTTCTCGAAGAAAAAGGCACACTTGATAAGTATGAGGGAGATGCTATTATCGCTTTCTTCGGTGCACCAATGGAGCTTCCTGATCATGCTAAACGTGCCTGTATGGTTGCTCATCGTATGCAAGAAGCACTACTAAAGCTAAGAAAAAAATGGGTTTCAGAGGGAGACAAGTGGCCAAAGATTGTTCACGATATGAGAATGAGAATAGGAATTAACTCAGGGGATATCGTAACAGGAAATATGGGTTCTGCTTCTCGTATGAACTATACAATGATGGGCGACTCTGTAAACCTTGCTGCCCGTCTTGAAGAGTCAGCAAAGCAATATGGTATTTTCACACAAGTTGCAAAAGAGACGGTTGAGCTTGCAGGAGATGAATTTCTATGGCGAGAGCTTGATACGATTCGCGTTGTTGGTAAATCAATTCCGGTAACAAGTTATGACCTACTTGGACTTAAAGCAACTGCTCCAGACTATTTAAAAGAGCTTGCTGATAAATTTTCAAAAGCTATCTTACTTTATAAGGCGCAAAAATGGGATGAGGCCATTGATTTATTTAAACACACTCTAGAGCTAGAATATATGCGCTTTCCTGATCTGAAAGGTGTAAAAACAAATCCATCTGAGATTTATATTAAACGCTGTGAAGATTATAAGGTTATCCCACCTCCACCGGAATGGGATGGTGTTTATACATTAACAAGCAAATAAAAAAAGCCTGCATAATGCAGGCTTTTTCTTAATTTGCTTTCATATAATCATAATCAATAGTAAATTTCACCGATTCTATCTTTGTATCAGTTTTAGGAATCGAGGTATTTATGAATCTAACACGATACTCTCCTAAAACAGAAGGTCGGGCATAAAACGGTACAACCTCGTCATTTGTAAGGTTTTTACCTAGAAGTGCTTCAAGGAATTTAAAATTAAGCTTTGAAGGCTCCTTAGGAAAATGCTCTCCAGATTTAGTGTTCACTGTTACTCCCCAGCTATACTCTTTCTCTTGTGCGAGCTTATATAGAACACCATTCTTTTCGATAATGTGATCAGCACCATGTTCAACAACTAAATCAAAAGTAGGAACTTTTTGACCGTTATCATAACTAGTATATTCTGTTTCGATTTTAAGGTTTCTAAATTTTAAGTTCTCTTTACCAGCAAAAAGTGATTTTATCTCAAAGAAATTAATATAAATATCCTTTCCATCATTTAAAGCTTCAATTTCTTTTTCCTTCAAATAATATGGAAAGCTACTATTTATAATTTCATCTTGAGCTAGAGAATCAACAGATTTACGAAAAACCTGCGATAATATTCTTTGATTCATTCTAAAGTAGTCTTCTAAGTCAGCTTTACTACCAACCTCACTTTCCTTAATATCATCTTCCATTTTCTTTATAATTGTATCTAGAGAATCGTAAAAGCCTATCTTTTCACCACTCATTAATCGGTATTGATAAGAATTATAAAGGTCATAATTATAAGAAAGGAGTCTATATTTTGCATCCTCTATAATATTCTTGAAATCTTGGCTTAAAATATATTTACTTTCATTTAGTAACAAATACTTTTCATCTGAAATTTTCGAAATTTTATTAAAACCTTCATTAATTCCAATAATGATATCTGAAATCTGAGAGTTGATGAATCTAACTTTTTCAGAAACAAGTTTTCTTTTTTCAATAAGCTCTCTTACAATTCGAGTAACCTCATTAAACATAGGGTCAGTTTTTTGAATCTTTTGAATCTCCTTCTCTACTTCATCCTTCGGGAAAGTAATTTTCTTATAATCTTCAATCTCTTCCATCGTTTGTTTGACAATAGGTTTAGCGAAATCAGTAACATCTTTAAGATATTTTGCTAGAACTTTTTTACGCTCTTCTCTTTTTCCTTCTACTTTAGAAGCCTTATCTAACTCAGCTTTAAGTGTACTATACTTAATCTTTTTAAAACCCTCATTCCAGTTATTCTTTGATTTAACCATGTCTTCATTTACTTCTTTTACAGATTTATAAAGACTATAAGAATTTTTTAAAGACTCTGTAATTGATGTTGCGTTAACTCCTTTATCAATAAATGTAGCAAGTGCACCTGTTGCAATACCGAGAGCTGGTTGCCCAATCGGAATAACCGAAGCAACAGCAGCAACAGATTTAACCGCCTTTAGAAATTTGATTTTACTTCTTCTATCATCGACATTTCTTCTCGCTCGCTCTTCGATCATATTTTGGAGACGATCGATCTCCTTCTTAAAGGTTTCTTCATATCCACGTAACTGTGAAACCTCTTTATTCAAAGCAGGTATTTGTTTTACAAGATCAGGAATAAGGTTATTACTACTTTCCAAGTCGTTATAAATACTATCTTGAAGTTGACTTAAAAGTTTTAATCTTTCTTCAGTGCTAACTTTTTTATTCTTATCAAGTGTCGCATAGTAAATGATTTCTAGAGAGTTTAATAATTCCTGTTTATAAACTTCAGTTGAAACCTCAAGACCAATAATTGGTACCGTATTGATTTGTTTATTAAAGTAGTTATGACCAATTTTAAGTTTTTGTAGATTTGTAAATATTGATAAACATAGATTCGTACGCTCAACATCGTCTTCGTCGATCTCTTGGCAGTATATAGCAAGTCCAGAAAAATACTCATATGCTTCATCAAAATAGTTACCTAAGTACAGATCTTTTCCATACTTGATTGCTCTTTCTAAATAACTATTTGTAATCCAACCATATTTATTAATGCTATCTTCGATAAATTCAACATTTCCGATATTTCCAAAATGAATTGTTGCCTTAGGTGACTTAACAGGTTGACCATCTATAAACTCTTTCTTAGTCGTTTTGTTAACCTTATCATTATGCCACCAAATATGATAAGCAGGGTTTGGCTTTCCAGCAGAACCACCAATATAGTCTGGAGCATCCTTACCTGTTGCTCCACCATTATTTATAATTAATTCTTTAGCAAGCGATACTGTACTTATAAAATTTCCACCGTTTCCACCGACACCAGCACTTCCACCAGGAATTGCATCTTCACCATCTGAAGGCCATACTTTATGCCCTATCTCTTTTTCTAGTTTAAAGTAACCATTACTCTTTACAAGTGTTGAAGGTCCACCTCTTTGACCTGGCCTAGGCCCAATTACAACATACTTATATATCTCCTTGTAAAGAACTCCTCCTCCTTGATCAATATTAGAATGATCTTCTCCATCATCACCATCCTTACCTAATCCAGCATCTTGTCCTTTTCCCCCAACAAGATTGAAGACAGCTCTTTTTGGTCCTTGAATCTCTAACTTTGCAATATTTAGATGAATATTACCGGCATTAGCTCCGGCCTTGCCATCTGTATAGACTTTAGCTCCATCAGAAATGAATGATGGTGTTGTTGAAATTTGTCCAGTAGGACCAATAATGAGTTTCTCAGCATTGATTGTTATATTAGTCGAAGGTAGCCAAATTTTAGAATTAATTACAATTTCTTTTGCATCAATAATCAACTCTTTCAAATCGTATTGATTACTTAAATAATCATCAAACTTATTTCCATCATCGATAATTAATTTAATGCCGCTTAAGCGAGCAAATTTTAAACCTTCCTTAAATTGAGTGTGGTTTAGCTCATTTTCACTAGTTATTCTTTGATAAGAAAAATCTGAATACCGTTCATCAGTGATATTTCGATCATCAAATCTTTTGTTAATAAATGGAGCCGCATTAATCGCATGAATCATTGGTTGTAGCTGTACATCTCCACGAGAAGTGGAAGAAGTAGGATCTGAAGTAACATCGCCAGTTTCGCTGTTTTCGATATTATTAGTGATATGCTGAATATTTTTATCACCACAAGAAATGAATAGTAGTATAACCACGATAAAAATCGGTCTCACGTATGCTCCTTAATAATTAATTTGTGAAAATGTACAACACCAAGAGATGTACATCCAACAAATTCTACCCAACTAAAAAATTTACATTTATAAAGTGAAATAAAACAACGTGATTTTAAGTGGTTATATAAAAGCCGGACTTTAATCCGGCTTTTATATTTCGAAAAGTATATAGAATTTTAGTAGTTTAATACTTTAAGAGCAGCTTCTACAACACGGTCTGTGTTTGGAAGAACTGCTTTTTCAAGGATTCTGTTGAAACCAACTGGAGTGAAAGTCGAACCAACACGTTGAACTGGAGCATCTAGAAGCTCAAACCCTTTGTCGTTGATCATGGCAGCAACTTCACCACCAAATCCACCAAATACCTTATCTTCGTGAACAACTAGCGCTCTATTTGTTTTCTTAACAGATGCAAGAACACCTTCTTCATCTAGAGGAGCAATTGATCTAAGGTCAACAACTTCTACGCTATAACCTTGAGCTGCAAGTTTCTCTGCTGCTTCAAGTGAGTGGTGTACTGTGTTTCCGTAAGTAATAATTGAAAGATCAGTTCCTTCACGTCTTACACGACACTTACCAAATGGAACTTCAAAGTCTTCTGGTACAACAGTCATTGCTTGTTTTGCGTTATATAGAGACTTTGGCTCTAGGTATAGAGTTGGCCCTTCACTTCTCATTGCAGTTCTTAGAAGACCAGCAGCATCGTCAGCGAAAGCTGGGCATACGATACGTACACCAGGAATACCTGCTAAGTTACCTTCAAGGTTTTGAGAGTGGTAAAGTCCACCACCGATATATCCACCAGAAGCAAGTCTGATTAGGATATTAGGTGCAAATGCTCCGTTTGATCTCCAGTAATCGTGAGAACACTCTACGTATTGCTCCATTGCTGGCCAGAAGTAGTCAGCGAATTCAGCACCTTCAACAACAACTCTGATGTCTTTGTTGAAACGTGAGAAACCATTTGCAGTTCCTAAGATATAGTCTTCAGCGATTGGACCGTTAAATACTCTGTCCTTACCAAATTCTTGTTGCATACCTTTTGAAACGTTAAAGATACCACCTTTATCTTTGTTGGCCATATCTTGTCCCCAAATGAAAGTATCTGGGTTATGTCTAAATTCTTTCTTAAGTTGACCATTGATTGCATCGATGAACTTCACCTCTTCACCAGACTCATTGTGAGTACCGTCAACATACTTCGTTGGAACGTGTGGCTCTGGAAGTACGAAGTCATAGATTGACTCAGGAGTTGGGTTTGGAGCTTTCATTGCTTTCTTGTGAGCTTCAAGTAGTTCAACCTTTGCAGCTGCATCGATTTCATCTAGCTCTGCTTCAGTGAAGATCTTGTTAGCAACAAGTTCTTTTCTAAATGCTACTAATGGATCTTGAGCTGCCGCTTCTGCTCTTTCTTCTTCTGAACGATAAAGCTCGTGCTTATCAGAGTTAGAGTGAGAGTGAATACGTACACAACGAGCGTGAACAATTACAGGCTCTTGTTGAGTTGCTGCAATTTCTCTTGCAGTTGCCATCGCGTTCATTGAATCAAAGATATCTTTTCCATCACAGTGAATGATGTGAAGGTTTAGGAAACCTGTAAAGTTATCAGCAACGTACTCGTTTGCTGTTTGATCACATTTTGGAACAGAAATACCGTATCCATTATCTTGGAATACAAATACAACTGGAAGCTTCTCGCGAGATGCACCGTTGATCGCTTCATAACAGTAACCTTCAGAAACTGAAGACTCACCTTGTGAAGAGTAAACAACACCATCATGCTTATAACGGTTGAATGCTCTTGCAGTACCTACAGCGTGTAGCGTGTGGTTACCTGTACAAGAAGATACGTTATGAATATTCCACTCTGGCTTTGCAAAGTGGTTAGACATGTGACGTCCACCAGAAGCAAGGTCAGTGGCTTTTGAAATACCATTTAAAAGAATTTCTTCTGCAGTTAAACCTGCCGAGAATGCAGTTAGCATGTCACGGTAGTATGGGAATAAGTGGTCTTTTCCTAATTCGAAAGTTTGACCAATTGCTAGTTGGATTCCATCGTGTCCTGCATATGGAGCGTGGTAAGACCAACCAATCGCTTGCTTAAGATAGTTTGGCGCACGATCATCTAACATACGTCCAAGACTTAGTAGCTCATACCACTGCTTAAGTGTTGCTTTATCTGTGTTTTTCCAAGTGTACTTTTTCTTAGGCTTAAGAACAGTTGCCATTATCAACCTCGTATTTTCATCTAGTTATAAATCTTAAGTGAAACGGAATTTAACCATAATTTAACGGAATTGGAAAGAAATAGTGGCGCTGTCGTAACTAAAGACAATACTTTTTATGACCACTTGCACAAGCGTATTCTTGGTATTTTTTTGAAAGTGCTGGAGAATCAGATTCTATCAATTCTCCAAGCTTTCCACAGGCCAGCATACTACCACCGCGACCTTGCCGGCAGGCCTTATTTAAAAGGCTTTTGTAATCATCTTTAGGCAATAATTTTTTCTTGATCTGGCTTAACTCATAGCAAGATGACGCATCATTAATCTCACAAAGTCGTTCAATATATTTCAACTCTAGCTGCTTTTTATTGTCTAACTTTGCCAGTTTTCTACCATCGAGACAGGCCTGAAGTTGACGACTTTGAGAAAAATCGTCACGGAAACATACCGTATGAGCATCACCTCTTAGTTTATCTTGTTCAACTTGAGTAACCCTCTTTTGTAAAAGCCCCATGATTGGATCAAGAAATAAGGCAATCACCCCCACAGTGATTGTAAGAAATAGCCACCCAGGAATTGCTTCAATTAACTGACTAAGCTTCTTCACATTTTAAATCAATGAATTCAAATTTTGTCACATCAACTAATCCCATGTCTGTTATTTTAAGAGTTGGAATAACAGGCAGAGCTAAGAAGGCCATTTGAATAAAAGGCTCACTTACCGCAACTTCAATTTCTTTACATGCGACCTTAAGTCTTATGATCCCCTCATTGATTGTTTCAGCAGACTCTAAACTAAGAAGACCTGCAATTGGAAGCGCAAGAGATGCAGTGACTCTCCCCTTATCCACAACACAGAAGCCACCAGCATTTTCAATAACTTCATTAGCAGCTGTTGCAATATCTTGAGGCGTCTTTCCAATAACGACAATATTGTGAGAGTCGTGAGCAACACTTGAAGCAATCGCTCCACGAGTTAGCCCCATACCTTTAACAAGGCCCAAACTAGGCTTGCGATTTTGTCCGTATCTTTCAATAACTGTTATAAATGAAATATCATCTTGCTCAAATTCTTCACCATCAAATTTTACTTTTAAGTGATTTGTGATGATTTCATCTTTTACAATTTCCATCACGTTATATGTTCCTGGTGTCAGGTCATAATTAAAATCAGTAGGTGCTAAGAAATTTCTCTTAATCGTATTTTCTTTTGGCGGCTGAGACTTTTCTAATTTCTCATTAACCTTTGCAGGTAAATCAAGCTCACTTACAAGCTTACCTTTTTTAAATACTTCCTTCACATCAACGTCTTCAAGTTTTCCAACAAGAACGATATCAGCTTGTTTACCAGGAGCAATCAGACCTAGTTTCTTTAAACCAAAGTGTTTGGCGGCCGAGAAGCTTGATAGCCTATAAGCAATGTGTGCAGGTGTTCCAAGCTCATTAATCATTTTCTTGATCATATAGTTAATATGACCTTCATTAAAAATTTCATATGGGTTTCTATCATCAGTACATAGTAGACACTGACAAGAGTTAAACTCGTTAACAACTGGGGCCAGAGTTTTTAAGTTCTTGGCAACAGATCCCTCACGAATAATAAGTCCCATACCTTTTTGAAGTTTTTCTTTTGCTTCATCTGCAAAGATTGTCTCGTGACAATTTTGAATTCCTGCTGCGATATAAGCATTAAGCTGTTTCCCACGAAGCATTGGCGAGTGCCCGTCAAGATTAAGCTCTGCAAACTCTTCAACTTTTTCAAGTACACCTTCCACACCATTGATGACACCTGGAAAATTCATCATTTCAGCAAGGCCAAGAACACGAGGATGCTCCTTATATTTTTTCATATCAATGATATCAAATTGACCACCGTTTGTTTCAAAGCCAGGAAGAGCAGGAATACACGAACTCACCTGAACAAAGAGGTTTTGATCCATCAGTTCACTACATCTTAGAAACCAAGAAAAACCACGATCACCCATAACATTAGTAATCTCATGTGGATCACAAATGGCAGTAGTTGTTCCAAGAGGAAGAGTTAGCCTTTCAAATTCAAATGGGTGCATCATTGAAGATTCAACATGAAGGTGGCCGTCAATAAAGCCAGGAACCGCTGTCGCTCCACCAGCGTCATAAATACGCTTAGCAGGCTGCTCATCGTATTCCTTACCAATTCCTGCAATAGTTTTTCCAGAGATGGCAATTGAGCTCTCAACCACTTCCCCATTAACAAGATCTAAAATCTTTACATTTTTAATAAGTAAATCAATCTCACCATCGCCGCGAGCAGTCTTCAAAACCTCTCTTAATTCTTGTGGTGATAATTTTTGTGTTTCCTTATTTGCAAGTGACATCTTTGACCTCTATAATGTTGTGGAATCTTAATCCTACTATAACTAAAAGGAGCACTGGATGCCAATAGCTACTTATGAACAATACTGCGATATGTTAGATAGCGCTAAAAAAGGCGGATACGCATATCCGGCCATTAACGTAACATCTACTTCAACAGCAAATGCTGCCATCAAGGCCTTCGCTGATATGAAATCAGATGGAATTATCCAAGTTTCAACTGGAGGTGGTTCATTTGCTTCAGGCCAGGCCCTGAAAGATGAAGTCCTAGGTGCAATCTCTCTAGCTCAACACGTTCACCTTGTTGCTGCAAAGTACGATGTACTTATTGCTCTACATACTGACCACTGTCACCCAGAAAAAGTTGATAGCTTTTTAATTCCTCTTATTGAAGAAACAGAAAAAAGAAGAGCTCAAGGTCAACCAAACCTTTTCCACTCACATATGTTTGATGGTTCAGTTCTACCTACTGCTGAAAATATTGAAATGAGTAAGAAGCTTTTAGAGAGATGTGCTAAGAGTGAAATTATTCTTGAAATTGAAACAGGTGTTGTTGGTGGTGAAGAAGATGGTGTTAATAATGAAGATGCACCAGCAGATAAATTATACACAACACCAGAGGAGATGGTTGAAGTAACAAAAGCACTTCGCCCTCTTGGTAAGTTTATGTATGCGGCCACTTTTGGTAACGTTCACGGCGTCTATAAGCCAGGTAACGTAAAGCTTCGTCCACAAGTTTTAAAAGACGGACAAGCTGCTGTTACGGCTGAGCTTGGAGCAGATGCAGAAAACTGGCTAGTTTTCCACGGTGGTTCAGGAAGTGAGCTATCTGAAATTCACGAAACACTAAACTATGGTGTTGTAAAAATGAATATCGACACTGACACTCAATATGCATACTCTCGTCCAGTAGTTGATCACATGTTCAAGCACTACGATGAGATGCTAAAGATCGAAGGTGAAGTTGGAAACAAGAAACAATACGATCCTAGAACTTGGATGAAAAAAGCTGAAAACGCAATGACTGAACGTATTGCACAAGCTTGTCGTGACTTAAAGTCAGATGGAAAGTCGATCAACCTTTAATTAAAAAATTCTAAAGAGTGGGTATTACGAAACTCGTGGTACCCACTCATACTTCATTAATAAATTCTTCACAATTCATCCATATACTAAAAATATGAAAGTATTAATTAGTGGTGGTTCAGGTTTTATTGGCACAAATTTAACACAATCTTTGCTTGAACACGGCCACGAGGAAGTGCGCATACTCACACGCGATATTTCAAATAAACAAAGCAATGAGCAAGTAAAGTATTACAAGTGGGATGTGGAAAAAGGCGAAATGGATATGGCGGCCCTTATGGGGGTAGATGCCGTCATTAACCTTGCTGGTGAAAATATCGCAGACTCCCGTTGGAGCGAAGAAAAGAAAGACAAGATCTATAACTCACGTATCAACGCGACAAACTTACTTCACGACAAATTAAAACAGCTTGGAACAAGAGGACTCCCTCTGCCGAAAAAATTTGTTAGTACTTCGGCAATTGGTATTTACGGCGACCGCTCCGATGAAGAGCTCACAAGTGACAGCAGTATCAGCGGTGATTTTTTGGCCGAAGTCTGTCAGCACTGGGAGTCCAGCGCACTAAGAATTCAAAACCTAGATATTGATGTCAAAATTATCAGAGTTGGAATTGTTCTTTCAAGTGAAGGAGGTGCACTTGCAAAAATGCTCCCCGCATTTAACTTAGGTCTTGCAGGACGCATTGGCGACGGTCATCAGTACATGAGCTGGATTCACATTAGAGACCTTTGTGACCTTTACTGCTTCTTAATCGAACATGACACCGAAAAACAAGTCATAAACGGAGTAGCACCTAACCCAATTGAAAATATTGATTTCACACAAACACTGGGAAGAGTTCTTCACCGTCCTACTTTTATTCCGCTGCCAGAATTTGCAGCTAAAACAATTTTTGGTGAAATGTCTCAGATTATGCTCGCAAGTCAAAAAGTTTCATGTGAGGAGAATAAGGCCTGTGGCTTTGAGTACTCATTTAATTTTCTTGAGGCTGCTCTAAGAGATACCCTAAAGAATCATAGCGAATAATTTTCATCCTCTACTATCTTTCTATTTCAAAAAGAGAGATAATCTCCGAATGGAAGATTTCACATTAGTTCAAGCTCTCATTATTTTTACTCTCATTACTTTCGCAGGATTTATCGACTCCATGGCCGGAGGTGGTGGCCTAATAACAATCCCTACTTATATTGCAACAGGTGTCCCTGCTCACCTTCTGCTTGGTACGAATAAATGTGTTTCATGTATTTCAAAATCACTTTCAATCATTCGCTATGTGAAGCGTGGCAAGATTGACTTTAAATTTATTCTACCTCCAACAATTGCAACTTTTAGTGCTTCTTTAATTGGTGCCCAACTTAGCACTATCCTTGAGTCAAAGCACATGGTCTATATTTTAATCTTAATCATTCCAATCATCTTCTTTATGAACCATCTAAAGAAGAAAAGAGAATTAATGGATCACTCTCCACTTGAAAAGATGCAGGTTCTTTTTCGCTCAGTTCTTATTGGACTAGTCATTGGTGGTTATGATGGCTTCTTCGGCCCAGGAACCGGAACATTTCTTATCATCTCAATGATGTTCTTTCTTCATTTCGACATACTTGATGCCTCACCTCATGCGGCATTTATGAACTACGTAAGTAATATTGCGGCCTTTATTACGTTCTTAATCAAGGGTGCTATTATGTGGAAGATTGTTGCAATCGCCCTGCCGGCAGGACTTCTTGGGAATTACCTCGGCTCAAGCCAAGTTATTAATGGCAATAAGGCCACAGTCACAACAGCATTTAATGTTGTTCTTGTGGGCCTTTTATTTAAGTCTATTTACGATATTAGTACGATGTAGGACAAGAAACTTTTCTAAGTTTAAAAGTGAAAGCGCGATCGATATTGCGAGCTTGAGATTTTAGTTCAACACTTCCCTCAAAGAAAGCTCCAACTTTATTAATTGAAAGCTTTAGGCGGTGATCAACTTTCTCATACATCTCTTTTTGCGAACGATACATATAAATATCCTCATCAACCTCATAGCTTAGCGAATTCTCACTCCAAGAATATTCACCTAGGTCTTGGAAGAGAATAATTGGTGAATACGAGTAATACACATCATCTCTTACACCAGTAAAGAAATTGAAAACATTGATTGGCTCAATACGATTAGTCTCAACATTTTTATAAGTTCGAGAAAAGCTATAATCTTCATAAGTGGTAAGATTTCTCTCATAATCAGGTCCATGTGGAACAGACTGCTGATTATGTTCAATTGTTTCAAAACATCCGTATAGCTCTTGAGGAGTGATTGCAAATAGGTTTACTGTAACAAGTAAGCTTAATAAGTATTTCATGTGAAAATCCTTTTCATTTTTATAACTTAGCTACCATTTTAGGTGACAATTAAATTATGAGCAAATAAGCAAAACTTACATCAATAAAAAAATTTAAAGATGTAACAAATCACAAGAACTTTACAAGGCGCTGACTTCGTTCAACTTAGGGACAGATAGAATGAGAATGTACTAAGGATGTGTATATGAAATATTTTTCAATTCTTACTCTTTGCCTATTATTGACGAATCCTAATAATGAATTGAGAGGACAAGGGGGAAATTCAATTAAGAACAAAAGCAAACAGGCCAACTTTATTTCTCGTATTCGACTGAATACAAGAAGAGGCCTTCTTTATTATCCATTCATTCCACGCTACATGATCGCATAGTGCTTAATGCTTAATGATGAAATCTTCTTTTGGAAATCTAAACTGTGGGCCGTAAACGCCTTTACTAGAACGCTTTCCTACTCCAAGTACCATTGTGACATGATCCTTGCATCCAAGACCTAATAGCTTCTTTACGCGTTTAGCATCAAAGCCTTCCATTGGAAGCGTGTCATAACCTTGAGCGCGAATTGATAGCATGATATTTTCACAGGCAAGTGCCGTTGTCTTATGCGCCCAAGTTCTAAGCTCAGATGGAAACATTGGCTCACGAAAGATCACTTGGAATAGGCCAATTGTATTATAGAAAGCCCATTTAAGAGGTGAAAAAATACCAAAAGGTCCCATATAACCATAGGCCATTGGGGCGATCTTTGAATAGTACGCTTTTACGGCCTTAGGAACTTCAATGCCATCTTTCTTTGAGGCGGCTTCAAGAGAAGCAAGCATGCGCTCACAATTCTTCTTCCAAGTGCCAGTCTTTGCCACACAGACAATTAGATGCTTTGCTGTTTTGGCACCATTTTGACCAAAACAAAGTTTTGCAAGTTCTGATCTCTTATCTTCAGATTTAACCCAGTGAAACTCCCAAGGTTGAAGATTAGAAGAATTTGGTGCAAGCAGACCGTGCTCAATTGCCTTTTGAACAACCTCATCCGGAACTTCTTCATCACCAAAGACACGAACAGAGCGGCGTGAAGAGACAACTTTTTCGAATTCTTTAAAATCAATTTCCGGAGCAACTTCCGTATAATTTAATTCAAGTTCTTCAGTAAAAATATTATCACTCACGCCAGTCTCCCTTCGTTAACTATGAATTTAAAGTTTTAGATAGTTTTTCAAAAACATTCTTCGAAGTCTTTTCGTCATTAACGATTGCTTCAAGCTCAAGACGTGCAATCTCTTTAAGATCAGCTGGCATCTTACGGTAATCATTAAATGCACCAGCAAGTCGAGAACCTGATTGAGGGTTAATTGCATCAACCTTTCTAATCATTTCAGCAATGAACTTAAGTCCACGTCCACTTTCGTGATTGAATTGAACTTTATTACGAGCAAATGTTCCAATTAGTGACGATACTAAGTTTGGTACATTCATATCAAAGACTTCATCTTTCATTAACTCTTGTACGCGATCAAAAGTTGAGTCATCACTTGAACTTGCCTGAACACTTAGCCACTTTTGCATAACAAGTGTTTGATCTTTAAAACGTGTATAGAACTCTTGTAAAGACTCAGCAGCACCAGGAAGCTTTTCGTGAACGATAACAGCTAGAGAGTTCATCATATCAGTCATATTTGTCGCAGTTTCAAAACACTTACGAGCAAGAGCTTGGTGTCCATCAATTTTAGCAAGACAACTAAGAGTAAAGCCTCTTAACCTTCTCTCACCCATTGCCTTAGCATCTACCTTGAATTCTCTTTCCGTACTAAGATCATTGTAAATAGCAACTAGATCTTGTTCATAAGTACTCGCAAGTAGCGTATATAACTTCTCTCTTGCTTCATCGATAGCGCGATAATCTGGGATAGTAATTGTTGAAGCAATATCAGTCATCGATGGCAGCCCAAGACATACGGCCTTAAACTCTTCATCAATATTTTGATCCTTAAGGATTGCCCCCCATGCTTGAATAAATTTCTCATCAACTTGGTAATTTGAATCACTAAGAAGTGCATGAATATTTTTAAGAGCAAGTGCTTGTCCCGCTTCATAACGATTGAAATCGTCATTATCATTTGCCATTAAGAAAATGAAGTCTCCATCTGTTAGATCCGATCGCAGAACAACAGGTGCACTGAAGTTTCTATTTAGAGATGCTACTGGTCTTTCTGTGATATTTTCAAATACGAATACTTCTGAATCTTTTTTAATATGAAGAAGTCCTCTTCCAAGATCAGCTTGATCGTCTCTATTTTTCAGAGCAAGCTTCATATCAACACCTTTGCTATCAAGAAGTCCGATAACAAATGGCATATGGAATGGCTCTTTTGTTGGCTGCCCTGGGGTTGCAGGCGTTGATTGATTTACAGTTAGAGTAAATTCATTTGCCGCTTCATCGTAACTAGTCGTTACATCAAGAACAGGTGTTCCCGCTTGATCATACCATCTTCTAAATTGAGAGAAATCGTAATTATCATTGGCGACACTCATTGCATTTGTGAAATCTGCTGTCGTTACCGCTTGCCCATCATATAGCTCAAAATACTTATCCATACCACGTTGGAAACCTTCTTCTCCAAGTAGTGTGTGATACATACGAATGACTTCTGAACCTTTTTCATAAATAGTCATGGTATAGAAGTTATTCATTTCAATGTATGACTTTGGCTGAATTGGGTGTGACTGCGGGCCAGCATCTTCAGGGAACTGAGCTGCTCTAAGATTAATAACGTCGTTAATACGACAAACTGATCTTGAGTTTAGATCTGCAGAGAACTCTTGGTCTCTAAATACAGTAAGACCTTCTTTAAGAGTTAGCTGGAACCAATCACGACAAGTTACACGATTTCCTGTCCAGTTGTGGAAGTACTCATGTCCAACTACTGATTCAATACCAAAGAAGTTATGATCTTCTGCTGTCTCTTTTGAAGCAAGAACGTAAGCAGAGTTAAAGATATTTAAACCTTTGTTCTCCATTGCACCCATATTGAATGAGTCAACGGCAACAATCATATAGATATCAAGATCGTACTCAAGTCTAAATCTATCTTCATCCCACTTCATTGACTTCTTAAGTGATTCCATTGCATGGTGAGACTTATCTTCATTTCCTTTATCGACAAAAACCTGAAGCTTAACTTCACGGCCTGACTTTGTTGTAAATGTATCTTCAATTAGAGCAAGATCTCCAGCGACAAGAGCATAAAGGTATGCAGGTTTTGCAAAAGGATCATTCCACACAGCAAAGTGCTTCCCACCTTCTAGATCGCCTTGTTCAATTAGGTTTCCGTTAGATAGTAGAAATGGGTATGCTGCTTTGTCTGCAACGATCTTAGTTGTAAAAATGCTTAAATTATCTGGACGGTCGATAAAGTAAGTAATTCTTCTAAATCCTTCAGGCTCATTTTGCGTACAAAACATTCCACCTGATTTATATAAACCATCAAGAGCAGTGTTGGCCTTTGGGTTAATTTCATTGTGAATCTCAAGAGTGAACTTTTCTGTTGGAAGTGCACTAAGAGTTAAGATCTCTTTTTCTTCGTTGTAGTTTTTAAATTCTTCGCCGTTAACTTTTACAGATTTTAGAATTAATTCTTCACCATTAAGTTCAAGAGTCTGACCGCTTAATGGGACAATTTCCATCGTTGAACATACTTGAGTTTTTGTATCATCTAAATGAAATTCAAGATTAACTGTCTCGATTTTGTGAGTTGGCGCTTGATAATCCGCCAAATACTTGACCACAGGAGTTTCGCTTTTCATATATACCTCGTTATTTCCTATAATTTTGAGTATTTATTTGTAGAATTTGCCACAATTTGAACTGAATGAAAACTTTGATTAGAATATATTTAATATTAAACACTTAAATTAATTTAGAGATTATTAAAGTGAGAACTTGATGGATGCGAATAAGAAATTTTATTTCTCAGAAATTCCCTTTGAAGAGAAGATAAGTTTTTTAAAAAGGGCCCTAAGCGATGGATTAATCATTGAAATCTGGCGCAAAGGACAAGAAAAAGATAAAGTCGAAAGCTTCAAAATTAAATCTTTTGATGAAAGTGAACTCGAATTCACTCTAGACTTTGACGCAAGCCTAATTGCGAAATTGGCAGGTTCAAAAAACAAGGACAATGAAGTTCTTCTAAAAATTAAGTTTAAATCAGTTATTTTATTTTCGAGTTCATACCTAAGCTTCATTGCGGCAGAAGAAGTTTATAAGCTTAAAGTTGATCGTCCCGTCTATAAGAGTCAGCAACGATCTAACTACCGCTTGCATGCAAATGCTTACATCCCTATTCAGATTAAAATCGAAGAAGATGTCTTTGATTGCAACGATATCTCGGCCGGTGGAATTAGCTTTAACTGCCCAAAAGACTTCGCTGACAAATTCAAGAAAGAATCAATTTTTGATAATGCAACGGTAAGACTTGCGTCGAAACGATTTGAAATTCCACAAGTAAAAATTGCAGCGACTTGGCCAATTGAAAATAATGAAGAAACACCAATGGGGATTGGTATCGCCTTTATGAATATGGACAAAGAAGTCGAAGAAGATCTTGTGCTTTCAATTAATTCAGAGGCCCGCGGAGAAGAGCTTAGGAAGCAGGCGGCAATGAAGAAAGGCACTTAGAGCTTTTATTTTCTTTTAAATTCAATTCTTTGAAGTAAGTATCTAACTCAACTTGTTTGAGAATATCTTTTAATACCCTCTCATTACCTTTAGAAAAGTAATCCTTGAAAGCAAGAATTGTTTCAAGCTTAGGGCACCCGATTGGCATACTAAGAATGAAGGCATTAATATCTTCTTGCTTAATGCCCTCAGTGAGAAAGCGCTTATAATTTCTATCGTGCCAGGCCTCGAGGTAGCGGGCCAGATAAACAGATATTCCAGTTTTATGTGAATCAATTTTAAAGAAGTTTTTTGCAACAAAATCCTTGAGATCTTCATGATTCGGAATGGCACTTATCAAGGCACCAAGATCTTTGTAAGCAATGCTGCCTTGATCTTTTTCAAGTAAGTGGATAAACATTCTCAAGTCTCCCGATTTCTCAAACCAAGGCCTAGGAAGCTTGATGGCCATGAGATAGAAAGACTTTTTGGCCTTGTCAGAATTTGTAGCATTAACTAATTTTAAAAATTTTCCTCTAAGATTTTGGAAATAATCATAGCACTTATAGTGATGGCAATTGGCCATTGCCGCTAAGTACATTTCGACTTGAACAGTGCTCATCTCCCCTTCTTCAAGTGAAAGATGAGAGCAGCCGCCAACAGAAATAAGCTTGCCACAAATATAGTAGATATCATCTCCATAATGAACGTGATACCTTTTGAACTCTTTCTTTGAACGATTTAAAATACTTACAAGTGAACTTCGGTATTCAATAGGCCCATTTAGAGAGCTTAGGATTTCTTTTCGATCACAAAAAGTATTTAAATCACAAGGAGGTTTCCAATCAGAAACTTCAATTTGTGTTTTTTCATCTTGAATATTCTGCTGCTGACACGAAGCAAAAACAGTTAAGATAATAAACATGATGCATGTTTTAAAAGTGAATAATTTAAGTACCATAGGCGCTGTCACTGTGCGTATAATTTGTTGACTTGTCAACTCAATCTAGCTAAATTCAAGCTTACCTCTATTATTAATACAATTCGAATGAGATGTGAAATATGGCACTAAAATTTTCTAGCGCAGCTGACCGCTTGATGGACATGGCAGCAATGCTAAAATCTAAAGATCTTTATCCTTTTTTCCGCCAAATTGGTGACTCAGAAGGAACGATAGTAAAGATTGATGGAAAAGATCAAATCATGATCGGTTCAAATAACTACCTAGGCCTAACACATCACCCTCACGTAAAAGAAGCGGCCATTAAGGCCATTGAAAAATATGGAACTGGTTGTACAGGATCTCGTTTCTTAAACGGTAACCTAACAATTCACGAAGAACTTGAAGAAAAGCTAGCGCGCTACCTAGGACACGAAAAAGCTCTTATCTTCTCAACTGGTATGCAAACAAATCTTGGTGCTCTTTCTGCTATCTGTGGCCCAAGAGACTGTATGCTCTTTGATTCAGAAAATCATGCTTCAATTATCGATGCCTCTCGCCTAGCAATGGGAACGACATTTAAGTATCGCCACAACGATATGGAGTCTTTAGAGGAGCAACTTGAAGCAAATATTGATCGCTTCCAAAAAGTAATCATCGTTGCAGATGGTGTTTTCTCAATGACTGGTGATATTGCAAACCTACCAGAGATGGTTAGACTTGCTGAAAAGTATGGTGCTTATATTTACGTCGACGATGCTCACGGTATCGGTGTTATGGGAGAAAAAGGCGCTGGGACAATGAACCACTTTGGTGTAACTGATAAGGTTCACTTAAACATGGGAACATTCTCAAAGTCATTTGCTTCAATTGGTGGAGTTCTTTCAGGTGATGCTGAAACAATCAACTATGTAAAACACCTAGCAAGATCTTTCATGTTCTCTGCTTCAATGGCACCATCTGCTGTAGCAACTGTTTCGGCATGTATTGACGTTATTAACTCTGACGATACAATTCACGATCGCCTATGGGACAATGTTAAATTCATGAGAAATGGTTTCCAGGAAATCGGGTTCTATACATACAACTCCCAAACTCCTATTATTCCAATCTTTATTGGTGATGATGTTAAATCAATGCTTGTAACTAAATTTCTAGGTGAAAATGGAGTCTTTGCAACTCCAGTTGTACCACCGGCAGTTCCTAAGGGTGAAGCATTAATCAGAACAAGTTACATGGCCACTCACAACAAGAGTGAGCTAACAAAAGTTCTAGAAGTTTTTGCAAGAGCAAAGAAAGAGTTTGATATCCCTTCGACAATGGGACACTAATTATATTTTTAAGGAGATAAGTCTATGGCCATTTATATCGAAAAAGTTGATATCTTAAACGATAAAAAGGCCCGTAAAAGATTTATTGACGTCCAATTTAATATTTATAAAGAAGACAAGTATTGGGTTCCACAACTACGCATGGAACTCAATAAACTTTTTAATCAAAAACATCCTTTTTATCAAACAGCGCAAAGTGCCTTTTACATTGCAATTAAAGATGGAAAAGATGTGGGCCGAATCATGGCCATCAACAATCACAACTATAACCAGTTCCATAGCACACAAGAAGCTCACTGGGGATTCTTTGAGGCCATCGATGATATCGAAGTCTTTAAGTCTCTTTTCAATTGTGCAATGGAATGGGGAAAATCACTTGGCCTTGAGCGATTTATTGGGCCATTTAATCCATCAACAAATTATGAATGTGGAACACTGATTAAAGGTCATAATGAAATTCCAGTTCTCATGATGATGTACAATTATGAATACTATCATCAATACTTAAATGAGCTTGGTTTTACGAAAGCAAAAGATCTCCTGGCCTACCATATGAAGGCGGATTTCGAGATGCCGGAAGTAATCAGAAAGATTGCCTTAAGAGCGGAAGACAAGGCCAATATTACTTATCGTACAGTTTCTAAGAAAAATTGGGCGAAAGAAATTGATCTTATGTATAGTATCTACAATGATGCTTGGGAGCAGAACTGGGGCTTTGTTCCAATGACAAAGGATGAGTTCTACGCCATGGCAGCAGACCTTAAAACTGTTGCTGACGAAAAACTAATTCTCTTTGCCATGGTTAATGGTGAAGAAGCCGGTTTCATCGTGGCCCTTCCAGACTTCAATCAAGTCCTACATAAAATTCCAGATGGAAAGCTATTTCCAAAAGGTATTTTTCAAGTTCTTCGTGCACCAAAGCTTATAGATGGTGTTCGAGTTATTACGATGGGTGTGAAAAAGAAGTATCGTCTGTATGGACTTGAATCAATTCTTTATTACAGATGCCATGAGAATATTAAACAGTATAAAAAATATAAGAATGTAGAGATGAGCTGGATTCTAGAAGATAATATCAATATGAATAAACCACTCATTCGCATGAATGCTGTTCCTTACCGAACATATCGAATTTTTCAAAAAGAGTTATAATGAAAGTCTTAGTTACTGGTGCAACTGGTTTTGTCGGCTCACATCTTTGTGACAAATTAAATCAACAAGGACATGAGGTTTTCGCTCTTGTGAGAAATCCTCAAAAGGCGCAGTCTTTAAACTTACCTGGCGAATATATCCAAGGTAGCCTTGAAGAGGCCTCAATCAAATTATGGGTAAGCGACCTACCAAAAGACTTAGATTGCGTTATCCATACTGCGGGAATTGTTTCAGCAAAACACTCTCTTACTTTTGCAAAGACAAATCACATTGCCACAGAAAATTTAATAAATCGCTTAAAAGTAAAATTTGAAAATATTCATTTTATGCTAATTTCTTCACAAGCTGCGGCCGGTCCTTCATCGCAATTAGTTGATGAAAGCATCGAATGCTTACCTGTTTCGGCCTATGGTCACTCAAAGCTTGCTGCAGAGATTGCAGTCAGAGAACTTTCTCCAGAGAGTTGGAATACCACAATAATCCGACCTCCAATGGTGATAGGTCCACGTGACAGTGCCGTTTTAGATGTTTTCAAAATGGTTAAGGGGCGTATTGTTACAGGCCCAGGACTTAACTTTAGAACGAAGAAATATAGTGTCGTTAATGTTTTTGACCTAGTCGATGCAATCATTCTTTGTGCATCTCAAGAGCAAACAAAACAAGAAACTTATTTTGTAACTTCCGTAGATGAAGTAACTTTTGAAGAATTAATCAATGAAATTTCGAACGCTCTAGGAGTTCAAAAGGTTATGTTTATGGCATTACCAATTTGGCTACTAAGAATAGTTGCGGGAATTATCTACACTCTTCCAATTCACCTACCTCTTACTGGAGATAAGATCAATGAATTGGAGCAAGATGCTTGGCTTTGCAGTAACTCAAAGATCAAGGCACTTGGTTTTGTCCCTAATTATAATTTAAAGGACACAATTGAGATGACAGCGAAGGACTACAAAGAGCGTAAATGGCTCTAACTTAGTCTTCCTTAGGTCCTGTCACAGTTCTAAAAACATAATCCCATAATGGTGAGCTTACACCGTACTTAGCTTTCTCATGTCTAAAGTGATGCTGAAGATGAAATTTCTTTAAGTAGCGCCCCACCTTTCCACTCATTTTAAAGTGATGAGTTGCATAGTGAATATAGTCATAGCAAAGATAGCCTATTGTGAAGAAGGCCATAAAACCTGGCATATAAAAAGCTGGAATAAAAAGTGAAAAGAATAGCCAAATCAGCCCCATGATCAAGATCGCTGGCACAGGCGGCATAACAAGCCTTGTCGGATCATTAGGGTCATCATGATGTAGCCCATGAAACAAGAACACAAATCGCTCTGAAAGTGGCCCAATAGGCTTTAAATGGAAAACAAAACGATGAAGTAGATATTCTGTAAGAGTCCAAATAATTAAACCACTAACTGCACATAGAATCATTTGTAGATGAGTGTAACCAAGTTCAAAATATGAACGATAAATTAGAAAACCAATAAATGGCGCCCAAAGCACTAGTGGCACAATTGGATGAACATGGGTAAATGACTCAAGAATTGGATTTTTAAATATTCTAATTGATTCGTACTTTTTCACAACTTCTACCTGATTAAATATCCTCTATTTCTACCAAAAAAACTCGCTCAAGTCAGCTTTTAGCGACCTAAAATGTCCAGCTTTAACCCATATGAACGTGAATTCAAAAGTAATAAATTTTTGTGATGTCAGAAAGTAGAAAAACATATTTTATAGAGTGTGTAAATACCCTACTACAAGGGAGATAGAATAATGGACTAAGTTAATTTTTGCTGCGAGCTACTGTAAGAAAAAATCTCTTGTGGTTTCTGTAAAATCGAATAAACTTATTAATAAGCAGAGACAAAAAATTAAAGACACTTCGGCGTTTCGGGAAAGGACTTTTTAGGAACGTCGTTTTTTTTTCAAAATCATCTCAATCAATCTTAATAATCATTTAACTCGTTCTAATTTCTTCAATATATGGTTTCCATTGGCCCATCCACTGATTCATGGACGCATTAACTAGTGAATTACTCTCTGGATGTACATTTACACTACAATAAGTAAGACTTAGCGTATCTTGGTGCTTTCCAGCATCAATCGATGGGATATTATTCCAAGTTCCAGTGTTGAAATAATAACGACCTTCTGGGAATCGCCTCCACTCTTGTAAATGGGTATGCCCCATAACAACAGTATGAATCGAGCTATCGCGATCAAGAATCCTTCTGGCCATGCGCTCATAGCGTGGATAAATTGTGATCTGTTGAAGAATTTTTAAGTTTGTTTTGAAATTCGAGTTCTGTCGTGTGTAATAATTTGAGTGAGTCTTAATGACATAGTTAATACACGTGATAAATAGACGCCAAAAGAATCTTGTATCATTAAAAAGACACCATTTAACATATGAAGACATAGGCCTTACTTTATCAATATAAGGACGCTCTTTTTTAAGCTTTGGTAGAACGTTAATGCAAAAAAGAGAACCCCACGGAAAGTTCAATATATCCTTGCCACCAGGTCCGCGAATAAATTGTTTTGCCTTTGGTACAGTGTTTACAGCTTCAAATCGATGCCCATGTTCAACGTGTAGGCCATTTTCTAAAAAAGTTTCAGTAAAGATAATATTATCACCACAGATTTTTGAAAACTTCTCCTGTGCACCTTTAAAAAGCATACCAACATCGTGATTTCCTACAACATAGACAACACGCTTATGTGGCGCTCTTAAAAACTTTTTAAGACCTGCAAAAAAACGAGGGTGTCCTTTAGCGATATCCTCAATCTGTTTAATAGTCATTGCCTCATCGACGACATGAGTGAAAACACCATCTGAATCGATTTGAATGAGATTTAAGATATCTCCATTCATGATGATTGTTACAGGTTTCGAATAATATTCATTCGTTGAAAAGTAGTCGCAAAATTCATAGAAGCGATTGTCTTCAAAGAAATCTTCTAAGATATTAAATTCACCGTTTTGCAGGTAACTACCTTTGCCTAAATGGAGATCAGATAAGATTAGATACTTCATATTTATGAGTCTGCAACACAGACCTTGCCACGTCCAGACTTTTTTGCTTCATACATCATTCTATCGGCCATTCCGATAATTTCATTACGTCCTGAAGCGTTAGTTGGGTAATTGGCAACACCAATTGAGACACTCAATTGGACATCTTCATCCTCATGAGTATTGATTTCAAGCTCTGCCTCTATTTTATAAACAGTAGACTTAACTCGACTAAGAATTCTTTGTCCGATCATCTTAGCATCTTCTAACGAAGAGTATGGAGCAAGAACGACAAACTCATCTCCCCCATAACGATAACAAAGATCATCCTCTCTTACAGTAGAACGAATTGTTTCTGCGACCTGCTGAAGTAAGCTTGTTCCAATCAAATGGCCATGGCCATCGTTGATACTTTTAAAGTAATCAATATCGATGAAGATAAGAGAGAATGAACGTTCTAGTGCATCATATTCTCTAATAGCAGCATCAATATCACTTTTAAATTTTCTTTGATTATAAAGACCTGTTACATCATCAACGTGAGCAAGGGCCTGTAGTCTTTGAAGTTCTTTTACTTGTAAAAGACTTCTAAACTTCGATTGAATATAGTTTTCTAATTGTCTAAAGATATCTGAAGGAAACTCTCCATTCAATACAAGATATAGACTTTGACTTCCATTGAAGCCGACCTCGACAAAGCGATACTTATCACCTTCTATTTCAAGATGAAGCTTTTGTGTCTTTAACGCACCCATTAGTTCTTGATAGACCTTACTTGGATACTCTTCAATAACTTTATTATTATAGAAATCTCTAATGATTGGATTTGAGGATTCATTATCTAACGTCGCAAAAACGAGTGGCGTTTTTGAATCAAACTCTGTCTTAATGAAATCGCGAAAAGACTTCAATACGATATTGAAATTATGCTCTTCAACATTTTGACAAATAAATTCTAAAAGTGCTTTATACTGTTTTTCCAACATACTAATTTTTAATCATCCAGTTCTAGTTCATCATCTAATTCTAATGTATCAGCAACTACATTCAAAGAGCCTCTTAGATTACTAATAAGGCGTTCAAGTTTTTGCTCAGCTAAAACTCTTTCCTTCTTTGCTTGCCTCTCATTAATTGCAACGTTTTCCATATTAAATTCAAGAGTATCAATTTTTCGCTTAAGCTCTAAAATCTTCTCATCTCTTGCTTTTATTTTATTATCACTATCGATGGCCATAAGTTCTAATTGACTTTCTAGCTCTTGTTCACGTGCTCTAACACTTGTATGATCGATTTTTAAGCGTGTCCCAATTTCGGCCATCTCTTCTCTCATGGCCTTATTCTTAGCTTCACTAAGCTCTAGCCCATGCTTGTATTTATCAAGAAGTGATTTCGTTTCCTCAACTTCAATTGCATGTCGCTTTTTAGCAATCGAAAGCTCAATATTTTTTTCATCAACTTCTGTTCTTAAGCTTAACGAATCTCTCTTAAGAAGCTCAATCATTGTTTTTAATTCATTTAGTTCAGTTAAAAGTTTAATACGATCTTCTTTTAACTCTGTAACAGTTACTCTTAAATCAAGTAGCTGCTCTTCACTTAGGGAGCTTAAAATGTGCCCAGGGTGAAAGTTAATATTTGCACTAACGTGATTCGATGCTGGAGCGGCCGGTGCCGATGCAACGAAATCATGGTGCTCAGAAGCAGCAGGAGTTTCAACCGAATCAAATCCCCCAAGATCAATATTGCCAGTTTCTTCAGTTGGTGAAACTGCCGTTACAGTTAAGGTCTCATCTGGAGAATTATACTGCTGGTGATTTGCATCAACCATTCCATCAAGTTGGGCCATTGTATCTTCTTGGGCAACAGAAGGAAGTTCCACTTCATTAGTTGTTTCATCATCAAATTGATCAAGATCATCGTCTAGCGACATATCAATATCGGCGTCGAGATCATCAAGCTCGGAATCGAGATCTGCATCAAGACTATCAAAGTCATCTAGATCTCCCATATCATCGAGTTCACCTAAATTATCAAGGTTACCAAGTGAATCTAATTCATCATCTAAATCTTCACCTAGTGACATCTCAAGATCATCAAGGTCCTCATCTAAAATATCACCTGAATCTTCTTCAAGGTTTACTGAAAAGTCATCAGCTGTTTCTATTTCAGATTCAGCACTGGCCTCTACGGCATCATCTTCTTCATCAATTTCTTCATCGACTTGTTCTAGCTTATCTTCAACAATAATCGGATTATTATCCAGATCCAAGTCATCTTCACGAGCAGCATCTAGAGAAGCATTTGGAATAGTATCCCCTTCTTGAGTAAGGTTGATGGTAATACTAGATGAAAAATCCATATCAAGATCAGTTGGAGAATCTGCATTTACTGGAGCATTTTCTACGATATCATCATCACCACAAAGATCGATGGCACTGACATCATCAAAATCTAGCTCAATACCTTCATCCAGTGGGGAGCTGTCTTCATTATTTAGCTGAGAGAAGTCAATATTAGTATCAACAAGAGTTAGAGAAGTCTTCTCTTGTGCGTCACTGCTACTATCAGTATCGCTTCCAAGAACTTCATCAACCGCATTTTGAATTTTCTCACTTTCAGCGAGTAATTCTTCCTGTTGCTTCTTTTCTGCTGACATAATTTTCCCCATCGCGGCCATGCAAAACGTATGAAATTTATTTAAATATGGCCTTTTCTTAAATCCTTACCCTCTACTTTTCGCCTTTTTTCGAAAAAAGTTGAGTACTTACAACGCATAAAGTTATTTTGTCGAAAGTTATTTTACTTTTTGAGGCATAAAGACTTGAGAAGTGATTAAAAAATGTTCTACAATATTAGGTAGTTATCAAATATAAAGGCTTTTCATGATTAAAAAACTATTATTTTTATCGACTATTTTTACATCTACTTTTTTTTCACTAAGTAGTTTTGCTCAAGAATTTTTTCCATCGAGTCTACTTTTATTAAATGATTACTTCGCTCATCATGTGATCGTTGCAGAAAAGTCGACTCATACAATCTACCTATATGAAAATAATAATGGCCTGCCACGTTTAATTAAGACATATCAAATGGCCACAGGTCAGAAAGTTGGAAATAAATCATTTCAAGGTGATCGTAGAACACCAGAAGGTGTTTATCATTTTGAGCAATTCATTGAACATAAAGATTTAATTAGAAAGCATGGTGAGCTTGGAGCTCAATATGGGGTTGGAGCATTTGTTCTTAACTACCCTAACCCAATTGATAAAGCGCTAGGAAAAACAGGTGGCGGAATTTGGCTACACTCAACAGACAACGAGCCAAGAATTGACAAAGGCCTAGACTCAAAAGGTTGCCTTGTTGCTCACAATGTAAACCTAATTGATATTTCAAAATTTATTGAAATTAATAAGACAAATATTGTCGTTGTTCATAACTTAAAATTCTTTAACAAGGAAACTTGGGAAAAAGAAAAGA
Organism: Halobacteriovorax sp. RT-2-3; assembly: GCF_047085075.1. NCBI lineage: Bacteria > Pseudomonadati > Bdellovibrionota > Bacteriovoracia > Bacteriovoracales > Halobacteriovoraceae > Halobacteriovorax > Halobacteriovorax sp. RT-2-3. The sequence goes on along the minus strand of NZ_JBKIYF010000004.1, from coordinate 42,514 downwards.
ATGAAGTCCTTGATACTGTAAATGGTTGGCTAACAGCTTGGTCAACAGAGAATATCAATGACTACTTAAGCTTCTACTCACGCACAGATTTTATCGATCCAACTCGTGGACGTTACAATTCATTTGCACAGTATAAGAAGGCCGTATTTGCAAACCCAGGGACTCCTTCAATTCAGTTAAAAGATTTAACTGTATTAAAAGCTGATGACTATGTTGTCGTAACGTTCAAGCAAGACTACACTAGTAATACAATTAACGATATTGGAAAGAAAACGCTCTATTTAAAGCGTGACCCTTATTATAAGTGGAAGATTGTCGCGGAGAGATGGCAGCGTATTCCAATGGATATTACAAACGAGAGGGAGCACTTAAGTTTTGAACCTTCACAGAGGTTCTTTACTTCGCAAGACCCAAAACAAATTTTCACACTGAATCTCACTTTAACGAGACCGTATAGCGAAAATTAAAAGGGAACGGGATGTCCACACCATCAAGTAGTTCAAAGGCAAAGAATAATTTGTCTTTCATTCTTTATGAAAATAATAAAGTACCAAGATACTTACAGCTTTCTCCTCGCGAGTATAAAGCAATCATTTATGTACCAGTTGTTCTTACTGTATTTTCTATATTTGCCTTAGCTGGCTCATACTTCTACACGAAGAATATTGAAAAGCTTATCAAGGCCAAAGAGCCATTAATTATAAAAAATCTAAGAGATGAGAACTCGACTCTGGCACAAAAGAATACTGAGTTAACAACTCTGAACCTTGACCTAACAAATCGACTTGCCAATGAAACGATTAGTGCAGTTAGTGCAAGTTCACTTAATATTATTGCTCCAGTAAAAGGTCAAAAAGACCTAACGAGTCCGGCCAGCATTAATATCGAAGACTTAAAAGTAACTAAGAAAGATGATAAAGCGGAACTTAACTTTAATATTATCAATATCACAAAAGATAATAATAGGGTTTCTGGTTATATCCATATTTTCTTATTCGATGGGAATAACTACTTCCACTACCCTGAGGGCGGTGACTCAATTAGAAATTTCTCACTTAACTACACAAAGGGTGAATCATTTGCAACATCACGCTTTCGTCCTGTAACAGCTAAGTTTGATATGCCTAAGAATAAAACAGTTATGTTTAAGATTTTTATTTTCAACCGTCTTGGCGATATTGTTCATCAGCAATTATTTAGAGAAGAAATTAAGTAGGGCCTTACTATGGATTTAAGAGATCAAAATTTTACATTCGTTGGAATTGGCTCAGTTATTAAGGGTGATATTGTATTAAATGGCCCTTCTCATATTTGCTCGACTATCGAAGGCGATATTCAAATTGATGAAAAGCATCAACTAACAATTGAGCCACAAGGAAATGTCCAAGGGCGTATTCGCTGTGGGGACTTGAATATCTATGGTGTAGTAAATGGAGACATAACTGCTCAAGGAAAAGTTAAGGTCTTCCCTACAGGAACTGTTAAGGGACAGATTGTCGCTAAGAATATTAATATTGCTCCAGGAGCAAAGGTTAATATGCAAGGGCATACTTTAGAATCATAGAAGTGATTTTACTAGTTAGCGTATAAGCCGATCGATAATTCCACGTTCAAATTTAAAAACAAGACCTAATGAAATTAGATTTTCATGTCCATTACCATTTTCTTGGTAAACATAGCTTGTATGAAAATTAATTTTTCTGGTTATACGAAAAAAATCATAACCAATACCAATTCTTAATCCACCTAGTGTTGTATCTCTTCTAAGGCCATAAGTATTGGCCGCTCCAGCAAAGATATTTCCATCAGAATTTCCTTCAATAAAATCATTAAATGAAACAAGGGCATACCCTAATTTTACAGCAAGTCTCTGAATTGGATAAAAATGAAACTCAAGTCCATAGATGGCAAGCGATTGAACTGCCACCCTATCAACACCACCATGTTTAATGTCGCCGCTTAGATCAATTCTTGTATAGAATGCCTCGATTCCAGTAACACGATTTCTTACCCCATAGGACAAATTATAGCCAATACCTGTAGTTGCCGTATCATATTGGTCCATTTTATCATTTGTCCCAATTCCAAAAACACCATCAAACCTTAAATAAGATATATCAGCCTTCACCTGAAGACAGAGAAATAATAAAGTGAATAGTTTTAAATATTTAGCTAAGCTCAATTAACCACCTCTAAGCTATTGTAACAAAAAGAAAATAAATTTTCCTGAATCAAGATAAGTGGAAGTTTTTTCTCAATTTTATCTATTTAATCACCCAATTAACTTTATTTTAACTATGGCCCGATTCTTTAGGCATGAAAAAGACAAAGCTAAATACATGTATCTTATCCTTAACACTTTTTATGAGCTTACTCTTTGGTATGGCCTCATGTAAGGAAGTAGAATCTGTTATCAAGGCGGAACCCTTACCTGCACCAAGTGGCAATTATCTTGAACCTGGAGATATCATTGTCATGAATTATACTTCTGACTCTATCGTTCAACTTGATAGTAATGGGGTTTTTAAAAGAACGATCTATCAAGCAACTGGCAACAGTGTTCTTTTGATGGCCCTTGGTTGGTCGAGTGAGACAAATCAACTTCTTTTTACTACTGATGGCAATGATCGCGTACTTGGTATAAATGCCTACACAGGCAAGGTTTCTGATGTCATTGTGCACACGGGACTAAATGGTGCATTAAGAGGTGTAACAGAGCTAGCAAATGGAAATATCGCAGTTCTTGAATCCAACGCCCTCGAGTTATTTACTCCACTTGGAGATGGACATCAAAGAGAGACTACAGGCTTTCCTATTGCAAATATCATCAATACAGGACAAGGCATGGCATCACTAAGTGATGGTGGCTTCATTATTAGCTCACGTGGCTCTGATCAAATAAGAACTTATGATGAAGATGGTGTTCAACAAAATAGTGTCGCAGGGCCAGCAGGTGCAACTGATGGCTACTTTGCTATAGAGCTTGATAATGGTGATATTGTGGGTATTTGGAGTGGTGCAACTGATCAAGTGATCGAATATGATAGCTCTTTAACAGCAACTGGAGCAAGTTATAGCAATACGACTTACCTTACAAATCCTAGAGGTGTTGCCCAGCTACAAAGTGGTAATATTATTGTTTCAGATTATTCATTTAATCACTTAGTGGAAATTGATATTAGTGATTATTCTCTTGTAAGGATAATTGGGCAAGGCCTCTCAGGCCCTACCCATATTCTGGTTGTTCCAGATTATTAATTATAAAAAGTTTTTGTAAGAATAAACTTTGATCTTTGCAATCTTCTTTAGGGCATTCATCATCTTCTTATCACCAAGAACAACTATTTGAACCTTGTCATAAGGAAATGCTGAGTAAATAGTCTTTGCAACATCCTCTTGCGTGATTTTATCAACTGAGTTCGTGTACTCTAGAAAACGCTTAATATCCACTTGAGAATTATCAAGGCTTACTAACTGTCTCATAAAGCTTGATGGCTTTTGAAATTGAAAAGCAAATCCACCTTTTACGGCCTTTCTTACCTTTTCAATTTCTTCCATCGAAATATTCTCTGCCTGAGAATTGTCCTTTAGAATTTTGATTACTTCTTGAACCATCTGATTAACAGTTTCTTCTTTTGTAAAAGTTGAAAGAATTGAGCGGCCATAGTCTTTTTGCATACCAGCTGTTGCCCATGCAGAATAAGTTAATCCTCTTTTTGTTCTAAGTTCCTTTACAAGAATTGAAGTGAAACCACCACCTAAGTATTGAGACATAAACTCTAAATTCTCAAAGCCTGGATCTTCTTTCTTGGCCATGTAAATTCCAGCTCTAACTTGCGCTTGGTTCGCTTTTGGAACTTCAACAAAGTGAATAAGTGGCTTTTCTGGATTGAACTTCTTGATCTCTTTTACTTCAGTATCTAAATTTCTAACAAAGCTTGCTTTAGAATCAAAACCACATTCATTAGTAACAATATTTTTAATCTTTAGGATTGAGCGTGGACCAGTGATATAAACTTTCTTTTTAACATCATCTCTAAAATATTTCAGACGACTTTGAAGATAGCTTCTTTTAATTCTCTTAATATCTGCAAGTCTTCCCCTTACATCTGATACGTATGGAGTCCCCTTTAAGCTTATAGTACGAAATGCTGTAGAAGCTAATTCACCATGATCTGAAACAAGATTCTGTCTTTGGGCAGTAAGAGATTTCTTAGCTTTAGATAGTTCTTGAGCAGGGTAAACTGCATCTCTAAAGATATGACAAATTTTCTTTGTAGTAGGAATAATGTCTTTAGCAAGTCCATTATATGAATAGCTTGAGAATTCGTGAGTTACATTTGAAGAAGTTGAAACCCCATAGAATTCTAGGTTATCTGCAATTTCATTAAGGCTAAAACGATTTGTTCCACTCTCAAGTAGATCAAACATCATCTTAGTTACACCTTTAGTACGGCCATCTTTAATTGCACCATCAGCAAAGAATATCGTTACATTATAAGTAGGGAATTTATCATCTTGAATATAAGTGACATCGATATTTTCCCATTTAAATTTTTCAATTTTATCGACTAGTTCATTGGCACTAACACTCATGAAAGTCGATGCAATGATTATTGATTTTAAAATTTTATTCATAGCTACTAATCCCTTCATCCTAGTTACGATCCCAAATTGATAAGAAAACATAATCGTTTCCAGAAATATAGCGACGACAAACATCACGAACTTGATCAACATTCATCTCACTATAACTCTTAAGCTGTTTCTTATATTCTCTATAGTCTCCATTAAAGAATTCAGAAGAACCTAGGAAACTAGCTAGGCCATCATTAGTCGAAATTGCTTCATAGTATTGTTTAAGAAGCATATTCTTAGTCTTTTGAACTGCTCTTGGAGTAATGGCCTTTTCACATGAATCCTTTAAAGACTTTAGAAGTTTACGACGAGTGTCCTTAATACCTTTCTTCGGAAGTAACTCTCCTCCAATAACAAAAATACCACCATTTTTTAGGTTGTAGTTGTATGAGTAAACCTTAGAGAGTCTTGGGTTTTTCGAAACAACATAGTTCTTTACTAAGTAAGAGCTTGTACCTGTTCCCAGAATATCTGAAAGAAAATCGAGAGCGTAAGTGTCTTCGTGAGTAACTGAAACAGAAGGGAATGCAAGTCTAAACATTGGGTTTTTCGACTGTCCTTTTAGACTTCTTACATATGGAAGCTTACCTTCTCTTTTATATCTACCAGCATCATCAAGCTTTGCCTTCTTTGTATCAAGAGTCTTATTCATTGGAATTTTACCAATAGTATCTTGAACCTTTGAAAGAATTGCCGAAGGATTAATATCACCAACGATCACCATAATGGCGTTATTTGGAGCATAAAAGTCATGATAGAACTCAAGCATTTGTTTACGATCTAACTCTTTAACATCCTTTGCGTCCCCTATGACAGACCCTCCATAAGGAGTTCCATTAAACATGGCCTTCATCATAGCGAGGTGAATCTTACCACTTGGTCTATTCTCATAACGCATCTTTCTTTCTTCAAGAACAACTTGTCTTTCCTTTTCAAAAGGAACTTCTTCAAGCATGAGATTTGCCATTCTCTCCGCTTCAAGTTCAATCATTTTCTCAACTGTCTGAGCTGCGATATTCTCGTAGTAAACAGTATTATCAAATGTTGTATAAGCGTTAGAATTACCCCCATAAGTTTCGATATAGTCAGAGAAGTATTCTGCTGGATAGTTCTTCGTTTTCTTAAACATCATGTGCTCTAGAAAGTGTGTCGCTCCAGTTGTCCCCTTTCTCTCATAGCGTCCACCTACATCATAAAAAGTATAGATCGAGGCAATCGGTAATTTCGAATCACGAACAAGTAGTAAGCGTAGGCCATTTTCTAAAGTGTGCTTCTGAACATCAATATTTAGTTCTAATGAACCTAGGCTTAGGTCCTTATTAGAATGTTGATTTTCATTTGTAGATGAACACGATGAATTTAGAATAAGAGCTGCGGCTGTAAAGACAAATAAATTAATTGCTTTAAACATCAAATCTCCAATAAAAGTTAATATAAATAGCTTAAAAACTTATGATTTTCTTGGCAATATAAAGTTATGAATTTATTAGTTACGTTCCTAGGAACCGGAACAAGTACAGGTATTCCAATGTTAGGCTGCAGCTGTCCAGTTTGCACAAGCTCTAATAAACACAATAAACGATTGCGTACTTCATTTTTAATCCAACAAAATGATACCACAATTCTCTTTGATACGGGGCCAGATCTTCGCACGCAATTATTGCGTGAAGGCGTAAAGGATATCAGTGCAGTTATTATTTCACATGCCCATGCTGATCACTTGAACGGCATTGATGATATAAGGCCATTCACCTTTAAACACCCTATTAACCTTTATACTGACCAAAATAGCGCAAATATTATGAATATAAGATTTAGCTATATTTTTGGAAATAACCCTGGCCACATCGGATCAAGTCCGAGGCTTTTACTCAACGAAATACAGCCAAATACCATAAGTAAGATTTGCGACTTAGATTGCGAGTTCATAAGTCTGCCACATGGCAATGGGACAAGCTTAGGTCTTATTATTGGAAAGCTTGCCATCATTTCAGATTGCCATGAGATCCCGCAAGATGAAATAGAAAAGCTACGCTCTTACAAATTAGATTCTCTCATTGTTGACTGTGTGCGACACAAGCCTCACCCAGCTCACCTTTATGTCGAAAGAAGCTTTGATTACATTAGACAAATAGGGGCCAATCATAATTACCTAACCCACATGGGCCACGAACTTGATCACGACTTATTGCAACAAGAGTGCGATGCTCACTTTCCAGATGGAAGTGTCAAAGTTGCTTATGACGGGCTAAAATTCGAGGTTTAATTTATTGTAATAGCATTTGAAAACAATTATATTTGCCTCATATATTTTATGAGTATTTTAACGCCTTCAATTCAATGGAGTTTTTATGATTATTGGTGTTCCTAAGGAAATTAAAAATAACGAAAATCGCGTAGGTCTAGTTCCAGGTGGTGTAAGACAACTTATCCACGATGGTCACGAAGTATACGTAGAAACAAATGCAGGAGTTGGAATTGGTATTTCTGACGAAGCATATATTCAAGCTGGAGCAAAGATTCTTCCATCACTTGAAGAAGTATTTGAAAAGTCGACAATGATCATTAAGGTTAAAGAGCCTCAACCAAGAGAAATTGCTCTTTTAAAACCACACCATATTCTTTACACATACCTTCACCTTGCGGCAGATGAGCCACAAACAAAAGGTCTTATGGAGTCTGGATCGACATGTATTGCATACGAGACAATCCAACCTGCAGACGGATCTCTTCCACTTCTAACTCCAATGTCTGAAGTAGCAGGAAGAATGGCAACTCAAATTGGTGCCGCTTACCTTCAACTTGATCATGGTGGTAAAGGTATTCTACTTGGTGGTGTACCAGGTACAAGAAGAGCAAAGGTAACTGTTATTGGTTGTGGTGTTGCAGGAACAAACGCAATTAAAATGGCAATGGGTATGGGTGCAGACGTAACTGCAATCGATCTATCAACTAAGCGTCTTGCTGAGCTTGATGACCTATTTGATAACAGAATTACAACTTTATTCTCAAATATCGACAATATTGAAAAATCAGTTCAAGAGTCGGACCTTGTAATTGGTGCAGTACTTGTTCCAGGTGCAAAAGCTCCAAAGCTTGTAACGAGAGAAATGATCTCTAAAATGGAAAAAGGTTCAGTAGTTGTTGATATCGCTGTTGACCAAGGTGGTTGTATTGAAACATGTAAGCCAACAACTCACCAAAACCCTACTTTCCTAGTAGATGGTGTTGTTCACTACTGTGTTGCAAATATGCCAGGTGCAGTTGCTCAAACTTCAACTTATGCACTTACAAACGTAACTCTTAAGTACGCTCGTATGATCGCAAAATACGGTGTTGAAGAGTCAGCGATGATGGATGAAGCATTTAAAAAAGGGATCAATATCTACAAAGGTAAACTTGTGTACAAGCAAGTTGCTGAAGATCTAAATCTTGAATACACTCCACTAAATCTAAATTAAGATTTGAAATATTGGCCCCTACCTGGGGCCATTTTCTTACCAAAAATCATTTACCATCTAAATTGCCTTACTAAATCAGTGTTATTTTTCTCAAAATATCTTACATTTAGAGGTTAATTTAAAATTTACCGACGTATTTTTTTCAATTTCACCTAAAACTCGATAGAAATTATCAACTGTTATATTTTAAGGGGGAGAAATGTCAAAAATTCTAATCGGGCTAATGCTCGCATGTTACACTCTCGCTGCGAATGCAAGCGATCATCAATTAAACTTCTCATTCAATGGTGGAGATAATGATGTACAAGTACTAGCTAAGGAAGTTGAAGTTACTAAGTACAAAGAAGAGCCATACGAAGGGACATGTTACCGCCAAATACCATATCAAGAAAATGAGTGTGGTTATGAAACAGATTATAGAAGAGAATGTCGTTGGGAACCAGGCCGTCAGGTTTGTGAAACTGAATATGATTACCAATGCCGTTATGAAACGAGATATCGTCGTGAGTGTACGAGAGGTCCTTCGAGACAAGAATGTCGTACAGTTCCGGGACAAAGAATTTGTCGTACAGTGAATGGAAGACAAGAATGTCGTCAACGTGATAGCCGTCGTGTTTGCGAGACAGTCCCAGGGCGCGAAACTTGTCGTTCAATCCCATATCAAGATCGTGTATGTGGAAATGTACCAGTAAGAAGATGTCACACTCGTCCAGGACGTAATGTATGTGACAATGTTCCTTACCAAAAATATGTTTGTCGTGATGTAACAAAGTACCGCTCAGAACCATACTCATGTACAAAGACTCGTACAGTTGCATACAAAGAAATGGAAAATGTAACTCACAAAGTAAAGGTACAATACCTTGGTGCAGTTGATAAAGCTGATGCAAATTTCACGCTTGAGTTTAGCAACGAACTTAAGAGCTTTGATACACTTGTACAAAACTTAAATAAAGAAGCAACTCAAATTAACTTCCAAGTTTCAGACTTTACAAAAGTTTCTGATTACAATTATGAGTCAACTCTTAAAGTAGAATTCTTTGACCTAGATGAGGCGAAAGCTCCTATTCTAGTAAACCCTGAAAACGTAAAAGTTGGAGTTAAAGGTCAATTCGAACTTGAGCTTTCAAACTTCACAGAAGGTATGCAAGAGCTAAGTGCAGAAATTGTTATCTATGACAAAGAAAAGAAGAAGATTCATTTTAAGAAAACAATCAATCTTCTAACTTTTAATAAAACTCTTCTTGATAATGGAAATATTCTATTTACAGAAGAATTGAAAAAGCACGGATTTGAAAAGATTAAGAAATTTGCTCTTGGGCCATTTGAAAAGGCACGTGAGTTAAAGGTTACACTTACATTCTTTCCTCTAGTATCAAAAGTACCAGGACAAGAACTTAAGTCAGTGACACACACACTAAATACAAAAGCTAAGTTTTAATAAATTGGCCCTTATTTAATATAAGGGCCTTCTTCAATATTAGGGAATTGATGAAGGCCACTTATAATAAAGAAACCCTCTACTGAGCGTAGGGGGTTTTTCTATTATTTTCTCCTCACAATAATCTAGTTAAAAGAAGTTATATTTAGTCAAAATGTCGCTAGGCATTGTTTACGGAGCGCTAAATGCTACGTATCATTTTAACTAAATAAAAATTAATACATTTTAAGTAAAGGGAGAGAATAATGCTTAAAAGTTTAATGGCCACATTAATCATGGCCGCACTTGTCGTATCGTGCTCGGGAAAGAGCAGCGCAAATAAATCAACCTTTGTTTATTGTTCAGAAGGCTCACCTTCTGGGTTTAACCCACAATTCTTAACAGATGGCCCATCACATAATGCGGCCGTTTATCCTCTATATAACAGACTTGTAAAATTTGAGACAGGCTCGACAAATATCATTCCATCAATTGCTGAAAGCTGGACAATTTCTGAAGACCAACTAACTTATACTTTCAATATCAGAAAAGATATTAAGTTCCATACTACAAAAGATTTCAAACCGACTCGTAATCTCGATGCAAGTGATGTTGTGTGGTCTTTTAATCGTATGTTCGATAAGAATCATCCTTACCACAAAGTTAGTGGCGGTATTTATGAGTACTGGGATGGTATGGGAATGAGTAATATCATCAAAGGTATCAACCAGACAGATAAGCACCAATTACAAATTACTCTTCATCACCCTGAAGCACCCCTACTTGCAAACTTTGCAATGGCATTCACAAGTATTCTCTCTCGTGAGTATGGTGAAAAAATGCTAGCGGCCAAAACTCCTGAAGTTCTTGATCGTAATCCAGTTGGAACGGGACCATTTATCTTTAAGTCTTATCAGAAAGATACAATGATTCGCTATGAGGCCAATAAAGAATACTTTAATGGCGTACCTAAAATTAAACGAATGGTTTTCTCAATCACTCCAGACCCATCAGTTAGAACTCAAAAGCTAGTGGCCGGAGAATGTCACTTAGCGACTCAACCTGCACCAACAGATATCGCAGCACTTGATGCGAACAAAGATATCACTGTTCTTTCAGGGCCAGGCTTAAATGTTGGTTATCTTGCTCTTAACACTCAAAAGAGGCCATTTGATAATATTCACGTAAGACGCGCGATTAATTATGCATTAAATAGAAAGACATATGTTGAGCCAATTTATCTTGGGTATGCAACAGTTGCTAAAAACCCAATGCCACCAACAATCTGGGGATATAACAACGATATCAAAGACTATGACTACAATGTAGAGATGGCAAAAGAAGAACTAAAGAAAGCAGGGTTACCAGATGGCTTTAGCACGACTCTTTGGACTCTTCCAGTTTCACGTCCTTACAACCCAAATGGAAAGAAGATGGGTGAACTAATGCAAGAAGATCTTGCAAAAGTTGGAATTAAAGTTGAGCTCGTTACTTATGACTGGCCGACTTACTTGAAAAAGGCCCACGCTGGTGAACACGCAATGCTACAGATGGGATGGACGGGAGATAATGGAGATCCTGACAACTTTCTCTATATGCTACTAAGCTGTGAAGGAGCAAAGGCAGGATCAAATTATGCTAATTGGTGTAATAAAGAATACGATAGCGAAGTTATTGCGGCCAAGCGCTTAAGTGACAAGAAAGAAAGAGCTGTTCACTACAAGAAAGCTCAAGAAGTATTCAAAAAAGAAGTTCCTTGGATCACACTATTTCACTCAACAGTACACCGTGCAATGAGAAGTAATGTGAAAGGATTTAAGATTCACCCATTAGGAAATGATATCTTCGATAAAGTTTCATTAGAATAATATATGAAAAAATTTTTACAAAAACGCTTTCTACAGCTAATCCCAACACTTATTGGGATTAGCTTATTTTCTTTTATCGTTGTCCGTTTAGTTCCTGGTGATCCTGTCCTACTTCTCTTAGGAGAGCGTGGTGCAGATCCCAAAGTCTATGCGGCCATGCAAAAAACACTTGGCCTTGATCGCCCCATCTTAGAGCAATACTTCATTTATATGAAGAATATTTTCTCAGGTGATTTTGGCGTTTCCATTGTGACCAAGCAAACTGTCATTAATGAGTTCTTTTCGCGTTTTCCAGCGACTTTAGAGTTGGGAATTTGTGCTATGATCTTTGCAATCTTGATTGGAATACCAGCAGGAGTTTATGCGGCATTAAAGCGCAATTCTTTTATGGACTATTTCTTAATGGGTACTTCACTTGTTGGCTACTCAATGCCAATATTTTGGTGGGGTTTAATTCTTATCATTATCTTCTCAGTTAACATGGGAATTACTCCAGTATCAGGCAGAATGGATGTTCTCTTTGATGTTCCAAGAGTTACAGGTCTAATGCTAATTGATACATTAAACCCAGAGGTCATTTCACTTGATGGTTTTGCACCTTTTACTTCTGCACTAAAGCACCTCATTCTTCCAACAATTGCCATGGGAACAATTCCCCTCGCCGTTATATCAAGAATGACAAGATCAAGTGTACTTGAAGTACTCAAAGCTCCATATATCCAAACAGCAAAGGCCAAAGGTCAAAGCTATCAAAAGATTGTTTGGAAACACGCTGTACGAAATGCACTGATTCCTATTGTCACAGTAATCGGTCTTCTTTTTGGAAGTATTATTACTGGGGCAATTCTTACTGAAACAATTTTTTCTTGGCCAGGTATTGGACGCTGGCTAGTTGCAAGTATTCACGCAAGAGATTATCCAGTTATCCAAGGAGGAATTCTCTTTATTGCTCTGATGGTAATTTTCATCAATATGTGTGTGGATATTATCTACTCAATTGTTAATCCAAAAATTTCAGGTTCAAAATAATGGAAGTACAAAATTCAAATGTAACAACAATGGAAGTCTTTAAGGAATTTATTGATCACTTTAGTGACAACAAAGGGGCGCTCTTCGGTCTAGCTCTTGTCTTAGGCTTTATCATCATTGCTCTACTGGCACCTTTAATTGCACCACATGGAGCAAGCGAGATTTTCCCAGGACAACTTCGTATACCTCCATTTTGGGCAGCGGATGGCTCTATGCAATTTATCTTAGGTACAGATGATCTGGGTCGAGATGTTCTAAGCCGACTTATCTATGGAGCTCAAATTTCTCTCTTTGTTGGTATCTCAATTGTTTTGATCTCAACTGTAGTAGGAACAATGCTTGGCCTTCTTGCTGGATACTTTGGAGGCAAAACAGATGCGGTGATCATGAGATTCATCGATATTCTTATGGCCTACCCAAGTATCTTACTTGCTATTATCGTTGTTTCTGTAATTGGCCCAGGCCTAATGAATGCGGTTTTTGCTGTTGCCTTAGTAAGTGTACCTTCGTTTACACGACTTATTCGTGCAAATGTATTAGAAATAAAAAATCTTCAATACATTCAGGCAGCAAAAACATTTGGTGCCTCACCTATGCGAATTATGCTTAAAGAAATTCTACCAAATTGTATGGCAACACTCATTGTTCAAGTAACACTAGGCCTTTCAGAAGGGATTCTTTCAACGGCCGCACTTGGCTTTCTAGGCCTAGGTGTCCAGGCACCTACTCCAGAATGGGGAATTATGCTAAGTGATGCCAGACCTTACATTCAAAGTGCCCCATGGCTTGTGACACTTCCAGGTCTTTGTATCTTGGCCGTTGTTTTGGGACTGAATCTTTTTGGAGATGGCCTAAGAGATGCACTTGATCCGAAGCTTAAACGATAGAAGAGAAATATATGAGTTTATTAAAAGTTAAGAATTTAAATATACACTTTAAAACAAAGAAAGGACTTATTCACGCCGTTCGAAATGTTTCGTTTGAAGTTAAAGCGAGTGAAACACTTGGAATCGTTGGTGAGTCAGGTTGTGGAAAAAGTATCACGAATATGGCAATAATGGGCCTGCTTGATGATAATGCTGTCGTTGAAGCAGAAGAATTAAGTTTCAACGGAGTGGATCTGCAAAAACTTAATGAGAAATCGTGGCAACAAATTCGCGGAGGTGATGTCAGTATGATCTTCCAAGATGCCATGAGTAGCCTAAACCCATGTTATACAGTTGAAAATCAGATTGAGGAAGTTCTTCTCATTCACGAACCAAACTTATCAAAACAAGAACGTAAGGATCGTGTTGAAAGGCTATTGATTCAAGTTGGAATTCCTGCGCCTAAAGAGCGCATGAAAGCTTACCCACACGAGCTATCTGGTGGAATGGCCCAACGAGTGATGATTGCGATGGCCATTGCTTCAAGCCCAAAGCTTTTAATTGCAGATGAGCCGACAACGGCCCTTGATGTTACTGTTCAACAGCAAATTCTAGAGCTCCTAGATGAGATTCAAAAAGAAACAGGCATGGCCGTTATCTTTATCTCCCACGATCTTGCTGTCGTTAAAGACTTCACGCAAACTCTTCAAGTTATGTATGCTGGCGAAGTCATTGAAAAAGGACCAACAATGGCCGTCATCAATTCTCCTCGCCACCCCTATACATCAGGACTATTGAAGTCAATTCCTTCATTTACAAATGATATTAACGCTCCCCTTTACTCAATAAAAGGGATGGTTCCAGACTTAGGTGATCGCCCTACAGGATGTCAGTTTAGAAAGCGATGTGAATATGCGACTGAACAATGTGAATTACTCCCTAAGCTTGTCATTCATGATGATCGCTCTCTTCGTTGTATTCACCCATTAAATTAAGAATTAGGTATAGATATGATTGATACAATTAAAGTAAATGATTTAAAAAAGTACTATCCTGTCGCAGACAAGTTTGTAAAGGCCATCGATGGCCTAAGCTTCACTCTTCAAGAAAAAACAACTCTTGGAATAGTTGGGGAATCTGGTTGTGGAAAGTCGACTCTTGCAAAATGTCTTATGGCACTCGAGCAAATAACAGATGGAAGTATCACAATCGGTGGTAAAGACTTCTCAACTCTTTCTTCAAAAGAACTATACAAGTCCATTCAAATGGTTTTCCAAAATCCACTCGAGTCACTTAACCCAAGAAAAAAAGCATGGGAAATAATCGCTGATCCTCTTCTTATCAATGAGAAAGTAACAAAGAAAGAAGCTTTTGAGCGTGCATGTGAACTTATGGAAACAGTGGGCCTTCGTCGTGCTCATGCTCACAAGTACCCACATATGTTTAGTGGTGGCCAACGTCAAAGAATAGGAATTGCCAGAGCTCTTATTTTAAAACCAAAAGTTTTAATTCTTGATGAGCCAGTATCTGCTCTTGATGTTTCAGTTCAAGCGCAAGTTTTAAATCTTTTAAAAGACCTTCAAGAAGAATTTAATCTCACTTATATCTTCATCTCTCATGATCTCTCTGTCGTTCGCTATATAGCGGACAAGGTACTTGTCATGTATCTTGGAAAGGTTTGTGAATACGGAAAAAGTGATGTCATCTTTACGACTCCACTGCATCCTTATACGAAAACACTTCTAAAGTCGGCCCACGCGGTAGAAAACGAAGTGATCAAGGCCTTCCCACCACTTAAGAATGTGGAGCTTCCATCACCTCTCAATCCACCTGCTGGATGTAACTTTCATACTCGCTGCCCACTTGCAGTTGAGCATTGTAAAAGCAAAGCACCAGAGTGTCGTCATATCGACAGCAGAGATGTTTTTTGTCACGAAGTTATTGAAAATTAATCATGATAAAGGCTTCCGTCAGGAAGCCTATTGTAATTATTTCAACTAAACACTATTTATATCCTAAATTTGCTATAAATCCTCAAACAATAAATTTGAAGGATAAACATATGAAACTAATCGTTACTCTAGCACTAACATCATCTGTATTTGCTGGCTTTTGCGCTGACGAGGCGATATTTGATCCAAGCTGGCCAGGGAATAAAATTTCTAATGTCATAAAATGTAATCGCGTGAAAGCGAAGTCTTATGTCCTCGAAAAGAACTTACTTCTTGGCGATAGCGCTTGTTTTGGAATTATTAAAGAGCAATTCTCGGAATACAAGAACACAACGTATAAAGTGTCTTTTTGGGATACTGAAAAGGGTTATGAAGGACTGAGTATTATCCCAACAATTCTTGAAAATGGTAAAATGTTTGAAAAAGCTAAAATCGAAGTTAGTGACAATGGCGACACACACCTCTCATACAGAGACCCTAGTCGTGGTTATACAACTGAAGTTGATTTTAATCTTGACGACCCATCTATGATGAAGGCCCATGTTTTTAATAAAAGGCTCTTTTCGAAGAAGTCTGTGGAAACAGCTGAATACGAATGTGAATTTGAACTCTAGTTCATAAAAAAAGCCTCGCAATGCGAGGCTTTTTTTATATGTAAATTTGAAAAATCAAATTACTTAATTTCTTTGTGAAGTGTGTGCTTTCTTAAGAAAGGATTGTACTTCTTAACTTCAAGTCTCTCTGGATGAGTCTTTTTGTTTTTAGTAGTTGTGTAACGAGATGGAGTTTGTCCATTCTTTCTCGCTTCTGTACACTCAAGTGTAATAATAACTCTTGGCCCCTTTGCCATAACTGCCTCCTAAAATATATAAAACTTTAAAATTGTTTTCTCTAATTTATACAAATTACAATTCGTAGGTTAGAAACTTACTAGAAATACATTGTCATGGCAAGGGCCAACTGCTAAAAATACAGCATGGAAACACAAAATCTTGTAAATCTCAAAAATTGGAACTTCGCCCACTACAATAGTGAGCACTTTAAATCATTCATTGGAATGACTGGAGATATCCAAGAAGTTGATGGCCAAATAAAAGAGCTAATCCTCTATTCTGTTACAGTTGTGGACGGTGAAGATCTTGAGGTTTTTCAACGAGATTTCAGCTCTTTAAAGAGCGCCATTGATTTTATCAATGAAAAATATGGACATTGGCAATTTAACGACCCGACAGATAAGTCTGGAGGTGGCTGCAGCTCTTGTAGCGCACATTAAAAATGCCCATCTCAGCTATGGAAGCACTACATTAGATCTTGACAAATGGTCCTATATGGGCGAAATTGCTCAAATCTCTAATTAATACTAAATCAGCATTGTACCAAGCAATGCAAAAGATAACGAGGTTTAAAATGAAAAAAGGTATTCACCCAGAGTACAGAGACGTTCTTTTCCATGACATCTCTGCAGACACAAAATTTGTAGTTAAATCAACAATCAAAGCTGATTCAGAAGAAGAGTTTGATGGGAAAACTTACCCATACGTAAAACTTGATATCTCAAGTCTTTCTCACCCATTCTATACAGGAAAAACTAAAGTTCTTGATACTGAAGGTCGTATCGATAAATTCAGAAAGAAATTTGGTACTTCTTACGCTTCACTTGGGAAGAAAAAGTAATTATCGAATCAAAATTTTCGAATATAAAAGAAGCCTCGCATTGCGAGGCTTTTTTATTTATAATTTAAGATATGAAATTTCTAATCACTATCTTTATTGCACAGCTAAGTTTTGCCAACCTCGATAACAAGATCAATTATATCGCCGACATTCTGTTAAAAGAGCAATACCTAATTAATGACTCAAAAGAACGTGCAGACTTTGTTAAAAGACAGCTGATAGAAAAGTCTGCAAAAAGCTTAGACAATAAAAAGCTTGAAAAAATCATTGATGACAATACAAGCTTCGTTGATATCAAAGAAGAAATAAAAAAACGTATTAAGGCCAATTATACAGAAAATGAAGTGAATCGACTGATGGCCATTCTTGAAACAAAGGAAATGAGAAAACTTGCCAAGGATGTCCTTTCAAAAATCTTAACAATGCCCCACTTCAAGATGGATAAAGAAAAAATTATCTACGAAGTCAAAGAGCTGAAGTCTAAATAATCTTAAAAATAAATTATTTATTTTATCAGTAAATTACATTTCATTATTTTCATAAGTTAGCTCTCTTAACCAAAGACAGCCTAAAGAAACCCCTTTATTTACAAATACTTACACACTCTCCCGACTAAAGAAATAAAGTATATTTACCGAATAAAGTGAAACTGAACATGTATCACTTAAGGGGGAATAGTGAGTAAATTATTAAAAAGAGTATTTCTACTTCTATCTGTTTTATCACTTCTAGCAAGTTGTTCTTCTATCAACTCATATCAAGCAAGAGAGTATGCTGAGTGGAAAGCAAAAGGACTTGAAGTGAAAGAAAAAGATGAAACATTGGCCGCAGTTTTAAATATCCTGCCAGGTGTAGGAGATTTCTATAATGGCGATGTACCTAATGGTGTTGTAAACCTACTCTTTTGGCCACTGTCAGTTGCTTGGGCACCTGCAGGTGGAGCACAAGGAGCAAAGGTAAGAAATTATCATGCAACGAAAGCACACGTCGACTCACTTGAAAAAAATAAAAAAGCGCTTCTAAGTGAACTTGATACCGCCTTTATGACTAATATGATTTCAAAGAAGGCCTATATTATTGGAAAGCAAAAAATCACAAGTATGGATTTAATCGAGTTTAGATCAGGCGTAAGACTTCAGGACGTCCTGACAGCACCACTTAATCGTCTACCAGCTAGTAAAAAGTAAATATCTAAGGGAGCCTTATGCTCCCTTATTCAACACCTTCAACTTCAATAGTCTTTACACGAACAGTAGAATTTTCAAGTTCCTTATCAATTGTATAGCGAACACAAATGCCAGAGGAAATCTCTTCTAATTGCTTAACAACTTTCTTCTTAAAGAGTTTCTTAGGAACTTCTAAAGTCACAGACTTATTATTTTCATCACAGACATCCCAAAGGAATGCGTGCTTAACATTTTTCTTTAAACGAATAATTCTTGCTTTACCGCTCTTATCTTCAATTTGGTTTAATGCATAGAAGTGAATTGTTGCAGGCATGACCTTACGATCTAATTTTGCAACTTGCGAAAGAGACTCGAGCTCGAAGTCCAATGAAGTTTTAATTGATTGGTGACACCAGTCATCGATCCCTTCAAGAGGACAAGTCCCCTGTCCCATACATGGATATTGAATTTTGTAATCGATTAAGAGAAGCTTCTTTCTTAAAGCAAGAAGGTCTTTAAATACATCTTTTGTTCCAGGTTCAATACAAATGATAAATTTAGGATTGTAGCGCTTAATAATCTTAAAGGCCGCAGGCATTCCCATTTCATTGATCGAATTACCAAAAATAAGAGTTCTTGGAGAATCGTCAACATTTGGTAGAGTTTGAGAAAAACCAATTTTAGGATTTTGAAAATACTCATTATTAAGCTTATTGGCCTGTTCAATCATAAGCTTAGATTCATCAACTCCTGTGAAAGAAAGAGCATCCGAAAAAAGCTCACTTGCCGCAAAAACATAAGTTCCAGGTCCTGTTCCAATATCTAAGATGTGAGTTTTAGAAATTTCGGCCTTCATCTGCTCGCTTAAATGCTCAGTTAAAAACTCAAGTTTAAGAGCATTTGTTGGAAAGTAGAATGATGTATAGGCACTGATTAAATCCTCATCAGAGTAGTTATTCTTAAGCTTAGTACGCTCACTAGTAAATTGTGTCGACTGAGTCCCAATAAGTTTTGCAAGTTGCTGCTTATTAAGATTTGGATTTAAGAGACTCTTTAAAATTTTATCGTATTCAAACATTTCTACTTCCTAAAAAAAAGGCCCAAGAAATCCTTGGGCCCGAATTCAATATTCTTTTTAAAAGATTATACTATCTTTTTTCTGGTGCTACGTAATCTCTCTCATTTTCACCAATATAAACTTGGCGAGGACGAGAAATACGTGCTCCATCTTCTCTCAGTTCTTTCCACTGAGATAGCCAACCTGGTAAACGACCTAATACGAACATTGCTGTAAACATATTAGTTGGGATTCCAAGTGCTTTGTAGATGATTCCTGAGTAGAAATCTACGTTTGGATATAGGTTACGCTTAACGAAGTACTCATCTTTAAGAGCAACTTCTTCAAGACCTTTTGCAATATCAAGAAGTGGATCTTCGATCTTAAGCTTAGTAAGAATTGTGTCACATGCTTTCTTGATGATTTTTGCACGTGGATCAAAGTTTTTATAAACACGGTGACCAAATCCCATAAGACGGAATGGATCGTCCTTATCTTTCGCTTTTTCGATGAACTTTTGGTAATCACCACCATCTTTCTTAATCTCTTCAAGCATTTCAAGTACAGCTTGGTTTGCACCACCATGTAATTGTCCCCAAAGAGCTGTAACACCAGCTGCAATTGAAGCAAATACGTTAGCATGTGAAGAGCCTACAACTCTTACAGTTGAAGCTGAACAGTTTTGCTCGTGATCAGCGTGAAGGATTAGAAGTGTATCAAGAGCGTCTGCTACGTCTTGGTCTACTTCACCATCAAACATTAGATTTAGGAAATCTGCTGAGTAATCTAGCTTAGCATTTGAAGTTAGTGGGCTTTTTCCCATCGTCTTGCGATAGAATTGCGCCATCATAACTTTTACTTGTCCCATTAATTGAACAATAGCCTTGTTCTTAATTTCTTCAGTTGCTTCTGGATCTAAGAACTCTGGGTAGAAACCACTTAGAGATGAGATCGCAGCAGCTAGTACACCCATTGGGTGAGCTGAACCAGGAAATTGGTCGATGATTTTTTCAACGCCACCTGGAAGCTTGCTGTTAGCTGAAATTTCTCTGTTGAAAGTATCTAGCTCCTTAACAGTTGGAAGCTTTCCATTGTAAAGAAGGTAAGAAACTTCAGCAAAGTTTGAAGATTCAGCAAGTTGTTCGATTGGGTAACCACGGTATCTTAAAATACCTTTCTCTCCGTCTAAGAAAGTAATCTTCGACGTACATGATCCTGTGTTAACAAAACCAATATCTAAAGTAATAGCACCTGTTTCTGCTCTTAGCTTTGAGATGTCTAAAGCGACTTCGTTTTCAGTTCCTACGATCACAGGAACTTCAATAGTTTGACCATTGATTTCAATTTTTGCACTATCGGCCATTTTATTCCTCCAAAATTTAAGTTGGATATAACTTAAATACGTTAAAAAACACGAATTAAATTAAGTAGATACATATCTTTTTTTGCTAAATCTGTCGACACGTCTTGCGTCTAAAATGCACAGCGTTGCATTAATTTTCCCAATTATCTGGGTCTTGCTGCCATTTCATAAGAAGCTCATGGCCTCTTTCATCGATCAATTTTTGCGACAAACAAATATCGGCTAATTGATTAAGATTTATTAAAGAAAAAATCTCAATACCTAAATCTTTAGCAACCCTTTTAGCATTGGGAGTTTGATAGTCGACCAAACACAGCACTGAGTCTACCATATGGCCCTGATCGCGAATGAGTCCAATGACTTTTTCGATACTTGAGCCTTGGTTAACCAGGTCTTCAACTAAAAGTAATTTACTATTTTCGCCAACTTTTCCTTCCACTATCTTACCCGTGCCATGGGCCTTAGGCTTTGAGCGTACATAATTCATTGGCTCGCTACGATAAAATGCTAATGCCGCAGCGTGAGAGATTCCAGCAGTTGCAACACCTGTAATGAAGTCATATGAAAAGTTATTCTCTTCAATGAGTTCACTCATGAGCTCAATTGCAAGCTTCCACATTTTTGGATCAGAAGACATAAGGCGATTGTCACAGTAAATAGGCCCAGTCTTACCAGAAGCGTATTTAAATGGATTTTGTGGAGAAATTTTAATTAAGCCAAATTTTATCATCTCTTTTACAAGAGAGATTGTCTTTTCTGTCATGCTAACCCCTTTAAAATAGTTTAAACAAATTTATCCATCTTAAAAAGTCGAATTCTTGTATAATTATCAATTGATTATTAATTTTTTCTCCTAACTAAATTTTATTATTTCAATAACTTACCGATGCGGGAGATATATGAAAAGAAATTAATGATTAGTTGATTAAAGGAGTACGTTTTTGAAAGCATTATATATTTGTGATGAAAAAGATGAATGGGGATACATTAGAGATTCTTTCTCAAATTGTTATCCAGATATCCAACTTCATTGCGCAATGAGTGGTGATGATGCAATTGACCTTTTAAGCTTTGAAGGTCCTTTTGCCGTGATCATTATTGAAGTAGCTCTTAAAAATGAAGATCCGTCTCAGCTAGCGGGAAAGATTCTTTCGATTACAGGTCAAAGGCCATTTATCTTTATCGGTATGGAGGCCATGATCAAACAAAAAATTCCAGATGCACTCTATGCACGAAGTGAATCGAGCTCGGCACTTTTTCGCCCAATTGAAGAAGAAGATTTTATGGGCGCAGTTAACAAGGCCCTTGCCTGGGTTAAAAGTGAAGACTTCGGCTCTAGCATTGAGGAATTTGAAGAAGACGATTTATTGCCAATGAAGATTCGTGGCTTTTATTTATTTGATACACTCGCCTACGATGTCTATTTAGAACTAACTCAAACAAAATATACAAAGATCATATCGGCAAATAAGAAATACTCTCACGCAACAATTCATTCTTATGCGAGAAAGAATATAAAAGTCCTTTATCTAAAAAAGAATGACTACTTAAAATTCTTAGAAGAAGGAATAGAAAACCTCCTTAAAACTTTTGAAAGCAAGAAAAGACTTAAAGACTCAGAAGTTATTGAAAATCAAATTAAGGCCGTTCTTTTGATTCATCAATATGTTAAAACCGTTGGCGTATCAGAGAATGTAATTAAACTTTGTGATGAAGTCATTCTTTGTAGTCGTGAAATCATTCTTGAAAATAAGAAGTATCGTAATGTCCTTTCGCTATTTCCAAAAGGGCCATTTGATATTGCCACTCAATCAATTATGACACTTTATTTATCACACTTTATTTTACAAGCTCTTGGCTGGGCCTCTGAGACATCAAAGAAGAAACTTGGACTGGCCTCACTTTTATATGATTCAATGCTTGAAAATGAAGACCTTGCTTCAATTCAATCATTAGAAGACCCACAGCTTAAAATGTTCAAAGAAAGTGAGCAAGAAAGCTACCGTCTCCATCCTCTTAAAGCAGCTGAGATTGCACAGTACTTTACAGGTTACCCTGAAGCAGACTTTGTCGTGGCCCAGCACCATGAAAAACCAAAGGGAGATGGCTTCCCTAATAAGTTAAGTACAAATAAATTAACGGCCCACTCGTGTGCATTTATCCTAGCAAATAACTACATTTTAAAACTTTGTACAAGTACAGGCGGCAAAAAAAACTTACTTAATATCTTTAGAGAAATTAAAGAAGTTTACAACCAAGGTAACTTCAAAGACCCACTTAATGCTCTACAAAGGACGATACTGTAAATTAAATTTTTCTTAAAAAGCGGAGTCCTTTGCTCAAACAAAAACGAGGGATTTTTAATTTACATTTTTCTTAGTTAAGTTAAACTCTTTGTATTGTTTTACAAACATCACAATATTAAGGAGTTTATTGATGAAAAAACTATTATGTGCAGCACTTTTTACAGTTGTTACTTCTTCAGCATTTGCAGCTCACGGACCAGCAGGTTGTGGTCTTGGTTCGGTAATTTTCGAAGGTAAGTCAGGACTAGCTCTTAACGTTCTTGCAGCTACAACAAACGGTATCCTAGGTAACCAGACATTTGCAATGTCAACAGGTACTCTTGGTTGTGAAGATGCAAAAACAGCACGTGTATCAGCTGTATCATTTGTTGAAAACAACATGATCGCACTTTCAAGCGATATTGCTCGTGGCGAAGGTGAAAGTCTAGATGCATACCTTGCTCTAGTTAATGCTCCAGCAGCAAACAAAACAAACCTAAAGCAAAACTTTGATAAGATTTTTGCTGAAAATGCTGACGCACAAACAATCCACAATAACATCCAAACTGTACTAGCGATGTAATACTTTGGCCTACAACTTCGGTTGTAGGCCATTTTTCCAATACGCCAAAAATTGATTTTAGAATGAAAAAATATTTAACTGCAACATTTCTCTTCTTTGCTCTAGGGCATTCTTCTTGGGCATCAACAGAGCTCGAAACTTTTTCTAAGTCACAAAGGTGGCTAAAGCTCATACGATATGAAAAGAATCTTTTCGGTTACGAGTCCCTAGTAAAAGCGAAGGAATATTTTCTTTCTGAAAATGGTATGACATCACCACTAGAGGAATTGAAACAAACAATTTCAGGTGTTGAATCCCCTCTTGTTAAAGACATGAATAATCATCCGAAGTGTCTTTTCCCTGCAAGATTCATGCTCTTAAAAGAACATAGGCTAATTGAGCAATCATTAAATTTGTATGATTGTCCTGCTTATCAAGACTATATAAAGAAAATCGATATCTATTCAGTCTCTATTATTTTTTCTTCTTACTTTATAGAAAAGCCCGCTTCAACTTTTGGTCACACATTCTTTCGTGTTCGTTCAAAGTCATCTAAAAGCCAAGATAATGATCTCTTAGATTACGGCGTGGACTTCAGTGCGAAAGTCGATACTAGTAATCCCCTCGTTTATGGCTACAAAGGTATTTTTGGTGGCTTTAAAGGCATGTTTGCTATGATGCCATATTATGTAAAAGTTAAAGAATATAATAATATGGAATCGAGAGATCTTTGGGATTATGAATTAAACTTAGATAGAAAAGATCTTATTTATTTTCAGGCGCACCTCTTTGAAATGAATCGAGCTTATTTCGACTATCTCTACTTCACTAAGAATTGCTCTTACCACATTCTAGCGTTTGTCGATGCCATTAGAACAGACTGGAAGCTAATTGATAATATCGATACTACAGTTCCTCCAGTTGATACAATCTACGCTTTATTCGAACAAGACAATATCGTAAAGAATATTAAAGTTAGACCCGCTTCGTATACAAAATTAAAAGCGAGGTATGATGAGATGAATCCAAAGCAAGGAGCACTTTTCAAAAAGCTTATCAAGGATTCTAAGAATATCAGCGACATCAAAGATAATGTTGATGAACTATTTGTCTTAGATACTTATAATCTTTATATCGACTTTAAGAATGCTGATGTTGATGCAACGAAGTCTTTAAAAGATAAAGAGAAGAAAGAATACCGTACACAAAAATTTCGTATTAATAGCAAACGAGCAAAATTAGCTTCAAAATCACAAGATATTAACTATGATTTTTTAATGCCTAAATCTCCGGATAAAGGCCACTCTACAAATCGTTTTAGCCTAGGTCCAAGCTTTGATAGTAATGGAGAATATCTAAATATTGAGTTTCGTGGAGCACTCCACGACCTACTCGATAGACAAAGTGGTTATCTTCCCATGTCCACAACAGAGCTAGTTAATATAAAGTTAGATTATAATCGCTATCAAGAAGATCGACTGAGGTTAGTCGATATACAGCTTGCTCGTATCGATGCCTTAAGACCTGTAACAGTTTTTGCAAAGAAGCTTAGTTGGCAATTTAACTTTGGTTTTGCTGAGAGCTTTACATATCAAAGCCGAACATTAAATCCCTACTTAGATTTTGATCTTGGTTACACTTTTGGTAACGAAGTATTCGCACTGGCAGCATTTATAGCAACACAAAACTCTTATATCTATGAGTCAGACTATGACTATGCTCTTACTTATGGGCCAAAAATAAGGCTTATCTACTCGAGTAAATACTTTTCGTGGCAAGGTAGTTATCAATATTCATTTAGAAATAACACTCGCTTAAATAAGCAACATGAATGGAATAGCGAAGCAAAGTTTCACTTTACCAAGGATGTTAGCTTAAGACTTGCCTACCAATACTATGATGAAGTTTACCAAAGAGCGATGGCAGGACTAAATTTCTTTTACTAATCGAAAGTAAACAAAAAAACATGATATTTGCCACACACAAGTAAGATCGCTATAGTTTTAAAATGAAAAAAGTAAGTATTGAATTTGAACAACAGGCCTTAGCACAACTAGCGAATACTCCCATTGAAGTTCAAGATGAAATTAGTTGTTGGATAAATCTTCTTTCAGATCTAGGTATCGATAAGGCACGTGAATTCAAGATTAAATACGATGGGCCTCTCAATATTGAAATTGATGAAATCAATAATATCAGAAAGATTCAATTAAAGGATAGCTGGCACGCAATCTATACCCTCGAACAAGATAGTGTCACAATAAAAAAATTAGTAGATATTGCTTAAATCTTAATCGTCGCAAGTGTTTCGATGATCTTCTTATACGTGTGCTTAGTAAAGCGCTCACGTAGCTTAGTTATTACATCTTCAACATTTATTTTTTGGCGATCTTCAATTCTTTGGTAGATTTCTTCTGTAAATGCTTCAGCAATAATAAGAACCTTAGCAAGTGGAGAGATATCATCTTTAAAACTTGTCGCAAAACCTAGTCCATTTGATGTTCCATGGTGTTGCATGATAATAACATCGGCGCCAAGTGGACATGCAGGATAGCGCCTAATTGCATCTGCTGCTTCAGCAGCATGATTGATAATGATTTCCTTATCTTCTTCAGAGACTTGAGGATCAAAAATGATCTTATCCTCGTACATTAGATCAGGATATTTTTTATAGACTTGCACTAAGTACATATCGTGGAAATAAAGAACAAATTTTAATTTCTCTTTATGAGCAGGGCCACCCCATTCAACGTTGTCGAGAATATGGGACGAAACGTAACCTGCAATAATTGAGTGACTATAGAGAAAGCCAGATTTTAGCGCTGCTAAATCCTTTAGGATAGATTTTAGATCTGGAACATTATCAATAACTTCTTCCATCGTATCCATACACATTTGAGAAAGCTGGACAACTTCTTTCGTTACCCCTTCATCTTCAAATAGCTGTTCAGCAATGGCATCAATACTTTGCTCCACAAAATCAAGAGATTCTTGTTGAGGAGTTTCAGGAGTCACCTTTTCCATACTTTCAATTAAAAGCTCAGTTACCCTCTTAGTGAAAGCGAAACGCTCTCTTGCAGGTATCAAAAGATGTGAAACATTTTGATCTAAGAATTCTCTTACCTTTGGCCATACATCACTTTCAGTGTCGTATATTTTAGTTGGGACTTTCTCGCCATTATTTTCTAGCATATAGTAGGTATCACAAAATGCTTTATTAAACGGAAAGAAGAGACGAATTGGCATTTCATATAACTCTTCTGTCACAACGGCCAAAACTTCTTTTGGTGTAATTTTTAAGCATTCAAAAATATTTTGTAGAATGCCAGGGATATCAAATTGATTTTTAACAACATAGTTCTCATCTGGAACGAGATCCCCTTCTCCAATAACAATCGAAGGAATATCGCGATCATTTTCAATAAGATTATGAAAGGCCAAAAGGGCCGTATCTTCATCCCCGATTGAGGCCATTGTTACGAGTAGATCAATAGGAACTTCTGTGTCCTCAATATGAATGAGCGCCTCATCAAGTGATGACGTAAAAATCAGATTCAACTCAGTGTATGTCTTAAGATTTACACTGTAGATTGAATTTAAAACTTCATTGTCACAAATTACTAAAGCAGTTTTCACAAATTCCTCTTAAAATGATATCGTATTTGTCATTGTAACATATAATTACAGATGCTTAGCAACATGCACACAAGGAAAAATATGCAATTTAAAGAAAATGAATTGGTTTTAGGGACAATTATTGAACGCTACAAACGATTTTTATTAGATTTTAAATTAGATAATGCCTTTAAAGAGTATAGTTGTGAACAAACTCTAACGGCCCACCTTGCAAATACAGGAAGCATGAAAACATGTTGGGAGCCAGATTGGAAAGTTCTAATGACCCACTCTGATGACCCAAAGAGAAAGCTTAAATTCTCTGCTCAGATGATTTCGAATGGGGATTCTTGGATTATGGTAAATACAGGCCTTACAAATAAGATTGTTCAGGAAGGTCTAGAACTTGGAAAATTCGAAGAACTTAGAGGGTATGATTTTTTCAAGAGTGAAGTAAAAATTGGTAAAAGTAGAATTGATTTTCTCTTAAGCAATAAAGAGATCGATAAGAAAGATTTAAAACTTGAGGATCCTAGTTTTAAGTACAACTTTGTTGAAGTAAAGAATGTTACTTTAAAAGTTGGCGACCAGGCCCAATTCCCGGATGCCGTCTCAACCAGAGGCCAAAAGCATCTTGAAGAACTTATGGCAATTAAGGAGCAAGGTCATGAGGCCACAATGCTCTATATTGTTTCTCGTGAAGATGTTAAGAGCTTTAATGTGAGTGATATTGATACAGAATATAAAAGACTTCTTATCAAGGCCAAAGAAGCTGGAGTACAGATTCTTGCCTACCAACTAAATATGAATGAGAAAGAAATCACTGTCGCAAAAAAACTTAAGATTGTTTTATAGGCTTGTCGATTCGAACTTCTCGATATGATTTGCAAGCTGTGAATACACTCGACTCTCATTAGGAATCTTTGTTAAAAGATGATTAAACTTTTGAAGATTATCTTTATTGATGAAACGATATAGCTCTCTTGTAATAAGTGAGTTTTCATTGCTAGCGTTTGAAGCTAGTGTTGTCACTATTTGATCGCTTACCTTATCTTTAAAATCATCTGACTTTGCATATTTTTCAAGCTCTAAAATAATAAGAGAATGAAGATCCTTACCGTAAACACCTTGTGAAAGTTTAACTAAGGCATTTAATGATCTTAGATCACTCTTTTGCGTACTTAAAAGTAAAACTAAGTTCTTCTTTAATTCTTCATTTGAAAGATCGATAAAATCTAGTGCTGTCGTAATAATTGAGTGAGAACGAAAGCCTCTTTTTGACGTAAAGTTATATAGCTGATTAATATTTTGATTAATCTTCGCTGTAATATAATCCCCATACCTATCATAATTTTCAGAAACTTCATCACTTGTGAAGTATTCCTGACAGATACTTCTCATACAACCCTTAAGTTTTGATAACGACTCCTCGTAAGACTTGTAGATATGCATATCCTCAACTCTTCTCTTTTTTAGTTCACGGGCCGTAACATCATCAGATAAAGATGCAATTGAACGTTTAACAAAGTCAGGTGAACGATTAACATGCTTGTATGGATTTGCACCACTACCAAGCTCTTGTTTAAGAGTACTCTCAATATCACTACTAGTGAAAAAGACAAATGCGCCTAATGATGCAATTACGACAGTATGAACTAAGCCTTTAATCATTTCTTTCCTTAAATGTTTAACCAACCTTTTTACTCGTTTCGGTTAATATTAGGAAAAGATTAAGTTTTAGTTTTTATTTATACATAATTTTAATAGGTTATATTTGAGATTTTTTTTGATAATGATCAATTAGTTGTTCAACACAATTAAATCCCTTTAGGGACATATCATTTATTATTGATCGATTAATATCTTGGAGAAGCTTAGGCCCCTGGAAAATAAAGGCCGAATAGATCTGCAAACACCTTCCACCATCACGCCAATAATCAACAATATCTTCATACGAAGAAAAACCTCCAACCCCGATGAACTCTAAATGAGGAAAATCCTTCATCTTATCAAGACATGCCTTACGGACCCTACGTGCTTTGGCCAGAAGCAGTTTTCCAGAAACACCTCCTACCCCACGCTCTTGCATTATAGTCGTATTTGTTGCAATGATACCAGTTAGTCTATAGTCACTTGCGACTTTGATAATACTTTCAATTTCATCTTCTTCAATATCTGGTGAAATTTTTAAATAGAGATCAGCCTCACCGTCTTTACGCTCTAAAGCAGCAAAGATCTTCTCTAAGGATTCACGAGTTTGATGCGAACGAAGTCCCGGAGTATTTGGCGAGGAAACATTTATAACGATATAATCAGCAAGATCTTTAAAATCTTGATAAAGGCTCGCATAGTCTTCATATGCTAGATTATCAGGTGTATCCTTATTCTTTCCAATATTCACACCTAATGGAATTGAACGCTTTGCTAAGCGTACTTGATTCTTAAGAAACTCTCCACCTTCATTATTAAAGCCCATGCAGTTACGAATAGACTCTTCTTCAATATAACGAAATAGTCTTGGCCTAGGATTTCCACCCTGGGGCCTTGGTGTTACAGTTCCAACCTCAATTGCACCAAAACCAAGATTAGAAAGAAATTCGTATCCACGACAATTTTTATCAAGTCCAGCAGCAAGCCCAACAGGTGTTGCCCACGTTAACTTACCAATTCTTAATTTTAAACTATCAGAGCGATAACTCGGATAGACCTCAGAAAGGACAGGGAATCTCTCCATGAAATCGATTGTAAGATCATGAGCATCTTCGGCGTCTAACTTGAATAAGAAGTTACGGGCAAGAGAATAAATCATTAGTACAACTTAACAAAGTCACCTTCGTGAACAGAGCCTCCGGAGTGTAAGATACCGATTGAAGCATCTGCTCCAATAAAGTCGATAATCTCAATAGTCCCTTTGACTTCTCCCTTGGAAACACCAATAAGGGCCCCAGTTTCAGGATCATAGATATCAACACCTTCAGTTACAACTTTTAAAACATCACCGATATTAAGTCCTGAGTCACGGCCAGCATTGATATAGATATTATTTCCAATAATTTTTGCAACACGTCCGATCCACTCTAGCTTTTGAGCTGTATCAAGAATTCTTGGAATTGATTTTCTAACAGAAACTTTTGTTACATAGCGAAGAAGATCTTGACGGTACTTTGTTTGTGAATCGCGATCAGACTTAAAGAAGCGGTAGCTGCTATCGTCTGCATAACCATCAAGAGTATCAGTATAGATTTCTTTATTAGAGTTAACGTCATAGATTCTAATCTCGACTTTTGCTTCACTATAGCTTTTTGTGCTTCTAACAAAACCTACTTCATCAGACTTTTCTCTAACTCTTGCTTCGATAATTCGACCAAAAATAACAAAGTTTACACCTTCTCCTTTTGCCTTTCTTGTCATCTGAACAAGCTTTGACCCACCTTGAGAGTAGACCTGCTTCGAAGAACCAAATAATCTAGCTGACATTGGGTCCACAATGAATTGTCCCGTCTTTTGAAGCTCACGGCGAAGCTCTTCTGTTGCGATAACACCTAAATCTTGGCCACCAAATGGAGATTCATTAAAGAAAGTTAGAAGTGCAACCTTCTTTTTAACGCCTGTAAAATGTTGACGCTGAGACGTTCTCTCTTTTCTTCCGTGATAATCTCTTTTTTGTGGTGGTACTAAAAGAGAACACGATGTTGTAACTAAAACTAAAATTGGTAATAAAAACTTAATCATAGACTTTTTGCCTTAGCTGCTTCCTTATCTTCCTTAATAACTTTTCCACTCTCACCAGCATGAATAATATTAAAAACAAATGGAAGGTTTTCATCTCTTTTAATCGAAGCTTGCTCTGATAATTTTGTATTAGAAAACTTCTTCAAGACATCCATTGCCTTATCTTTATCACCAGAGAAAGTGATACTAATATTGACTACATTTTGAAGAGTCGAAGTAATTTGTGGATCAAAGAAGTAAACAACACCTTCTTCTTTTAACATTCCAGCAAAATCAAATGCCTCATTAATATTATGAGTATTTCTTAATACGATATCAAAAGAGTTCTTTACAGATACTTTCTCCTTAATCGTTCTCTTTAATCCCTTCATTTCTGAGATTGGCAGCTGATAAACAAAGCTTGCAATATCAGAGCTCTGCTTGTGTGGATCAACTGTCGAATACTGTTGTCCTTTGGCCTCAAAATCTTTGAAGTTTACAATCGTACCATCTCTTAAATCAGTAAGAACTAATCCACCAAATGTCTGTATATTAATTTGCTTTTGCTTTTCGTCTTTAAACTCTTTTTCAAGTGCGATATCAAGAGTTAGCATAAGTGAATTTCTAAGCTCTTCCTGACGAGTACCAAGAATCTCTCCTTCATTTGAACGAAGGACAACAAGAGGCTTCTTTAGGTGTTCGAAAATTTCTTGTCTTGTTGATGGATTAACAACTTCAATCCCTTCAAGAAAGACACCACCAACACTCTCTCCTAACTCTTTAAGCCAGTGATCTTCGACAACATCTGTAAATTTCGACTGAGAACTTACACCAACTTCTTCCCAAGTTAGATCCTTAAGCTTGTAATTGATATTTAGATAAAGTTTTGTAAAGTTACGTGTTTTACCTTGTCCAATATAGCGATAGTAAATTTCAGAAACTAACTTAC
Organism: Halobacteriovorax sp. RT-2-3; assembly: GCF_047085075.1. Taxonomy (NCBI): domain Bacteria; kingdom Pseudomonadati; phylum Bdellovibrionota; class Bacteriovoracia; order Bacteriovoracales; family Halobacteriovoraceae; genus Halobacteriovorax; species Halobacteriovorax sp. RT-2-3. The sequence goes on along the minus strand of NZ_JBKIYF010000004.1, from coordinate 10,898 downwards.
GATTAACTTTTGCATCGATATTATAATAGTGTGTATCTGCTCGTGATAAAGACTTCGACATCTTCTTTACTGTGTATGAAGAAATAATAGAGTTAAATCCACCAAAAGAAGCGCGTGCCTTTAGTCTCTTGCTACGAATTCCCCTTTGGTATCTTTCAAGAGCACTCCCCGTTAGAGTTACAGGGTTGCCTTCAGCATCAACTGCACCAGTTTCACGATCGTAATTTTCTTTAATTGGTGCAAAGTATTCATCAAATTGTGTTTCGTAATTTTGCCAAAAAGTCTTTGTATCAAGACCTAGCTTTTCAAGCTCAGAATCAAGAACGTTGCGAACCGTGTTGGCATAGAGTTGCTCTTTAATAAAAGATAAAGAGTCACCAGGTTTTGAGGTGAACTGTCCCCTTGCACTTACTGATGCTGCAAGAGTATTGGTCGCTAATAATAGCAATAATATTAGTTTCTTCATTATCCATCCCTAGATTAAAAAATATCTTTAAGTATTTTACCCTACATCGCTGATTTTTCCATCAATAATAAACTTCACCGCATCAGCATCAAAAATCTCATTAATTTTTGCTGCCATTTGTGGTGTTGGGTTTACCAGATAGTCATTTCCAAGTGGCATTCTTGCTCTACCTGAATCATGTTCAAAAATAATATGTAGTGGAACTGTTCCTCTGTGACCTAAAATCGTCTGCTTAAGTCGGTTTAGACGTCCCTCATTTAGAGATGTCATTGGAACATTCAAACGAACAGAAGATACCCTTTCCTCCGCCTGCTCCTTGAGCTTTTGAATCTTTGAAGGGAAGAATTTTCGCGGTTCCTCGGCCAAATTTACCTGTCCAGTCATAATGATTGGGTCATCAGTAGCAAGGATCTCTTCGTATTGAACGAATGTTTTTGGAAAAATGATACATTCAATCTTACCTGACAAATCTTCTAGGGTAGCAAAACACATGCGATCCCCTTTCTTCGTCATGATATTTTTTCTCTCAACGATCATCCCCGCAAGAACCATATCTCTCTTTGAAGTTCCATCGATATCTTGGATTTGTCCAATTGGCATCGAGGCCATTTGTTCAATAACACCTTGGTAACGATCTAGCGGGTGACCTGAAACATAAACCCCAATTAGCTCTGCTTCATATAAAAGTTTTTCACGGTCATCCCAGTCAGCAACAAATTGAATATCAAGCTGATTAGCACCAGTATCTTCTGTTGCCTCGGCCATATCAAAGAGATTCGTTTGTCCCATCTCTTTTTCTCTTTGGCGCTTTTGCGCGTAGGCCACAACCATTTCCATATTCTCAAGCATTGTTCGACGATTAAGATTTGTTTCACAACCATCAAAAGCACCTACGCGAATAAGTGATTCAATAACACGCTTGTTAACATTCTTAAGATTTACTCTTTCACAGAAGTCGATGAAGCCAACGAATGGGCCATTCTCCGTTCTTTCACGGATCATCTCTTCAACACCACCTTCACCAACACCTTTAATGGCACCCATACCAAAGCGTAGGTTTCCATCAACAACGTTAAATAGCCAAAGCGACTCATTCACACAAGGAGCAAGAACTTGAATATCATGATTTCTTGCATCGTTAATGATTGTTGTGATCTTATCTGTATTTGAAAGTTCCGTACTCAGGAGTCCTGCATAGAACTCTGGCGGATAATAAGTTTTTAAGTATGCTGTTTGATACGCAATATATGAGTAGGCAACGGCGTGTGACTTGTTGAAACCATATTCCGCAAATTTCGCCATCTGATCATAGAGAGTCTCAGCAATTTTTAAATCGTAATTTCTCTCTTTTGCACCATCGAGGAAGATCTGCTTGTGTCTTTCCATCTCCGAAATTTTCTTTTTCCCCATCGCCTTACGAAGCATATCCGCTTGACCAAGAGAATATCCAGCAATAATACGGGCGATGTTCATAACCTGCTCTTGGTAGATAATGATTCCGTATGTATCGTTTAGGATTGGCTTAAGAGATTCGAATGGATAACTTTCTTCTTTGCGCCCGTGCTTGATTTCAACGAATTCATCGTGCATTCCCGATCCCATAGGACCTGGACGATAAAGAGCGTTGATGGCCGTAATATCATCGAGAGTATCCGGTGAAATACGACGACAAAGATCCTGCATCCCAGAAGATTCCAGCTGGAAAACACCAATTGTATCCCCTTCAGAAACCAGGTCATATACTTTCTTATCTTCGTAATCGATTGCTTCAATATCAAAATTTGGATCGTAGTCACGCTTAATAAAATCAGAAGCGTAATCAATTACCGTTAGAGTTTTAAGTCCAAGGAAGTCGAATTTTACAAGTCCAATTAGCTCAGAGAAGTCCTTATCAAATTGAACAACCTTTTCACCTTTTGCCCCTTTAAAAAGTGGACAATAGTTTACAAGCGGTTCAGAGGTAATGATTACTCCGGCCGCGTGAATACCAGCGTGGCGATAAAGTCCTTCAAGCCTTTTTGAAATAGTGAAGATTTGGCGAATCTTAGGATCAGTTTCAATAAGCTCCTGAAGCTTCGGCTCCATTTCAATTGCTTTATCTAATGTGATTCCAATTTCATCAGGAATCAGTTTTGATATCATATTGGCTTCAGCAAATGTTAAGTCATAAACACGAGCAACGTCTTTTACAACGGCCTTGGCCTGAAGCTTACCAAAAGTGATAATCTGCCCTACCTTATCTTCACCGTACTTTTGCGTTACGTACTCAATAACTCGCTGACGTCCCGCCTGGCAGAAGTCGACGTCAAAGTCTGGCATCGAGATACGCTCAGGGTTAATGAAACGCTCAAAAAGTAGGTTGTATGGAAGAGGGTTAATATTGGTAATTGTTAAAGCATAAGCAACAAGAGAACCAGCTCCAGAACCACGTCCAGGACCTACCGGAATCCCATTATCTTTTGACCACTGAATGAAGTCAGCAACGATAAGGAAGTATCCAACGAATCCCATCTGCTTAATAAGATCCATCTCATATTGAAGACGCTCGTAATACTTTGGTTTCTGCTCTTCCCAATCCGGTTGGTTAACAATATTTCTAAATTGCGGTCCATCAAAACGTGCTTGAAGACCTTCTTTTGTTACACGATCAAAGTATTCTTCAAGAGTTTCATCTGTATCAATTTCATAGTCTGGAAGATGATAAATTTGATTTCCTTTTTCATCAGTCCACGAAAGTTCAACATTACACTTATCTGCAATTTCAAGAGTGTTATCACAAGCTTCAGGTGCATAGTGAAATGCAGCTCTCATCTCTTCAGGTGACTTGTAATAAAATTCTTGCGACGTCATACGCATTCTATTTTCGTCAGCGTATGTCTTTCCTGTTTGAATACAAAGAAGGACTTCCTGAGCTGTCGCATCCTCAGGTGTCATATAGTGCGAATCATTTGTTGCAACTAGTTTGATATCGTTCTTCTTTGCAAAGTCGATAACTTTCTCGTTTACAATTCTCTGTTCAGGAATTCCATTTTCTTGAATCTCAAGATAGAAGTCATCAGGACCAAAGATATCTCTTAGTTTTTCAATTGCACGAATGGCACGCTCATCTTGTCCAGTAAAGAAGTTATAACCAACCTCACCTTTAAGACATGCTGTCGTACAAATTAGCCCTTCGCTATATTCGCGAAGAAGTTCCACGTCTGCACGTGGCTTATAGTAAAAACCTTCAAGATAAGCTTTTGAAAGGAGCTTACATAAGTTTTGGTAACCAGTATTATTCTTTGCAAGAAGAATCAAATGGTGAATTTGTCTTGAAGACTCTTCAGCATCCTGTGAACTAACACTAGCAGACTTCTTGGCCGCACGACGATCAAAGCGTGACCCAGGTGTGAAGTAAATTTCTGAACCTAGTATTGGTTTTATCCCTGCAGCTTTACAGCGAGTGTAAAAATCAATAGCACCAAACATATTCCCATGGTCAGTTTGTGCAATTGCCGGAACACCTAATTCCTTTGCCTGTGGAATTAAATCCTTTAAACGAATCGCTCCATCCAGTAGTGAATACTGTGTATGTAAGTGAAGGTGTACAAAGCTATCTGGGTGAGTTTCTTTTAGTGATTTCGTTTCGCTAGATTCGACGTTACTATCTTGTTCCATGGAGTCCTCAAAATGTCTTATTTAATCAGTGTGTCGTGCTATTTAAGTATCCCATTTTCAAGGCGTTTTGTCATATTCTTAGAACTTATTTGCTAACCAAATTACAAAGACATAACGCAATGCTTTACCGATATACATCGATAAGAAAACATACGCGGGGCGACAACGAAAGTAGCCGAGTGCTACGGCCAAGGGATCACCAACGATGGGAAGCCATGTCAAAAAAGCAAGGGCCGGCCCAAAGCGCTGAATAAGATTTTGCCAACGTACGATCTGTTCTTTACTAATTTTTAAGTATCTTTCACACCAGCTTATCTTGCCCAAGTGACCAAGATAAAAGCAGCTTACCCCTCCAAGAAAATTGCCAAGGCTTGCGGCCCAGAAAATATCAATTCTTGAAAGTCCTGCTTTTACAGCACCAAATAAGAATGCTTCAGAGCTGAATGGGAGAATAGTTGCGGCGGCAAAGCTTATAAAGAAAAGCCCTACGATGCCATAGTCTTGAATGAATTCCATTATTAATTATTATGATGATTTCTCTACATTTAATCAAAATCTTTTCAACTTTTAACAATACAATTTGAGATAGGTTTAAACAAAAAAGGGATGCATAATGGTTAACTACACTCCACCTATCGAACGCGATAAGGCCCCAAGACAAAGAGAAAAAGAAGAACACTTTACATCAAGCTATAATATTATAAATCGAGTTATCAAAGCTTTCGTTCCACTTCACACAAGTATGGATATGCAAGAAGCTGGCGAATACTTCATAAAACACAATATTACAGGTCTTCCTGTCGTTAATGAGTTTGAAAATATTGTTGGTTTTCTCTCGCAAAAAGACTGCCTCAAATATAGCCTCGATGCAAAATACTACAACCACCCTTCTTCACTCGTTGAACACTATATGAGCGAGAATGTTGTAACCATTCCTTCAAAGTCCAACCTCACCTTCATCGTTGAACTCTTTCTCCACTATCCTTTCCATGCATTTCCTGTTGTAGAGAACGAGAAAGTAGTTGGAATCATTGAAAGAACGACTGTTTTTGAAGTGATTCACAATATGAAAGGAACCAACTGGTAGTCCTGACTACATAAATCTTACTGACATTCAAATGAGCTGTTTACATTTTTGATACAGTTTGTGTACAAATGCGTTCAACTTTGACTTTTAAATCGATACAACACCTCCATTGGAAACGATCTGGGAGGATTCGATGAGAAAGTTATTAGTTTTTATTTGTACATTTTTGGCACTGACAACTAACGCTGAAGTTAGCAAGTGGTGTAAAGATACGAGTTTTATTTTAGAGAACGCAATTGTATCAGGTTTTGAAAGCGTGACTTATGAAGAGGAATTAGAAATCCTTTTAGATGCCTCACACTTTGTTCTAGATAGCACTCCAAAAAAGAACTTCTTCTATTTTTACACAACTCTTGCAAGTGCAATTAAGGGCACTGAAGTTTACGATTCACCTGAACATAAGGTTCTCTTCCTAAGAAGACACTTAAGAGATGCAATTGGTGATCTTAATAAATTTCACGACAGACTTACTAGAAGACTTTGTCTTTGGTGTTATGGAAATCACAGAGAGTATGTTCAAGACATTCTTTCAAGAGGTCTTACAGAGGGCGAAAGATCAAAGAATGATGAAACAGAAATTGCAGTGCTAAATCGTGTAGCAGGACTTGCTATTGAGTTAATCGAAGAAAGTACATTCTCTAGAAATTATGAGTGTGCAAAGAAGAGTTTAACATTTGTTCTTCAAACGAATGATGTATCAAGCAAGAGAAGAAATGTTTTAAGCGCTTATAGAATGATGAGAAATAATGGTTGTAACTAATAAGTTAGAACTAGGGAGAGAGAAATGAAAAGAGTATTAATCGCAGTATTTAGTACTGTCATCTTAAGTACAAATACTTATGCACTTTTTGGTGGTAAAGATAATGGCATCACGGGAATGTATAAAGGTAAAGAGAGTATTTCCTTAAACTACGATGGTGTTAGATTCCTTAACAAATGCTCATTCGATGGAAGGCTTGGCTACAATGCACTTTCACTAGGTGCCGCTGGAGCAGCGTGGTCACTTGGTCCAATTGGGATCATCGGAACATTTATCTTGGTTCAAAGTTACAAGCAATCAGTATGCTTCAACAATAGCTATGTTCGCGAAAATATTTTCAAAGTAAAACTTGAAGCAAAGGTTGTTGAGACAAGTTCAGAAAGAATTACTCTTATGATTTCTTCACAAGACAAGAAAAAGTGTGCAGGTTTCTCAATCAAACTAATCGGTGAGCCCGATGGTTTTGGAGGATATGATCTATTCAAAAACAAAGAATCATACTTAAAAAATGAGGTCTTTGGTACAGCAACTTATGCGCAAAAAGAATTAGATATTGCAATTTCACAAGAGATATCAATGCTAACAAAAGGTCGCAATGGACACAACTGCATATGGGATCTTAAGCACGGATTAAACGTAAACCTAAAGAAATAATATTATAAGGATAAAAAATGAAAAGATTAATCACAGCAATTACCCTACTATCACTCTCTTTAAGTACTCAGGCACTTGGAAAGAAATCAATTGAAGGTGAATATAGTGGAAAGAAAAAGATCTCTTTAACTTACACGGGTTATTTTCAGGCTGATTGTAGCAAGTTTCTTTGTTTTGATTACGAAGACTACTATGGAAAAAGTAAGACTCTAAATATTAAGTTAGATGTTCAGATTACAAAATCAAGTACAGGTAGAATCACTGTTTTACTAAAGTCACAAGACAGAAAGAAATGTGCAGGTTTTGCAATGAGCTTTATCGGTGAAGAAGATGGTTTTGGTGGCTACGATTTATATCGTAACAAGAACGACTATTTACAAAACCTTAATATCGGAACTCTGACTTACCAAAAAGGTAAAGTGAATATTTCAATCCCAGAGAATATGACTCAAAAAACAAAAGGGACAAATAATTACACTTGTATTTGGAACTTAGATTACGGACTTGATTTAAAAGTAAAATAGATTGGATATACAAACAAATCCCCCATATTTATCAGATAAGCATTGCGTGGATATTTACAACTACGTAAATGCTTCTCTGTACTTAAGAGATACTTGGCTTAAGAAGAAAGAGCTTAACCCAAACTTCTCAATTAGGTCTTGGGCACAAAAACTTGGAATAACTTCCCATTCTCAGCTACACCAAGTTCTAAACGGAAAACGCAATCTTCCTAGTAAGTATATAATGACTATTGCGAGAGATTTAAAACTTGAGGCAGAGGAAGCAGACTATTTTGAAAAACTAGTAAAACTTCAAGCCGCAAAATCAGAAGAAGAAAAATTATTCTATTTAAACTCAATACAGAGAAATAATGAAACTCTTGAAGTTTATGAAGTAGATAATTACGAGCTGATACGAAATCCTCTTAACTTCTTCATTCTTGAATTATTTTGCTTAATAGATGCTGATCTTACACCAATCAAGATTCAAAAATTACTAATTCATAACTACCCTCTTACAGAAATCAGAAAAAGTGTTGAGCTACTAACAAAGCTTGAAATGTTAATTTTAAAAGATGGTAGTTATCGCAAGGCCCACGAGACAGTCTTCACAGCAAATGATATCCCAAATATTGCCAAGCAAGAATATCACAAGAACATTGCTGAACTCGCAAAAGAAGCAGTTGAAAAACAAGATGTGGAGGACAGAGAGTTCTCTGGCTTTACATTTGGGATTCGCGCCGAAAATCTTCCACAAGCGAAGGAAGAGTTAAGAAAATTCAGAGAGGAATTTTCTCAAAAATTTATCGAAAAGGACTTTGAAGGAAATCAATTATATCACTTAGCAATTAACTTCTTTGCTATTTCAAATAAGGTTGACCAATGAAAGTACTTTTAATTCTAGCACTATCTTTATTAACTTTGACCTCAGCAGCTAAAGAACGTCCTGTTTTACGAGAAGGAGGCTCAGGAGTTGGCAATGGTGGTGATACAATAAGGCTTCGATTTATAAACACAGGAAATGGTATCATCGATTATTATAAAGATGGTTTTAAGTCTATTAGTGAAGTTCTTGTATCTCCTCTTCTACTTAAGGCCCATCTAAATATCAATACGATTAGTACTTCCAATGATATTTTAATCGACAATCTTGGAAATCCAGTTAGCGCGATTGGGGTTCCGGGAAAGATAACTTTATATGTGGGAGATGCCATTCCAGAGCTTCACTGGAATAATATTTTTAAAAACTCTCGCCTTACAAACATTATGGTTCTTCACGAGCTTCTTAGAGCTCAAGGAATCAATGATGATAATTATGTCTACTCGACAAAAGTATTAATTCAGCAAGATATCTTGAGCTTTGGTGATTTTAAAATGAAATGGGCCAAGCAGTCTTTTGACATCGTTGAAAACACTCAGTTGCGTTCATTTAATTCACGCTCGATAAAAGAAGAGCTTGCATATTTCAAGCAAGGAAATTTATCACTTGAGAAATATAATACAATTGCACTTGCACCTTTAATTAATTTAAATCTAAATTTATCGAACGAACTTTATGTGGATTCGAAAGAACTTAATCGCCTAAAAACCTTAAGGGCAGATTATAAAATGTTAAGAGATATCATCCCAATGATTGATAAACTCTCTTATGATCAAATTCGAGGTAATCCAAATTATGTATTACTTAATAAACTAACATTAATACTTCTACGTGACTTCTTCTTTAAAATTAGAATGACGAATTTTGAGCTAACTGAGGAGAATAGCTATATCATTTCAGATTACACGAGTAATCTTTTAAGTGCGATCAGTTTTGCCTCTGAAGACTGGATGATTTGTACAGGTATTGAACAAAGCCTTGCAACTCTATCAAATAGCTCACTAGTATTTGATAGTAATGACCTTAAAATGATGATTTCAGCTACAATTACCCTGCTAAACGATAGTAAATGCTATTAGTTTTCAATAACTTAGTATCTGTAAATATTGCAGATACTAAGCTCTTTTCTTGAACGCGACCACAACTTCTGCGAATATACGCCATAAAAAGTATTTTCGTTAGAAATAGAAAAGAGAAACCATGGTTTTTAATCGTAAGAAAAAATCACCTAAAAACAAGGAACAGCTCGAGTTTAACTTTGAGCTTCCGCGCGAAAACGATCGCAATTTCCACCTTGGTGGAAAGTCTTTCTATTTCTTCGATTTCGACGACAATGTCGTTTTCCTTTCAACTCCAATCATTATCTTTCACAATGAGACAGGCGAAGAGAAGCTTCTTTCTTCTCACGAATTTGCTGCTCATAATAAGATCATTGGAAAAGAAGGACCTTACGCAAATTATCACATGGATTTCGATGATGAGACGGGAACTTTTAGAAATTTCCGCGATTCAGATCTTTCGCTTACTCAACGACTAACCGGAAGAAAGCAATCACTTATCACAGATATCCAGGATGCACTTGAAAGAAGTGATTCAACTTGGAAAGCTCCGAGCTGGAATCACTTCTATCATGCAACTTATAATCAAAGACCAGTTTCAATTATTACAGCTCGTGGTCACAGAGAAGATACAATTAAGCAAGGGATCGAAGTTATCTATAACGAAGGTCACCTACCAAATATGCCAAACTTTCACACTGTCTATGCTGTTTCAAATCCAGAAACTCGTGTACGACTTGGTGGACGTGATGAGGATTATAATGTGCCTGAACTTAAGTACAAGGCCATTATCGAATCAGTTGAACTTGCTATTCAAAAATACGGATACTCAGATTATCACCGCTTTGGAATGAGTGATGATGATGCTGGAAATATCGATCTCATTACAGATGCGATGAAAGAGCTAAAAGCAAAATTTCCACGTATGTCTTTCTTCGTTATTCAAACTTATGACAATGGCTTTGAAAAACGCGAAGTTCATGAGCACTCTGTTGAGACAATTTTCTCTAAGCATGAATCACGCCTTGATCAGCTTAACCTTTTTGCACAGTAATAAAAATAAAGCTGAACACTACCTAGGCAATTATTAAAAAAGTATTTTCAAATATTAAAATCCAGTAAGATTTCGATATGGAAAAGAAATTCATCAAACAAGTCTTTGCAACATTCTTTATCTTCTTATTCTCGGCCCTCATGTCTAATGCATTCAGTAAGGACCTTTTAAAGTTAATTCAGTAACTTAAGTCGACAAAAATCTAACACTTTCTAACTATTGAGCACAATATTTTGCGTTGATAGCATTTCTTCACTAGAATTTCCTATTAATTAACTTAGGGGTAAGGAGTTCAAATGAAAAAGATCGCAAAAATCACGTTAGCATTACTTTTGGCATCTTCTGCCCTGTCAATGGATTGTATCGGTTCAAAAAGATATTTGGACGACAGAGGACAGTCTCAACTTAAAGAAATCAAACTAGAAAATGCATTTGAGTATACTGATGCAAAAATTCACGCAGATATCGACGAAGCCTACTTCGTTTTCACAAAGTACGATAAGGAACAATTTGTCGCTAAGATTACATTTGGTCCTGATTACACGAAAGGAATTGTTTCAACAGCAACCTTTGATCAAAATAATCGTTTTGAGCTAGCAAGCGTAAATGGGGCAACTGTTTATAAGCTTGTTTGTACTCAGTAAGGTACACGCCACCTTTACGAGATTTAAATAAGTTAACGAATCGTACAAGGTACTAAGAGGAGGTTTCTTCTGCTATGAAAAGAAACCTCGCACTTGAATTATTTAGATAATTACATTCTTGGAGCTGAAGCCGGA
>NZ_JBKIYF010000003.1:320289-920608 GCF_047085075.1 Halobacteriovorax sp. RT-2-3 | reverse complement strand
ACTTCAATGATTCAGTTACGTCAGATCTTTCAAAAACCGTTTAAAACTTATTTTGGATTTCTTCTCATCTTGTTTGCTACCTAAGCAGCAAATCTTTATTACTTTATTTGAATGTTAAAGAGCCTCTTGAAATAAATGGTGGACATGACAGGAGTCGAACCTGCGACCCCCTGCGTGCAAAGCAGGTGCTCTCCCAACTGAGCTACACGCCCACAAGATAACTCATCATCTGTTTTAAGCAGTTGATTTGTTTCGTTCATCTCTCAAGGTGAAACGTAATTTATGTGACCTCGTTTCATATGTCAACACTGTTTTTTCTTTTTTTTTACTTTTTTTGCATTTTTTTTAATTTCCTATCATAATTTCATTATGCAAAGGAGAATTTCAATAATGACTATTGTAAAGCTTGTAAGAATCTCACTATTTCTATGCATCTTTTTAAGTTGTAGCAAGAATAGCGATATAAAAACACAGGAAGAAGTATCGGACAAAAAGGTTGATGTCTTTAAAATAAATGTAGATCGTACTGGATTATCTGAATCTGAAGGAATTATTAAGACTTCACACGGTAATATTACCTTTAAATTCTATCCTAAAAAGGCTCCTAATACGGTTGCACGCCTAATTCAGTTAATTCAAAGTGGTTTTTATGATGGATTGGGCTTTCATCGAGTAATTCCTAACTTTGTAGTACAAACAGGGGATCCTACAGGCACTGGTAATGGTGGTTCAGGCAAAAAAATCCAGGCAGAATTTAATAATATAAGTCATGTTGCTGGAACAATGGCCATGGCCCGTACTTTAACAGATGAAAATAGTGCTGATTCTCAATTCTATATAGCACTAACAGCACTTCCTCACTTAGATGGTAAGTATACTGTCTTCGGGCAAGTAGTAGATGGATTAGACATCTTAAAAAAGATTAAAGCCGGTGATAAAATTATCAGTATTGAGTACCTAGAATAAGAAAAACTTTTTTTAATTTTAAAAGACCTGCAGTTTGCAGGTTTTTTTTTACTTAATTGCTTAGAAATTATAGCTAAATTTTAGAAAAATTAAATTGCTCTTATCACTTATATAATGCAGACAAAACCGGGTTTAAAGCTATTATAAGTAATATAAGATAATGTGTAAGCGTAACCACTTTTACAAATAATAGTTTAACAAAAACAATCATTACATTTTTTATTTCTTCTTTACTGAAAGAGAAAAAATCTAAAACTAACAAACACACTTTCTAAATATGTTCATAAATTAAATAATTTATAAAGTTAGAACTGAATAACTTCTCCACCACTGTTTAGGCATGGAGATAAAGGAATGCATTCGAAAGAAGAAGAAAGCTTTTTGTATATAAAATTAACTTTATCAATTGCAACTCAAGAAGAGCTAGCAAAAGATTTCAGTATATATTTTTTGATTTTTTTTTCTGATAAAGAATTAAAACACTCAAGTTGCTTTTTAAATTTTCTTACGATTGAAAATCGTCTGGGTTATGGCGTCGGTGTATTTGTAAACAACTGTTTCGTTTTTGGGAAAGAAGGAATAAGGGCAAAAGATTTCTTGTTCAATTTATTTAAAAAGCTAAAAAAAAAGCCTGCATATTCTGCAGGCTTTTTTTTATTTTCCATGTCTTTTTTTATCTTTTGTATAAATGAATGTTTTTAAAATCAGGAGCCCAACAATTAAAAATCCAATGATCCAACTTGTTTTCGCAGTAAATTGTCCATCTTTTACTGGTAATGGCTCTTTAGTTGGTACTTGTTGTGTAGTCGTATTCGTGTTTTCAGACATACAAACTCCTTTGTGTCTAATTATCTAAACATTGATTCTAAAATAAGCACAGTAGCATAAACACCTGCTGAAATTGGAATTGCAGCAATAAAACGTGTCCATTTAGTTTCTTCATTTAAGTGCATAAAGTAGTAAGCAACTAAGAAAGCTTTTCCAAGAGCTAAAAGTACTAGAGCACTATCGCGATAAAACTTTGCAATATTTGTCATACCTGGAATGATTAGTTCCACAGCTGTTAAAAACGTCAGTACGAAGAAAATGAAAATATATAATTTCTTGTGTGAATGATGTGCGCCTTCAGCCATTTTATTCTCCATTTATAATTAATTAATTTTTTAAATACTGTTCTTTGTTAACTAATAAACCAAGATCAATCATTAGCTTATTAATATCTTTACTTGTTGAATCGTAATACCCTCTGATTTTACCATGTCCATCAACTAGAACAAGTTTTTCAGAGTGTGCAATATCAAGCATTGTTACCTTTTCACCGTTAACATTGGCCTCAACTTCTTGTAATTTTCCCATCTGAGTACCGAAGCCATCTACTATTGTAGATTGCATATCTTCAGTCTTTCCAGTTAAGAAAGTCCAAATATAAGGATTTGCTTGATGTTTTCTTGCATACTTAAATAGTGTTTTAGGATTATCCGTTTCAGGATCAACAGTAAAAGATACAAGTGCAACCTTTTGCCCAAGTCCTCTTACTCTCTTTTGAATCTTTTGCATTTCTTCCGTTAACCTAAGACAGCTAGACGGACAATTAGTGAAAATGAAGTTTGCTATATAAACACGCCCTTCTAATTCTTTTGATCCAAATGTTTTTCCAAAACTATTAGTAAGTGAGAAAGCTGGTAATTGTTTCATGACTGGAAGTTCAGGAGGTAATTCTCTAAATACTGATTTGAAAAAAGGTACTGAGAAGAAATATAAAACAAATACTAACCAAAACGCTTTCTTTGAGACAAGCGTTTCGATTAGTGAATTTGATCTTTTTATACCTAAACTAGTCATTATTTAACTCTGTTGATTCTTATTGATTCTTAATACGATCAAGTAACTCTTTACGAGCTTCTGTGTCTTTTAAGTTCTTAAGATACTCTACGTAGTGAGCAACTGCCCAGATTTGATCATCTGTAAGTGTTCCTTTCCAAGCAGCCATTGCTGTTCCACCAACACCTGCAGCTAAACGAAGAGCAATTTCTTCAACTGTATCTGCCGAACGAATCGTATTCCAAGTGAAATCAGGTGGAAGTGATTTGAATCCCCACTCAGTTTCTTGAAGCTTTGATTGATAATCACTATCAGAGAAATCACTCGCGCTCATACCAGTAAGCTTCGCAAGCTCATCCTTAGGAACGTAAGCTCTGTGACATGACCAGCACATTGCATCTGCGTGATAAACTTTCTTACCTTCTTCAATAGCAGACTTAACGTGAGCTACACCGTAAGGGTTTTTACCAAGAGTAACTTGTTTTCCAAGTTCCTTATCTTTACCTTCCCATACTGATGGAGCAAAAGTTTTAATGTATTGAACAACTTCAAACATTTGATCTTCAGTTAGATCCCATGGAAGCATTGCCGTACCATGAAGACCCTTCTCTAAGATTTTGTAGAAGTGCTTATCGTGTGGAAGAGTTCCCGCTTCAACTTCTCCAAACTTGAAGACACCTTTAGTAAAGTCACGTGGTGGAACTTTCATTGCCTTAGCTGCAACACCTTTTCCATCACCGTCAACACCGTGACAAGGCATACAGTATTCAGTGTAAATTTGCTTCCCTCTATTAAGAACATCTTTCTTAACATAGAGGCCACCTGCGAATACTTTATCTTCTTTGAAGTGGTTTTCCTGGCAAGAAACCAAAGATAAAATTGTAAACATTGCTGTTAAAGTTAATGCCATTTTCTTCATAGCTATCCTCTTAAAATACAAACATAACGATAAACATTACTAACCAAACGACACCTAAAAAGTGCCAAAACTTAGATACATTCTGTACCCAAGTTACTTTCTCCATACTGTAACCTTTCATTGAAACAGGAAGAAGAAATAAAAGTGCAATTAAACCTAGAACAATATGCGCAGCATGAGTCCAAGTAAGTGCATAAAATAAAGATGGGAATACTCCGCCAGAAGCTTGAAGTCCCATCGCTGCCATTGAGTTCCAAAGTTGCCATTGAACAAACATGAAACCAAGACCTAATAAATAAGTTAATGCGAAATAAACTCTCATGGCCTTAGTATTGTGCTTATTGAATGCAGATTCAAACAGCACTAAAGCAACAGAACTTAACGCAATTATTATTGTACTGACCATAGGGAGTGTTAGAGGAATTCTCGGCATTCCCATTGGTGGCCATACATCAACAGTTAAACGGTAAACAGAAAAACCAAGTAACATCGTAGCAAAGAGCATTGTAAATGAAACAAGAAGCACAATCATCGCGATTGATGATGTGAGCTGTTTTGCTTCAAAATCTTTGTTTGTCATTACTTGGTTCATTCTAATTATGCCTCAACTATTTCTTCAGTTTGATATTGGAAATCCTTACCTTCTGGAAGATTTGGGTTTCCTAGTTCGTGTGGTCCACACTTAACAACAGGGATCTCTTTAAAGTTATACACTGGTGCTGGTGATGGAATTGTCCACTCAAGAGTACCAACATTCCAAGGGTTGTCAGATACTGGCTCTTTTTCTTTCTTAAAGAAAATTGTGTAAACAAAGTTGATTACGAATGGAATTTGTCCAAGACCCATTAGTAATGCAGAGTAAGTAACAAATGCATTAATTGGGATTAGTCTTTCCATAAATTCGTAAACAAATGGGTTATAAAGACGTCTGTGCATACCTGCGTATCCAACAATCATCATTCCCATGAATACACCATTTAGACCAATCATTGTGATCCAGAAGTGCACTTTACCCCAGAATTCATTCAGGAATTTACCAAACATTTTTGGCATCCAGAAATAAATTGCTGCGTATCCACCAAGAAGTACAGAAGCTGCCATCGTATAGTGGAAGTGACCTACTACAAAGTATGTATCGTGTAGGTAAAGGTCAGTTGTAACAGTTGCTAGATATAGACCTGTTAGACCACCAAGACCAAAAACGAATACAACACCAAGAGAGAAAATCATTGGCGTATCAAACTTGATTGATCCTTTCCAAATTGTCCCTAACCAGTTTGCAAAGAAAATTGCAGATGGAATTGAGATCGTCATTGTAAGAGTCATGAAAGTTTGAGTTAAAAGTGGACTCATTTGAGTCGTATACATGTGGTGACCATATACAATTGTTGAAAGAATTGTAATCGAAGTCATAGAAAGCGCAGTTGCTTTCGCACCAAATGCTGGTTTTCTAGCGAAGAAAGAAAGTAAGTCAGATACAATCCCCCACGCAGGAAGAATAAGGATATAAACTTCAGGGTGACCAAAGATCCAGAATACGTGTTGGTAAAGGATAGGATCACCTGTTCCTGTTGTTGCAGCAGCACCAGCAAGGAAGAAAGTTGTTCCAAATACACGGTCAAATAATAGAAGTAAAAGACCTGCACCAAGTACTGGAAGGAAAATTGCGTTTAAAATAGCTGTTAGCCATAGACCCCAAACAGATAGTGGCATATCAAAGTATCCCATACCTGGAGCTCTAAGAACGATAACAGTTGTAATATAGTTAACCGCACCCATCGTTGAAGATACACCAAGAAGGAAAAGAGCAAGAGTCCAAAGAGTTTGCCCGGCCCCTGGTGAACCAATTAGCGTTGATAAAGTTGGGTACGAAGTCCAACCACCTGCTGCAGCACCTAGTGGTAAACACAGAGAAGCAACAAGGATTAACGCTGATGCAGCTGCAATCCAAAAAGAAAGCATATTAAGTAATGGGAAGACCATATCTCTTGCCCCAATTTGTAATGGGATAAGATAGTTTCCGAACGCCCCAATTAGAATTGGTGTAATTGCGTAGAAAATCATGATCGTACCGTGCATAGTGAAAAGCATCGCGTACGTATCTGGTGGAACAACTCCTCCTGTTGAAGGGAAAAGTAAGTTACCTAGAATTGGGAATGCCTCTCCAGGAAACGCTAGTGTCCAGCGAATCATAAGGGCCATCATCCCACCTAAACCTAGACCAATGATTCCGTACCAAAGAAATTGTTTTCCGATCACTTTGTGATCATAAGAAAAAATATACTTTGAGATGAAAGTCTTTGGCTCTGAGTGAATATGTTGCTCGAAAAATGCCATTTTATATTCTCCTAAAAGTTATCTTAAAATTAGTACTGCCACTTCCAACCCCAGAATAATTCAGGGTTTTCAGGGTCATTCTCATGAATAGCTTTCTCTTGAGCTTCCGCAATCCAAGTTGCGTAGTCCTCAGCTGAATAAGTAGTTAGAGAAGCTTTCATTCTGTAGTGATATGTTCCACACATTTCTGCACAAGCAATATCCCAAGTACCAGCTTTAGTTGGTTCAAACCATAGGCGAGTTAAACGACCAGGAATTGCATCAACCTTACGACGAGCATTTGGAAAATATAGTGAGTGAATTACATCTTTTGAAAGTACTTGAATAACAACTTTACGACCAACAGGTAGTCTTAAGTCATTTAACTGAACAACATCATCTTCTGTGTTGAAGATATTGTCTGCACCAGCATATCTAAAGTGCCATGCCCATTGCTGACCAAGCGCTTGAATACGAAGTGGATTCTCGTCCTCTTTTGGCCACTTAGCAAAAACATTTACATAATCCTCATTCGACATTCTTGTAATGTTCATATCGATTCCAAGGAATACCGATAGACCAATTACAGTCGCAATGATGATATGAATCTTTTTGTTCCCATAAGTATAATAAGGCTTTGGGTGTCTCTTAGCTGAATAAAAGTAAGAGAAACCAAATAATCCTGCACATACTAATGCAAAGAAAAAGAGGTTCATGTAAGTAGTGTAGCCAAATAACCAATCGATCAAGTGACCGTGCACAGAGATATCTTCAGGTGGTTTCATTCTTTCCCAAAGACTCATCTGCTTAGAAGTTGTACTAACAACTGTAGCTAAAACAGGTGTCAAAAATCCCATAGACCTTCCTTCTATTGAAATACTTTATTAATTTGAATTGATAAATTTTAACCCTTTTTTATAACATTTTCCACGATTTAGCTAAGGAAAATCATCAATGATAGCAAGAGTGGTAAATAGATTATAGAACCCCAAAAATATTGTCGGGCCCAAGCTACGTAACTCGGCTCATCATGAATAAAAAAACTTTGCAAACTCTGCGCAAAAAATAGCCCATTAACTACTAATGAAGCGATAAAAAAGTTCCAAGAATTGAGACCAAAGAAATATCCGGCACTACTAAATAAAAATAAGAGTAATGTCCAAAGAGCAATACAGATCTTCATTTTGGCAATTGAGTAGTAATGAGGATAAACCTTAATATCACCTTCCGCGTAATCTTGTTTATGGTAAATCGAGATGGCCATGAAGTGAGGAATTTGCCAAATAAACAAAATACCAAACAATAAAATTGCTAGACCATCAATTTCACCTGTCACAATTGTGCGCCCCATTACAGGAGGAATTGCCCCAGGAAGTGCACCAACAAATAACGCAGCAGGACTAGTTCTCTTCATCGGAGTATAGACATAAAGATAAGAAAAAAATGCCAACGCACCGAGTAACGCAGTAACTTTATTTACATAAATATAAGTTAGACTAAATCCGAGAATAAAAAGCAGCCATCCTTGAACAACAGCATAAATTGGTTTTATTCGTCCTGCTGGTAAGGCGCGATCTTTAGTACGAACCATATTGGAATCAACTTCAATTTCCATATAGCAATTAATTGTCGTTGCAGACATGACAATTAAAATTGAAAAAATAAGTGCATTAATCAGATAGAAGAAATCAACATATTGTCCAGTAAGTAAAATTCCTGAAATAATAGTCGAAACAACGAGTAGACCAAGTCTTGGCTTAGTTAAGCTTAACAAGTCACTTGCTACAGTATGCTTATAACCACCAAAAAACACTTCCTCAAAACGCTTGAACCACTGAAATAAGAAAAGTAAATTTAGCGTAATGATAATTGCTAATAAAAGATGAAGTACTTGGAAGTAAGTAGTATCAGTTAGTAAGAACAATCTCTTTGCATTAAATAAGTGAACTAAAAATAGTCCAACTAAACTTCCAGATAAAAGAGAGAATTGTTTAAATGCTCTTCCATGTAATAAAGTAATTGTTTTTCTTATACTAAAGAGAAACGCTAGTAGTACTACTAGAAACAGGACTCCTAAATACTTATGAAGAGAGTGTATTTGTGCTGCTACAGTAGTAGGCCAAAAGCGAAGGCCCTCTGCTGTTTGGCATAGGATATTAATATTATCCCCTACTCCACACACATCTTTTGTTGCAGTTTGATGAACAATACCACCAAAGAAGAACTGTCCAAATGCAATTAGTAACATAATAAAGACAAGATCTTTCGACGAAGGTGAATACCCTTTTAAATTCAGTTCTTGTTTTTTGATAACAGGATAAAATTGCTGAGAAAAGATTGCGATATAAGCAAAACTTAAAATTAAGTGGAAAACACTGACAAGAGTTGGAAGCTTATAAATGAAGTTAATTCCACCCAGTAGCGACTGAAGAATTAAAAGAAATAGTCCTAAACGAACAGACTTTTCTTTTGGATGCTTAATAAAAAGAAATGTATTTAAAACAATGATAATTCCAGCAAAAACTCTATGTAGAATTGGATATATTGATGACTTATCAACAGTAGCTGCATAACAGATTGGCCAAGAAGTACACTCTAGGCCAGTGAAGTCCGCACTCACTAACCCACCAATGACAATTAAACCTAAAGTTAATAATATATTGATGAAGGCAAGTGTACGATACATTACAGTTCCACCTCTTGTGATTTTTTAAGAATGATTAATAACTCATAAATAAAGTAAGAAAGTAAAATAGCAAATAATAAGTGAACTGGCTGAGCAAAGGCTGGAAATGCTAAATAAGCTAAGACTACTCCTGCTGTAATGACACCAATTAACACTAACATTATTGAGATACACTTCTTTTGTACAAATGAATTGTCTTTGAACTCTTCCATGATTTTTCTAAGAGTATACGAAAATCCAAGAAGTACTAAGATTGAGAAAGAACGGTGAATATAAAAAATCATATCAAGTCGTTCAACCCAATTTGTCCTAGCTAAATTCGGCTCTGTATTAGTTATCAAGTCAATTTGCTCTCTAACTTGAGTTCCTAAAACGATTTGAATCACAACTAGTCCCACAAGAACCCACAAGAAGTCTTTGTAGCGATCAACGCAGTGTTTGCGATGAAATTTGAGTTCCGTTACCTCATATTTTAAATGGGCAAGCGCAAATGCAAGAAATATCGCGAGTAACATATGAATTGTAATAACAGCTGGATGTAGATGTGAACTAACGACCATTGCTCCTACACCACCATTTAAAACGACTAGAAACAAGGCCAATCCAGAAAGCCATACAACCTTCTTATTATCCTTCTTATAAGCAAATGATAGTACTACTAAAATGATCGAAGCAATACCAGTCCATACACCGGCCATTCTGTTGAAGTACTCCGTCCATGTATGTACAGGATTGAAAATAGCAACAATGCGACCAGGCTTTGCAAAACGAGTTTGATAATCAGCTGGAAGTTGATCAACACTTGTAGGAGGAACAATTTTACCGAAACAAGTTGGCCAATCAGGACATCCCATTCCAGCTCCGGTGCTTCTTACCATCCCTCCAATGAGAATAAGTGCAAAAACAGTGATTATGACTACAGGCAAAAACTTTTTGAATCGTAATTTTTTAGAATTTTCCATTTCAACTTCAGCTTGATTTCAACTTTCTTAACCCAACTAGAAATATGAATAATTTTCAATTTCAAAGTGTTGGGATAGTATTTCTATATAGGAGTCAATATGCACAAAAATCACGGTCCTGTCTATTATGGTGACTATTTAGAACTGAATAAATTACTCGATACACAAAATCCTCTCTCTAAAAAATATGGAGATGAAGCACACGATGAAACACTTTTTATAGTCGTGCATCAAGTATATGAATTATGGTTCAAACAAATACTTCACGAACTACACTCGATAAAAAACATTTTCTCAGTAGATAAAGTTGAAGAATCATTGCTTTCAACTGTTTGTTCAAGACTTGAGCGCATTAAAAAAGTTCAAACTCTACTTCTTGGCCAATTAGAAGTGATGGAAACAATGACCCCGATGGATTTTCTTGAATTTAGAGATTTACTTGTCCCTGCTTCAGGATTCCAAAGTGTTCAATTTAGAGAAATTGAAATTCTGCTTGGACTTTCGACAAATCAAAGGAAAGAAGTTGATCGTGAATATTTCCTTGGAAGACTGAATGATCAAGATAAAGAAAGGCTTTTAAAAATTGAAGCTGAGTCAACATTATTTTCTGCTCTTGAGAAATGGCTAGAAAGAATGCCATTTACCTTTAACGAGGAATTTGATTTCTGGAGTGAGTATCAGGCATGTGTTGAAGATATGTTATGTGGTGACGAACTTACTGTCCTTGATAATATGGCAACACTTCCACCTAAGGCGCTAGAGATACAAAAGGCAAACCTTAAAAGTACACGCGATACATTTGAAACACTTTTTAATTCTGTAGAATATAATAAATTAGTAAAAGAAGGAAAAAGAAGGCTTTCTCAAAAAGCGACTCTAAATGCCCTCTTTGTTCTTCTTTATCGAGATGAGCCTATCCTAACACTTCCATATACTGTTCTTGCACACCTTATGGATATCGATGAGAACTTTACGACTTGGCGTTATAAGCATGCACTTATGGCACATAGAATGTTAGGGACTAAAATTGGAACAGGTGGATCTTCAGGTCATCAATACTTAAAAGATGCAGCAGATAACAATCGTTCATTCATCGATCTTTTTAATCTATCAACTTTTATTATTCCAAGATCGCAGAGACCAATTTTACCTGAAAAGTTAAAAACAGCTATGAACTTTAATTACAGAGATTAGAATGTATAAGAAATATTTTAAAAGATTTCTAAACGCAAACGAGGGCAAACTTCACTTTGCTGCTCACTCACACCACTACTGGCCAGATGTCACTAGAGATGCACAGATCAAGTACTGGGATGATAGCGCTAAATATGTTGATGAAAAATGGGGATTATTTTTTTCCAATGAGTTTGTCGAATTACAAAAGAATATTGCAAACGTTTTAAATATTTCTAAACCAGAGCAAATTACATTTGCACCGAATACACATGAGCTTGCTTATCGTATACTTTCAGCTCTTCCTAATGGAGCAAAAGTCTTAACAACTGATAGTGAGTTCTACTCTTTTGATCGTCAAATCAATCGTCTTTCAGAAGAAAATATTTTTGATGTAACTAAGATTGAAAATAGTAATGATAAAAACTTTATCGATAGATTTATTCAAGAAGCAAATACTGACAAATATGATCTAATCTTTATTAGCCAAGTATTTTTTAATTCTTCTTTTGCTATTAAGGATCTCATCTCATTTGTAAAAGCAATCAATTCTAAAGCTGAAATTGTAATTGATGCCTACCATGCATTTATGGCCCTCCCAACAGATCTAAAAGAAATAGAAGATCGAATTTTCTACATGGCCGGGGGTTATAAATACTGCGGATCAGGAGAAGGATCTTGCTTTCTGATATCACCAAAAAATACAAAACTTACGCCAAAAAATACTGGTTGGTTTGCACAGATGGGAGACCTGACAAATTTTAGTGAAGATAAGGTTCCATTTAGTAATGATGGTTTTAGATTTGCTGGATCAACCATGGATTTCACGGCAATCTATCGTATGAATGCTGTTTTAAATCTATGGAAGAATGAAAAGGTAACTGTCCATGATATTCACTTACACGTTGAAAAAAACCAAGCTGACTTTCTGTCAGGAATAAAAGGGACAACTTTAGAAAATAAAATTGTAACAACGGCCAATAGAGGACACTTTATCGCTTTTATTTTCACCACAGCTTTAGAGTGTGAAGAGTATGCCAAAAGTCTTAAAACAAAGAGAGTTAATGTCGATTACCGCCGAAATATTTTGCGTTTTGGCTTTAGCATTTATCAAGATAGTGATGATATAATTAAGCTTATTAAAATTATTAAAGATATTGGTTAGGGAAAAATGGAAGAGAAGAAAAAGCAATCACAGGAAGAACTTCAATCAGGAGCTTCTAATAAGAAGGGTCTTGCTAAGGTTTTAGAAAATATTTTTAGAAAATATCAGGCCATTGGATATATGGCAGCGATGATACCTCCAATTATAGTTTATATTATTTGTATTACTCTAGGATTGACTCCTGGATACATTTTTTTAACTACGGCATATGAAAATGTAGCAGGACAACACTTCATTATTCAGGCCCTAGCGATGTCATTTGCATTTGTTATGTCTTATGCAGCCTACGCTTTAACTCTAATTTTTATCGTACCATTCTTTAATTGGATTTATCCTCTGAAGATGAAACCATTTAAAGGGAGTTGGATTTCTCTAGAAACTCTTCCTTGGTATTATCACAATGCTTTAACACAACTAGTACGCTATACAGTTTTAGATTTTTTTCAAGCAACACCGATAATCACTCTTTTTTATAAAATGATGGGAATGAAGATTGGAAAGAATTGTGTAATCAATACGACAAATATTTCTGATCCATGTCTGATTACACTTGAAGACTATGTGACAATTGGCGGCTCTGCCACAATTTTTGCTCATTATGCTCAAGCTGGTTTTCTAGTTATTGCGCCAACAGTTATTAAGAGAGGTGCAACAGTTGGATTAAAAGCCTCGATTATGGGAGATGTTATTATTGGCGAAAAAGTTGTTGTTTCACCACATGAAGCGGTACTTCCAAAATCAAGACTAAATGCAGAAGATAGAAAGAAAGCAAAAAAAGAATCTAGTAATTAAGATATTTTAAAAAGAAAAAAATCATTACACCAGTTACTGAAACATAAAGCCAAATGGGTAAAGTCCACTTTGCCCATTTCTTATGGCTCTTAAAACTACCAGTCAAAGCATTCCAAAGAGTAATTAAAATCATTGGCAACATAACAATGCTTAATAAAACGTGTGAAATTAGTATTGAAAAATACACAGGCCTTACAAAACCTTGCGCTATAAATTTCGTATCCCCATGGAAGTGATGATACAGAAGATATGAAACAAGAAAGAGAGCGGAAGTGGCAGTCGCCCCTGACATACATTTAATATGTGCAGAAACATTCTTATTTTTAATAAATCTCCAACCTACAAATAATAATGTCGCAGAAATTGTATTTAAAGCAGCGTTTACCATTGGAAGATAATCTACCCACCATAACTTAACTGCAGCTTCTGGTTTGAAGTAAATAAACCAAACGAGAAAAAGTGCAATTAGACCACTTAAAATAAAAAGTAATGTATAGATGAAATTACTGTTGTTCTTCTTCATGAATCTTAGAAGCTACTGAGTTTTTTCTATATTTGTGAATTGTTTTATAAAGAATAAAAAACGGAATATAGATTAGACCAATGAAAGTCACAAGAATCCAAACTAACCTAGCATCCTTTGGATTATCCATAGATCCAGCACAACCAGGACACGCAAAAACGTAGTCTGAAAATAGTACTAGAATTAATATGCCAATTGGTAATAAGAAACTTTTCATATAATTGCCTTATATACCTTTCGGAAGGCTTAGTCCATTATTTTAGGTCAAAACAAAAAAGGCCCTACATAGGTAGGGCCTTTCTTACAACATATTGTTCACTAATTAAATTAAGTAAATAAATGTAAATACTAGAATCCAAACAAGGTCAACGAAGTGCCAGAAAAGACCACACACTTCTAGAAGTCCATAGTCACCTTTGTCAAAACGTCCCTTAAGAGCAAGTACGTACATATAAATAAGGAATATTACACCTGAAAGTACGTGAAGCCCGTGAAAACCTGTAATTGCAAAAAATGTCGAAGAAAATAAGTTATTACCATGCTCATATGTTGAGAATGTCATCCCCATATCTGACATAAGGTGCATATACTCATATGCTTGAATACCAAGGAAGATAACTCCACCGATAATCGTTGCAAGTAACCAACCTCTAATTGCTTTCGGTTGTCTCATCTTTACAGCATCAATCGCCATAACCATTGAAACAGAAGAACAAATTAGAATGAAAGTCATAATCCCTGAAAGGTGTACTCCACCAAGAGCTTCTACAGGGTTTGGCCAATGCTTAGTTGCACGAAGTACAGCATAAGCAATTAATAAGCCTGAAAATGACATGGCATCAGTTCCAAGAAATAACCACATCCCAATTTTATTTGGACTCGCGTGTCCAAATTGAGGGTCATTTGGATAACTAATTACACCGTCATGAACTAAATCTTTTGTATTAGCATGTCCTGCCATTTATAAACTCCCGTTATCTCTTTCCAGCTTTCTTAGCTTTTGGTGAGTAAAAATCACTTCCTAACTCAAGTACATACTTAGTAACTGCTTCGATTTGTCTCTTAGCATCACCGTCAAGAAGTTCTGGATCCGCAGCCTCTCCTTCTGGCCAGAAAGAAGGCATTGTTGTACCAGGCATAATCTTATCTGGACCTTCAAGCCACTTCTTAATCCAACTCTTTCTTAATCTTCTCTTAGCAAAGTGAAGATCTGGAGCAAGTGCAGGATCACTATTGAATCCAGTTGTGTGACATGAAGCACATGCTAAGTCGTTAAATAATTTAACAGCAGCACGTCTTTCTTCACTACTTTCCCAAACAACTTTTTCATTTTCATCAAAGATTGGTTGGTCAGCTTTTACACGGAACATATCAACAAGTTTTTCTTTTTCTTCTTTACTCATGTTGAAAGAAGGCATTCTTAACTTAAGCCATGGACGGATCTCATATACATCACCAAGGAAGTAATGGAACCAATCAGCTTGTACACGGTGCCCTTGTTCAACTAAACGTGGAGGCGCTTCGTTTACATCATCGTAAATTTTCAGCATATCACCGAACTCACCATCGATCTGGTGACATCCAATACAGTTAAACTTAACAGCAACCTTCATACCTTCATTTGCAACAGTTTCAGCAGCATCATATCTCTTAACACCTTTAAGAGGAATCTTCTGATCAACTTGACCGATAAGAGCTGTTGTAATTAGAGCAGCATCTTTCTCGCTCATATGGAACTGAGGCATTCTTAGTAGATCTTTAAATGGTTTATCAACACCATTGTCCCATCTTCTTGGGTTAAGTAGGTGCGCTTTAATCCAAGCTTCTCTTGAGTGCTCAACTTTCTCATGAGAGAAACCAAATTGAGTTAGAGGCTTAGAACCAATTTTTGAAAGTTCTGGACCAATTGGTGCACGATCTTCAAAACCTTTAATATTGTGACATGAGTAACAACCATATTTACCGATTGAACGACGTCCTAATTCCATTGTTCTTTCGTGATCGCTCATTGTCGCAAGCTTAGCTTTTGCAACTTCAACAGTATCAAAAGCAGAGAAGTAAGTTACAAGAATCTCATCTCTTGCACCTTTATCCATATCTGCAAACTTAAGCTTTTCAAATTGATTATTTTTAAGGCTCATTAGGTATGCAGTAATATCGTTAACTTCTCTATCAGATAGTCTGAAAGAAGGCATAATTGTATCTTCTTGGAAGTGACTTGGGTTTTTAAGCCATGAAGCCATCCAATTAGCATCTTTAACTTTAGAACCAATACCATCTAGGTAAGGACCTTTATGAGCATCAACTTTTTGAGACTCAAGTGCAAAGTCTTTAACACCGTGACAAGCAAGACATCCGATTTCACCAACCAGTTGCTTGCCTTTTTCTTTATTACCACCAGTGTATTTCATGAAAGGCTTATAGCTTTCAGACTGAGCGTAAATAACTTCAGCGATTGCGTTTACTTCAGCGATATTCTTTTTAACAAACTCTGGTGAGTTATTATTATCGTTATTAAAGAACTGAGGCATTTTTGCATGCTTATTAAATGCTTTTGGTTCCCAAACCCAATTCTTAAAGAAATCTTTATCAAGCTTAGCAGCTATTTTCTCTAAACTAGGACCTGGTTTTCTCTTATGCTCCCAACCTTCAATCTTGTGACAGGCATAACAACCAAATTTTTCAAGAGCACGACGACCTTCATTTAAAGTAGTCGCTTGTGGAATATACTGAACACCACTGTGACATTTAACACATCCAGCTTCGTAATCACCACGTCTTAATTGTACGATAGGTACTTTGTGTGGCTCGTGCCAGTTGTACTTAGCAATCCAATCTTGTTTTTGTTCCTCTGTTGCAGGCATGTGAGCAGCTGCATTGAAGTCATTAACTCTATGCCCTTCACCACCGTGACATGAAGTACAACCAAAGTTCTTCATTGGGTGCTTACCATTAGCTCCAACCATAAGGTCTAAGTTAGGGTGAGTCTTATGTGGGTTTGGTTGATTTTCGTAACCTGGCTTATCAATAAATGTGTGACAAGTCATACAACGATCAACTTTTGGTACGTGTTGAAAGAATCTATCGTCAGTAATATTTTCTAATACTACTTGTTGAACCTTAACAGTTGGGTCCATGAAATCGATAAATGGTAAGTTTCTCAGTGCAAATACCGGAGTAACTTCTTTTCTCTTTTCAGCACCCTTAAGTAGCTCTAGACGACCAACAATACCGTTCACTTGCTTATTAATAGCATCAATATCAGTATTAAAGTCAGCTAGCTGTTTCTTAAGGTTCTTTTCTTTATCTTGAAGAGCTTTCTTCTTATCAGTCGATTTTGCAAAAAGATCTTTCTTCTCTTGAAGTTTTTTAAATAAAGAGCCTGCATTCGATGCATGTTCTGCGTGAGCAACACCGTAATTAAAAGCAAGTGCAGCAACGTCTGAGTTTAGACGACCATTAACGATCTGCTCTTTTTTAATATCTTTAATTACTTGGTTAAGCTCTTTCTCGATAGCAGCAATATCTTTGCTCTTAGCTTCAACTGATTTCTTAGCTGCCGCTAATTCGTCATTAAGAACTTTAACTTTTTCAGCACTGATCTTTGCTTCTTCTTCAGCAATATCTTTAGCAATTTTTTCTTTTTCAATTTTCATTGCTTCGATTTGAATTGCTTTCCAAGGTCTCATGTAATCATCTAGGAAAACCCATATTACCGTGACCAAAAGAACCAGTGAAAAGATCGCGAAGATCTTATTCAGTTTTTTCATATCATAGGCCATGCCTGGCTCATGTTTCTTTGACATTTTTATATACCCTTTATTACTTCTTCTTTAAGTATCTTTATATATCTATATCCAGATTCGCTTATAGGTTAAGTTCCCACTCTGGTAGAGCGATAATATACTTTAAGCTAAATAGCCATCTAAGAACCATCTTAATTGGTAATGAAGTCATACCAAGTACAAGAATGATGAAAATATAGTATCTAATCTGACCAGTGTTTTCGATAATCTTCTTCCCGTACTTTGACTTAGCAATTGCAACAGGAAGTACACAACAGTAAACAAGAGTTAGGATAATACCCACAATCTCTCTAACAACGATATTTGAAGGCATTGGAGTATTTAGCCACTTAAGCCATACAAATTCTGAAAGGTTTACGTTGTACTCAGAAACAACCTTGTGAAAGTCCCAGAACTCAAATGGTCCATAGAATGTCCAGTTTGGACCACGTAAGAAAGTACCAACGATAATTAGGTACATCCAAAGTACGATCCAACCATATAAGAATCCCCACATAGCGATTGGTCTTTCTTTAATTGTGAAATAACCATTCCCTTTTGGGTTTGTGTCAATATATGGAATCGCAATAAGACCAACAAGAATTAGACCTGGAAGTACAACTCCTGCCATCCAAGGGTCAAAGTATACAAGCATTTCTTGTAGACCAAGGAAGTACCAAGGAGCTTTCGCCGGGTTAGGTGCCCAAGTAGTGTTTGCAGGTTCTTCTAGAGGAGCTTTAAAGATAATCGCCCATACTACTAAGAAGATTGTCGTACCGATCATACACATTAACTCAGTAAATACTAAGTTAGGCCATACCCATACTTTTTCTCTATTTTCTGGAAGTGCTTCGATTGGGCACTCACCATTTTCAATTCTCTTGTCATTCTCTGCTGCTCTATAAAGTGCATACCAAGTAAGCCAAGCGATAAGAACGATAATAATGTTAATTGGAATATTATCTGGCCATAGGATAATTGCTCTAAAGTTTGCATCCATACAAAACCAAACTGTAATAGGTGCAGCAGCAATAAGTGCCCATTTAGCAAATTTCTTGCTTCCTACTACACGATAGTACTTCATCATGAAGAAGAATAGGACCGTCGTAATCGGGAATGATCTAATCGGATCGGCCAGCCAGTTTATAAGTTCTTTCATTTATATATCCCTTTCTCTCAAAATATATTTTCTAAAGTGGAGCTGAAATCCCACCGTCTTTTCTTACACGCCAGAAGTGAACTGCAATTAGAACACCAACAACAAGTGGAATGAATACACAGTGAAGAATATAAAATCTTAGTAGTGCTGGTTCCCCAACGAAACGTCCTGCAAGAAGCTGGAAACGAACGTCGTTTTTATCAGAAACCATCACGAAGTCACCAATTTGAGCTAAAGCTGCACCTGGACCACCATGACCTAGGAAAGGTGTTGCTTTTGCCATGTTCGAACCAACGGCAATCGCCCAAATCGCTAGCTGATCCCAAGGAAGTAGGTAACCAGTAAATGATAGTAGAAGAGTTAATACTAAAAGGATAACACCAACACCCCAGTTAAATTCTCTAGGTGGTTTATATGAACCAGTCATAAATACACGGAACATGTGAAGCCACACAGTAATAACCATGGCGTGAGCACCCCAACGGTGAATTTCACGCATAATCCCTAAAGGCACGTGCTCTTTAAGTGCGATAATATCGTTATATGCGTACTCTGCAGTTGGTCTGTAATAGAACATTAAAAGTACACCAGTAACAGTTAGCGCTAAGAAAATGAAAAATGTAAGTCCACCCATACACCATGTATAACCAAGCTGAACCCCTGATTTTTTTAGTTTGATTGGATGTAAGTGTAAAAACACGTTACCAGCTACGACAGCTGCTCTGTTTCTTGCGTTCGTTGGAGGCCCGTGTCTGAAGATCGATTTCCAGACCTGAGTTTCTCTAATGTAATCAACAACACCTCTTTTAGCCATTGTTATTCCTTCCTATTTATTAATCTAAATTAAACTTTTAAGTAACTTTGTGGATTGTCCCACTGACCTTTCTCATAACGATAAATTTTTGTTTTATCGACAATGATTTTTCCTTCAGCATTTAGTGAGATTTTATATCTCTCTAACGGTCTTGGAGCTGGACCTTCGAAGTTGATACCATTTTGGTAGTAACCAGAACCGTGACATGGACATTTAAATTTTAACTCGGCAGGAAGCCAGTTAGGAACACAACCTAAGTGTGTACAGATATTTGAAAGAGCGAAAAGACGTCCTTCCATTTTTACAATCCAAACACCGTAACCATTCTTCCAGCGCTCATCTACACCTTCTTCATAATCGTTAGGA
The DNA here is from genome assembly GCF_047085075.1 of Halobacteriovorax sp. RT-2-3. NCBI lineage: Bacteria > Pseudomonadati > Bdellovibrionota > Bacteriovoracia > Bacteriovoracales > Halobacteriovoraceae > Halobacteriovorax > Halobacteriovorax sp. RT-2-3. The sequence continues at coordinate 901,161 of NZ_JBKIYF010000003.1, read as the reverse complement.
CGACCAGCGACGAAATCCATTTCTGGTTCAAAGTTAACGTTTGGATACGTGTAACGGAAAATTAAAGTTAAGAATCCTGCTACCGCAGAAGTGAAGGCTACCCAACCAACAGTAACAAAACTAAAGAACTCTCTTCGGTTTAACTGTTTTTTTACATCATCAGACATTTTAAAAAACCTCTATTTCTAATCATAAATACACAAATTTAAGTCACGATGACCCAATTTATGATTCATAAGTTATTGCAAATTCATTTTATACTTTGAAGGATGTTATCACTATTTCAACGAATTTAAAACTTCCTTTGCAAGACTAACTACTTTTATATCTTTCTCAATATTAATCATTTTCTCGACGCTTGGCGCCATCTTTTTCCAATTCGCTCTCTTTAATGCAGTGAGTACATTAAATTTTAGACCACTGATCTCCTGAACCGTTAACTTCTTACCTAAAGACTCATCATTTAGAGTAAGAATTTCATTTACAGTAGGGATCGCTTGATCACTCTTATATGCGATTAACGCTGTTGCTGCGGCATATCTCACAGAGAAACCAAGGTCGCTATTTAGCCTCTTAATAAATAAATCTTCTGTACCATCAACATTATGAGTAGCTAGAGTCAGAATTGTTACCTGAACCATGGCCGCGTCATTCTTCTCAATAAAGCTTTTTACGATGCTCCAATCAAACAAAATACCTTTAGGCATTTTTGATAGTGCAACCATCGCATGAAAATTAATTTCTGGATTATTTGTTTGTAGTGCATGCTCAAGAACTGGAAGTCCCCCTTCATGTCCAAGGGCACCAATGGCCACGACAATGAAGTCACGTGTTCTTGGGTCTACTGTCGTCTTATAAATATCTCTTAGGTTTGTTACTAACCAAGGGATATCTTCTTCTTTTACTGCTCCAGCAGAGATAACTTTAGAAAGCTCTAATGCTGCAATCCACTTATTACCAAAGGTTTTAGACTTCATCTCGTGGACAAGGTCTTTATAAGAGTGATCGTTAGAAAGCATCTTAGTCACACCAAAAATGATCAGTGCTCCTACTAGTACGATAGCAATAGGAACCATTAAAGAGCCCATTACCGGATTACTTTCGAGTAGTTTTTTATCTAACTTAGTGTTCTGATTTTTCTCGCTCACGAAGAAATTGCCTTATAGTAAATGTTTTATTAAATATGGGATAAGAATTAGCAAATTAGAGTATAGTTGACAATTATAAAAGGTGAAATTATGGCCTATCTACTTAGAGGACTGATCGTTATCATGGTTGCTGCAATTGGATTAACAACTTGCGTAGCACTAGGATTTATTGATGTGGGAATTAGCCACATTAAATTGGCCATTCCAGCCTATCTTTATACAATCTTCGCACAAGCATTTGTGATGTTTTATTTCATCGGTGTTTCACGCCTAGTTAATAACATCAATTTAATAGTGACTAGCGAACAAAATTTAAATGAGCTTTTTGATGAAGCACCAGGTGATTTAACTCCTTATAGAGAAAAAGTTAAAAGATATGTTCACAAAGCTGACCTTGCAAAGAGACAAACTATTCCTTGGACAATGCTAATGATCATTCTAGGAATGATTGCATTCTTTCTTGGTGGTGCTCACGATACGAATATGGTTGAAAAGACAACTCACTCTGGTGTTGCATATGGGTTCATCGCTTCAATGCTGATTGGATTTGTTAGACAATGGTGGTTCCTTGGTCAGACTCACCAATTACTTCGTGAAGTAAAGACGCTATTTAGTATTCCAGATGGGCAGATGTAGATCCTTCCGACTGTTTTCCGAATCGTCGGCCCTTGAGGCGAACCGTCGTGTATAAATACACTCCTCTCGAATAATTTTAAAGCTAAAGATTAGTGGGCTAGCACCGCAAACAATAGATTGGCCTTAGCCAATCAATTTTGCGGATGCTTTAGTATTCCAGATGGGCAGATGTAGATCCTTCCGACTGTTTTCCGAATCGTCGGCCCTTGGGGCGAACCGTCGTGTATAAATACACTCCTCTCGAATAATTTTAAAGCTAAAGATTAGTGGGCTAGCACCGCAAACAATAGATTGGCCTTAGCCAATCAATTTTGCGGATGCTTTAGTATTCCAGATGGGCAGATGTAGATCCTTCCGACTGTTTTCCGAATCGTCGGCCCTTGAGGCGAACCGTCGTGTATAAATACACTCCTCTCGAATAATTTTAAAGCTAAAGATTAGTGGGCTAGCACCGCAAACAATAGATTGGCCTTAGCCAATCAATTTTGCGGATGCTTTAGTATTCCAGATGGGCAGATGTAGCTATCGCGAAGGGCTAAATTGCCTTAAGCCAAATAAACACCTTATTTTTTCCAGGTGGGTTACGACGTGTTCGTGTTCTTGATTCGTAAATAATTACGGAGTCATCCCCTTTAACTTGGGCCATAAATTCTTTCAAGTAAGATCTTGGAACATAAAGGTTGTAATAGAAACCACCAGGTACCGCTAGCCCAGGCTTTACATTATCAACTTGAGTTACTTGATAGAGGTCGAGAAGTTTACCAAGACGTTTTCTCGTATCATCAGTATCAGCGGAGTTCATCATAACACGATAAACTTTTGTGTTACCGTAACGACTATCACGATACCCACCACCTTTAATATCTTCTTCAAATGAAGACTGCTCTCTATCTGCTGACGAAATATCACGCGGAAGTGTATCAATAGAAGTTAGTACAACTTCCGATTCTACTTCATCACGTTCTTCATCTTCTAAAGTTTCCCCTAGGAAGTTTTCAGTATCATCAACATTTTCAATATCTTTAATATCTAATTCAAATTGTGCAATTTGCTCTTGATCAGCAATTGTTTCATCAGTGAACTTTAAACCTTCATTTTCCCAACGAAACTGAGGCTCGTAAACACTGATCTTATCTGATAAGTATTTTTCATAAGTTCTATTTGCAAACTCAATGGCCCACACAAGAAAAATTGCGATCCCAATGAAGGCAAAGACTTGAGCAAGGCTCTGCATTTTCGCACTTAAATTATCTCTAAGTTTTAACCTTGAGATATTAAAAGTTGTTCCACGAAAATCCTTCTCCATTTTTTTTACAAAATAAATCCACTCTTGATAGAGAGTAACTTCCATCGAAGTTAAGATTTCGTGATTATGGCTTCCTGAAAATGTCAGATCAACACCTAGTTCGGTAACGAACTTATTGGCGCTAAAATCACGATTCCTAGAAAGAATATCGTTAATTGTGAAATGCTCATTTATATAATCTTCATGTTGAGGAAAAACCTCGACAAAAAAACTACGCAGTAAAATTGAAGTATCACGCTCACTTTGGTGTAAATTTTTAGCAAGCTCTTCAATTGAAATATCTCGAGAAATAAAAACAAAACAAATAAATTTATCCCTAAGCCAAGTAAACCAAGACTCAAGTGGACCTACGTGAATATTGTCGATGATATAATAAAATCTTTTTGAAATTTCAAAAAGAGTTAAGTCTTCATCAAAGAATACATCCCAAAAACGTTCAAAATCTTCACGGTACTTTCCTTGCCAAGTAACATTTTGGATATCCAGGCAAAGCCAATCGCGAAAAGATGCATAATCATGATGAAAAAACTTTAATTCATCGTTAATATTTTTCATTTAAACTCTTTTAATTAAAATACCAATTCCTTGGCCACCACCGATACAAGCACTCGCAATTCCATACTCCTTACCTTCACTTGCAAGTTGATTTGCCAAAGTAGTGGTAATACGAGTTCCAGATGCCGCAAGAGGATGCCCTAATGCAATCGCTCCCCCCCAAATATTAACCTTATTTATATCTAGGGCAAGCTCTTTCATACAAGCAAGTGCTTGAGCTGCAAATGCTTCATTTATTTCCACAAGATCAATTTGATCAAGTTCCATCTTATTATCTGCTAAAAGTTTACGAATTGCCGGCACCGGACCAATTCCCATTATCGTAGGGTCAACACCAACGACTGCACCATCAATAATTTCAGCAATAGGCTTTAACCCATGCTCTTTAACAAAGTCTTCACTTGCCACAAGTGCAACGGCCGCACCATCAACAATACCAGAAGCAGAACCTGCAGTAACAAGTCCATCTTTTACAAAAGATGAGCGAAGTTTATTCATATCTTCAAGAGAAGCACCCTCTCTTAAATGTTCGTCTTTATTAACTGAACCTTTTCTAATTTCTACTTCACATATTTCTTTTTGAAGTTTTCCATCCTCATAAGCTGCAGTTGCACGTTGGTGTGATAAAAGTGCGAATTCATCGCAGTCCGAACGAGACACCTCATATTTTGAACCAAGATTTTCTGCAGTTATCCCCATAGGGCAACCTGCATGTTGATCAGTTAGAGCATCAAGGAGCATATCAACATTCTTCAATGATCCGTATTTCGTACCAAAACGTGAACCATAAGTTAAATGAGGAACCATCGACATATTCTCAGTTCCACCAGCAAGTACACAACTTGCTTCTTCTAATTTAATTAGACGAACAGCATCGAGAATTGCCTGAATACCCGATCCACATAGTCGATTAATAGTAATTCCAGGAGTATTTTCAGCGCAACCGGCTTTTAAAGCGAGATGCCTTCCCCCATACATAGTATCTGTTGATGAAGGAACAACATTGCCCAGGATTACCTGATCAATTAGCTCGGCCTTAACACCTGTTTCACTAAGTAGTGAATTTGTGGCAGCAACAGCTAAGTCAACTGGCTTAATATCCATTAAAGAACCACCAAATTTACCAAATGGTGTTCGTTTTCCACCTACTAAAAATACGCGACGGCCTTTATTTAAGGACATATTTGCCTCCATTCACTTACAGTTAAATACTTACTAAAATATATTAGGACGCTTTTATGTCCTAGTCAAAGAAGAGTAATTTATGTCAACAGAAATCAATCGCCAACAGCTAGAGAGATTCAAACAGCAAGAGTACAAGCGACACTCCTATCAACTAAAGAAGGCAAAGCTTGAGAACTCTCAGGAGTATCAGAAGACTGAGAAAAAGCATCTTGCAGACCTAAAAAGACTCAACAAACACTATGAAACAGAAATTAAAAGTGTTGAAAACAGTACAGAACTTAAGTTAAAGCAAATTAGAGACAAGCAAACTGAACTTGTTAAAGAAGAACATGGTCGCATGGAGCTTGAGCTTGAAAATATGAAAAAGTCTCATCAGGCCAGAGTTGCAGAACTTAAAGAAACTCATGATAATCAGATCTCGCAAATGAATGAGTCCCACAAGGACACGCTTGAGCAAGCACGAGAGAAATACATGAAAGAAAAAATGAAATGGGAAGAGGCTTAATCTCCCAAAGGAAAGTAAATGGAAGCTAATAAGCAAAATGGTGGTGTATTTATAAATGGAAAGGCTCAAATTATTGAGATGCTGAAGTTTATGAATGCGGATGAAAGGGCGACTCTTTTGAAAAATATTCAAATGAGAAATCCTACACTTGCTAAAGAACTTTACGCTGAAAGTATTACTTTCGATACGATCTATGCACTAGATGAGATCGACTTAAATCAAGTAGTTAAATTTATTAAGGCACCAGTGATTGGTGTTGCACTTAAAGAATGTGAGAAATCTTTTCAAAAGAAAGTTCTTACAATTTTACCTAGAGAAGCGGCAGAAGAAGCCTACTCTTACCTAGTTAAAAATCTTGGTGCAAATGAAGCACGCGATATTCAAAGAGCAAGAAAGCGTGTCACAGATACTATTGTCGCCCTCAACAACAGAGGACGACTAAGTCTATAAATCACATTTATAATTAATTTTACGATCATCGATTTGGGGGCAGTTCTTAATGTTGCCCTCAAATTCTGCCCTCAACTCTTTTGTATTTAACTGAAGATCTAATAGCTCTATCTGAAGAAGTATTCCATCCTCACTCAACTGATCAAGACATTTTGCCTTAATAGAATATTCACACTTGGCAGGGTTTATCTTAGCAAGATTAACAAGAGCATTTTTTAGTCTCTCATTTCCATTGGCCTTCTTCTCTATCCAGCTATCAATATCATCGCGAACTCCATTTGAGTTAGCATCAGCTCCACCATGCCAATCATTATTATTGCCACTACATCCTATTAAGAACGCACAAAGAAAGAATAACGATAGTCTATTCATTGATTAACTTCCTAAATTTAGCTTCTACTTCATCAGTAAAAACAAAGTCGCTACTTTTAGTTGTATCGAATATTTTATGTTCTGCTAAAATATTAATAGCACTATCAAGACGATCAATTGTTGTGTTAACAATTTTTTTAAGCCACAGTTCATTTGAGTCGATAATTTTTGAAATTTCTGTAATTGGAATTGGGACGACTTCAACATCCTCAATTGTAAAACAAGACTCATCATAAACCTTACGATTGATTCCCCCCGAAACACCTAAGAAATCACCTTTCTTATGAGTACCAGTTGGTACAAGTCTTCCACTTTGTTCTTTTACAGTTAAAAGCGTTCCTGACTTCACAAGGAAGACAAATTCAGCACTTGCACTTTCTTTAAAAAGTAGGCTTTCAATCTCAACCTTACTCGTTTCATACGCGGTAAACGTCATCGATCTCTCCTCTAAGTGCCGTACCATAACGAAGTCCATAAGTTGAAAAATGGATATTCTTCGCTTCAATCTTATTTAGAATAGTCTGTGCACAAATCGCTCCAGACTGTATTGTTTTTGATCTTTTTCCAAGAAAAGCAAATTGTTTTCCAAGAGCTTTCGAATCTACTAATTGTATTCGATCAGTACTTTCATTAAAATCAGCTAATGAAATTGAATATTCATTAATAGCTTCCGCATTATAAGAAGCTTCACCAGAAAACATTAATGCTAAACTAGTAAGAGTTCCAGCAACACCAATAACATCCTGTCCAAGATAAGATTCTAGGTTAAAGCTTTCAAAAATTTCATCTATTTTATTTCTTAGTTGGCCATCTCTAATCCAGTCATCAACTCGAACTGAACCAATTGGTAAAGAAACCGTTTCAATTATTTCAAACGGCTTTGTCTTTATTAAAATTAATTCACTAGAAGCTCCACCAACATCTAAAATAAGTTGTTTTTTGGATTTCTTCTTCATCATTTCATTAATACCAAAAGCAGTATAGAAAGCCTCTCCTTCTCCAGATATAATTTCAATATCCAAATCAAGTTCAGACTTAATTCTAGAGAAAAATTCAGGTGCATTCTTAGCAACACGAGAAGCTTCTGTTGCAGTAATAATAATATTTTTGCAACCTAATCTTAGACATTCCTCTTTATACTCTTTTAAAGCTTTAAAAGTATCTTCCATTGATTTTTCTTGAAAAACACCTTCTTTATCTAAACCTCGTCCAAGTCCTGTAATTGTAGAAAACTCTTGAACAATTTCCTTTGTATCGCGATCAATAACGAGCAAAAGTGTAGAGTTCGATCCGATATCGACCGAAGCAATTAAGTTTTTAGTCATTTTTAAAAATACCCTTAAATAATTTTTTAATTTTGCCTTTATTTTTTTGAAGGACTTTATCTGATTCTTTCTTTAATAAATTTTTTGCGGCACTCTTTGCTAACTCTTCGAGAGTATATTTATAGTCAGTATTTAGCGCATACCCAATACCTTCTAATCGGAAAGGAATTTTAGCTGTTCCATAGTCTCTATTCAGATCATGCTTTAATTCTTCTTCATTAACAACAACCGCTCCAAGTAATTCACCTGGAGCCTTGAAATCAATTTTCCCATTGCCTTCTAAAGCATATTTTCCTTCATCTAAAATAACCTTATAACTTTTAAATTGATGATAGCGATCGTCTAGGCGTCCATTGAAAGATACCTCATTAATGTCACCGTTAATTGTAATATCTTTACTCGCTAACTTATCAAGCTTCTGAAATAAGTTTCCAACGACCTTACCTAAGTTTATTTTATGCAGCTTAGCTTCTTTGATATTTAAAGCGACATTGAAGTCATACTCTTTACCAATCATTTTACCATCTAAATTACCCGACGCTTTACCTTCAACCGATTTAACAATACCTTTTGGAATAAAAAGAGCAGCGCTTACAATATCAACGTCAGTGAATGAAGCTTTTAGCTCAGTCGTTTTTCCCTTTTTATGAATCTCAGACTCAAGGTTCAGATTCAAAGGAGCAGTTCCAAGTTTAAGCCTATTTGTAGAAATACTTAATTTCTTTCTATTTACACTTATACCTAACTGACCATTAATCGGTGATTCACCTAAAATAACATTCGAGAATTTAATCTTTGATTTTACAGGATAGTTTGAAAATACCTCACCACTTGTACTAGAAATATCAATATCAGTATTCTCATCTTTTACTTCGACATCTCGAACCGTTTTATGTTCCGGCATCTTTTCTTTAATTTCTGTCGGAATTTGAATATCTTGTAAATGTAAATTCACTGTAGAAGTTTTTAAATAATCGAAACGGTCAACTCCTAAAACAAAAGGTGTAGACTGACCTACTTTTACAATACCTTCCAATAACTTCAATTCAATTGCAGATCTGATTTGCTTGCTATTGAGATTATTTTTCACATTAACATTTACAGGAATTCCAAGTGCAACGAGATTACTATCAACTGTTGTTGTAAGACTTGGGAATAGCTTCTCATTTTTCGAAGTGATACTTCCCTCAACTCTCAGATTTCCATCTTTAATTTTAACGCCATAATCTGCAACGTTTACAAAATAAGAAACAATATTTTCAAGATTACTTTCTAAATTTATATTATGTAACTTTAATATTCCCTTTTCTAAGTCGTAGTCTAATTTCGATTTCATGAACTGATGTTCTTCCAGAGCAACCACAACCTTTGAAGACATCAATTTCTTTTCAACATCACCGTCCATTTTTACAGAGAATTTTTTTAATGGCTTAACAATTAAATTCGACTTTATATTATTAATATCAACTTCGGCATTAAAGTTCAGTTTTTTCTCTTCTAACCATCTATCTAGTACCGTCTCTCCAATAATGAGAAGGTCAAATGATGTTTCATTTGTTTTTCCTTTAGAAAGAATGAAGTGAGACTTAAGTTCAAAAACAGAAGTTGTATTAAAACCAATATCTCTTAAAGCAAGTTTTTCAATTTTTACTTCACCAAAACCACTATCTCTTAATGCATAATTTGCATTAATATTTGTTACGTTAAAGTTTAGTGAGGCGTCAGAGAAAAAACTTAAGACGGCCAGACCAGGGCCATTATTTTCACTTTCTTCTTTTTTCTTGATTGATTTTTTATCTTCCTGCTCAAAGCTTACAACTGCTTTTGAGGCAAAAGAGTTTTCCCAATTTGATCCCTTCTTAAATTCTATATAGCTAACTTTAGGATTATCAATATTAACAGAAATTGTTCCGTAACCCATTAACATCGTCCAAAATGGAATCTCTATTTGAAGATTTTCAAATGAGCATAGAGGTAGTTTTCTTCCACCATGAGGATAGAGAATATCAACTCCTCTAATATTCACTTTAGAGTTAAGGCCTAGGGAATAGTCTAGAGACTGCGTTAAAACTTCCGCATTAGGTAATGTTTTTTGCAGCTGTGTTGTAAAGGCTTGTCTAATTGCATCTGGTTTTAAGTTTCGTTTAGCAACAATTAAAATAATTGCAGAAAAAACAATTAGAAACGCTAAAAATAAAAAAATTATTTTTAATGGTGACTTAGTTTTCACATACCCTCCAATGGTATTTTAGATTAAAGTCAGTGGCGCAAACTTTGCCATAAATTTCTTTTGTGCACCGTCATTAAATTTAATCGTTACCTTTTCATCTCCTGAAGGTCCGATACATTCTAAAACCGTTCCTTCTCCATAAAGAGAGTGAACAATCCTTGAACCCTTAGGATAAGTTACTTTTTTTGCACTTATACTTGGCGATTTTTCAACTCGGTAAACTGGTTCATCATCGTAAACTGGATCGCATAGATCGTCCCAATCATCATCCATTGATTGTTGGCGTCCACCACCTAGCTTTTTCCATATATAAAATTTATTCGGTATTTCTTGGATAAATCGACTAAAGCCATTAAAGCGTAGCTGACCAAATAACATTCGACCTTGGGCAAATGTAATATAAAGTCTCTTCATCGCTCTTGTCATCGCAACGTAGAAAAGTCGACGCTCCTCCTCTATTGCTGTTTCTCCATTTTCAATCGATTGATAACTTGGAAAAACAGTCTCTTCAACTCCTGTCACAAAGACATATTCAAACTCAAGCCCTTTTGCTCCGTGAATCGTCATTAAAGAAACTTCGCCTTGATTCTCTTCTTCTTGTCCAATTGCTGAGTTATCAAGAGTTATCGTTTCTAGAAATGCTCCGAAACGTCCGTTGGGGTTCTGATCTTCAAATTGTGTAAATGCACTTCCAAGCTCTTCAAGGTTTTCCATTCGAGCTTGAGACTCATAGTCCTTTGCAGCTCGAAGCATTTCCCAATAACCAGATTCATAAAGGAGCTTTTCATAAACGGTCTCTAATGCTTCCCCCTCATCATGAGCTACTTTAGCTTCAGTAATGAGATGTACAAATTGAGACAGTGAAGACTTAACTCGAGACGAAAGCCTTATATGTTTAAAATCTTCTGGGTTATCCACAACTCTATTCACAACTTCCCAAAGAGAACTATCTGACTTAATCGCCTCCTCTTCAATCTTTCTTAAAGTTGTGGCACCAATTCCACGAGTTGGTACATTGATTATTCGACTTAATGCTAGCGAGTCCTTGTCATTAACAAGAAGTCTAATATAAGCAATTAGATCTTTAATTTCTTTTCTTTCGTAAAACTTAATCCCACCAACAACTCGATATGGGATATTTGATTTTCTAAGTGCATCTTCAATTTGTCTCGACTGAGAATTCGTACGATAGAAGACGGCCATTTCATCGTAATTGACACCATCTTCACTATGATGATGGATTAATTGTTCTGCGACAAAGTCAGATTCTTCTCTATCACTAGAGCACTCAACGATCTCAATTGATTCACCTTCTGGATTATCAGTCCACATACTCTTGCCTTTACGCTGAGTATTTCGTGCAATTACAGCTCCTGCTGCTTCAATAATATTTTTAGAAGAACGGTAATTTTGTTCCAACTTTAAAATTTGAGCATCACTATAAACTTCTTCAAAGTCTAAGATATTTCGAATATCCGCTCCACGCCAAGAATAGATCGATTGATCCTCATCCCCAACAACACAAATATTTCTTCTTTTCTTTGCTAGTTTTGTGACTAGGTCGAATTGGGCACGGTTCGTATCCTGATACTCGTCGACAAGAATATAACGAAAACGCTCTTGATATCTTTCGAGTACTTCTGGAAATTTTTCAAATAATTGAATAACACCAGAAATAAGGCCACCGAAGTCAGTGGCGTTAGCTTTGTGCAGCTCTTTTTCGTACTCGAGATACATATCGTAGAAGATATCATCACTTTCTACTTCATAATCTTTATCTGAAATATCACGATCAGGATAATGACCGTGATTTTTTAGGTCTTCAATAAAATATAAAACTTCAAATGGAGAAGTTTCTTTTTGTGAAATTCCACGTCGATTTAAGATCGCTTTAACAACACTTTTTTGCTCACTAGTATCATAAATCGTAAAATTTCTACTAAGGCCTAAGTAATTTGCCTCAGACCTTAGCATCTTTGCACAAAAAGAGTGGAAAGTAGTAACTTGAAGAGCACCAACATCACAACTTACATCACGTCCGACACGATCTCGCATTTCTTTAGCGGCTTTATTTGAGAAAGTAAGTGCCAATAGTTGAAATGGAGAAATATTCTTCTCTTCTAAAAGATACGCAATCTTTGTAACAAGAGTTCTCGTTTTTCCAGATCCTGCACCAGCAAGGATCATCATTGGTCCATCAATCTCTTTAACGGCTTGACGTTGTTGAATATTGAGGTGGTCTAACTTCATTAAAATTCCTATTTACTCTTTTCTTTTTATTCAACAGTAACTGACTTTGCCAGGTTTCTTGGCTTATCAATATCTGTCCCTAAATTCTTCGCAATATAATAAGCAAGAAGTTGGTTTACTACGTTTACGTAAAGTGGTGCCAAGTCTCCAAGCCCGTCAAAGTCTAATTCAATATAGTGATCAGAGATCTCTCTTAAATCTTCCTTACCTTTTGGACCAATTGAAACAATAAGACCTTTACGTGCCTTAATTTCTTGAATATTCGAAACTGTTTTTTCAAATAAATCTTCACCGACTAGGGCAACGTTAACTTTCTCTTCATCAATAAGAGCAATTGGACCATGCTTTAACTCACCTGAAGCATAACCTTCGGCGTGAACGTAAGCGATTTCTTTAAGCTTTAGTGCTCCTTCTAGGGCAATTGGAAAATATGCTCCACGACCAGTATAGAAGAAACCTTTATACTTATAAATTGCATCAGCAACATCTTTAATTGGTTTTGTATTATCTAAAAGTTGCTCAACTCTTTCAGCAAGAAGACTATAGCGTGAAGAAAGAGAGTTTCTTAAATCATCAGACATACCACCATTAGAAATAACTTCTGAAAGAGTCTTTCCAGTTAATACTTGTTGAGTAAATGCCTTTGTTGAAGCAACACCAATCTCAACACCTGCGCGAATCATAAGATTCACATCACAGTCACGATAAAGAGTAGATCCTTCAGTGTTTACAATTGAAAGTGATTTCATTCCTTTCTCTTTACACATCGTTTGCGCAGCTAAAGTATCTGCTGTTTCACCAGACTGAGAGATGAACATTGCTAGTTCATTTTGACTAAGAATTGGATTGCGGTAGCGGAACTCACTTGCAACTTCTGTAAAACATCTAATGCGATTATTTGATTCGAAGTAATCTTTAATTACAAGACCAGCATAGTAAGCAGTACCACAAGCTGTAATACTAATTGCATCCATTGGAAGCTTTGTTGCCGCTTCTAAACTCTCTTTACCTTCACCTTGGAAGTAGTATTGAGTTAGAGAACGGATTAGCTCTGGCTGCTCGTGAATTTCTTTAAGCATATAGTGCTCAAAATCACCCTTTGAAGCAGGATCGTGATCGATCGTTTGCTCTTTAGACATATAACGATGAGTCTTAGATCCATCTAGCTCATAGAAATTTAGAAGCTGATTATTTTTCACACTCAGGTGACAGAGAACATTATCTTCAGGAAAGAAAATTCTAGTGGCCATACCAGCAAGTGCGTATGGATCACTTGAAACAAATACTTCAGAATTTACTTCATTACTTCCACATACTAATGGAGCACCTTTTTTAATGGCAAAGATTTCATCTGTTTCACGATTTAATACTACAAATGCAGAGAAACCTTCAATTCTTTCAAATGATTTAATTACGGCTTCTTTGATTGGAGTACCTTGGCGCTTATGAAAAATTAAAAGCCCAAGAAATGTTTCCGAGTCAGTTTCTGATTCAAAGTAAATTCCATGCCCTTTTAACTCATTTCTAATTTCATTGGCATTTTCAATGATTCCATTGTGAACCATTGCAATTCCATCTTTAGTCGAAACGTGTGGGTGCGCATTGTAATCTGTTACACCACCGTGAGTGGCCCAACGAGTGTGCCCAATACAAGATCTTGCATGAATATCTTTACCTTCAAGCTCAGCTTCAAGGTTTCCAATTTTTCCTTCTTTTTTATAAACGAGAAGCTCATCATTTTTGCTGATGAAACTAACTCCAGCTGAATCGTACCCACGGTACTCTAATCTTCTAAGTCCTTCTAGAACAACGTCAACTGAATTTGATGGCCCAAGATGCCCAACAATTCCGCACATAGTCACTTCCTTATATGTTTAAAAAATACTAATTAAAGAAAGATACCATTATGCGGGCGAAAATAAAATTTTTGCAGGCTTATTTGTCGCTTTTTTTCCTAATGAAACGCCTTGCCATGCCTTCTTTCGTCTCTTGACGCCCTCTGGCAATTGCAAATGATCCATCTGGCATACTTTTGCTAATTGTTGAACCTGATGCTACATAGCATTCTTTACCAATCTCAATAGGTGCAATCATTTGTGAATCTGATCCAATAAAAGATCCATCACCAATAATTGTTTTGTGCTTATTGGCCCCGTCGTAATTACAAGTAATGAAGCCACAACCAATATTTACATTGTCGCCAATTTCAGCATCTCCTGCATAGCTTAAGTGTGAAACAGCTGACTTTTTACCAATCTTAGATTTTTTTATTTCGACAAAGTTTCCAATTTTTGCACCTTCACCAATATCACTTCCTGGACGAAGCTGCGCCATCGGTCCAATTGAAGCACCTTTAGACACTTTTGAATCTGTAATATATGAATTGGCCTTAATAATGGCTCCATCTTCAATAATTGAATTCTTAATTGTTACACCTTGCTCAATCACTACATTTTTTCCAATCACTGTTTTGTCATCGATGAATGCATTTTGATAAAGGTGTGTTCCTTGTCCAATATTTTTAGAATAACAATAAGTATGCGAAGGATCTGAAAAGCGCACTCCCGCTTCTAACATCAGGAAACGAGCAATTGAGCGCCTTAGATAAATATCTGCATCTGAAAGTTGAATAAGGTTATTTACACCTAAAAACTCACGAGCATCTTCAAAAAGAAGTGGAGTTACATTGGCTTCGGGGTTAAAGGTATCTGTAAGGTAAAACTCACCTGACTTATTATTATCAGAAAGATTGAATACATGATCCATTAAATAAAGTGTTTTAAAAATATAAAGACCCGAGTTAACTTCTGTCACAAGTCTTTGCTCTTCAGTTGCATCTTTTTCTTCAACAATCTGAAAGCCTGTCCCCTTACGAATAATTCTTCCGTAACCTGTAGGATTACTTGCTGAAAAAGTTGCACAAACTGCATTTGAGCCTTTCTCAATCTCTTCAATAAGAGCGTTAATTGTTTCTTTTGTAATTAATGGTGTATCTGCACATGTCACAATTGTATAATCATAGCCACGAGAGTTTTCAAAATCGTTCAAATAAGTCTGAACGGCATGCCCTGTCCCTAATTGCTCTTTTTGATAAACGTAATTTATACCTGTAAAGCGTTCATTAACATGTTCTTCAACAAGTTCACGTTGATGACCAGTAACTAAAGTGATATCTCCAAAATCTTTAAATGTTTCGATGACATAATCGACTAAAGTATTTTGGTGTAAAGGTGCAAGAGGTTTTGGAATATCCATTTTAAGTCTTGTTCCCTTACCTGCAGCTAATACAACTACCGCAACTTTCTTCGTTGTCTTCTGTGACATATAAAAACTCCTAATAACCGACTATATCGGTCTCTTTTCACTCTATGCGATTACAACACATTAACTAAATCATAGCAAAAAAATCAGTTAAAAAACTCAAAAAAATCACGCATTTTCGCTCTTTTTATTAAAGAGTTTTTTTTATTGCCCGATGTTAATTAAGAACAAATTGCCTATATTGCGCCGACCTGTTGGAGGAAAGATTTATGGTTACAAATTACGAGGGTGAGAACATTGAGTTTAAGGAAGAATTGGCCCTCTTACCAATCCGAGACTTAGTTATTTATCCATTTATGATTTTACCTCTATTTGTTGGTAGAGAAGCATCAATCAAAGCTATTGACCACGCTATTAATCATTCAGATCGTCTGATTCTACTTTCGAGTCAGAAAGATATTGTTGCGGAACATCCTGCACCAGAAGAGATTTATGAACTTGGTACTGTTGCCATGATCATGAGAATGAGAAAACTTCCTGATGGAAGAATCAAAATTCTAGTTCAAGGTTTATCAAAAGCTAGAATTACTTCATTTGAACAACAATCACCTTTCTATATTACTAAAGTTGAAAAGGTTGAAGATATTACGACTGATAGCTCTAATATTGCAACGACTGCACTTATGAGAACTATTAAAGAACAACTTGAAAAAGTTATTCAACTCGGAAAAGTTCTTTCTCCAGATATCTTAATGGTTCTAGAAGATATTACAGATGCCTCAAGACTAGCGGATTTAATTGCATCAAACTTAAATCTACACGTTTCTGAAGCACAAACAATTCTTGAAACATTAGATCCAGTTGATCGCCTACACGCAATCAATGATATTCTAAATCGTGAATTAGAAATCCTAATGATGCAACAGAAGATGAAGACAAACTCTTCAACTGAAAGTGCAAATCAAAGAGATGTATTCCTTAAGGAACAGATCAAGGCAATTAAATCAGAACTTGGTGATGGTTCTTCAGAGCAAGATGAATTCGCAGAATTCAAGAAAAGAGTTGAAGAAGCAGGTATGCCAGAAGAAGTTCTTAAAGAAACGACAAAGCAACTTGCACGTCTAGAGAAGATGCACCCAGATTCATCTGAAGCAAGCATCATGAGAAATTATATTGAGTGGATGTGTGACCTTCCATGGAGTAAAAAATCTGAAGAGCATATTGATCTTGACTCAGCTCTTGAGATTCTTGATGAAGATCACTTTGAACTTACTCAAATCAAAGAAAGAATTCTTGAGCACCTAGCAGTTAGACAACTTAAGGGTGATGATATGAAAGGACCAATCCTATGTTTCCAAGGTCCTCCTGGTGTTGGTAAAACTTCACTTGGGAAGTCAATTGCTCGTGCTACGGGAAGAGAGTTTGTAAGAATTTCTCTTGGTGGTGTTAAAGATGAAGCAGAGATTAGAGGTCATAGAAGAACATATGTTGGAGCAATGCCAGGTCGTTTTATCCAAGCGATGAAGCAAGCAAAAACAAACAACCCAGTTGTTCTACTTGACGAAATCGACAAGCTATCTGGTGACTACAAAGGTGATCCATCAGCAGCACTACTTGAAGTACTTGATCCAGAACAAAATGTTGAGTTTAGAGATCACTACCTTAATGTACCATTTGATCTTTCAAACTGTATGTTTATTGCAACTTCAAATATGCTTGAAAACATTCCAGGTCCTCTAAGAGACCGTATGGAAGTAATCAACCTATCTGGTTACACAAGAGAAGAGAAAGTTGAAATCTCAAAAAGATATATCATTCCTAAGCAAATGGATGAAAATGGTATCAACGATGAGCACGTAGTATTCACTGACGAAGGTGTTGAGAGTGTTATCGAGCACTACACTTCAGAAGCGGGTCTTCGTAATCTAGAAAGAAGAATCGGTACTCTATGTCGTAAAGTAGCAATGAAGATTGCTAAAGGTGACATGGGTAAAACACATATCGTTAAAGATACTGTTGTTAAGTACCTAGGGCCACCAATCTTTGTAAAAGAAGATCACAAAGATGAAGATGAAGTTGGAGTATCAACAGGTCTAGCTTGGACATCTCATGGTGGTGAAGTTCTATACATCGAAACTACAAAGATGAAAGGACAAGGACTAACTCTTACAGGTCAACTTGGTGACGTAATGAAAGAGTCTGCAAAAACAGCAATTAACTACATCAGATCACGTGCACTTTACATGGGAATCGATGAAGATATTTTTGAAAACCACGAGTTTCACGTACACTTACCAGCTGGTGCCACTCCAAAAGATGGACCTTCTGCAGGTATCACGCTAGCAACTGCCCTAGTATCAAATTGTACAGGCGTTCCAGTAAGTCGTGATGTTGCAATGACTGGTGAGATTACTTTAACAGGTAAAGTTCTTCCAATTGGTGGACTAAAAGAAAAAGCATTAGCTGCTCTTAGAATGGGTATCTCAACAGTTGTTATCCCATGGGGCAACAAGAAAGATCTTGTTGATATCCCTGAAAACCTAAGAGAACAGATTAATTTTGTTCCTGTTAAAACAATTGATGAAGTTCTTGATATCGCTCTAGTAGATTGGGCAGGTTACAAGAAAGAAGTTCAAATGAAAAAAGTGGACGAAAAACATCAAGAAAAAAGAAAAGCAGGCGTTGCCGCTTAAATAATGAGGGCCAACAAGGCCCTCTTTTTTTTTATCCAACATTAACTTAAAATGGAATGTATATGGGAAAAGAAGAAATGAAAGTAATGATTGTTGATGACTCTGAGATCTCTAGAACTTCTGTTAAAGATATTTTAGAGCAAGAAGGATATGAGGTCGTTGGCTGTGTTGGAAATGCACAGGAAGCGCTAAAACTATCTTTTGACGTTTCGCCAACTCTATTTATCATTGATGTTATTATGCCTGAAATTAGTGGCCTAGAACTAGCTGAATCAGTAGCAAATAACTTCCCTAATGCAAAAATTATGATGATGTCTTCACTTGATATTGAATCTGTTTGTATTGAAGCGATTTCATCTGGAGCGCAAGACTTCTTAGTAAAGCCATTTAAGCGTGAAGATCTACTTAGAGCAGTTGACAAGTTGACTCACGATATAGCATCAGAAAAAGCGAGTTAATTTAATGTTTAGGTTTTTAATTTATTTCACAATTAGTTTTCTTATTTTAGCTTTTCCAGTTTCTAAAAGTTCAACAGTATTTGATAGTGTAAATAAACCTTTGAAGCCTTATACTCAAAAAGTTTACTCAACGATAGCTTTTTACCTAAGTACTAGCCTTAGTGAAGGTAAAGAAATAACTGTAAAGCTATTCAATAATACTGCAAAAAAAGTGGATTATGTTAAACGAGAATCTTCTGGGTTTGCGAAGCCTGTCGCAAAGAAAGCTCAGGACCTCGACGCTCTCGATGACTATCAACATGGTGAGTACACTGTTGAAGAACGTGAGGCCCTTTTAAAAGTATTACGAGAAAGTGAATAGATTATTGATTGATCGACTTTGACTCAGTCTCTCTTTCAACTGTCCCACCAGAACTCGCAATTAACTCATCAATTTCTTGCATTTTTTGTTTGAGGTTTAGTCCCCTCGTTTCACAAATAGAATCATCAGATGTATTAGTCGATGCTTCTTTTACTCCGGCAAACACCTGAGCTGATAGTAGTGTTAGTACAGATAATAAAAATAACTTTTTCATAATACTTCTCCTTTTGTAGTCACTATATTCAATGCATGATGTATGCCAACAAAAGGACTTGTGTTTTCAACAACTTAAACACTAGTAAATGTTTAAGATGTATACGATTTTTCGTTGCTGTCTAGATTTTTAACACTTACCTTACAACCTTTAGTATCTTACCCGAATCAGTCGTTAAATAGAGCTCTCCGGCCGGTGAAATAGCTATCTGGCGCATCCTTTCTTCAAGCTCCTCAAGATAGCTTTCTTGTGCAATAACCTTATTACCATCCATTTTAAGCCTTCTGAGATGCTCACTTCCCAAGGCCGCTAAAAAGATATCTCCTTGCCAGTCCTTATATTTATTTCCTTCATATACAACCATACCAGATGGCGAGATACTTGGTGTCCAGTGCACAAGGGGCTGCTCCATTCCCTTCTTCTTCTCTTCACCAATGCTTGGGCCCCAATATTCTTTTCCATATGTGATTACTGGCCATCCATAATTAAGCCCAGGTTTTACTAGATTGAGTTCATCGCCACCACGCGGCCCAAACTCACAGCTAAAGACATCTCCTTTCTGGTTCATCCCAATGCCCTGTGGATTGCGATGTCCATAACTCCAAATTTCTTTTAGGGCACCACTTTTATTCTCAAACGGGTTTCCTTTTGCAGCACTACCATCAAAATTTAAACGAAGAATTTTACCATTATGATAAGAGAGATCTTGAGCATATTTTCTTTCTCCTCGATCTCCTACAGTCATAAATAAAAAGTTACCTTTAAATAATAAACGTGAACCGAAGTGGCGAGTTGTATCACTTATAATCTTGGTTTCTAAAAGAACTTCAGACTTTTTCAGTTGAGCCTTAGAGTATTGCGCACGAGCTAAAGTTGTAACAACGACCCCTTTAACTTCAGAAGAGTATGTGAAATATGCATAGGACTTATCACCTATTTTTTTATAGACAATATCTAGCATTCCACCTTGGCCACGGGCCTTCACACTAGGAGCAAGTAAGTCTTTTGTTTGTTTAGTTTCAAAGTTATGATACTTGATCTTTCCACCTCTTTCAGTGAAAAGAATTTCATTTTCATTGATAAAGGTAAGTCCCCAAATAATGTCATTTGTTTTAAAGACTTCTTTTGCAGCTACTTTAGCTAGGGTAGTAATTGATAAAAAACAGCTTAAGATTAAAATAATTGTTTTGAGACTTTTCATAGAAAAAGTCTAGCATGTTAGAAAGATTACGGAAGTAAAAACATATTAAAGTCAAATTGATTACTAGACTGATCAACTTCGATTATATCTCCTCCACCTATGGATTCTTCATGGCGACTTATACGGGAAGAGAACTTCAATCTTTTAACTTTTTCGTTAGCAACTCTATAGTCTGTGGATGAATGCATTTCGTCATATTCAACAACATCTCCAGTCCTAAGGTCTAGAATAAGATTTAGTGATTCATTATTTTCATTTCGTATAATGAGCTCTGGGTATAAACTATGTTTTGATAATTCAGAAATAATATTTTCTTCTAAACGATAAGGAGGCTGTCCTCCATATAAACGAATAGAATTAACATCACCCAAGATCTTCACAAAATCTGAAATCGCGCCATTCAACTTAGTCCCACTATCAAGATGGGCCAATATCGATTTTCCATCTGCATTACTCATAACGACAGCAACACAAGTTGTAACTCCATATGTCTGTACAAATGAATGCCTCTGCGAAGATGTATAGATATATTCTCTTTGAAAAACCTCAGGGATATCAGCACGATCTAAAATAGTTAGTGCTAAAGAAGAATTAGCAAATATAAGTGAGCTTAATAAAAGAATATAAAAATGGGCCATTTTCATGACCCTATTATACTAATAATTAATATAAGTTTTTGAGTATTGAAAAGCTTTCAATGACCGTAAATTATTAAGACAGTAGATTCATAATTTTACGGACAAATGAAACCTTCTTTTCATAAGGAGGGTAACGTAGATCATTTTCTAAACAAAAGCTTCTCTTCATAACGGCTTTTTCATGAGAGAAAAGCTTAAATGAGAACTCACCGTGATATGCCCCCATTCCTGACTCACCTACGCCACCAAATGGCAGCTTTTCATTTGATAAGTGTACAATCGTATCATTAATGACCATTCCACCACTGCTAATGCTTTCAATAACCTTTTTCTTATCGCTATTAGAATCAAGAAAAGCATAACAAGCAAGCGGCTTATCATAGCTTTTAACAAACTCAATTGACTCATCTAAACTTTCAGAGTTGATAATAGGCATAATAGGGCCAAATATTTCATCCTTCATAATTGCACTATCTTTGTTGGCCCTTACATAAGTTGGAGAAATATATAATTGTCCCTTATCAACATCTCCACCAATAACAATGTCGTCTTGATTGATCAGAGATGAGAGTCTATCAAAATGCCTCTCATTAATAATTCTACCATAGTCACCACTTTGTTTAATTTCATCACTATAGAATTTTCTTAAATATTTTTGGGTCGCTTTGAGAAAAGCTTCTTCATCTGATTTTTTTATAAGAATATAATCTGGAGCAACGCAAGTTTGACCGGCATTAAAAAATTTCCCCCATACAATTCTCTTAGCAGCTAAATCGATATTCTTCGTTCCAACTATCGCTGGTGATTTACCACCTAATTCGAGAGTTAAGGGTGTTAGAAACTTGGCCGCTGCCGCCATCACAATTCGACCGACATGACCATTTCCAGTATAGAAGATATAATCAAATTTTAAACTCAATAGCTCTGTGGTCTCCGCGACACCACCTTCAATAACTGCAGCTATCTCACTATCTAAAGCGTTAGTTATAATTGTATTAATTATTTTAGAAGTGGCCGGCGCTAACTCTGAAGGTTTAACAATAACTTTATTGCCTGCCGCAATTGCTCCAATTAGAGGAACCATGGCCAATTGAAATGGGTAATTCCAAGGAGCAATGACTAAAACTTGTCCATACGGTTCACTATGTATAGCACTTCGAGCAGGCATGAAAGGAAGCGGAGAGAAAACCTTCTTAGGCTTCATCCACTTTTTCAACTTTTTCTTTATGAGCTTAATTTCATGTAAACAAAAATCAATTTCAGAAAGATAAGACTCAAATGCACTCTTGCTTAAGTCAGCTTTTAGTGCAGCTAAAATATCCCTCTCACGGGCCTTTATTTCAGCTTCTAAAGCTTCAAGGGCACTGATACGGTCATAGTAGTTTAAATTTTCACGCCCTTTCTGAGCACAATATGCAGTCGTTATATTATTGTCCATAAATGTATTATAGCTGTATTTGAGGAGTTCAGGCAAAAAAAAGCCTGACTACGTGGCCAGGCTTTTTAAGGAGTTGAATATAATTGTTTGAGTTAAATTTTATTGTCCAATCGATTGAGTTGATGAACTTGATGATGTTGGTGCTGCTGCTGGAGCTTCCGCTTCTACACTTGCTACACTATCAGAGCTTGCATACATATCATCACAGCTAGTTCCTGACTCATCTAATGCAAATACGTTTGTTACACTTAATAGAAATAAAAATACTAATGCTAACTTTTTCATAATTTCCCCCATTATGGTTTTGTTTCTTTGCTATTTATAAAGCAAGGAAAATGCCAACTTTTCGGATGTCTTTTTAAGTAGTTAGAGCAATAGAGGGTGTAATATTTTGTACAGTGTTTAGATTTTTAACAAAAAAAGGCCCGTTTCATAACGGGCCCTTTAGTATAAGATAATAAATTTAAAATAATCTTATTGTTGATCAGATGTAGTTCCACCTGGTGTTGCCGGCACTTCAGATGAAGATGGTATAGCAGTTGTAGGTGATGTATCTCTGTTATCTAAGTTAACTTTTGGACACTCACCATCTTTTTCACCAGTAGCCGCACTTTCTGCAGCAAAAATACTAAATGATCCAAGAACCAATAAAAGCGTTAGTAGTTTCTTCATATATCCCTCCAATTACATATTTAGGTTTACACCAGCAGGCTTAACAATTGCTAAGAGTGATTGGAAGGCCTGAGTAACTTGTAAGGCCATCTTATGTCCTGCTTTCGATTCTACTTTTAGAATCTCACCGTAGTTATCGTATTTAACGTTGATCTTTCCTACTTTATTCATAGTAATCTCAACTGGCTTACCTTGAGCATTGTATTGAAACTCAAGAGCTCTTTTCTGCTTAGTCTTTTTATTTAAATCCATCATTTTTGAAATACGACCTTTAGAATCGTAAAGTAAAACAACAGACATACCTTTAGAGTTATTAGCTTTCTTAAGGTTACCCTTCTTATCATAGTCAAACTCTGTCCAACCACGTGGGTTAACTACTTTAGTAATCTTCTTAAATTGCTTGTGATACTCAAGCTCTACAAAGTCACCTCTTGAAGAAGCCTTTTTAACAAGTAGTCCATCTTTATTATATTCAAAATTAGTTACGTGATTTCCTCTCTTAATCTGCTTTGGAAGAGAACAACACTCTGTATAAATCGTCTCTGTTTTAAGCCCATTAATTACAGTAAGGATTCTGTAAGTATAGTGAGATCCGTCTGGTTTCTTCTTGATCTCGTACTCATAACGATTTACAACTTCTTTCTTAGTTGGTGATTTCTTTGCTACTAAAGTCCAGTAGTGGAAATCAGGGTTTTTAGGATTACTCTCATATGAGTACTTAATTACTTCACCACTTCTCTTTGTAAGTTCTTTTACAAATTGAGTTTTCTTTTCATAAGCAATCTTTTGAGTTGATCCATCTTTATAAGTAATAAGAGTCATATTATGATTAGCATCGTAATCATACTTGAAATGATTCCCTGAAATATCTTTTGCATCTACTAAGTTATAATTTGTGTCATAAGTATAAGTCGTCTTTTTACCAGCACCAGATTCTACTGATTTCACAAGACCATTTGGATACCACTTAAAAAAGATTTGCTTGGCCATTGAGTCCTTGATTGACTTTAGTGAACCTTCTTTCGTGTAATCAAGATTAACAACATATCCGTTCTTATCTTTTACTTGAATAAGCTTACCTTCTTTATCAAAGTGGTTCTCTTTTCCATCATTATACTTTCTAATATAACCTTTCGCTGTCTTTACGACTTTTTGCAGCCCGCGAACATTTGAGTATAGTTCAGTTCCCACTGCAAGGTTTGAAGATACATTGAACTTCTTAGCATATGCTTGTCTAAGTTCAGCATCATTTGTAAGCTTCGTAACAAGAGTCTTTGCAACTGTCGTCGAAAGAGAAGTTTTCTTTCTCATCACATCAACGATTTTCTCTGCCGCTGCTTTAGGATCTACAGCCTGTCTTGGAGTGAAACGAGTCTTAGCACCTGAACCATTCTCGTGAACTGTTACAGAACCATCTGCTGAAACAACTAAGAAAGTTTCATAATCAGAACCCCAACCATAACCAAACCACCCCTTTCCAGGAGATTTAGAGTTGTACGTTCTTTCAACAACTAGGTCATTCCCACCACCAGGTACGATAATATCCGTGTACGTAATGTAGAAATTTCCGTTTTTCAGATTTACACCAGCAATCGATGCCAGTGAAAACAAACATAGTACTAATAGTTTTAAACTGATCCTCATGACTTGTATCCTTATTTAGTTAAAGAATCTTCATTCTCTCCATAGGCATATCGGAGGCCTTTAACTAAAACTTAAACATATAATAACTTTATTCTTTAATTTTCACTATTTTAAGAATGAAGAAGGTTCCAACACCGTCTAAAACACAGGCGACTACAAATAAGACAATCCCAATGGCCGAAGAAAACATCTTTGGTAGCAGAGTTGGATCATTTGCAGAGAAAATAGCTAGAATTACAAAGGGCATGGCCGCAATTGTGAAGCCCTGAAACTTTCCCTGGGCCGTGGCGGTATCGATTTTTTGCTTCAATCTAATGCGTTCACGAATAACAGTGACAATAGTGTCAAAAACTTCAGCAAGATTACCACCGGTTTCGCGTAAAATATTAACACTTGAAACGAACATATCATTGTCTTGAGTAGGAATTCTTTCTGCCAAGTTTTCGAAGCACTCCTCTAAAGTTACCCCAACTCTGTTCTGCTGCAGGATAATATTAAACTCTTCAGAGATAGGAGGAGGCATCTCATCAACAACCATACCAAGAGCTTGAGGTACTGATAGACCTGCTCTAAGACCATTTGAAAGCAGAGTTAGACCATCTACCATCTGGTTTTGATAAGCTAAAATACGACGATTAACGAGGTAATCAACAACAGGTTTAGGCGCCTTAAATCCTACAAAACCAACGATTAGGCCAAGAAACGCTCCACCACCCCAACTTCCAAATAAACCAAAAGTAATAAGAGTTAGAGTTCCAAGTCCAAATGACAATGCTAGGAGTGCATACGTAACATGATCTGGCTTGACGTCGATAAAAAGTAATTCAAACTTTTCTAAAATATATGTTCGAGTACCAAATGTTTGTTTTTCAATTAAATCAAAAATACCAACTGAATAGCGATAACAAAATAGAAAGAAGATTAAACCAATAAGTCCAATTAATCCACTTCGTCCTATTTGTTCAATAAAAAAACTCATTTATACCTCTATATCCTAAGCCTTCTTCTTCACAGGTGGTGCACTATTGCCTGGTCTTGGTCTAGCTTGAGGCTGACCCGGTCGTGGCCTTTGTTGTCCCTGCTGTGGAGGTCTCTTATTTGGAGGTGGTGGTGCTTTCTTATCAGCGTTAGCAGGTGTGGCCCCACCACTAGCACCAGGAGCATTTGAAAATAAACCACGAGGAATATTGTAACCTTGTCTTTCAAGGGTTTCGATAAACTTTGGAATAAAACCAGTCGCCTGATGGGAGCCAATAATTTTCCCGTTCTTATCGATATCTTTTTGTTGAAAGAGGAAAATATCTTGAAGAGTAACAACCTCTCCCTGAATACCACCAATTTCAGTAATATGTGTAATCTTACGAGAACCATCATCCAGACGTGAAGCTTGAATGATCAAATGAACTGCGTTGGCAATCATTTCACGAATTGCTTTTGGAGTAAGACCAGCTCCTGCATACTGTACAAGAGTTTCAATACGTCCAATACACTCTCTTGGATTGTTTGAGTGAACTGTCGTTAGAGAACCATCGTGCCCTGTCCCCATAGCTTGGAGCATATCCAGTGTTTCACCACCACGACACTCACCAACAACAATACGCTCAGGACGCATTCTTAGACATTGCTTTACTAGACAACGAATATCAATTTCTCCATCGCCTTCAAGTGAAGGAGGGCGTGTTTCTAAACGAACAACGTGCTCTTGAGGAAAACTAAGTTCAGCAGAGTCTTCACAAGTAATAATACGTTCATTGGCCTGAATAAAACTTCCCAAAATATTTACCAGTGTTGTTTTCCCGGAACCAGTACCACCAGAAACAATTATATTCTTATGTCCTTCAACAGCGATACGTAAGAAGTCCGCCATATTCTGAGTGAAAGAACCGAATTGAACAAGGTGTTTATAAGTAAGTCTCTCTTCAGGGAATTTACGAATTGTAATACAGCATCCGTCAATTGCAGAAGGAGGAATAATTGCATGAACCCTAGAACCATCATGCAAGCGGGCATCAACGTATGGAGTCTTTTCATCAATACGACGACCAATTGGAGCAACAATTCTTTCAATAACATTAAGAACCTGTCTATCGTTTGAAAAAGTTACTTTTGAAAGCTTAACCTTTCCATCTTCTTCATAGTAAATCTTATTAGGTCCAACAACCATAATTTCAGAGATTGACGAATCAGCAAGCAAGTCCTCTAGAGGCCCTAGTCCTAAGGCTTCATCTAGAATTTCTTTAACAATGCTATTCATATCATCGCGATTGTTTAAAATGCCTTTTGTATCTTCTTTACCAAGTAAATCAATAACGACTTTCTTAGTCTTTTCTTTAAGAATAATTTTCGCTTTCGGATCGTTATCATCATCTTTAGATAGATCCATTTCTTCAACAAGACCTTTATGAATTCTAAGTTTTAGATCTCGCCATCCATTTGCAGCAGCACCAGTTGGACGCTCTTGTTTTGTACCAACATCATTAGGTTTATTAAGCTTAGCCAATTGACTAAGAATTCCCTTTCCATTGATTGTACGAACTAACTCTGTGACACCTTTAGCAAAAGCACTATTTTTAGCCGCCAGCATAACTGGTTTCTTCTGATTAATGGCCATTGCACAAGTTTGTTCATCTTTTTGAATTTGAGCTAAAACAGGGCGACCAACAGATTTCCCGGCCACATCAGCAGTTACAGGATGACCTTTTTGCGCCTGATTAAAAACAAAATGAATCATTTCTTTAGGAAACATCATTGTTATTAATTCTGAAACAAGGCGCTTAGTCTGATTTAGAGCAAGAAGGTCTGGAGTTATCACAACTAAAATCATCGTTGAATGCTCTAAAGCCTTTGCAGTGAGATCAGTGATTTCCGTTCCAACGTCAATAACAGTGAGTGGATACATGCTTTTTACGGCTTTAAGTACCTTACCAGCTCCATCAACACTCATCCCTTCAGTTGCTACAGGATCATTTGGTAAACCAATATAATGAACACCACTTGGGTGCATATTTACGAATGGCTGAAAAGTTCGTGGATCAATATTTCCATTAAAATTAAAAAGATCTTTTAAGTTCTTATTTGTTTTAATTCCAGTTAACAAATTCAAGTCACCACTAGCTCTTTGATCGAAATCAAGAAGTAATGTCTTAGATCGCTTTTCACCACTGAAAGCAAAAGCTAGGTTTGTAGCAACTTGGGATTTCCCTACGCCGCCTTTACCACCAATGACTGTAATAATATGACCTTCGGCCACTATGGCCCCCTCTTTCTAAATTTTCTTTTAATATCTTCAGTACCAGTTGAGGCACTCTCAATAATCTCAGGAGTGATAAAAACAACAAATTGCTCTTTAGATTTTGAAACATCTTTTGAGCGTACAAATGAGAACAAAGAAAAAACTTGTCCTTCTTCACTTCCATCACTACCAGTTGTTGAAACACCATCAGGTGGGTCTTTGTCATATTCGGTAGCAGTTTTATTAATTGAAATACCACCAACAACCGCTGATTCACGAGACTTAACAATAATTTTCGTATCGAGATTATTAGTTTGTTTATCTGTTCCTTGAGAAGAAGAAACACCAAGAATAATATCAAGATTAATTTTTTCTTCTTGTAGAATCTTAGGTGTTACATCTAAGTTAAATCCCGCTTCGATAACTTTTGCTTGTTGGAACTCCCCAGTACCAACCGCAACGTTCCTCTCAGAACCCTTAGATAACTTTGCCTTTTCACCATCTTTAGTGATCACCATCCCAGATTGAACAATTCGAGCATAACCAGCTGCTTTAGCAGAACTCAGTTTAGGAAATAGTTGTGAGATTGTTCCACCAAAACTACCAGCAGATGAAGTCGTTACTGTTCCACCATTTTCAGTACGTCCAAAAACGATCTGTCCACCTGTTGTTCCAACGCTTGGATTCCATTTAAATCCAAAGACACGATTATAATCTTTTGAAAGCTCAACAAATTGAGCAGTTATTTTAATAAGTTTTGCGGCTTGAGGTGGCTGAGGCTTTCTATTGATAGCCAGAAAGTTTCTAATAATCTCACCCTTATCAAGTTGCTGAACAGAATCTGTTCTTCTAGCTAAACTTTGAATTCTATCAGGTAAGTATGTCGCCGCGATTTTAACAGCAAGGTTACTTTCTTCTTCTGAGTTTACAATTCCTTCTAATAAATATGAATTATTAAAGAATCTAACTGTTACATCTTTTAAGTTATTTCTTCTTAGACCTTCTTGCATTTCTCGAGAAATAATTAAATAAGTCTGTGGTGAAACTTCAACAAGGTTCTTAACATCTGGGTAATCTTCTAAAACTTTTACAATTCGCCCAATATCTCCAGGAACAATAATCTTTCCTTCAACAAAGACCTTACCACCCTTCAAGTTTATTTCTAAACCTTCAATTGGTCCCAATTGTTCTTTAATTTCTGCAATAAGCTTTGACTTCTCTGTTGCAGTAACAGTTACAAGATAACGCTTTTTAATAGCACCTAAGCGATCTCGAACAGTAACAGAAGTAATACCAGGTGCTTCACCTTTTAAAACAAGCTCACTTGTTCCCGCCGCAGTATTAACTGGTTGTACTTTAAGAATTCTTTGATTTGCAATTTGTACACTTCGAGATGTTATTGTGAAATCAATTGGTAAAACTTTATCAATACCAAGAACTACCTCTACTTTTTCTTCAGATACCCCAATACCAGAAGAGGCCTGCTGAGCGCTGGCCGTTAATGCAAATATAAATAGAGTTAAGTACGTTAATATTCTCATTAATTCTTTTTCTTATATTTTTCGTTAAAGAAGGCCCTTGCCTCATTCTTATCAGTATCCGAAAGAATATCGTAGAGTCGAGTTCCTTCGATCATTGCCTTCTCACCATCATTAATATTTCTTAAAGTCAGAATTGGTTTATTTGGTTGGAATACATAAAGATGCGCAATCTTCTGAGCTTGAAATGGACTAAGCTCTAACGTTACCGTTGTATAATTAGAGTAAGTGTTAAGTTTCATTTTTCTTACAACTTCCTCTGTTTTAACACCAATTAGAGGAATATTATTTGAAACACTCATCCCTGTTGAAAGAACACGAACATCTTGAAGGATTGTAACGATTTTTTCTTGATCTTTTCTCGCTCCACCTGTGTAATCAATCGGTGCTAGAACATCGACACGATCACCAGGACGAATAAGCTTTCCTACTGAACTTCTTTCATCAACTTGGAAAGCAATTGCACGCATCCCCACTGTAACTTCTCTTGAAAGACCTGTACTCTCTCCAGGATATGTTACACGTGGTTTCGTAATTTGCTCGCCTTTTAGAATTGGAACTGTCGCAATTGTATTTTCAATTTCTTTTACTGTTTTAAAACTTCCAGGAGCTAAGAATTTCTGTGGAACTGTAATAATTGAAACCTTCGTTTCATCCAGTAGATCGAACTCGCGAATATCTTCTTTAGCAACAAGAACAGAACTCATTGTTCCATACTTTTTAATCAAAGCAGATTGTTGATCTTCGATATAAGTGTGGACCATAAACATGGCAACACCTGCAATAATAAGGGCCAGCGTAAAAGCTCTAGTATTCATAAAACATCCTGTTTTACTTCGTTAAGTAATCACTTAATATTTTAACAAAAAACAAGCATTTAGTTACAATGAGGCATTTTTGGCTACTTATAGCTACAAGAAGTGACCGGTGAAAGGATAGTGGCATCATTGGCCCTAAATAAAACATCACCTGGTTTAGTGAAGGTCTCACCACAGACTCCAAACAAAGTGAACACCTTAATACAATTTGTATCCTCTGGATCACCTGCTTCTTCGCAATTTTCATCTTCAGCTGCGGCCCAAGGAAGAGTTGGAATTTTAAAGCTTGATGAAATCGGTGTACTATTAGATTGTAGTGTTTTATTCCAACCAATCATAAAGCCTCCAACCTCAGTGAACGTCCCACTTAAGCTTCTGATATCATTTCCACCAATTCCATCAGAGTTTCCTTTAAGAATATAAAATGTATATGTTCGAGTTGCTTTATTCTGATTAATCGATGCATTGATTGAGTTGCCTACTGTAATGAGCATTACAACCATATAAAGAAGAATTGGAATAAAAATCATCGCCTCAAATAAGGCCTGTCCTTCTTCATTTTTAAATATTGTTCTTTTTTGATCTGCACTCAAGTTAACATCCGTTATCATAGATCGTTGAGTTCGTACTTGAACAATTCCCATTTCCTAGATCAGTGGCAACCTCAGAAAAAGCTCGACAAACCTGAGCAAGACACTCTCTTATCGTAGGCTCTTTTCCTAGAAACGATTCAATTCGAAAGTCTAAGTCAATATCACCTGTTAATACCTTCATGACAGAGAATTTTGTTTTATAATCTAGATACGTTCCACTTAAGAACCACTGGTTTGTTGTTTTTGAATTAAATTTTATCTGACAATCAGTGCCGCAATTAACAACATTATATGAGTTGAAAACTTCCGTTGCATTTTGACGTGCAAGAGAGTCATTTTGAATTTTATTATCTGCAACGAGATACGCTCGTGATGCCATAAAATTTGCATATTGAAGAAGATAAGTATTTGTATAATTAATTGCAATCTTTGCAAAAACAAAAAAGAAAGCGATCACAAAAGTAAAAGTTGATAGGAACTCAATTGTCGATTGCCCATTTTGATTTCTTATCTTCTTATAATTGCTCATCATAAATTCCTACAGGAGAGAAGAAGTGAGACCTTCCTTCATCATTATTATAATAGAGGGGATGAACTGGATTTCCATAAGTTTTTCCATATGAATCGACACTACCTTTATCACCATAGCGAGCTGAGTATTCCATAGAGCGGGCCAATGTACCAAACATGCCCTCTCCAATCATGCCTTGGAAACCTTCACTTTTGAAGACTAGCATTGCAAAAGATGTCACAACAACAAAAAGTAAAATATACTCTACTGTCGATTGTCCCCTTTCATTTAAAAGAATATATGCTTTTTTATTTTCCATCCTAGAAATATCCATGAAATAAGTATAACAGGGGCAAACGCAAATTTCTTCCCAAAAATCTTTTTAATCTGAACGATATTACCTTCTTTAAAAGCCTGAATAATAAACTCAAGATTTTTAAGAATATTCGTAATAAAAACTGAAAGCCCGACAATCACTGTTACAACAGAAAGGGAGATCAAAGCTTGATCTTGATGAGCGACTGGAATTAAAAGAAATAAACTAGCTAAATATTTCGAATCACCACCGCCCATAATTTTTAAAATAAAAAGTAAAAAACCTGCGAGAAATATCCCTAGAGGGTAAAGAAGTGTTTCAATTCCAATAATGTAGTTATTCGGGAAGAACAATACGAGAACTAAAAATAAAAAGATGTTTCCAATTGACCATACGTTTGCAATCTTTCGAGATTGAATATCGATATAAGAAACATAGAGTAATTGAATAAAGATAAAAACATAGACACTAACGGGCACTCTAACCTACCTATCTTGGTTTACATATGGTGAATGCCAACAGCCATTAGGACACGAGCCTGTTGCAAGCTCCTGCGATAAATGGAATGCAAAACTTTTAAAAAAGCCTGTAGTATAAGCCCCTATTCCCCTTGCCATTGCAATGGAAATACCAGCAAAGAATGCTAAGATAAAAATATACTCTATTAAAGCCTGACCGCTTTGAGACTGACGTGACATACTTAATATTCTACATTAAGTATGCAAAAGGTTTTGGTGAGAAAGTTTTTCCTCCGCTCTCTAGAGTAGAGTGCTTGATAGTCGCATCAAACTAAAGAGCGGAAGAATTAGTTTCCTTGTAGTTCGCGAAGTAGGTTATCCGTGTTCCCGAAAACACCATCAGTAAGAGTTGTAATACCCTCTGATGCCTTTTCCTTAAACTTCATAACAAGCATCGCTGCAACAGCAACAAGTAAGATATACTCTGTTGATGTTTGACCTTCTTCGTCTTTTAGAAACGCTAGCAAGGTTTTCATTTCATACTCCTTTCAATCGCCCCCATTCAGCGGGGTTGAAACTTAAATAACTACTTGAAAGTTTCGGCAATAACTGAGTAAAGCTTTAACTTTTCTTAATAATATTTTAACACTTCGCGCATTTGGTTCAAAAAAAAGGTGTATTTGTTCATAAGTATCTGTAAATACTACCGTCAAGTGCTTTTAATTATGCCTATTATTGTTGCCGTTTACGTTTTTCGGGTATAATTTATGAGTGAGCTAGATGGGCACCAAATAAAGTTGTTTCGCCCTACAAAGCTTAGAAAGGAAGTGGTCACTGGTCACGGTGAGCAGGCCCATGAATCAGTGGGAAGCCTAAAGTGATTATCACTACATCCCCCTGTCGTACGACGGGCGGAAACTTTCATCGCTCATCTAGCTCATTCACACTGCCCTTTCCATTGCGCAATCCAAAAAATTCTTTTCAAATCATCAATATCTAGTAGAATTTAAGTTATGGATATTACAAAATTTGAAAGAAACACGGAAGTATCAACAAAATGGATCGAAAATCTTGCTCTCGAAGAGATCAATATGGACGAGAGTGGTGTTGTAAGTTTTAACGACCACTTAAATCCAGCATTCCAACTTGAAGAATCTTCAATTAACTTCATGAATAAGCTCAGAGATCTTTTTGAGATTTATGTCCATAAATTCAATGAATACCGCGGTGATAATAATACGATCAAAATTTTTAAGATTGCTAATACAATCAATGACTTTATGATCTATCGCAATTCACTTCGTCTTATTTTTGCAAGAAAATCAGATGATCTTATTTCAATTGGCTTCTTAGCGAATGGGAAAGACATCTTTAGTGCTAGAACTAATGAATCTCAAGTTCATGGCGGTGGACATCTTCACGAGATCCGCGCACACATCGGGCCATTTAATCAAATCACATGGCGTTTTGAAAATGAAGTTGTTGATTGTGATGCACTTGTAAGACACTACTTAAGCGAATTTATCAAGCTTTCTGCGCGCTAAGAAGATTTAGATATAGTTAATTGTATCCTTAGACTCATGTGCTTCCTTAGCATCAAGGCCTACCCGTAACTTTTGAGCTGAATATTCTAAAGACTCTTCTACAGTTGGTAGACGCAAATGCAGATAGCCCTCAGCATTAGTGATATTCATATTAAAATTTAGAACACCTGAACTATTATCTCCAACCTTTGCTGAACTCATAATTGGATATGGCCATTTGGCCGATGCAATCAACTTTTGTGGTTCTTGAAATTTTTGACAATACAGTTTTCCAAAAGAATAAGTCGACATAAAATCATTTGAACTAATTTGTAACAAACGATTCTTAAGACCTCTTTCGATGCAAATTTTGATAACCATTCCAAGGTAGTCAATATCGAGAAAGCCCGTTTTAATATAGTCATCAAGTTCAATCTCTTCTCGTGCATGAAGCTTTGCTTGAATTTTCTCAAAGAGATTACGACGAACGTGTACACCGCCTCTTCCATATAATCGACAAACTCTAAAAACTAAGTAATTTAGAGAGGATTTTTGAATATAAAATTCCGCAGCCGCCTGAGTCTTGCCATAAGTAGTAGTTGGATCAGGAATATCTAACTCAAAATTTTCAGATGATTCACCTGAGAAAACGAAACTTGAAGATAAATAAATAATTTGTGATTTATATCGCTGACAAACATCTGCCACAGTAAAGAGTCCACTTGTATTTAAAGCATCCGCCCTTCTCTCACTTAGTGCACAATCCACAATTGAAGATAAACCTACCGCATATATTGTAATGTCTGGTTTAAATGTATACATGATTAACTGAACTTCTTGCTTACTGTGAACATCACATGGAACAGTTGTTATGCCATCAATAGATACAGGGTTCTTATGATAAGTACCAATGATTTTGTAGTCTTTCTTTAAAAAGCTTGCAAGTGATGAGCCCACAAATGAAGAAATACCAAAGATTAGAATTGTCTTGGTTCTTTGTTCAGTCATGATTCTATTATATAGGTAAGATTTGTTTTTTGAGAAAAAAAAGAGGAGGCAACTATGTCCTATTCAGGACCATAGTCGCCTATATGATTAGTTTATCCGATTAGTTTTAACGCCACATTTGGCACTTGGTTTGCCTGTCCAAGAACAGAGGCTCCCGCCTGAATTAAGATATTGTTTTTAGTCATGTCGGCAGTTTCTTTTGCCACATCAACATCTCTAATTCGCGATTTTGCCGCACTCAAGTTCTCATCACTGATCCCCAAGTTATTGACTGTTGATGTGAGTCGATTCTGTAACGCACCCATACTGGCACGATAACCGTTGACTGCGACCAACGCATCGTCAAGTTTTTGAAGAACTGCTTGAGAGCCTTCTTTAGTGGACACACTATCTGAGGCAAGTCCAAGTGCTGTGATTGTAGCATCTGATCCTGCTGCATCGTAAGTAAGTCGATCAAGCATTGGATCATTGTGAATCCCAACTTGAAACTCGAGCTTGCCACCTGTTCCATCGAGTAGCTGTGTTCCGTTAAAGTTAGAAGATTTTGCGATTCTATCAATCTCTTCTTTAAGCTGTTGGAACTCGATGTCTGAAAATGCTCTTTCAGTATCCCCAATCGTGTCAGAGGCAGTCTGTACTGCAAGCTCTCTAAGACGAATGATGATATTTGAAACTTCATTTAATCCACCTTCTGCTACCTGGACAAGTGAGATTGCATCGTTTGCGTTTCTCTTTGCTTGCCTCATACCTCTGATCTGAGCTTTTAAGTTTTCACTAATTGCCAGTCCAGCGGCGTCATCTCCAGCCTTTGTAATACGTTCACCTGAAGATAGTTTTCTTAAGTTGTCCCCAACTCTTTTATTTGTAAGTGACATTGCTCTTTGTGCTGCGATTGATGCCACGTTTGTATTAATTCTGATTCCCATGATTAGTCTCCTTTAATCATCATATAAACCTCCTGTTTGATAATTGAGCATCCAGCTCAATAAATTCGTTAATAATTAAATAATGCTTCTACGGATAAACCAATCATTCCTCTATATATATTTGCCAAGCAATCAAAGGTTGCAGTCTCTAATTGCCGTACATAACTTATCCAGTAGTATGCATATTATTGACTCCGTGTTCTTTACTCTAAAATTTTCTAAACAATGCTAGTGCCATCCGGCGCTGTCAGGGATTATTACCCTTGAGCAGCAGCCTGGATTAAGCTTAGTGCACTGTTTGTACTAGTGTTCGCCTGAGCAAGAACCGAAGTACCGGCAGTCATTAAAATGTTTTGTTTTGTTAAGTTTGCAGTTTCTGCTGCTACGTCAGTGTCTCTTACACGAGAGTTTGCCGCACTTAAGTTTTCAATCGACGTTGCAATATTATTTACCGTTGACTGAAGTCTGTTTTGAAGGGCACCAAAGTCCGCTCTAATACCAGATACAGAGATAATCGCCTGATCAATTGATGATAGAGAGTTCTGTGCAGAAATCTTATCAGCAACTGATGCTAAGTTAAGACCAAGAGCTGCTACGTTTACGTCAGCTGATGATGCATCAAACGTTAAACGATCTGATATAGGGTCATTACGCGTACCGATTTGGATATCAAATACTGCACCTGTACCGTTTAGTAGTGGTACTCTGTTGAATTCTGTTGAGTTAGCGATACGATCAACTTCAGAAGTTAATTGTTCGAATTCTACGTTTAGGAACTTTCTTTCAGTTGCTCCAATAGTATCCGAAGCTGCTTGTACTGATAGTTCTCTAAGTCTAATTAGGATATTTGAAACTTCCCCTAAAGCACCTTCAGCGATTTGAACTAGTGAAATACCGTCTTCTGCGTTTCTTTCAGCTTGTCCAAGACCTCTAATTTGAGCCTTTAGGTTTTCAGAGATTGCTAGACCTGCGGCATCGTCACCCGCTCTGTTAATTCTCTGACCTGATGATAATTTTTCTAGAGATTGTTGCATACCAAGACGTGTTCCACGTAGGTTTCTCTGTGCGTTTAGAGATGCAACGTTCGTGTTAATTCGTAGTCCCATTCGATCCTCCTTGACTGGGTACCGACAAGATTCCTTCCTGTCAGTCAGCTGAAATCCATACAGCTGTACAATTGTTACACCACCTTATCGCTCCAATTTCTTAACTCTTTAGAAAAAAATTGTATATTTCTTATACGAAACTTTTTGCCTAGTTAAGAATTAACCTCAGTGTTTATGGGGCTTTTGAATTCTGGATAATTTTATTCAAGATTTTATTTGCAATTAAATGTAAAATAAATCGACATGATATTTACAACTCTAGAACAATATTCTCATTTAAAAAATGCTCTCAATAAAGAAATTGAAAAGGCTTTTCATTATAAAGATGAAAACAGCTTTAATACTGACTTCTATCAACTAATGAAGGAGAGCAATCATCACAATTGTCACCTACTACTTGATGATAATGAAAATATCGTCGCGCATATTGGTGTTAGACCAGTAACACTACATTATAAAGGGCATGAGTTAAAAACATTATTACTGGGTGGAATTGTTACTAAGGAAGAGTTCCAAGGACAAGGTCATTTTAAAGAACTCTATAATCACATAAAGAGCATCTATAAAGATAACTACTCTCTCGTCATTCTTTGGAGTGATAATATGAGTGTCTATAAGAAGCTTGGCTACACTCAGTTTGGATTAACTGCTGTAATTGGAGATACTCCAGTAACAGAAGAGAAAATACGACAGAGGGGTTACTGGCCGATTAATATTCAAGAAATTGATAAAGAAAATTTAGAAAAAAAATATAATAAATCTTATAAAGACACCATCTCAATTCAGAGATCTCTAAAAGAATGGAACGATATTAAACAAATATCTTCAATGAAGACTTTTACAAACGATAATGGCGATTATCTATTCTTTGAGAAAGGACAAGACTTAAAAGGAATTATTCACGAGTGTTCTTTTTCAAATAATAGGCAAGAACTTGAGAAATTTAAAGGACTTCAACTATTAAACCCTACTCCACTTGATGAAGAGTCTTTTTTTATTCATCTAGCCTGGGGTAAAATTATTAATACTTGTGAATTTTCGAATTTTTTAAAGGCCATCACTAAAAATGCCGTGTCTATTTCAGACTTTAAGCCAGATTTAGATAAGGTAACACTTACTATCAACGAAGAATCTTTTTTATTTAAAAAAGAAGAACTTTTACCACTACTTTTTGGACCAGAACAAGCCATCGAGCTACAAGAGTTGATTCCTCAAATTTATATTACTGGAGCAGATAGTATTTAATTTCTGTGCTTCAAAGTCCCATAGCCAATTGCTGATATTGAAAGCACCCACAAAATTATAGTAAGAGTTGGGTAATCGAGTAATGCACCCTTATAAAGATCTTGTTCAGAAACAAATGACTTCCCAGCAAAAAAGAAAACACCGCCAAGAACATAAAATGAAAGTAATCTCACGCTACTGGCAAGAGATGCAATTGGTTTCCAAATTCCTTTGTGTCTAATTTTTACTGCATAGTTATTCTTCGCAAATTCTTTGAGAAACCATTTAAGATGTCTTGGAACAATTCGAGACGCACTTAAGACATCCTTAGCAATCCACATTCCATCTTCAATAAAGCTATCAGTAGAGAAACTATCTCTAATAATATCATTGATATCTCCTTCTAAAAGGCTAAAGATATCAAAATCAAGATCTAATGATTGACCTACTCCATCGAGTGTTATTAGAGCTCTAAAGACAACAAACCATTCACTAGGTAAGAAAATATGATGTTCTCTTAGGGTTGTGATGATCGAACTAATAATTAAAGAGAAATTTGTTTGTTGAACTGTTAGTCCAATTTGCGGACCAATTGCATTCTTAATATCAATAATTAATTTATCGACATCCGGTACTGTTTCATAGATGGCAACATCCAAGAACTCATAAACTAAGTTTTCGAAGTTTTGAGTTAGAATTGCATAAATAATAGCAATAAAATTTTGACGAGCATTTTTAGAAAGATTTCCAACTAGTCCAAAATCAATCAGAGCAATCTTTCCATTTGGAAGATAGAAGAAATTCCCACCATGAAGATCTGCATGGAAAAAACCTTCATTTAGAAAACATCGCATAAAAATTTTCACACACTCATCTAACTTTGAATCAAGCTCTTCTATATGCTCACTGATTTTTTCACTATCACTAAATGGAATTCCCTCAATAAGCTCCATGACTAATAAATCATGGCAAGTAAACTCTTTATATATTTTAGGTAAATGAAAAATTTCAGAGTGATCATATTTTGCAATTATTTTCTTAAGTTTTTCACAATTAAGTGCTTCTACATTGAAATTCAATTCACTTTGAAGTGAGAATGAGAAATCCTCTAAAACTTTAGAAAAGCCTAAGAACTTAAAATCATCTGCTGCTTTTTCCGTTTGTGTCGCTAAAAAGATAAGTATTGAAAGGTCTGTTTCAATAATGCGATCAATACCTGGCCTCTTAACTTTTAAAACAACTTTCTCACCTGTTAAAAGCTCTGCTCGGTAAACTAAGCCAATAGAAGCCGTTCCAATCGGTTGATCTTCAACACTTCTAAAAACATCTTCAATTTTTTTTCCAAGTGATGACTCAACATTTTTCTTTATTCCAGAAAAAGGGATTGGTTTAACTTCATCTCTTAGCTTTTTCATATGCTTAATGAAGTCTTCATCAAAAATATCTTCTCTCGTACTTAAAAGTTGTCCAAATTTTACAAATGCAGGACCAAGTTCTTCAAAGCAAAGTCTTAAGCGATAACCCATCACGTCTCCCCATGAATTATCATGGACAGATACTTTTTGAGATTCTTCACTCTTTCTAGGAAAAACAAAATTAGGAATTATATTAATTACGTTTTGAGAAACAAACTCATCTAGGCCATTTTTAGCAAAAACAGTAGCGATTTCCCTTAAACGAGAAATATTTCTAATTGTTTTTGTTATTTTAAAACTAGTCGTTATTAGGCCCACATAATATCCTTTAGAAAATATCTATTATTTTATCACGATAGAATCAAAAGGTGCATAGCCCTATTGCCAGAAAAATGGTAAAAATAAAGAGTGAAAGAATTTATTATAATTACATCGCTTTTATTTTCTCTAGTGACTCATGCAAATGATGAGACTTGCTCGCGCATTGCAGTAATTAATCAACAAGAAATTCTTATTGACCCAAGCTCATCTTTAAAAGGTGAAGGTCTTCGCTACCATCTTGAAAAAGATAAAGTGGCCCTAAGTTATCTAAATGATTATCAATCGCTACAAGAAGATATTTGGCGTCCTGCAATAATGGGTACTGTTGGATCAGGCCTTATCCTATCGGCTTTTCTAACAAACCCAAGTTCAAATACCAGGAGAAGTCTTATTGCTTCTGGTACCGTCGTTTTAATTCTTAATTACTTATTAACGAAAACAATTCAAACAAGTAATGAAGAGTTACTCTATAAGAGTATTGATGAGTACAATAAGAGACAAGAGCCAAAAATTTACTTGAAGTCTGATGACCAAATTAATACGCCCGAAGTTTATATAGAGAAAAGCTGGAGCTTCTAATGTTGGACAATAATGAAATCACTTGCCATGCGTGTCATAAGGCACTAGATCTTGAACCTGGACAAAAAATCTCATTAAAAGAGGAGTGTCCATATTGCTACGCTAGTGTTCATTGTTGTAAAATGTGCAAGTTCTACGACATTACAGCATATAATGAATGCCGTGAATCAAGTGCTGATCGCATTGTAGAAAAAGAAAAAGCTAATTTTTGTGACTACTTCGTCCTTAAGGGAGCTGGAGATGGTGACGATAGCAAGAATGATCTTCTTGCCGCTGCAAACGCATTATTTAAATAAAGGAATTATTAATGGCAAATCCAATAACAAAACAAGGTTACGATATTATTCAAACTGAGCTTGACCACTTGATCAAAGTAGAAAGAGAAGAGCTTAAGGTAACGATTGCAGAAGCAAGAGAACTAGGCGACTTGAAAGAGAATGCTGAGTACCATGCTGCAAAAGAAAAACAAGGTGTTGTAGAAGGTCGAATCTCTCAACTTCAAGGTATCCTTGCACATTGTGAAGTAATTGATCCAAGTACGATTAAATCTGACAAAATTGTTTTTGGTGCAACTGTCACTATTTTAAATATCGAAACAGACGAATCACAAACGATTAAAATTGTTGGTGAGTCTGAATCAGATATGAAAAAAGGCTTAATCTCTTACAATAGCCCACTAGGTAAAGCACTAATTGGTAAAGAAGAAGGCGACGAAGTTGTTGTTCGTGCACCAAAAGGTGATATTGAATATGAGGTGGAGAACATTGAGTTCAAATAAGGATATCCTATCTACTCAAATTTCTGATCTCTACTCAAAGCCTACCAAAACTTTAGAAGCGCTTAATAAAAAAAATATTTATACAATTAATGATTTGCTTTGGCTGATGCCAAGGCGAATCGTTAAGTTACCTGAGATTGCAAATTTTCAATATGCAAATATTGGTGACTTTTTTAGAGGACGTGGAACGATTGTTTCCATGCAGGCCAAGCCTAATTTTAAATCAAGAGGAAAAGGACGAGCGGTTCTTTTAAATATTGCTGTTACAGTTAAAGATGATCTTAGTGATAACTATATTACTCTTAAATGGTTTAATGCCTATCAATCGATTCAAAAAAAACTAGAGCAACTAAAGCATCTTGAATTCTTAGGTGTCGTTTCTGTATTTAATGATTCGTTACAAATTGTGAATCCAGAGCTTTTTGAAATTGGTAAATCAGATTCCGAAAGTGGTTTACGTATTACCTACCCTACAATTGAAAGTGTTAAGTCTCATCATATTCAAAAGGTTTTCGATAAATTACCAAATGGATTTTGGGACAAAATTCCAGAAATAATCCCAAGTAATATTCTAGAAGACAAGGGCCTTCTCTCTCGCAGTATGGCCTTTAAATACCTACACGGAAGAGTTCCATCTAATGAATGGAGTCAAGACAAGTTTGATCAAGCAAAACGTCGAATTATTTATGAAGAATTTATCTATGATCAACTAAAGATCAAATTACGAAAAAATAAGAGAACGGAATTATCGAGGAAAAGCCTAAAGATTAGTTTAGATCAGATTCAAAAAGCAAAATCGCTCTACCCCTATCAGTTAACTATTGATCAAGATAAGGCTTTAGATGATATTGTATCTGACTTTTCAGGAACAACGCCAGCGATGCGATTAATTCAAGGAGATGTTGGTTGCGGAAAAACAACAGTTGCCGTCGCCTCAGCATACTTAATTCTTAAGACTGGTGGACAAGTAGCACTCATGTGCCCAACAGAAACACTAGCACTACAACACTTTCGTGAAATTGAAGAAATTCTTGGAAATGAATTTAAAGTGGAACTTTTAGTTGGAAGCACGAAAGCCAGTGAAAAGAAAAAGATTAACGAATCACTAGAGAGTGGAGATTGCGATATTGTCATTGGCACACATTCTTTATTTCAAGATAGCGTGAATTTTAAAAATCTTGAATTAGCGATTATTGATGAACAACATAAATTTGGTGTTGAGCAGAGAATCAAGCTAATGAAAAAAGGTGAAAATCCTCATTGCTTAATTATGTCCGCTACACCTATTCCACGCTCTCTAAGTTTAACAAAGTATGGCGATCTCGATATCTCGATAATTAAAACAATGCCAGGAGGTAGAAAGGGGCAGAAAACAAGGATTGTTACAAATGCCAACTTAAATAACTATTTGAGTTTTGTAAAAACAAGACTTGAAATGAAAGAGCAAGCTTATATCGTTGTTCCGGCCATTGAAGAATCAGAAAATGATGATATCAGAAACCTTGAACATACATACGAGCTATATAAACAATACTTTCCTGAATTTAGAATTGCTTACTTACACGGAAGAATGTCTCCAGATGAAAAACAAGCAGCTATAACAGACTTCAAAGAACATAAAACTGATATTCTAATTGCGACCTCTGTTATTGAAGTAGGTATCAATATTATCAACTCCACTATAATGGCGATTCTAAGCCCTGAAAGATTTGGACTAAGTAGCCTCCATCAAATGAGAGGACGTGTTGGAAGAGGAAATAAACCAGGCTTCTGCTTTCTTGTTACTGATAGAGAAATAACTCCTGACAGTATGCAACGACTACAAGTAATCGAAAAATATACTGATGGCTTTAAGATTGCGGAAGAAGATTTAAAAATACGTGGAGAGGGAGACTTATTTGGTCAAGAGCAATCCGGAGTTGTGACGCAAAAAAGATTGGCCAATATTGTACTCAACCAAGATATCCTCTATGAAGCGATTGAAGATATCAAAAAATACCCTAATGACTTTGATTCCATCATAAATTTTATGAACCATGATGAAAAAGTTTTCACTACGATTTAACTTAGCAAAAAACTCAGATCGAGTATAAAATAAAGCTATGATTCATCTTAAAGTATTAAAAACTAACGATCTACTATCTCTTGGAGAATATCAATTTCAACTACCAAGAGTTTATATTGGAAGCTCGGTTCACAATAATCTAATTATTGAAGACAAAACATTATCAAAAGAGCTTGGTGTTTTAAAGTCCATCGGCCATCACTTAGTTTTTGAAACAAGCTCAGCTTACAAAGTAAACTCTAAGTCAGTTGAAGGAATTATAAGATTAGAAAAAAATGATATTCTTGAATGCCAAGGTATACAGATACAAATAATAGAATTTCAAAAGAGTGATGAAAATGACTTTCAGGACTACTATAAATATCTTGAGCGTATTAAAGAAGAAGATCCTGCAAAATACGACTTTATTCAATCACTAGAAGAACATTACGTAACTTTAACTGGAAAATATGACAATGACCTCTTGGAGAAATAAAGCGAAGTATCACCAAGTTGATGAGACAACTAAGATTCAATATTGGACAAATATTGAAAACTTAGATGAAGAACATAATCAAGTTATTGTTTTTAACTATGGCCTTGTTTGTAATGTAAGACACTTTGTTTACC
This sequence comes from Halobacteriovorax sp. RT-2-3, assembly GCF_047085075.1. Lineage (NCBI taxonomy): Bacteria > Pseudomonadati > Bdellovibrionota > Bacteriovoracia > Bacteriovoracales > Halobacteriovoraceae > Halobacteriovorax > Halobacteriovorax sp. RT-2-3. Next base: position 857,599 of record NZ_JBKIYF010000003.1, on the reverse strand, counting down.
AAATTGATCACTTCGAAAAGCTTGGCTATAAAATACTTCTTCATGACTACAGAGGACATTACAAGTCAGAGACGACACAGGGAATTGAATCAATTACCTTCAAAAATATTATTAATGATATTAACTCATTAGTTCGTGCATTAAATATTAAAACAAGTATCCATATTGGCCACTCAATGGGAGTGAATGTAACACTCGACTATGCTCATAAATATCCTGAAGAAGTACAAAAAATTGTATTAATTTCTGGAACAATCTTTCCTCCTCAAGATGTCATGTTTGATTCTAATATAATTGATATGACTGAGCCTTATATCAAAGAACTTAAAGATAGATGGAAGTCACAATTTCAATTTATTTGGAAAAATGTTTATCGCAACCCTCTTGCAAGTGCATTAGTCTGGAATGGCGGATTTAATATAAAGAAAACAAATATTGAATTTGTTGAATACTATATGAAGAAACTTGGTGAACTTTCACCTGATATCTTCTTCCAACTCCTTGATCAAATGAGAGATCAAAAGATCATTAAAGAACTTGAAGAAATTAAAATTCCTACGCTAATTATTGGTGGGGATAAAGATAAGGTGATTCCAAATTATCTACAACAAATCTTACATGATAGCCTTAAAAACTCCGAACTATATATCATCAAGAATGGAAGCCATGTTCCACAAGTAGATTTTCCTGAATTCATCAATGAACGAATCGATCTATTCTTGGACTAAACCTTTGTGAATTAGAAGTTTTTTGAAAACACGATTCATTGCATAGATTCGTTGTGCTTTCTTATATTCACTGTGAGACGCCTCGCCTTCAGAATTAATTCTATAAGAAGTTTCATCAACAACTTGAACTTCAAAAGGATAGAAAAATCTAATATCTCTAGCAAGAGAAGAGAAGTCTAAACCTAGTAATTCCTTTGCAACTGCCGAATCTTCCTCTTTGGCTAACTTTCTTAACTTAAAGAACTCTGCCAAAAAAGGATTCTTATATTTTATAAGTTGGCGACAAGTGAATTGAACAGAACGATACTTTGTAGAAGAATGGAGATTATTCTCATTCTTTAAATTATCAAAGCTACATTCATCAATCTCTCTATTGACTGCTGACACAAATCTTTCTTCAGAAAGATTGTTTCTTAAGGCCATCTTCACTAAGCTTGAGTACTTAGTTCTAAAATGACTAATATCAAAGATTGTATTTAGAGATCTTGATGGCTTAATATTGTGAGGAGTAATAATATAATTACGAATCAAAAATTGAATCACTTTTAAAATATCTAATTTATTCTTCGTAACTAATCGTACTCCTACTCTATCAAATAATTCTTCCGCTACGTTTTCGGCCTTGTGGAGTAGCTTAATAATTACACTATCACGCGACTTCTTAGACTTTGTTTCAAAGTCCACTAAAGGAATTGAAATCTCTCCAGACTTTAAGAAAAGATTATTTTCTTGGTCGCGGTGAAGGTAGCGATAAAATTTATCAAATATTTGAGTTTGAATTTGATTAAAGTAGTTAGAACGTAGGTCTTTGTCCGCGTGCAGAATTGTGTGCATTACTTTTAAAACAATTTCTGCCCACAATTGTTCTTCTACAGTGTGATCCGAATTACCAGTTGCCATTAAAAACAGGCCACTTATATCAGTAACAGTATAAAGAGAATTAGGTATCTCTAAATCAAGACCATCCGGTGTTCCATCTTTTAAAAAGTAACGTTTAATAAATTGGACGGCCTCTTGAAAATTACCAAATAACTCCGCCCTTGAGACTGGATCTTCAGTATCAAGTCCGTAGCCTTTTAAGAATTTATTTACTTCTGTAATGTCATCTAATTTAGCTACAAAGAAGTTTGAGTCGAGTGCTGATTTACCACCAACAACAACATCAATTACATCCCAGTCAAAAATATAATTTTTTAAATAATCAGGTCGATTCATAAAGTTACTTTGTTCTATCGTTGAGTAATGCTACCATAAGCCCATGAAGACAGAAAATCAGCTAAAAAATACAAAAAAACTGACATTAAAGTCGCTAACTGACTTAAGAATTCTATTTCTTACTTTTTTTGGAGCAGGACTAGCTCCTAAGGCTCCTGGAACTGTTGGAAGTTTAGTTACAATTATCCTTCTTTATTTTATCGGAAAACTTAATGCGCCATTCTTCTTCTTCATTCCATTTCTCTTAATACTTACAATAGGCGCAGTATTTATCACTGGTGTTATTGAAAAAGAATATGATTGTGTCGATCCTTCTTGGATTGTAATTGATGAAGTAATCGGGATTTGGATTGCGTCATTTTTTTTACAAGACCAAAGTTACGTAAGTTACGTAGCTATTTTTGCCCTATTTCGACTTTTCGATATCTGGAAAATAGGACCAGTTAAATACTTCGACGATCGCAAAGACGCTCTAGGAACGACATTTGACGATATCGCAGCGGGTCTTATGGCCGGAATCAGCTACATCCTTACTTTTAAATTGTTAGAATTTATCTCTTGACTTACGCAAAACTTACGCTAAAAATATTAATAAGCGAAAAGTAAAAAACTGGAATTCAGTTTTGTTGTGTTCATTAAATCCCCGCACTTAAAGGGAAGTTAAAAATACCGCTTTTTGCATTAGCTGATAGAAGATAAATTTGATAGAACTTATAAAAAAACACGGAGAGCTTATGGCCACAACATCTAACGAGAACAAGCAAAAAGCATTAGACCTAGCACTTTCAACAATTGAAAAACAATTCGGAAAAGGTGCAATTATGAAACTGGATACTGAAAATGGTCCAGAAAGAATTCCAGCGATTCCAACAAGCTGTTTAGGACTAGATCTTGCACTTGGTGTAGGTGGTGTTCCAAAAGGTCGTATCATTGAAATCTACGGACCTGAATCATCAGGTAAAACAACACTAACTCTTCACATTGCAGCAGAAGCGCAAAAGCAAGGTGGTACTGTAGCATTTATTGATGCTGAGCACGCACTTGATACTGTTTATGCTCAAAAACTAGGTGTTGATATTCCAAATACACTTATTTCACAACCAGATAGTGGTGAGCAGGCCCTTGAAATTACAGATATGCTTGTACGTTCAGGTGCTGTTGATCTTCTTATCGTTGACTCTGTTGCCGCACTTACTCCAAGAGCTGAACTTGAAGGAGACATGGGTGATTCACACATGGGTCTTCAAGCAAGACTAATGTCACAGGCACTAAGAAAACTTACTGGATCAATTAATCGTTCAAACTGTACAGTAATTTTCATTAACCAACTTCGTATGAAGATTGGTGTTATGTTTGGAAACCCAGAGACAACAACAGGTGGTAACGCACTTAAGTTCTATTCTTCAGTAAGACTTGATATCAGAAGAACTGGTGCAATTAAAAATGGTGACGAAGTAATCGGTAACAGAACTAAAGTTAAAGTTGTTAAGAACAAAGTAGCTCCTCCATTTAAAGTTGTAGAATTTGATATTATGTACGGACAAGGTATTTCACAAACAGGTGACCTACTAGATCTTGCTGTTGCAAATAATATCGTTGGGAAAGCTGGTGCATGGTTCTCATATAATGATGCAAAAATTGGTCAAGGGCGTGAGAACTCAAAACAATACTTAGCTGATAATCCAGAGATTGCATTAGAAATCAAAAATAAGATTCTAGCTCTTCACGGACTAATCGAAGGTAACACTGTAGTTGATCAAACAACTGGTGAAATTATCGAAGATGAACCAGTAATTGAAGAAAAGAAGACGAAGGCAAAATCTAAGTCTAAAAAAGTAGTACAATAAACAAATATAGCCCCTTAAGTTTCTATCCTATCGAATGATAGATATTAATATTAAGGGGCACCCTTTCTAATGACTCTCAAAGAAACCATTGAAAAACTACCTCTAGACGACTCAGAAACGAAGTCTGAAGACATTCGCTCGTTTAAAAGAGCTTATCAATACTGCATCTGGCTTCTATCAAAGAGAGACTACTCAAGATATAAATTATCTCAAAAATTATACGAGAAAAAATACACTCCTTTCATAGATCAGCTACTAGATTTTCTAGAAGAATCTAAATATCTTCAAGAAGAACAATACATTCGTACACGTATTAAAACATTTATGTATAAAGGCTTAAGTAAGAGAAATATTCTCAATAAATTAAGGGCCGAACGAGTCGAACCTAGTACAGAGCTGATCGATGAATTATACGAAGAGTATCGATATACTGAAGATGGTCAACTAAGAGAGCTAATTAATAAGAAATTGCGTTCTAAAGGCGTTTCGGCCCTCGAAGATTTTAATTTTAAGCAAAAGTTGATACGCTTTCTTTTGTCAAAAGGACATTCATACGACAAAATTAATACTGAACTTAAAAATGTCCAAAATGATGAGGAAAGTAATGAGCAAAACTCCCCTTTTTAATTTTATTCTGATTATTCTGTTACTGCCTCTAGTATCTTGTAGAGTTGATAAAGATGATAAGAATACACTTCGATTTCCACTAACAGAATCGATCTCAACAATTGACCCCGTAAATGGCTATGACTCTGTTTCTATGTCAGTTATTTATCAAGGTTATGAACAATTATTCGAATATCACTATTTAAGAAAACCATTAAAGCTTGTGCCTCTTCTTGCTGAAGAAATGCCACAAGTTTCAGATGATGGACTTACATATACTATTAAAATCAAAGAAGGTGTGCAGTATCATGACCATCCTGCTTTCAATGGTCAGCCACGTTTTGTTGAAGCTCAAGACTTTATCAACCAAATTAAACGCCTCGCCTTTACTCCATATAGAAGTAATGGTTGGTGGCTCTTCGACGGTAGAGTTGTCGGTCTTAATAAGTTTAGAAAAGAAGTTGGAAGTGATTTTGATAAGCTTCTATCTACTGATGTCGACGGACTTAAAGCAATTGATAAAAGAACATTACAAATCAAATTAATTGCACCATATCCACAAATGTTAAACGCTCTGGCAATGAGTTTTACTTCACCTATGCCGGCAGAAGTTATTAAGAAAGAAACATTTCTTGATGAGCTCATTGGTACAGGCCCATATAAACTAGATAAGTGGTTTCGCGGTTCAAAACTCTTTATGAGCCGTTTTGATAAGTATCATAAATCATTCTATCCAGGAAAAGGTGACCGCTTCGCTCATAGTAAGAACTTACTTACTGATGCAGGTAAGAGAATTCCATTCATTGATAAAATTGAATTCCATATCATTAAAGAAGCCCAAACAAGATGGCTACAATTTATGTCTGGGAAATTAGATTTCCTAAGAGTTCCAAAAGATAATTATCACTCACTTGTATCCCCTAGCGGTGAACTTACAGAAGACTTTCGTGATAAGAATATCACTCTTGATATTTTTTCAAGTTTCACATACTGGTGGTTCTCATTCAATATGAAGGATCCAATCGTTGGAACAAATAAGAATCTAAGGCTTGCTATTGCACATGCTGTAAATGTTGAGAAGTATATTAAAACTTTTACAAATAATATTGGATTAAAGGCTAACTCAATTTATCCTCCAGGAATTCCTGGATATGATCCATCAAGAAAACTTCCATATTCTTATAACGTAGAGAAGGCCAAGGAATATCTAAGGAAGGCCGGATATCCAGATGGAAAAGGACTTCCAACTCTAGTTTACGATACGAGAGCATCTTCTACAACTCAAAGACAACGAGCAGAGCTTCTTAAACAAGATCTTGAGAAAATTGGGATTAAAATGAAAATCCAATTGAATACTTTTCCTGCGTTCTTGAAGAAATCAAAAGAAGGTAAATTACAAATATGGCTAGATGGTTGGACTCTTGATTATCCAGATAGCGAAAATGTTCTACAACTTTTAACAACGAAGAACCAAGCTCCTGGACCAAACGTATCAAATTACTCTAATTCAGATTTTGATAAAAAATTTGAAAGTATTAAAGTAATGAACGATAGCGATGAGAAATATCTACTTATGTCACAGGTAGAGGATATTGTTCTAGAGGACCTTCCTTGGGTACTTCTGTACTACTCTCGTGATTATATTGTTTACCATAACCGACTAAAAAACTTCAGATATAACGACCTAGTTGTTAATAAAGTTAAATACTTAAGACTAAAGTAGTTAATAAGCTAATTATTTTGGGGGAATATATTTCCCCCAATTTCCGTTAAAAACGCCCCTATCATTTTTTACCTCATTTTTCCGAATAGTAGATCAGTATGCTTGCAAAGTGTACTACTGCAACAAAGGAAGTAATGAATGAAAACTCTTGCACATTTCATACTCGTCATCATCGGAATCCTATTTCAAACGCAAGTTATCGCGAATGGCTACATGATCTATTCTGTGGAACATGAATTACCTATGACCAATGACGTACAAGAAATTCAAAAGAACTACTATGTGAACCTTGGAGAAAAACAAGGTATAAAAAATGGAACGTTACTCGATGTATACCGAGTCGTTATTTTGAATGATCCATATGACCGAGAGAAGCGCTACCGTCATAAAATGAAGGTTGGCCAGCTCGAAGTAATTCATCACGACTCAGATACTTCTATTGCGATTACTAAGAACTTTAATGACAAAGATAGACAGCCAATTCTAGATATTCCTGCCTTTATGGTTGGTGACCAGGTTAACGTAAACCTTAATTAGAACGCTCATGGAGCAGAAATCTTCTTTCTTTTAGAAGCTCTATCTGCTCTTTAATCGCCTTTGTCGCCTTCTTCTGTCTTCTTATTATATCTTCATCTCCGCCTTGCTCTTCTAATAGCTTTAAAACTTTAGCGGCCATTCCATCCGCAATTGCAAGCTTATTAGACATTTCGTGCAGAAACTTCCTTTCTTCTAAGGCCAGTTCGACTATTGTAGAATTATCCATTATTCACCAAAATATTTATAACTTAACACTTCACCAAAAAGTGTTTTTGATTCAATTTTTATAATATCAATCTTAAAAATATAGTAACCAATTGCCAAATCACATGGACCATTTTTAAAAATTAAATCAATTTTTCTTAATATATTACCTGCACAGACGCCACTGAACTTTCTTTGATAATGTTTAACAGATTTTGAGACGGCCTGTTGTTCAATAAATATAAATAATTGCTTCTTCATATAAAATGTAATTTGCAAGTAAAATGCTCAACAATTGCAAGCTAAGTTACTTAAATCACGTGAGACATATTCCTGTATTTCTAAATATTTTAAATATTTAGGCCCAATCTCTAGACAAAAACAGCGCTTTGTCCTATAAAAATAACTTAAGTCACATTTAATTTTTCGGAGTGCACAAAATGGCAAGAATTACGATTGAAGACTGTTTAGAAAAAGTTGAAAACCGTTATGAGTTAGTACACCTAACAGCTAAGCGAGTTAAGCAACTAAGAGATGGTGCAGACCAACTTGTTAAAAGTAAAAATAAAGATGTTGTTACAGCACTTAGAGAAATTGCAGCTGGTAAAGTTAAGCATGCTCCAGTAAGTGAGTACGACTCAGACGAATTCTAAGTCGAATTCTAATTTGAATTTAAATTTTTTCATATAAGAAAGGCCCTCCATGAGGGCCTTTTTTATTACTTAAACTTTGGTTTAAATTTTGGAATCGCAATTTTTAGAACTTCATCAAAATGCGCAACCGGATAAAACTTCATTCCCTTTCTATGTCTTTCAGGAACTTCTTTTAAATCCTTCTCATTATCTATTGGTAGAATAATATTTGTAATACCAGCTCTCTTAGCTGCTAATACTTTTTCTTTAATACCACCAACTGGAAGTACCTTACCTGTAAGTGACAACTCACCAGTCATTGCAAGATTACTCTTAATTGTCACATTATGTGCAAGAGAATAAAGGGCCAATGCCATTGTAATACCTGCTGAAGGACCATCTTTAGGAGTTGCACCTGCTGGAAGGTGAAGGTGAACCTCTCTTTCAGAAAGGAAGTCTTCCATCTCATCTTCTTCATTTTCATCAGAAACCTTTCTCTTTGGTTTCATCTTGAAATACTCATCCATTTCATTTTGAAGAAGTTGTTTTACATAACTATAAGCAAGGTTAGCTGACTCGTTCATTACATCACCAAGCTGACCAGTTAACTTAAACCCTTTACCATTCAATGAAAGAGTTTCGATATAAAGAATATCTCCACCATAACCAGTCCAAGCTAAACCAGTAGTCATACCAGGACAAAGCTTCTTTAGGGCCTTTTCACTTTGGTAGCGAGCAGTTCCTAGAATATCTTCTAGCTCCGTAGGTTTAGGATTGAATACCTTATGTCTCTTTGCCTTAACTTTTTCAAGTGCAGCACGACGACACATTTTGGCAATCATTTGCTCCATAACACGAACACCAGGCTCACGAGCGTAGTCTTCAATAAGCTTCTTAAGAGTAGCTTTTGATAGACTAATGTCTTTCTTTTCTAAACCATGCTTTTTAATTTGCTTTGGAATTACCCATTTAGTGGCAATTGAAAGCTTCTCTTCCATCGTATAACCACTAAGTTCAATGATTTCCATACGATCTAATAATGGTTCTGGAATATCACCAATGTAGTTTGCTGTAGATATAAAAAGTACTTTTGATAAATCAAAAGGAACATCTAGATAATGATCGATGAATGTATGATTTTGTTCTGGATCTAAAACTTCTAATAATGCTGAAGCTGGATCACCCTGAAAAGATTGTCCAAGTTTATCAATCTCATCAAGCATGATTACTGGGTTATTAACCTCAACACGTTTCATTGCTTGAATTAAACGACCTGGCATCGCTCCAACATAAGTTCTTCTATGTCCTTTAATCTCTGCTTCATCTCTCATACCACCAAGAGAGAAACGATAGAACTTACGTCCTAGAGATTCAGCAATAGATTTCCCCATAGATGTCTTACCAACACCTGGAGGACCTGCAAGACATAGAATTGTTCCATCAAATTGTGGCTTAAGCTTACGAACAGCTAAGAACTCCATGATTCTTTCTTTTGCTTTTTCAAGGCCATAGTGTTCTTTTTCAAGAATCTTTTGCGCCTTATCCATATCTACATAATCATCAGTAGACTTAGACCAAGGAAGGTCTACAATCCAATTTAGGTATGTACGTGTTACGTTATACTCAGGAGAAGAGTCTGGAATTACTTCTAATCTCTCTAACTCTTCATTTACAGACTGAAGAACTTCTTCAGGAAGCTTTGCTTCAAGAACTCTCTCTTTAAGCTTGCTAATATCACGGGCCTTATCATCTTCTTCAAGCCCAAGCTCAGATTTAATTACCTTAAGCTGTTCACGTAAGAAGTATTCTCTCTGATACTTATTTACTTTATCGTTAACTTCGTCTGAGATTTTCTTTTGAATATCTGCAACATCTTTTTCACGCTTTAGATAAACAAGTAGTTTTCCAAAACGTTTTTTAACAACAAGAGTTTCTAAAAAGTCTTGAGCTTCTGGAATATCAAGTGATAATGCAAAGGCAACTAAGTCAGCAAGTGCACCAGGAGAAGAAGAGTTAATCATTGCAAGCTTCATCTCTTCGTTGAAGTATGCGTTTACTTCACTAAGCTTTTTAACCTGATTAATGATAGAACGAGTGTATGCATCTAGTTCTTCATCTTCCTCTAAAATATCATCAAATACTTCATACTTTGCACGTAGTAATGGTGATTGTTCATAGATATTAGATGCACGATATCTCTTAATACCGTGAACTAAAACGTTAACTGACCCATCTGGCAGCTTTAGTCTTTTTACAACTTTACAAAGAACACCTACTTTATAGATATCTTTTGAAGTTATTTCTCTTGAATCAAGATCTTCTTGAATTGTAGGATCAATCTCTCCTTCTTCATTCTTAAGATCATTTTTAACCAAGTTAAGTGCAAGGTAACCACTCTTGATTAGATACTCATCTAATTCAGCAGTAAACTTGTCTTCAGTTAAAATAATTGGTGCAATCATTCCCGGAAAAATCGGGCTATTCATAATAGGTATGATTACAACATCTTCAGGAAATTTTTCATCCCCTGCTGAGTCTTTAATTTGCACGTTGTACTCTTCGTATTCATTCATAATAAATCACACCTACTTTTTAATATCGATTACTAATCGACCTGGATTTTTTAATGTAAAAACATCAATTGAATGTTTTCCATCGATAACAAGTTCTGCAGAGAGTGTATCGTCTCCTACAGGATAAAAATCAACTTTCTTCACAAGCTTAGAAGTTCCAAATGAACCAACTTTCTTATTAAGTTTTGTCTTAAAAAAATCTACATAGATCTTATTCTCTTTTTCTGACTTATATCCATAAACTCTTGGAGCTTCATTTGTTTCAAAGTCGAATACCAATCTTTCAAATCCTCTTGAGCTACCATTTCCATGACGAATTGATTTCAAGACAGAATTGGTATTACTATTTGTCGAATGAAAGATTCCTTTGTTAAAAAAGATTGATCTCTTCTTATCCGGAATTTTGCGAATTCTTTCGTTTAATAAATCTTGTGAATAGGCCTTGTGACCCAGTGAAAAAACTGTGATTAACAAAAGTACTTTTAATAGATTCATATTTACCTTCCATGGGATAATTAGTTAAATTTTACTAAATTGCGCGTCAAAAATGAATAGTAAATTTAGATAATTAGACTTTTGATTTTCTTAACTGTGCCGCACCAAGTAATCCAAAAAGAAGTGCTAACCAATAGATGTGAATTTTATATTCGTTTGATTCTGAAGAGTCGTTGAGTGAAGCTATTTTTCTTCCACCCTTTTTCTTATGAAAAATATCCTTATCAGTTCCAATCCCTTTTAATCCTTCGCCATAAATACTGCTGATCCACAGATTAAATGTACTGAATGAATTTGAACCAAACTTTGGGTTATCAGGAAATGCTTGAGAGATGACTGCTTCTTCACCACTTCGTCCAATTACATTATAGACACCAAGTCTTTCATTTAGAGGATAAAAGTCATATTCGCCTTTTCTCAAGAGTACGATATAACGGCGACCTTCAACGAAACGAGGTCGTAATTTATTAGGATACTCAATCCCCTGCCAAGTCCCACCATCGTAGACAAAGCTGAAGGAATTCTTATTCATCAATTGTCGACTTCCTAAACCTACAGATTTTTCTAATTTAAACGAGACATTCGTAACAACGGAGCCGTTGCTTAACTTTTTAGGGAAGCTTCCCTGATAAATTCCCATAATAATCGCATTTGATTCTGAGAGTTGCTTACTCAACGGAATTTGGAATAACTCTTGTGCCGAAACATTCACAGAAAAAAGAAAAGAAATAGTGCACAACAAGAACTTTAACATACTGTTCTTATCGGATAATACTCTTAATACTTTAGCATTTTAATCAAGCTCTATCGTATTGAAATTACTAAAAATTTCATGGTTATCGAGTAAAATTAGCGTATTCCCCTGCCTTGTTAACCCCTCGAGTAATTCACAGATTGAATTCAGTTCATTAATTGATAATCCGTAAGAGATATTCGTTAGAACAATAACAGAATTCTTTACCTTCTTATCAATGGCCTTAAGAAGTTTTACACGCAAGCGCTCTCCACCAGATAGCGACGGAATGATACGATCAAGAGTTAGGTAATCGAGATTTAATAACTTTAAATATTCAATTGTTCTCTTAATTTTCGGCGTCGTTGGAATTGACTCAAACAAAGTTGATATGGGTGTTTTACAAGCATCAATAATTGTATATTTTCCATCAGTGATAGTTGCGTAGAATTTTTTTAAACCTGTTCCACCACACTCATCACAATCGAATGTTACATCTTCAAGAAATTGCATATCTATTTCTTGAATACCCTTTCCTTCACAAACAGCACATTGTCCTAATTTACTATTTTTAGAAAAGTGACCTTTTTCTAGTCCAAGTGATTTAGAGACAGGTAGCTTTGAAAAATAGTTTCTGACATGACCACTTAAATCGAGAGCCGTTCCAACAGTAGAGCGACTTGTTGATTTTTCAATCCTTGTTTCATAAATAAAGATATTTTCAATCCCCTCAGGATAACTTAAACCATCTATTTCATAAGAAGTTTCAAAGTCATATTTTTCATTAAAGATATCTTCATTTAACTCATTAAAGAGTGCATTAATAACAAGTCTCTTATCAAATGAATCCATCTGAGTTTTCACTTGATTAATTGTACCGACTTGAAATTTGATCTCATTATATCTAAAGCCTTCAAACTCAATATTTTTAAAGATAATCTCCTCATCAGATAGAGATTTTTTAGAAGCTTTCTTTTTAACTGTTTCTAGTTTCGGAAGTTTATGAGCAACAACTTCACCACCTAAATGGCCTGCTCCGGGTCCAATAACAATATTATGGTCACTTCCTTGTTGTAAGACTCTACTATGTTCAACCATTACAACAGTATTATTTGAAGATAGTTTTTTTAGAAACTTCAATAAAACTTTCTGCTCTTCAGAATTCATTCCAAGACTAGGCTCATCAAGTACAAACAATGAACCACTACCTTGAAAACTTAAATAGCGTACTAGAAGTGATTTTTGATATTCACTAGTTTCTAGTGATTTAAGTTTTGTCATCAAAGGGAATTGCCCTAGACCTAATTCTATTGCAATTTCTAACTTGGCCAATATTTTTTTTACGATCGTCTCATTCTTATCCACGAATATATTTTCATATAGCTCTTCAATAGTGAGAGATAAACATTCTCCATATGAATTTATATTCTGTAAATTTCCACGGTGATGAAGTGCACTTGGGGAAACCCTTTTACCTTCACATAAGTGACAACACTTTTCACTCTGAAGTGATCTCAAAAAGATTCTAGCAGAACGCTTGTATCTTTTTTCTTCAAGGCCATAAAGAAAGTTTAAAACACCATAAAAGCGTCCACTTCCTTTCATTAAAATATCTTCGATCTCCTCTTTAACATCGCAAAAACGACTGTCAGGAGAGACGCCTACTTTTTTAATTTCTGCTACAAAGTATTTATAATGGTCATTATATTTTGAGTATTCTAAGAAAGTTATTGCACCATCTGATATTTTTTTCTTTGGATATTTAACAATTTTATTAATGTCATAACTTAGTGTCGATCCATAACCCTTACACTCAGAGCAAGCACCAACACCATTGTAAGGAAGCAAGTCACTAATCTGACGTGCACTTCTCAATTCTTCTTGCGAACATTTAGGGCAATAAGCGCTAGTGTTTAAATTGAAGTGTTTTAACAAATCTTGACCTGCAAGAAAAACACTTAACTGAGATACAGCATTATTTTTTATAAGCTCAGCCCACTTTTTACGAAATTGATTCATACTCTTCGGTTTAATTCTAAAAATTTCCCATTGAGAGTCTTCTTTATCAAATTCTCGAATAGTTGAAGTTTTAGAATCAAAACTTCTAGCAGGCATACCATTAATATTCTCAAGATAATGGTCTTTGCCAATAAGAACATGAATGACTTTACAGTCATCACTCACGGATTCATTAATTTCAGTCTCAACTTGTGAAAGTCCATCAACAAACTCATCACCATGGATCAAGCATTTCGTGGAAAAAGGCTCAAAATATAATTGGGCCAATTCGTAACTAATCTCTAACTGGTCGGCCATATTTAATCGCGAACCAACTATTGGATTATTTTGTGCCAAACTCCAAACAGGAAGAACTGGTGAAATACTATCAACTTCTGCACTTGTTGGAACTCTTTCAAAAAAATTCATTGAAGAAGGAAGTGAATTTAAAAATCTTCTCTTAGACTCATTTGCCAATGTATTAAAAACTAAAGATGACTTTCCTGAACCGGATACACCTGAAACACAAGTGATCTTATTAATTGGAAATTCAACATCAATATTTTTTAAATTATTAGTTCTTACGCCTTTAAGCTGAATGGATTTTGCCATAAGGATTTATAGCATAGAAGAAAAGTTTTTGGTAGGCCCATGAATAAACAAGGCCCACAAAAGTGGGCCCCGCATATATTCGAAAATATTGTAAGATAAATCTTAACGCTTCGAGAATTGGTACTTTGCTCTTGCACCTTTCTGACCAGCTTTTTGTCTTTCAACTTTTCTTGGATCTCTTGTAAGGAATCCAGCTGATTTAAGCTCGCCTCTAAGTGCAGCATCAATCTTAAGAATTGCTCTTGCAACACCAAGACGAACAGCACCCGCTTGACCAGTAGTTCCACCACCAGTTACGTTGATTTTTAGATCATATTTGTCTGCAAGCTTAAGTAGGTTTAGAGGTTGGTTAACAACGTATCTATCTGTACCTTTTGTGAAGTACTCTTTGATATCTCTATTATTAACAACAACTTTACCAGTCCCTGCAGCCATGTAAACTCTAGCAACTGAAGATTTTCTTCTACCAACTGCCTGTGAATCCCAAGTTTTTCCTTTAGCCATAATAATAACCTCTTACTAGAATTTGTATTCTACTGGTTTTTGAGCTTCATGTGCATGCTCAGATCCAGCAAAAACCTTAAGTTTTGTTAATTGTTTTCTACCTAGAGAATTCTTAGGAAGCATACCTTTAACAGCGCTCATAAGAATCGCTTCTGGCTTTCTTTCTAATTGTTCTTTAGCAGTTCTTTCTTTAAGTCCACCAGCATACCCTGTGTGTCTGTAGTAAACTTTATCGTTCCACTTATTCCCAGTAAATCTAACTTTTTCTGCGTTAATAACAACAACAAAATCACCAGAATCTGTATGAGGAGTGTACTTTGGTGAGTTCTTCCCTCTTAATACATTAGCGATTTCAGTTGCTAAACGTCCAACTACCATATCAGTAGCATCAATTAAGTGCCATTTTTTGTCAGCGTCTGCTGGCTTCAACACAAATGATTTCTCAGTGTACATAGTAACCTTCCACTTTAATAATGTTAAAAATCAATAAAACGTAAACGCATCATCAGAATAAAATGATTTGTTTACAACACTTAAGGACCTAAAGGCCCATAATTCCGTTGTTTGTGGGGTAACGGGTTTCGGCAGATATTAAACAATTTGTCCCAATAAAACAATGGGAAATTGTTATTTTTTTGGCCATGCGTAATATTTTCTTCGGCCATAAGGCACTGAAAATACGTTTTTTATTAGAATTGGCCAATTGTGATGTGAAAACGGCCAAAAGAGTCGCCCCCGATGCGATCTAATTTCACTCCGTAGTCAAAATCTAGAGAGCCAATTGGTGTAAAAAACTTGAAGCTCATACCAACAGATTTCAGTAAGTCAAAATTATCAATTTTATCAACAAATACTCGCCCTGCATCAAAAAATACAGCAATAGCAGAATAGTCACCAATATAATATCTTGGCTCCAGTCTGAAGTTTACAAAATATGCCTCACCTCTAACTGTTGTGTCATTAATATAACTACCGTCATTAAGTCTTCCACTCTCTAGATCGCTATACCCACGCAAATAATCACGTCCAATTAAACGAAATACCTTTAATGGAGGAATATAGCCTGTAGTCATTGGTTTTCCATCTGAATCAATAATTACATTACCGCTACTATCTTTAACGATGTCACTAGAAAAGTTATGTTCATATCCAAGTGCTATTGAAGTCGCTAAAGTAATATCACCCATAGGAATATAGTTAAAATTTCTAACAACTGCCTTATGGTAATCAATCGTTAAATCTTCACTTTCTTGAGAACCTAAATAAGGATTAGCAAATTCCCAAGAAAAGTTAAACCATGAGCCCTTCTTTGGAAGTGTTTTATTGTCTCTAAAATCTAAAGTCAGCTCAGGTCTAATTGCACCAATAATATACTTATCTTCATCAATAGCATCCGTTGCATCAAATTGCCTGATATTATCAAATTCATATGTAAGACTCATCGATAAGACATCAGAGAATGTCTTTATAAGTTGAGGTGAAAAACTAATAATATCAGCGTCAAAGTCAGAATATCTTTTCCTTTCATATCGTGCAGTGGCCTTAAAAGTTACCTTCGAATTAAATAGATCGTAAAATAAATAAGGCTCTACATATTGAAACTGTACTAGCCCTTCTAAAAGCTTTCTAGAATCCTGTTTTCTACGGTCATCAAGATATGAAAAGTCAGTTCTCCAGTTGGTCTGCGCCTTGAAGATAAAAGAACGGTTCATTCCATTAAAGTTGTTATACGAAATAGTTGAAGAAAACTTTAGACCAAGATCAGTACGAAAACCTGGGGCAATTTCAGCAAGCCCAAAATCCTTTTCAGTAACTTTGATAACAAAGTTCAAATACTTTTCAGTAGGAGAAATTTCCTCTCCAACAAATGAAGAGATATTTACGTTCGAAAATAAGCCTAACTCTCTTAATCGTGCAATAAAATCATTCATCGCCTTTGGTGTAACGAGATCACCACGAACAAGAGGAAGCTCTCGTCTAATTACGACGTCCTTAGTTGCTGAATTACCTGTTACAATGACATTCCCTAAGTAAGTTTTTACACCTAGGCCAAACTTGAGATTAAGTTCAATTTCATTAGTTGCTGAGTTAACATTTACAATTTTCTTAGGTCGCTTTTCACTATAAGAACTAAAATAATAACCTCTTGTCTTTAGAGAGATTAGCGCATTTTTCAAATCTTCATCTATATGTACAACGTTGAATGGCTTACCTATTTTATTTTTTAAAACATCTTCTATAAAATATTTAGCCTCTTCATCCTCAATGCCCTCGATATTTATCTTACTTAAAATATACTGTGCACCTTCCGAGATTGAAAAAGATACTACTGCAGCATCGCCACCATCTATAAAGTCAACTTTAGGTTTTTCTATATTTACAAAAATATATCCATCTTTAACGTATAACTCTTTTATTTTTTCAGAAGCATTTTCTAGTCCTCTTTCATGAAGATAGTCTGCTTTGAGTAAGTCAGAGTCTGTTTTATAATAAATATTTCTTAGTCGTTTATTGTCTTTATAGTGATTTCCGTTAAAGTTTACTTGTGAAACTGTAACCTTTCGACCTTCATTAATCGTGAAGTATAGATTTAAAATATTATTTCCATTTAAATCAAATCCCTTCGCTTCCGTAAGTTTAGACTTTGCATAATAGTAACCATTTTCACGATAGAAATTTACAATATGTCGATTGAGAGAAATATCATCAAATCTTCCCTTATTATTTTGTATATACTTCTTAACATGAGAAAGTAGATCATTATGATTGAGTCGGTGATTATTATGAAAATTAACACCAAATCTAGAACCAAGTTCGATATTAAAAATTAACTCATAATTCCCATTGTTCAAAACTTTAAGTTCTTCTTTTACACGCGATAACCAAAAGCCATCCCTAATAAGCTGGGTACGATACTCCTGCAGCATTTTTTTATAATTAGTAAAATCTAGAGAAGTACCTCTTATACGATGCCAGAACTTTTCTGACTCTATAAGCTTCACGCCAAATAAACCATTAAGCCTAATTTCTTCTAATCTTCTAATTTCATTCTTCAAAAGATTTAAAGTAAGCTTCACCCCTTCTTGATTTAACTCTTTAGTAATGGTGCCTACTTTAGAACCTTTTTTAAAGTATTCCTTACCGATTGCCTTAAGTCCCTCTTGTGCAGTTGTCTCATCAAAATAGTCACCCTCTTTCAAATTAAAATCATTTTTTATACGACGATTAAGAACAGAGTCTGTTCCCTTAACATATACTGATAAAATTCGAGGCTTAGTCTCTACAACAATATTAAGTCGCCCTTTTTTAACTTCATAAAAGAATGTTTTATAGTATGGCTTTGCTAGTTCAAATTGAATCACTCTATTTAACTCCTCACGAGTTAAATCTTTGCCTTCATACTTTTTGAAGCTTTCGATAATATATAAACACTCCTCACGTCCAGTACAATCAATATCAACATTTTTGATATTAATTGATTCGGCTCCAAAAACTGGAGTGAATAGAAGAAAGAATGTGGCTATCAATCTTAGAATGACCATTTGTATTTTATATCGGCTCCTACAGAGCCATCTGTCCCTTCTTTATTGTTTGTATCATCTTCACTTTCAAAAATTCCTTCAATCGAAAGTTTGTCACTTATGCTGTAATCAACATTAATTGATTGCTTATTACTTTCACTATCAAAAGTATTGGAAAACTTTAAATTAATATTGTCATTCACTTTTTTCGTTATCTGTAGTTTAGTAGCAGTTTTAACTGATTGCTCAGATTTTGTAGCTTCTTCAATAGGACTATCCGAACTTTCAGTAAATTCAGGTAATACACTCAATTTCAACCCGAGTGCAGCATCTAAACCTTCGTTGATATTAAGTTGATCAACTAAAAAGGTTCCAATCCCAATTGTTGTTAAGTTTGTTCTTTGACTATCTTCTAAGTTCTGTGAGAAGTCTGAAGTTACACCTAAAGTTAATAATGAGAAGATATTATCTCTTGAAAGAGAAGGGGTTGATTCTAGATT
Source organism: Halobacteriovorax sp. RT-2-3 (assembly GCF_047085075.1). Taxonomy (NCBI): domain Bacteria; kingdom Pseudomonadati; phylum Bdellovibrionota; class Bacteriovoracia; order Bacteriovoracales; family Halobacteriovoraceae; genus Halobacteriovorax; species Halobacteriovorax sp. RT-2-3. The sequence continues at coordinate 839,171 of NZ_JBKIYF010000003.1, read as the reverse complement.
AATAGAGATATCATCTACTGAACCAGTTATTCCCATTTCAATGTCATACTGACCAATTGTTGAATTCGCTAAAAGGTTTAATGTAATTGGATCCATATTCTCTTCTTTAGTAAAGTACACAACTCCTTCAGAAAGAATAAAATCATTTCCTCTAAATTTAAACTTACTAAGACCTGGAACAATGATAAGTTGACCTTGCATAGCCGGGTTTGTGAACTGGCCATCAATATGTAAGTCTCCCGCAATTAGTAAATCAGCTAAGCGGTTTCTTAAACGGACAGTTTCCTTTACACTTAAATCAATATCGAGATTAATAAGATCTGGAATTCCTCTTTGATTTTGAGTGATATACTTACTTAAACTTTTATTGAATTCAGAGGAAGATTTAAAATCATTAAATTCGTTTTCAATAAGTCCACCATTAACAAATACACTTCCTTTAATTAAATAAGGAAAACCTCTTCCACTCAGAGTTAAGTTTCCATCTGTATTAACGATAGATCGAGATTCAACTTGATAACCTACATTTGTATAATTTGAAGTTATATATACTTCAGGAAACGGAAAATTAGCCTTAATGTAACCAGAAAGATTAAAATCTCCTGAACCAATTTCGCCACTTAAATTATTTATTAGGATTTTTTGATCACGGTATGCACCGACTCCATTAGCATTTGATATTTCTAACGGAACACTTTTAAGCTTTAATCCAAAATTAGAAGTGCTAAGAGAATGTGATAGGTCATATTTTTTTCGATTACCAACAATAATCCCCTTTCCTTTGATTGATCCTAAAATCCTTTCAATCTCACTAGTAAGTAATGTTAGATAACTTAGATTAATATCTAACTCTTGAACTAATTGAAAGTTAGTATCGACATTACCACTTCCTGACAATTGATAGTATCCTCCGGATCCACTGAGAGAGAGACCTAATTGTTTAATTTCAGATTGTTCTATCTCTATTGAAGTTGGCCTTCTTAAAGTTAAGGATCTTCCATAATTACTTATATGAAACTGAGTTAAATTCATGATAGAGCTGACGGGTTTATCAGGATTGAAGTCATAAGACAGTTGACCGCTCATTTGTACAAAACCATTAAGCTCGTTGTTAAAAGAATTGTGCTCAGAAATAAATGCAAGAGATGGTTTAATATCAGGCATATCAACTGCATAATTCAAAATAACTTTAGGTTGTGATTTACTAAAATCTAGCTCACCATCAATATGTATTCCTTGATTAAGAATATTAGTATTAAAATTAATGATCTTATCAATGAATTCAAATTCTAACTCAGAAGCTCCAATTTCTTGGTTTCCGATCTTGGTTTCCGTTAAATATGCGTTACCTTTTCCTTTTAAAACACCATTTCTTTTTGCATCAATACTTGCAGAGAAATAACCATTATACCCAAGGCCAAGATCACGATATCGATATAAATCCCCTAATTTAATTGGAGTCGTAATGAATGAAATTTTTTCGAATCCATTTTTGAAATTGTAAACAAAGTCAGCGGATGCACTAGAACGATTCTTCTTTATTATTGCATCTTTTACTTCGACTTCCCTATTCGAGACAATTAGTTCTAAAGATATATTATCAATAGGCTCTTTATAGGCACTTACTTTATCTGAATCTATTTTCAACTTAGTTACTAAATTTGAAAAATTTCCAGATAGATTTACATCAGCATTAAAAACACCTTCAAGTGGTGTGGTATATACCTTAACATCTTCCCATATAGGTTTAATATTTCTATGTAGAAGACTTAGGTCAACACTCTTCATTTTAATATTTAAATCGACATTTTCTTTTTCTAAATTTACGACACCATAAATATTAGACTGTCCATTTGTTGTATTATTTAAACTATCAACATAAATGATATTTTCGTTAATTGAATACTTAAGATTTGCATTGGATTTCTTCTCAAGCAAGAAACCAAAAACATCAACATACTCAACATCTGATGAGTTCACATCAATTACAACATTATCAGTTCCCTTTATTGTAATATCAAAGTCGCCATGTCCTTTTGCAACCCCAGCAATTTCACCACCAAGATCTGATATCGAGAAGTTCTTTGCTTTAATATCAAAGTCAACAAGATTACCTATTACTGAACCTTTCCCCATTAACAATGAATTATTAGTTTTAGCATTAACACTTATATTAAAATCACTTCCTGCTACTATATTTAAGTTCTCTAGGCTAATGTTAGAAAAATTTATAATGTTATCAGTACTTGGTTTTAGAGCTAAGTTAGTGATTGAGATAGGACTATTCTTAAAGGTATCGACTAAGACTTCACCAGAATTATTCATTCTCAATAAAACCTTTCCATTAGCTCGGCCCTTTAAAAGGACAAAATCCTCGCCTAGAAAATATAAAATATCATTGAGATGAAGATTAGTTGTTTCAACAACGACATCATTATCTATAACTTTGTCAGAATTAAAATTTAACACTAATTCATCAGCTACTTTAACTTTTCCACTATTCACTTCACCAGTGAAATTTCTAATCGTTAACTTGTTATTATGAAAAGAGTGTTTCGTTTTAAAAGAATCAAGATTTACATAATCAGAATGTATATTACTACCATTAGTAAAACCACTAACGTATATATCCTTCTTATCAACAGCGCCTGTAATAGTCGATTTCCCTTCTATTACGCCATCAATATTTATATTGTATTTTCTTTTTATGTCCTCAAAACTATCAAAGTTTATTTTGTAATCGATATCGGAATGAACTTTCTTACTGCTAAATTCATATTTTCCTGATCCGCTAATTTTAGAATCTTTAATGAATATATATCCATTTCTGACACGAATATTGTTTTCAACAATTTCAGCGTCAAGATAAAGATTATCGACTACAGCACCTTCCCACTTAACATTTTCAATATCAAGAAGGATGTCATAGCTATACTCAAATGGACTAAGTGCTAGGTACTTGATCGGTATATTTAATTTATTTTCAGCAATATAAAAATCAGAGTTTTTAATTTCAATCTTGTTAATTTTAAAAGGTAATTGGTTAGTAACATTGGAAAGAGTATTAAAAATACTTACTTGAGAATTATCATCTTCACTCTTTTCTAATTTCTCTAGAACAACATAACCATCACTAAATTCAACAGAGTTAAATCTTATATTTGATGAGAAAAGACTTAAAAGAGAAAATGCTGCTGAAACATCCTTTACCTGTACTTCAAGTTCATCTCTTACTTTGAAATTAACATCCTCTAAAATAGTTCGAGGAGGGAAAAATCCACCCGAAACTCTAGTGAAAGAAAGAGACATATTTGAATCAATGATTACATTTTTATTAATATACTCTGTTAGTAATGTTGATACATATTTTGACTGTATAAAACGCCAGGCTCCTACCGTGAGAAGTCCAAAGACAAGAGTAAATATAATCAGAAATTTATTTACAAATCTCATCTCTTTAACATTACCTCAACATTCCTATAGCCTGGACTTAAACGATTAACAATAACTGCCATAAAGAAAGCTCGTTCATTATTTCCAAGTCGCTTATAAGCTGCAGCCATTTCAAATAGAGTATTTACATATTCAGTTTTAGACTCACAGCCATCAATTAGTTTTTCTCTTAATTCTACTAACGATAGCAACTCATCTTTCCTATTTGGAGGTAGATACAACGCCTCAACATAATCCCTGTTAATTACGTGCTCTTTCGTATTCTTAGTATGTTCTTCTATACCTGTATAATCTTTCAAATAATGATTAATCGCTCTAATCAAATCATTATCGTCTGAACGTTTAACATAGTTGTATAAAACATCTTGAAATTCTTCAGACTCAAAAAATAGAGGAATGATCTTGAATAGGGATTCAATAAACATCAAAGGATCTATTAAGTTAATATCATTCACTAACCTTTTTCTAATGGCCGATATTTGAAAATATATTTCAGGGTTTTTAACAGCAGTAATTGTTGTGATGATATTAGAGATATCTTCCTTTAACTCTTGGCCACTTATTAATTTAATGTACGATAATAAATCATTTGAATATGTAATATCAAAGTGCGTGAATATTTTTGTTAATTCATTTAAGCGATTAATTTTTTTTCTTTTTATCAAGTAAGTAGTGAGGCTACTAATTTCTAAAAATAATTTTTGAACTTTTCCAGTGGAGTGAAAAAATAAAATTTTTGTGAGTGAGTCTAGATAAAAAACATCAATTGAAGATTGCTCTTCATTATCAATACGATTTGATTCTAAAAAAATAATAAGCTCTTGAGTGTTACTCATTACTTTTTCAAATTCATATTTTGTCATTTCGGTTGTGTTATTTGACACATTTCCTCTGGTATATAAATACAACTAACTATCTAAAATTATTATATCAAATAATTATTTTAATTAATGTTAAGCGTACTTTTTACCACAGAAAGACATGGATTAGAGATAAGAAAAAGGCCCTTTAAAAGGGCCTTTATATTTAAGAAATTATTTGTTTACACGCTCGACGTAATCACCAGTTCTTGTATCAATTTTTAGGATTTCCCCCTCTTTGATAAATAGTGGAACGTTAACTTGAAGACCTGTTTCCATAATTGCCTTCTTTAATCCACCTTGAGCTGTATCACCCTTAAGACCTGGGTCTGTTTCAGTTACAGATAACTCAACAAAGTTAGGAAGTTCAATCGAAATTGGTTTACCTTTATAATATAATAGTCCTACTTTAATACCTTCTTGTAGGTAGTTAGCAGCATCATCAATGTATTCAGTTGCAACGTGAATTGTTTCAAAAGACGATTGGTCCATGAAGTTAAATCCATCAGGATCATTGTATAAATACTCTACTTCTTTTTCTTCTAGATCTGGCTTAAGAGCACCAGTTGCTACACCAGACTTGAAAGTTCTTTCAATAACTGCACCTGTTTCTAGGTTTTTGATTCTTAACTTATAAAAAGCTGAACCTTTACCTGGGTTAGTGAAGTCACATTTAATACAAACATATGGTTTGCCATCGATTTCTAGTTTTAAACCTTTCCTAAAGTCGTTTGTCGATATTTCCATAAAAACCCTTTAAATTAATTGCGATAATATTGCTAGGAAGTAACCTTTTTCTTTTAAACCTTCTATCACAGCTGTCGAAGATTTTGCAGTAATTTTATTCTTTCTAAACTCCTCTCTTAGGTTTGTGTTTGAAAGATGTACTTCAATTACTGGGCATTTCATCACGCGCAAGGCGTCTAAAATAGCAATACTAGTATGAGAGAAAGCTGCTGGGTTGATAATCAGCGCTTTAATATCACTTTCTGACGCAGCATGTATTTTTTCAATGATCTCTTGCTCACCATTAGATTGGAACCATTCAACATCAACTTTATGCCCGAACTGCCCGAGTTTTTCATTGGTGTACTTTTCAATGGCATCAAGATCAAGTGTGCCATAGATAGATGGTTCTCTTTTTCCTAATAAATTTAAATTAGGACCATTAATGACTAAGAATTTATCCATTTAAAACTTCGCTGCTTCTTTTCTTTAAGTATGATTCGAATAGCTCAAAGGCCATTGTCAGTTTTTCCAGTTCTACTTTTGGTTTTTGCTCTAATTTCTTAGCTGTCGATTCAAAAGCGGCCATTAAGTCTTCACGGCCCTTACTCTCACTGATCTCGTCTTGTCCCTCAAGCTCAAGTAGTCTATCTTGGATACGTTGATCTTCAGGATTTTCAGCTAGCGCACTGTTAAGAACTTCTATCGCCTTTTGTTTTGCGCCTTGTTTTAGATAAAGGTCAACTAGAGTATGGCTAAAGATTTGTCCTGGTTCACTCTTAGGTTTATCTTCAACGACTGGCTCTTCTTTAACTTGTGGAACTAAACTTAAGGTACTCCAACTTTCTATTTCATCATCTAAATTCGATATATCAAAAGTTTTTTGAGTTAGATCTTCATTTTCAATACTGTCAAAATTATCATATTTTACAATAAACTCAGTTGCTTCAGTATCCTTAGGTGAAATAAAAAGAACTCTTTTATATGTATTTAGGGCCTCAAGGATCAAATTCTGTTTAAAACAAGAATGAGCAAAAAGTTTAAGAAACTTAATATTATCGCCATTAATAGAAAGTTGTGGCTTTAATACAGTGTAAGCTTCTTCAATCTCTTCCCTCTCTAATAATAGCTGGCCATAAACAATAATAGCAGCAGAGAAGTTAGGATGATGAATTAGTCCTCTTTTAAGTAAAGCTAATGCTTCATCATTCATTCCAACTTTTCTGTATATTTCGGCCAAAGGAGCAAAGACCTTCGATCGAGGGTCTTTCTCCAATTGACTTTTATATTTTGTGATTAGATTATTGTAATTTTTCATCTACAAGCTACTTGTTAAACCTGCACGTTCTTGATTAATAACTCTCGGTGTAATGAAAATAACAAGTTCTGTTTTACTTACCTGTGGATTATACGGAGTTCTAAATAGCCAACCGACAATAGGTACATCCTTTAAATAAGGAACACCAGAATGTGATTCAATTTTAGAATAACTATAAAGTCCACCTAGAACAATTGTTGATCCATTTTCAACAAGTACATTTGTCTTTACCTGTCTTTTAGTTTTATCAGGTGGTGCTCCCGCTGCTGGTGCAGTACCAAATTGCTCTTTAGATAGTTCGACAATTAAATCAATTGCCCCATCATTAGCAACCTGAGGAGTAACGGCCAAACTTAGCTCGGCAGTTGTCTCTTTGAATGTAATTGTAATATCTTCACCAGTCCCTTCTCTTTCTTCAAAAGAAGTTGTGTCTGTCGAAATAATTTCTGCTTTTACGTTATGTTTAGTTACAACTCGAGGAGAAGCAATGATCTTACCTTTTGATTCACTTTCTAAAAGTTGTAACTGAAAATTTAAATCAAATAAGCGTCCAAATCTTGAGATTGTAACACCAAGTAAGTTCCTTGTGTTCTCACCAGTTGTTGGAGCACTTGAAAAGCTTAGCCCTGGACCAGAAATACTAGTCGAACTGGCCGAACCTGTTAAATCTGTAGAAGTTGGTATTTGTCCAATTGGGTCATATCCAAAATTGAGTCCATTCTGCAGACCAATTTGTTTTTGATAACCTTCGTTAACTTCAACAATTTTTGATTCAATAAGAACCTGTGGAGTTTGACGATCTAGAATATCAACGATCTTTGCAATTTTTTCTGTCGTCTCAAGAGTATCATTAATGATTAAATTATTAGTTCTTTCATCAGCAATTAAAGAACCTCTTGCAGGAGTAACATAGTCCTTTAAAAGAGTCGTTAAGTCTTTAGCTTTAGAATAAGAGATAGGAAGTACTTTAGTTACGAGAGGTTCTGCTACTTCTTTGATTTGCGTAGCTTCTCTTTCTTTTCTTTTCTCTTCTGTTGCTTGAGCAAGTGTCTTAATCGTTAGAATTGCACCATTTTTTTCTGCTACTAACTTATTAATAGATAAAACTGTATCGAGTGCCTGATCCCATGGAACATTTACTAAGTTAAGTGATAATGGTTTTAACTCAGCAACATCATTTGTCATAATAACGTTGAAACCTGAGGCATCCGCAATAAGATCAAGAATATCATTGATCTTCATATCCTTAACATTCAAGGAAATCTTATTACCAACATACTTTTTTTGCCCTGAAAGAGTTAAGTTTTCTAAGATATCTTCCATGCTTTTAGATTTTGGCTTTAGAAGTCTTTGACTCTTCTTTTCTTCAGCTGTTGTTAAAGCACCTTCTTCCTCTTTAGAACTAGCAAATGCTCCGTAACGATTTTCAAAAATGATACTTGCAAGGTTTCCTGAAGTTTGAAGTTTAGAGCGAACATTATCTCTTAATTGTACGACGACTCTAATATCTTGAGACTTCCCTGGAGCCTTAAAAGCAGAAACAAATACTACCGAACCTGAAAATTCAGAAGTATCAAAAGCTCTAAGAACTCTTTGAGTGGATACTGTATTTTCAATATCAATAATGACTTGTTTGTCTTTAACGACTTGGAACTTTTTAATTTTGAAATCGTTCTTATCAAAATTGAAATTCAAATAACTTAAATCGTCTTTCTGTTGAAAATCAATTTTTGTTAAATTTGCTGATAGTGCAAGAAATGAGTATAGAATTGATACTGCAATAACTATTTTTTTCATTTTTACTCTTCCTAAGTAAAATTATTATATTTTTATGATATCACAAATTGAATTTTATAAAAGTATTATGAACTACTCTGATAAAGGAAGTATTGTTTCCAAGTACTCTTCTTCATCGTATACATTAATAATTTTCTCAACTAATACTACCCCACCAGGTAGAATTGCTTTAACCTCAACTTGATCTGGGCCGATTTTCATACCTTCTTTTATGATTACAGCTTGAGATAATCCTTCTTCTTCAACTTGTTTTATAATCGCTCGTGGATCTTTACCTAAAAAGATACCTGTAACTCTTAATCGATCAATACGAAGATGATCTGTCGTAAGCTTATTAGAGAAACCAGTAAACTTTTCTCTTCTCGCTTTTTTGTTTCCCATTTTTTTCTTATATTTAACTTTAAACGGGTCTCTAATATTTCTTCCGGAACCTAGTTCAACAGGCGCTTGTCCTATTGCTAAGAAACAAAATAAGCATGCTAATATTAATTTGCTCTGATTTTTCAATTCTTATTCCTAGTTCTTTTCTTTCTCGCAGGTTTTTTAGATTGTTCTTGTTTAAGTTTCTGCTCAATTTCTTCAATACCACGCTTTTCTCTATGGTTTTGATTATAAATATAACTCTCAATCGTAGCGTATAGATTAATTATTTCGTAACGAGACTTATTTGTTTTTGTAATTTTACTTAAATTAATATCTCTAACATTTAAAATTCTTTCTTGTTTAGAAATGTTTTCTAGTAAAAGTAAGAATTGTAGATATGTCCCTTTCCCTGAAAATGTATAATATTTCGTAATATAGAATCCATTTTCTTCTTGTCCGCTTGGATTAATTTGTACATCTTTGATCTTTAAGCTTTCCCCGAGCTTTTTGATTAAGTTAATACTTTCATTATCACTAATATCTTTAGGTAGACGTCTTTGTGTCTCTTCAAGTTTTTGAGCAACTATTTCAATCTCTTCTTTCTTTTGCTCAACGTCTCTTTCGTAATCCTTAAGTTTTTTTAATTCTTTTTTCTTCTTACTAATTCTACCGTTTACAATATTAACTTCTTCTTGAAGACTTGCTCTTTCAATTTCAACTTCGTTGTACGCTTCATAAGCCTGGAATGCGCCCCAAACGATTAAGATTAAATATAGCTTATTAATTAGAGATAGCATTACTCAAGATCTCCATATGATTGGATTTTCCCTTCAATTGAAAAACTTTGTAATGTAACACTTTCACCGTAAAGCTGATCTGAAGTTTCTTTAAGTTCTTTCATACCAAATGTTTCAGAAGAGTAGCCATTTCTTGGTATGAAATACTCAAGTTCTTTAACGTTGTTAATAAAGTCCCCGACCGATGAAAAAGATATTGATTCCCCATCAATCTTGATAACTTTTTTGTCGTCAATTGTTAGAGAGTTAAACCAAATATCATCATTCAATGATCCCGAAAGTCCTCTTAGTACTTTATATGGGTTAGATTTATTAGACATAACTTGCGCTACAAGTGCTTCTCTACTTTTTAACTCTTCAATTCTTTTTGTAAAAGCATCCATAACTTCAGTTAAAGAACCAAATGAATCAACTTCTTTTTTTAGTCTGTTAAAGACTGCCTTTTGCTGAACAATCTCATCACGTACATCTTGATTTTTATTTTTAAAACCTGGAATTAGAACAGATGTAAGTCCGTAATAAACAGCATAACCAATAAGAAGCGATTTCTTATTTACCTTATTAAAATCAACACCAAGAATTACTGGTAGCTCTAAAGGTTTCTTTTTTTCTAATAAGTTTATTTCTATCATTTTGGAAACTCCCTAAGGGCCAATCCAAATGAAACAACACCTTCGTGGGCCATATCATTTAATTCATCATCATCGAAATCATTTTCATTAAATTCGATTTCATTAAATGGATTCAATACATTAACATCAACACCAAAAGATGATCGGATTTCCTCAAGCAAATTAGGTAATCGCACTGAACCGCCAGTTACTGTAATATTCTTTAAAGAATCATCAGACGTTGCATTAATATAAAAGTCATGAGCTTTTTTTAGTTCGTTAACAAGAGTTCCATTAATCTCATTAATAATCATTAACACATCATCAGGAACACCTTCACCAGATGACATCTTCTTTAAGTCTTCCGCTTCTTGAAATGTTACCCCTAATTGTCTCTGAATCTCTTCTGTAATACTCGCGCCACCAATAATGATTTCTTTGACAAAGACTGGAATACCTTTTTTAAGGACGATAAAAACAGTTGCCTGAGAACCAATATCAATTAGCAATGTCGATGGAATTAGAATTTTATTTATATCTGTACTTGAAGTATTTTCAAATATTTCATCTTCTGACTCATCATCAATATCTGATGATAAATCCTCTTCAGAAGCTAGCTCGTAGATATTAGTAATCGCAATAGAGCACAAATCAACGACTTTTACGATCTTACCTAAGGATTCAATTATTGTTTTGAATGATTCAAGGACATCTTTCTTTACCGCACAAACAATAACATCAAGACCACCACCCATGTTTTCACCGATGACATACCAATCGATATTACAGTCCTCAACCGGAAATGGGAGGTATTGCTCTGCTTCCCAAATTACTTGATCTTCAAGTTCTTCATCATCTCCACCGGCCAATTGTAATTTTTTAATTACTGTATTAGGCCCAGATAGACCAAGGCAAATATAGGGCTCTGTGACTTTCGCTTCTTTAAAAGCTTCTTTTAAAGCTTCTTTTAGAGCTTCTTCATCTTGAATTTCATCTTCTATGATTGCAGCTTCCGGAAGTGGAACAGATGCATACTTAACTAATTTATAAGTATCATTCTTGGTAACTATTTTAGAGACTTTTACTGAGCTTTGACCAATGTCAACACCAATAAGTTCTTTAGGAACTAAACCTAAAGCTTCCCTAATTTTAAATATAACATCCTGTATATCAATATTCTTCTTCATCCGTGACCTATCAAAGTATTATTTTATTATACTCTGCACAGTCCAGTCATTTCAAGAAGTTATTTAAAACAACAATGCGCCCAGCATCATTTTAAAGGTACTTGGAAAGTAGATTTGAATAACGGCCACAATAATAATAAATGGCCCAAATGCTATTGCCTGGTCTCTTTTAATAACTTTGAAAAGTAATAAAGGCATCATTAGCAAACTTCCTAGTATACATGAAAAGAGCATATTATGAATAATTCCTAATGGACCAAGATAAATTCCGAGAACACCAAACAGCTTTATATCACCTCCACCCAGGCCGATGACACCTTTAATTTTATAAAATAGGTAAGTAATTAAGTAAGGTACTAAAAATCCAATTAATCCACCTAGAACCCAGTGCTTCCAATTATAAAAAAATACGACATGGATAAAAAAGATTATTCCCAAATATACATTAATTACATCTGGTAATATTTGATGACGTACATCAATGACAAAATGAACAAGGAGGCAACAAGCAACAGTAAAAAAGAATAAATAAGAAGTTAATCCATGAAGACTTATTTCGCCTCCAAATAGAAATAACGATATAGTTGCCGTAAGTAACTCGATAACTGGATATTGAAAACTAATATTCGTCTTACAGTTAGCACACTTCCCTCTTAAGCCAATGAAGCTTAAAATTGGAATATTGTGAAACCACTTAAGTTGAAAGCCACATTTTGGACAACGTGACCGATCGATAAAAAACTTTTCATTAGTAGGTAGTCTCAAAATGAGAACATTTAGAAAACTTCCTATCATTGCTCCAAAGATAAACGCATATATTTTAAATAGTAATATCATTAGCTAAGCTCTTTATTTTTGAATACGTATGCATTTATAAAAGAAAGCACTAAAATATAAGCAAGCCCATATAAATAACTATTCATGATATTTTGATTTGACACAAGATTTGAATTAAATACGAATGGCTTATAATTTAATAAGTTTAAATCTGGGAGTACTGCTTTATATATTCGCAGTATTAGTTCAAGTCCTTCTCTATCCTTTACAAAAGATAAACTTGAAATATGAGTTATTGCATGTCCAACAAAATAAATAACGACAGTATTGATAACACTTAGTGCACGTGAAGTTATTAAACTAAAGAAAAGCACAATCAAGAAAAGTAAAATTGACTCTAATATTCCTAGGAATAGTGAATTAATTATAACTCCATCAAGAGCACCACCACGTAATAAGTAAACTATTAACGAAGTTCCAAATATTACAAATGAGCTTAAAACAAGAATAGACGAGACTCCTAAGATTTTACCAAGTAAAAACTTAACTCTCGAAATAGGTCGAGACAAGGTTATATATATAGTTCGCGATTCAATTTCATCTGACAAAACATTTACACCAACAAAAATTGCAAGAATATTTGCTGCCAATGAAGCTCCCCCTAAACCAAAGTCTATTGAAATTCTTAAAACGTTTCCATAAGAGAATTCTGAAGTTATATAACTTAAAGTTAAGATAAAAAGAGCAATCCAAAAAGTAAGATAGAGCACTCTACTCTTAACAATATCTTTAAATGTAAACTTTGCGATTGTTAATATATTCTTCATTTGTTTAACCGATACACTATTTCTTCTAACGACGAGCTTTCTCTATTTAGTTTTAAAACATTTGATCCAGCTTCAATTAATTCTAAGATTTTTTGATCTTTCAGATCTTCATCTACCACTAATTCATGATCCTTATCTCCATCATTGTACTTAATGATAAATTTATTACTTGTATTTTGTGATACTAATTCTTTAATCGGCCCGTTATAAATGATCTTGCCACTCTCTAGAACAACAACATCGTGGCAAACTTCTTCGACATCATTCACAATATGTGAAGAAAAGAATACACCAACACCCTCTTCATTAACCTCTTTAATAACGTCTTTAAATTCTTTACGTCCGATTGGATCTAAGCCTGAAAGTGGCTCATCTAATATAATAAGTCTTGGATTATGTAAAAGTACTGAGACAAAACCTAGTCGTTGTAACATCCCTTTAGAATAGCCTTTAATCTTCCTGTCTAAAGCGAATTTAATCTCTAACTTAGTCGCCCATTTTTCAATATTTTTCTCAATCTCTTCGTTCTCAATTTCTTGTAGTTCTCCACAATAGGTTAAGAACTCATAACCTGTTAAATTCTGATAATAGTATGGTCGCTCTGGCATATAACCAATTAACTTTCTTACCTCATCTTCAGTCCAATCAATATTCAAGATTTTAACCGAACCAGTGTTCGGCTTAATGAATCCAAGAATAATTTTGATTAGAGTTGTTTTTCCTGCACCATTAGCACCAAGAAAACCAACGATTCGTCCAGCATTCAGTTCAAAAGTTACATCTTGTAATGCTAAAAAATCTTTATTCCAAAAATCTTTCTTAAATGATTTTGATATATTTTCACAAATTAACATAGAAGCCTTTTTATTTTTTTTAATATTAGTATAATCAGATATGCTCATGAAGAAAACACAACTTACAAATAAATTGATTCCTTTGATCCTATTCATACTTTTAATAGGAATTAACTATAATCTCTCATTTAAAAAACCAGTTAATCCTGAGTTATTTACTACTTTAAATAGTGATTTTATAAAAATTGTTTCATTTGGAAACTACCGTTTTATTTCAAGCTACTATTGGACAAAAACGCTTCTTGACGCTGATATTGAACACGTAAAGAATCAAGAGAAGTCATGGCTATATTATAGGTTTAAACTAATTGCTGATTTAGATAGAGAGTTTTACGAAAATTATCTTCATGGTGGTATCTACTTATCAATCATTAAAGATGATATTTTGGGAGCGGAGATAATATTCAATAGAGGTTTAGAGGTTTTTCCTAACGATTACAGACTTATGTACAATGCCGCCTTTAACTATCACTTTCAACTCAAAGATTACGACAATTCCCTATTAATGTATCAAAAGATTCAAAAGACACCTTATGCTGTAAACTTTGTAATTCTCCCAAGATTAATTGAAGAGGCTAAGAATAAACGTAAGTCTAAACAGTCTCACCTCCAACTCCTTCAATTACAATTGAATAGAACTAAAGATATAAAAGAACGAGAAGTTTTAATTAAGAAAATAGAAGAAATAAAAAAGGCCTCAAATTAATGAGGCCTTCTATTTTCAAGATTATTAAATTATAGATTAGTAACCTTTATTAATCTCTCTAAGTACTTTGTCTTGGTCAATTGCCCATTTACTAGCTCTAGCAGTTGTAATGTTATCTGTATCAATATAGCCAATTGCTCCAGCTACAAAGTAACCACCTTGAGCATCAACACCTGGAGCAGTTTGTGAACCATTCCCCATGTTTGAAACAGCGATCGTAGAAATGTTAGCAACAGTTGTTCTCTGTCCACCAACCTTCTTAAATGCAGGTGCCCCAAATTCGATATTCTGACAAGTTCCGCCGTTATCTCTAACAATTTGGTTTGGTGTCGAGTTAGCAGCACTAAATCCGATTGAATAATAGTTACTTCCACTAGTTGGAGTAGATGAATCCCATGCACCATTTGGAGATACATAACCAGCATCACCTAAACATGTACCGAAGGCATCATAATCAGTTTGGATAGCTGTCATCGCTGAGTAAATTGAAGCTAGCTGAAGTTTCGCTTCAGAAGTTTTCGTTTTCGCTTGATACTTTTTAAAGTTTGGAATTGCTACCGCAGATAGAATCCCGATGATGGCAACAACGACCATCAACTCAACTAGGGTAAACCCTTTTGAGTTTTTCAACTCGTTCGTAAATTTCATGTCTTTTCTCCTCGTTAATCTAATTTAGATAGATTAATTTAAATAACTTTAAGAACTTAGCTAAAATTAAGATTTAACCAGCCCTATAACTACTTTACGGCATATTTAAGTTAAAAATTAAATCCCAATAATATCAACACCTTATCTTAAAACAATAAATAATTTTAACTACTTTTTTGCCTCTAATCTTTGTCAATTTAAGTATTTATGCCCCCGCTGACATGAACATTGGTAAGTAAATTGCTATAAGAACACCACCAATAATTCCACCAAGAACGACAAGAACTAAAGGTTCTAGCATTTTTGTTGCTGCAGTAATTGCATCATTAACTTCATCTTCAAAAACAACAGAGATCTTTGCCAGCATTTGATCAATGGCCCCTGTTGACTCACCAACCTTAATCATCTGAGCAACCATTTCTGGAAAGTAGTCAATCTTAGTTAATGGTTCAGTAAGAGTTTTACCTTCAATAACTTTCTTTCTTACTTCTTTGATATCACCAGAGATAACACTATTATCAATTGTTTCAACACAAATTTCTAAGGCATCGATGAGTGCTACACCTGAACCAAGCAGTGTTGAAAGAGTTCTTGAAAACTGTGCTAAACTCCCCTTAATAATAACAATACCAAAGCCTGGTACACTCATTGAAAACTTATCAAATACAATTTTTCCTTGAGGTGTTTTTATGAAGTAAGTTAGAAAAATTAATAAAGCTATTCCACCTAGGATCATCTTGCCAGAGTATTCACCAAAAAATTCTGAAGTATCAATTACAAATTGAGTAATCCAAGGGAGCTCTTGTCCAGTGTCCGCAAGCATTCCAGTAAACTGAGGCACAACATAAGTAATTAGTCCCCAAACTACTAAAGCACCAATACCTGAAACAATTAATGGATAACTCATAGCTGATTTAATTTGTTTTTTAATCTTCTCTTGCTTTTCTAAGTGCTCTGTTAGTTTAGAAAGAATCTCATCTAGAATCCCTCCAACCTCTCCGGCCTTAACAAGGTTACAGTAAAGGTTATCAAAGCCTTGTTGCTTACGCATACTTTCGGCTAGCGTATTACCTTCTGAAACATCAGTCGCAATATTTTTAACAGCATTCTTTAAAGAAGGATTTTTCTCTGATTTATAAATAATCTCAAGCGCCAAAATAATAGGTACACCTGCATTTATCATAATAGACAATTGCTTTGTAAAGTTCATAAGCTCGGCTGCACCGAAAGCAGAACCAATACCTTTTTCAATTAACCATGTGTTAATATCAAATTCTAAGATCGAAGGTGGAATAATTTTACGTACACGATTTCCTTGGGCGCGAAGTCTTTTCTTAGCGTCCTTCTCATCATTGGCCTGTATTTGACCGTTGGTCTTCTTTCCGTTTTTATCTAGTCCTTCCCATTTATAAATTGGCATATCTTACTCTATCTCTCCTTAAGACCTAGTTGCGGCCCAAGTTCTTCCGGATTCGTTGAATACGACATTGCTGTCTCTGCATCAATTGCCCCTGAATCAACATGTTTTTTAATTGACTGATTCATTGTCGTCATACCAGTCTTATCTTGACCAATCTGCATCTGAGAATAAATTTGATGCATCTTATCTTCACGAATTAGATTTCTAATTGCCGGTGTAGGTCTTAGAATTTCTAAACAAGCGACACGTCCTGGTTCATATGTCTTAGGTAAAAGCTGTTGTGAAACAACACCTTGTAAAACAAATGAAAGTAGCGTTCTAACTTGATCCTGTTGATCTGAAGGGAATACGTTAACGAGACGGTTAATTGTTTGCACACATGAGTTAGTGTGTAGTGTTCCAAAAACCAAGTGTCCTGTTTCCGCAATCGTTAGAGCGGCTTCAATTGTCTCAACGTCTCTCATCTCCCCGACAAGAACAATATCCGGATCTTGTCTTAAGAGACCTTTTAAAGCATTTTCAAATGAATGAGTATCTCGTCCAATTTCACGTTGGTTTACAATACTCGTTTTGTGAGGATGGACGAATTCAACAGGATCTTCCAGTGTCACAATATGCGCAGGCTCCATTTCATTTAATCGATTTATAAGAGCTGCAAGAGTCGTCGACTTACCAGAACCAGTAGGCCCAGTAACTAGAAATAAACCATTTGAAACATCAGTCATTTCCATTAAAACATTTGGTAAGTTAAGTGCTTTAAAGTCAGGAACAGCACTTGGAATCAAACGAAATACTGCCGCAACTCCACCTTTAGAATAAAAAATATTTGCTCTAAAACGTGCAAGGCCTTTTATCCCAAATGCAAGGTCTAGCTCTAAATTCTTTTCAAACTCATTTCTCTGTTCTTCAGAAAGAATTTGATAGATAAGTGACTTACTTGAGGATGCATCAAGGGCTGGTAGTTTAACTCTTACAATATCCCCGTTGACTCTCATTGCAGGAGCTGTACCAGGAGTTAAGTGCAAATCGGATCCACCATTATCAACCATCAGCTTAAATAACTGTTGAATCTTCAAAGACTCCGCACTCGTGATAGCACCTGTTTTTGTTTCGGTTTTAGTTTTTGTTTGCGTATTATCGCTACTCATCTATATCACCCATTTATATTTTTATAATTTATCAACACTTGAGTTTTTAATTGCTTCCGCTAAAGTTGTGACACCCTCTGCAACCTTGGTTAATGCAGACATTCTTAGAGTTTTCATACCGTCAGCGATAGCCTGTTTTTTCAAATCATCAGAAGAACAATGCTTTAAAACGAGGTCCCTTGCAGCAGGAGTCATTTCTAGAACTTCATAGATTGCGACACGGCCCTTATATCCAGACCCATCACAAAACTCACAACCTGTACCATGATAGACTTTTAAGTTCTTTGCAGAATTAGGAGTAACTCCACATGCAACAATCTGATCAACAGTTACGCTTTCATCTATAGTCTTACAATTTTCACAAATCTTTCTACATAACCTTTGTGCAACAACAACATTCAACGCACCAGTTACAAGAAATGGTTCAATTCCCATATTTAACAATCGAGTTACCGTTGAAGGCGCATCATTGGTGTGAAGCGTAGAAAGAACCATGTGGCCAGTAAGAGCGGCCTCAATAGCAATCTCTCCAACTTCTTGATCTCTAATCTCCCCAACCATGATGATATCAGGGTCTTGTCTAAGAAAGGCCTTAAGGGCCCTTGCAAAGTCTAAACCAATATCTTTTCTAACGTTAACCTGATTGATACCTTCCAAGTTGAATTCACAAGGATCTTCTGCAGTGGAAATATTTTTTTCTATATTATTAAGTTCTGATAGTGCTGAATAAAGAGTCGTCGTTTTTCCAGACCCTGTTGGTCCAGTTACAAGACACATTCCATATGGCTGCTTAATCCCTTCTAAGAAAACTTCTAGCTGTTTCTTTTCAAAACCTAACTTAGTCATATCAAGCTGTAGATTTGATTGATCTAGCAGTCGCATTACAACCTTTTCTCCAAACAATGTTGGAAGTGTTGAAACACGGTAGTCAATTGGATTACCATCAATTTCAAGCTTAATACGCCCATCTTGTGGGATTCTTCTTTCAGAAATATCTAACTGTGAAAGAATTTTCATTCTAGAGACAAGTGGTAAAAGCATCGATTTTGGAGGTGCTGCATATTCATGTAAGGATCCATCTAAACGAAACCTAATTCTAAAATTATTTTCATAAGGTTCAACATGAATATCTGAAACCTTTTTAATATACGCTTCAGCGAGTACCTTATTTACGTAAGAAATAATATCTTCTCCGATATCTTCTTCTTTAACATTATCGTCACCAGTAGCTTGATCAGTTCTAACTTCTCTAACCGTCTCAAGTATTTCATCAATAGAGGCTTGAATATTTTGATATAAAGTTTTCCATGCTGATAATGAAGTAAGAACAAACTCAACGTTTGATTGAATTTCTTTTTGAATCTCTGCTCTAATTTCCACAAGAGAGGGATCAAAGATTGCTAAAGATAAAGTACCGGACTGTCTTTTTAAAGGTACGATTCGAAATTTTGTTGCGACACCTTTTTTTACCAACTGTAGTGTAGAGCCAGGAACACGAGTTTCAGAGAGATCAACATATGTAAGCCCACTTAACTCTGCAATTGCTTTTGCAAATTTAATATCATCGAAGAAATTAAACTTTAACAAATCGAGTTCTGAAACAACACCTGGGTTTTTATTTGCGGCCAAAGGCACCAAATCTTTTCTTGGTACCATACCCGTTTTTGAAATGACTTCTAGAAATTCTTTTCTTATCACCTTACGTTATCCTAAGATTAGTTTCTTTAAATATTGAATACTTAGATACACTAACTATTTACTATTTATTTACTATTATAACGTAAAGTTCCAAAATTTTTTTGCTGCTACGGCTTGTAGGTAAAGAAGTTCACTTCCATCTATATAAGTGAGTTTATTGCTCAGAAAAGAGTGATGAAATGGATGGGAATAGTTCATATCCCAGAAAATAGACTTAGTTGATAACGATAAATTAAATTGAAATTGACGAGCACAACAGTTGATAATCAATAGATTATCTAGTTCTACATATTGTTCGTATTTAACTGCATTAAGGTCACCATCTTTTCGCCTAGAAAATTGATGATAGCTAATATTTAGCTCTTCAAATAAGACCTTAAACATATCCGTCATTGCGCCATCACCAAGCATGACGATATCTTTCTTATGATATGCATTATTTAAAATGATCTCCTTGGCCGCTAAGAAGTCCGTATTTGTGCCATAAAATTGTGTACCATCAAATTTAATACAATTTATCGCCCCTATTTTTCGAACACTCTCTTCTAGAATTACATCATTTAAAAAGTGTTTCTTGTATGGTGCTGTAATCGAAAGGCCTTGTAACGTTTTAAATATATCTTTAAGGCAAGGAATCTTATCTTCAGAAGAGACATCTAAAAGACTATATTCTACCTGACCACTATATAATTCATCATAGATTTGTGGTGACTTTGAGTGTTGAATATCTTTTCCCAGTAAACCAAGCTTAAGCATTAAAATATTCTCGAGTCTTTTCTACATCAAGCTTTATTTGTTCAATAAGCTCATTAACTGAAGAGAATTTTTTTTCATCTCTTAGCCTCTTTACAAAAGAAACTTCTAATTCATTTCCATAGATATCATTATCGAAATCTAAAATATGTGTTTCCACAAAAACGTTATTACCGTTAGTAAATGTAGGATTGTGGCCAATATTTGTCACAGAAAACCAAGTTGATTCACCAAATTTCGTTTTAGTTATATAAACACCATTTTTAGGGTAGCGACGATAGCGATCAAGTGCTAAATTCGCAGTTGGAATTCCAATCTGACGACCTCGACCTGCTCCTTTGATTACTCGTCCGCGAATAAAGTATTCGCGCCCTAAATATTTAGCAACGCTTTCAACATCACCGATAGATAGTGCTTCTCGTACGATCGTACTTGATACTTTATCCCCTTCAACATCGTAAGAGCATAGAACATTAACATCTGTTACTTTATCAGCACAAAATTTCTTAACAAACTCATGGTTCCCTTTTTTCTGAGCACCAAAGGCAAAATCATGTCCTAAGTATATTCTTTGTGGTTCAACGTGATTGAAAATATATTCGTTTAAAAAATCATCCGGTTCTTTCATTGAAAGATCTCGATTAAATTCAATTTCAAGGAGATAATCAATACTTAATTCAGATAGAAGTTCTCTTCTTTCCTCATAACTATTGATAAGATAGTGTTCTTTAGGGTTAAGAATTTCTACAGGATGTGGAGTGAAAGTGATAACAACGAGCTTTAAATTAGCTTCGCTACACTCACTATAAATTTGCTTAATAATTCTTTGATGTCCTCGATGTACACCATCAAAGTTTCCTATGGTTATAGCAAAGTTATCACATTCAATATCTTTTAAACTTTTAATTATTTTCATTATTTGCTCTAGCTAATTCTTGCCAATATTCTTTTTTATACTTAAGAGGTAACTTGGCTCCCTTGTATTCATTTTTTCCAGCATTATCAACCAAGTCATTAAAGTACTTTCGTGCCTCAGGAGAGACTCTCATCCCCTTAATACGATCATTTAAACTATCACCATGCACATCTGGTGTAAATGTCGTGATATGGTGAAAAATATTAGAATAGTTAAATTCTCTTTTAAGATTCTTAAATGGGTCTCTATCAAAGAAGCGAATGTAAGGAAATGCTGTTAGTGCAATTACAAAAGCGGCGATCCCGATTAAAGAGTAATTAATAATGTCCCACAAATTCCTTTTCTTAGAATTCGTAAAAACAGGGGCCATAATATTTCCAGAAACAACAGTCTTCACTTCGGCAGGAGCTGTCTGCTGAACTTTCTTAACAACGTCTTTAGTCTCATCAGAAGCTATATTTGAAGCCGCAGAACCGGAACCTATGATAATCAATGGATCAATTGTTAATTCTGTCGTTTCAAAATTGCCTGTAAGTGGGTTAAATGTAGATAGTTCTATTTTCCTTTCCGATACGAACTCTGCCCTCTTCGCTAGAAACGTATAATCAAAAACTTTATTTTTAACTAAAGCTGTTTGTTCAATCATTTCTGCTCTTGTTTCGAAAACTTCAAACGCATCTGATGTTATCAAGCGAGGAGCATCAAACTTCTCTAAAGCGCCATCACCACGAATTTCTAAACGTGCCTCAAGTACGTCATTTACGACAATCTTACTTTTATTCAGGCTTAGGTTGAAAGTATGTTTACCAACTAGACCAGTAAATGATTTAGGCATATTTTCAACAGGTATAGGCAATGCCTTAATCTTAACTCGATCACTCCTTAACACTTTAGTTTTTTCGGAACCAGTACTAAAGGTAAAGGACATACCAAAGGCATTCCCACGTCTACTTGTATAATCGGGATGTTGAAAACGTATTTCAACTGGATCTATCGATAAGTCACCTGCTTTTTCAGGATATAGTACACTTTTATACAAAGCGGCTCGTTTATAAATTTCTCCCTGGATACTTACACTTTCAACCGAAGATCTTGGTAATTCAAATCTTTTTAAAAAGTTCTTTTGAACAGGGAATTTTACAAATTCAGGATTTGAAATCTGCCCTTTAAAGTAAATGTAATAAACCAAGTCGATCTTTTCACCTACATATGCCTGTGTCTTATCAACTTCAGCACGTACAAAATAATCTTGCAATCTTGCTCTTTGACTAAGAACTCTAACAGTTAATGATCTGTGTTTCACAACTTGGGCACCGAAATCAACTTTAATATCTCTAATAACTGCAGAACCTGTTTTAATGGCCCTCAGCTCATAAACATAGTTATAAACTTTCTTTTGAACCATCTTACCGCCAGCAAAGTAACCCTTTATCATAAGACGGCTTGCATCGTTCGTATTATCAGATACGATTTCAGCATTATTCAACTTGAAATTAACATATGGTTCAGTCTCTCCTTGATATTCAAAATTTATTATCAACTTAAAAGAGTCTTCTAACGATACTTCTGATGAACTTACCTTAGCTGTTATCGTTTGTGCTAGCGAAGAAAATGTTAACAAAAATAAAACTATATACTTAAACATTACCAATCCTTACGATTATTACCATCTGAGGTTGAATCAAAAAGTTTCTTTTGCAACTGAGAGTCATCATTCATGATTTGTTTGAAGACACCATTTGCCTTTCTCATACGCTTCTTTTTCTTAGCTTGATCTTCAAGTTCTTTCCATTGTTGCTGCTGAGTTTTTTGTTTCTTCTTCTCATTTTTATTTTGATCACCTTCAGACTGTTGTTTATCTTTATTTTTATCTGAAGAGTCTGATTTCTTATTGTCCTTATTATTTTTAGAGTCCTTTCCTTTTTGACCCTTGTCTTTTTGATCTTTATTGTCTTGTTGACCTTCTTTTTTCTGTTGGTCATCATTATTATCTTTATTCTCGTTATTTTCCTGATTATCCTTATTTTCTTTATCTTTCTTTTCTTGTTGCTTCTTTTTTTCTTCTTCTTTCTTCTTCTGCTTGTCTTGTTTTTGCTTTTGTAGGGCAAACTTAATTTGCTCCTTAATGACTTGCTCTAATTCTTTATTGTTTGAGTTCTTCTCCAATATGTACTTATACAAATTAATAGAGTCTACGAATTGATTATCTTTCAAAAGTGCAGTTGCATAATTAAATAGATCTGCCGGTGCTTCATCTTCATAATTCTTTAATGTTTCATTATAAATTTCTGCAGCTTGCTTTTGCCCCTCTTTTTGCCTAAGAAAAAGCTCGGCCAGTTTCAACTTCTCTTCTTTAGAAATATTACCGGCCCTCATTTTATCTACAAGTTCCTGCTGTAAGGGATCAACTGGAGTTTCTTCATCGTCCTGAGCAAAAGTATTAATTTCAGGCAAAATAAAAAGACACATAAGTAAAACTAAGACAGCTGGTTTAAAAGTTCTAAAGCGCCCAAGTAATACAGAAAACACATACAACAAGATACTTGAAACAATAAGCCAATATCCTAAAACCGGCCTAGACCTCAAAGTTCCTTTTGTAAAAGAATTTAAATGTACATCCTTAAAGAAAGCCAATATTTCTTGCGTCGGTAAACTATATGATTCAACAAACCATACTTTTGCATATTTTGACTTACCGACTAAATCTTCAAAAAATTGCTTATTCATTTTTGATATAATTTCAACACCATTAAACTTTTTATATCCGAAGAAGTTTCCACGTTTTCCACGCATTGGAATTTTTCCACCTTCTTCAGTTCCTACGCCAATAATAGCAAGGCTGATTTCGTCTGGTATTTCAACATCAACACTTCCATGCTCTTCACCATCAGTGATTAAGAGGATATTTCCTTTAGAAAAACCTTCACTCGTTTTAAAAAACTGAAAAGCTTCTTTAAGAGCAAGACTCACATTAGATCCACCTTCTGGTGTTGCGCTCAGCATACTTCCTAGACGTGACTCTAAAATATCAACATCATCAGTAAAGGGTACAATTTTTCTTTGTATGTCAGAAAAGACACTTAATGCAATCTGGTGCCCATATGCATTTTTCACAAGATGTTTAGCAATAATTGCAGCTTTAGCTATACGATTAGGTCTGATATCTTCAACTAACATACTTTGCGAGTTATCAATTAGAATAAGTGTACGTTGATTAGGTATATTAGATTCAACAAGTTCCTCCGGCCCTCTTAAGTCACCTAAAGATAAGGCAAAACCTAAAAATGCTAACGCGTATAACAACATAGATAGCTTGGAAATAAAACGCGAATCAAAATTCCATACTTGTTTAACAATCTTGAAAAATTTCTTTCTTAATAAGGTAAGAAAAAATATAAATATAGCGACTACTATAATAGATATAATCAATAGCTTTGTATTAACGAAATCCATTATGCTACTTCCCTTAAATATAATCTACGAGTACTTTCAATTAATATCAAAAGTAAAACGCCAGCAAGTAAGAACTTGTAATAGTCCTCTTGATAAATAATTCGCCCTTTAATTTCAAGGCCCTTTCTTTCCAATTTATTAATTTCAGAAAGTACCTCATTCAAAGATTCATTATCAGAGGCAACAAAATCTTTTCCACCAGACATCTCAGCTATTTTTTGCAAAGTTTCAAAGTCCATACTTTGACCAGGCATATTTTGATATCTCATTCTACCAAATGCATCACGACCAACTGGTAGTTTAGCATCAGGATCACCACCAATACCAATTGTGTATATTTTAATGCCAAGCTCTTTAGCTTTTTCTGCTGCCTGCATCGGTGACATTAATCCGGCATTGGCACTACCATCAGTTAGTAAAATTATAGATTTGTTTTCAGCAACACTAGTTTCAGATCGTGCTAGTGCAAGCCCTAAGGCATCCCCAATATTTGTGCCTGAGCCTAGAAAACCAATATTAATTTGTTCTACCGATTGTTCGACTAATTTCAAATCAGTAGTCACAGGAATTAGTGTAAAAACTTTATCTCCAAACATAATAATACCGATGCGATCAACAGGAGATAGTTCAATGAACTTTCTTATTTGCCCTTTTGCCGCTTCCAAGCGGTTTGGCGGAAAGTCCTCTGCCAACATAGATCTAGAGACGTCGACTACAAAATAAATGTCATTAATCTCTTTCTTCACATTGCTTTTACCCATTGGAGTTTTTGGGCCCATTAATGAAAAGCTTATTAATGCCCAAGCACCAATGGCCATTAGAAACAGCAACCCTCTTAGAAATGACGGCTTTTTCTTTAAGCTATATTTAGGAGGTAAGATAAGTTCACCTTTTTTAAAAATGGCAAAAAAATCAGCGCACCAAAAAAGAAAGCCAATAACTCCAAAGATGAATAAGTACTTATTATGAAAGATATAGTTACTTAACAACGATATTCTCCTTTGCTTTTTCATGGAGAGCTACAATTGCTACATCATCTTCAGGTGTCCAAGCTCTTTTATATTGAACTTCATTTACTTTATTCAAATAATTTTTAAAGGCTTCACGGTTTTCAAATAATTCAAAAAAAGAATCCTTCTCACTATATATAAGTTCATGCTTTTCACGTGTATCAGCACTTTTAAAAGTTAAAACTCTTTTTTGCCAATTTTGATGCACTCTTCTTTTTTTTGAAAATTGTAGATAACCATATATAGCCAATCCAAGAAGCATAAGAACGATAAGAAGATAAATTGAATAATCTAAAATCGATTTATTTTCGTTTAGCTTTTTGTTAAATACAAAAAAATCCTGTTGTTTAATTGTAGTATCTTGAAAACTAATGTCTGAAAATGTAACCCCTAGGGCCATTCCTCGATAATCCCAGATTTTTGGAAACGAATCTTTTGGTGTAGCAATAAGTACACCACTGGCTTCAATAATATAATATTCTGGATTAGCAGCTAAGAAATACTGCTTATTAACTTTTGATATTTTAATAATATCAGCAAAATCACGTGATAATAAATGAGCCTTTATATCTTCATCTACTATGTCATTTATTGGATAAATAGTTAGCTTAAAGTCTTTAATTTCACCAACACTCCAAACATTACTCTCACTATCAATACTTATCTCAATTTTGGTGTCTAAAGCTAAGGAGCTAAATGACATACAAATTAATAAAATTGAAAAGAATGCATAAAAGAAACGTGCTTTCACTACAACATCTCCTTAACAAAGTCTTCTAAATAGCGATCCCCTACATTTATATCTTTCAAACGAAATCCAAAATCTAAAACTTCCGCCTTTCCTTTTAATCTCGTATCAACCTTACCACTACCTTTACCAGCGATACGTCCAACAATAGAGAATCGAAACTCATTAGAAGTATCGAGGGGACAGAGCAAACGAAAAGCATGAACATGTTTACGTGCAGTTAGTCTCTTTAGGGTTTCTGGAGATAAGAATTCATAAAAGTCACTTAGAATAACGACTTCTCTTTTCTTATAAAATTCACGAACTAGTTCGGCATCAAATTTAGCGAAATTTCTTTCTTTTTGAGAAACCAGATATTCAACATCAATCTCTCCAGCTTGATTAATAACATTCGTTTTCCTCAAGGCGTCAACAAACGCAACGAGCCCTGCCTCTCCTCTCTTTTTTTGAACTCTTAAGACTCGATCATTCAAACAAATAATTGTTTCTATATAGTCATGTGTTTTTTCTGAGAGTAAATAAAGTAACGATATAATTTCAAAAGCTGCTGCAAGCTTAGACTTTCCGTTGTGTCCGATAACCATACCGGGACTACAATCTAAAAGAATTGTAATCTCAACATTTCTCTCTTCTTCAAAAGTCTTAATATATGGAGTATTTGTTTTTGCGACCATCTTCCAGTCAATAAAACGAACATCATCACCATGAACATACACCTGATGTTCCTTAAACTTTAATCCCGTTCCTCTGAAGTGAGATTTAAGCATACCAATAGAAAATGAGTTTGATCGTTTGAACAAACTATTTTTCATATTTTGAACAATTTGATGTACTTCAAGTGTCTTCATATTAAATCATTTTCTGAGCAATCTTAACTGCTAAGTCTCTCGGATTAATTCCATCAATGGATGCTTCATAAGTTAAAATAATTCTATGTCCTAACACTGAGGCAACGACTTTCATTACATCATCTGGTGTAACGAAATCACGTTGGGCCATAAAGGCATTAAAACGACCTAGTTTCTGTAGCCAGATTGCTGCACGCGGAGAAGCTCCTGCTTGTACAAGTCCTTTAAAATCAGGAGAAAAATGCTTATCTCCAGGTCTGGTTGCTCTAACAATTTTAATAATTAAATCTTTCATCTTATCATCGACGTATACTTTATCGATCTCTTGGCGAATCGATAGGATATCGTCGGTTGAAAGAAAAGAGCCTAGGTCTTGCTTTACATTTTCTAAATCTAAAATAGATTTTTCAGCTTCGAAGTCAGGATAATTTACACTAACTTTCATCATAAAACGGTCTAACTGCGCTTCTGGAAGCGGATAAGTTCCTTCCTGCTCAATTGGGTTTTGTGTTGCTAGTACAACAAATGGGCTCGATAACTTATGAGTAGAGTCACCAATTGTAACTTGTTTTTCGGCCATGGCCTCAAGTAAAGCTGATTGTACCTTGGCAGGAGATCGATTGATCTCATCCGCAAGTAAAAGTTGTGTAAAGATTGGACCAAACTTTGTAGAAAACTCTTCCTTTTGTTGAGAGTAGACCATCGTTCCAACCAAGTCAGAGGGAAGTAGGTCAGGCGTAAACTGAACTCTTTTGAAAGTTAAGTCACATAGCTTACTCATTGTAGAAACAGATAAAGTTTTACCCAGTCCAGGCATCCCCTCAATTAAGAGATGTCCTTCGCAGACTAAAGCTGCAATGATACTATCAAGCATTTCATCTTGACCATAAACAATACGTTTGGCCCTATCTAAAACACTATTAACCTTCTGTCTTGAACTATCAGTCATTTCTTTCCACCTTATATGCTAAATATTTTATGTAATTTGATTTTGATTCTAACTTGCTAATTGGATGATCTAGTCCTTGTATTCCTGTGTCAATTAAGCGGATTGATAAATTATTCTTCTGCGCACTACGAACTACACATTGATCTAGTTCATTCATTGAAATATTTTGAGTACAAGATGCAGCAGCAAGAATTCCACCCTTGTTTATCATTTTGAATATTTTTGTATATAATTTTTCATAGCCACTTATAGCAGCCTTTTTGTCTTTATAACTCTTACTAAAAGCTGGAGGGTCACAGACAATTACATCGTAACTTTTCCCTTCACTCACTTTTTCATCTAAGAATTTAAATACATCATTACGAGTAAAGTTTCCTCTGCCACTGAAATTATTAATTTCAAGATGATTATGTACAACTTCACTCATATTAGCTTGGTCAACAAACTCAACACTTTCAACACCAGCTCTGAGAAGGTGTAACCCCCATGATCCCACATAGGTAAAGAGGTCTAAACCAGTCTTATAATTCTGTCCTGTTCTTTTAATTAGATCTTCAAATTTTCTTCTATTTTCTCGGTGGTCGTAATAATAACCAACCTTCTGCATTAGATCTTTCTTGATTTGATATTGAAATTCTGTTTCTTCAATTTTAATAACATCTGGTAATTCATCACTTTCAAAAACAGGGAGCTCTTCTATATCTCTATATTTCTTATTATCAAGAAGAATCACTTCTTTATCTAATAAGCTTTGGATATGTGATTTTATCTCGTTACGAAAGCCATCCATTCCAGCTGTATTGATTTGTAGAATTGCACAGTTCTGATATCCATCAAGAATAAGTCCAGGCAGTCCATCCTCATCTCCATAAATTAACCTAGCATTTTTACCATAACCAATTTCATTTCGATAACGAATCGCCTTTTCAATTGTTTTAGAGATGTAATCCCATGGCCCTAAAGTTGAATTCAAGACAACGACATTCTTTTTTCTTGTCGAGTTTGGATTCACAAAGCCAATATACTTATTTTTCAAATGATTGAAACTACACCATTCCCCCGGACGAAAAGAGCGTAGAGAATCCTCAATATCAATTTCAGATAAATGGATAACTTTACTTTCAAAGTAAAGTCTAACTTTTTTATTAATTTCTATTTGTCTCATTTATAGGCCTATAATCTTTTTGGCTTGCCCAGTATTAATTTGATAATTTTGAATCTTCAAATCTATCTTACCTAGCTCAACCTTTTTATCGCCAGTTATGGCATACGATACTGCTTCGATATTACTTGGTAATCCGAAAGTACCAAATTTTTCATATTCAATTTCAATTTCTTTGAGAATTGAAGAAGCACCTCTTCCTTCAGAAATTGATATCTGTGAAATAACACTTTTCCCTTTTGCCCATGATTTTTTTGAATATGAAAATGAAGTTTTTGTATGCAACTGTGGACTACTTGATTCAATCTCTTTAATTTGTCCACTTGAATACAATTCAATACTCAAATCTAATAATTCGGCTTGATCCTTCACTCGTATGAATCGACTATTATTTTTAGGATCCTTCTTAAATGCACTCATTTCTAAAGGAGTCGTTAGATTTTTCGCTAAAACTAATTCTACGTAAGGTTTAACTTTTGCAATCAAAGTCTGCTTTAATAAATCAAAACCTTTTTCAGGTAACCCTTCAACTCTAATTCTAATATTGTTTGGATATACCCAATAAACACGATAGTAAACATCATCAGGCTCAAGGGCCGTATTTGCTCTTACATACTTTTCAAGATTAGGTTCTCGAATATCGAAAAATAAATCTTGAATCTCCCCTTCTAATGGAGTGTAGGTTCTTAATTTGTGATCATTAAAAATACTACTATTGTTAGAAAATACAGATGTGACAGAAAGTAATAAAACAACAATTAGGGATAAGTTAAATTTTAGCATAATATGTCCTTTTAACTTATTTTAAAAGGGACACAGACCTTTACCAACTAGTTGAAATTATTTCCTTCCAATTGACTTTAGGTAAAATCAAATGCTTTTCCTTCTTATAAATAACTTTACCTGCAGAGCCCTTAACACCTTTTAAATTCTCTACCTGAGTAAATATAACAGGTATTTGATCAGCACTAAACTCACTGTAATCAGCAAGAATTGAAGCAACTACACTATATTTATCAAAATCAAAGCCTTCTAAATTCTTAACAATAACGTGAGCACTCTTATCTCCATCTATATGAAACCAAATATCACCCTTACTAGACCATTTACTTCGGATATAATCATTTCCCTTAGTATTTAGTCCAACAGCAATTGATATTTCATTCCATTTAAAAATTGAATGATCATCCGACTTATTAACTTCAGTATTTTTGGGTGCTACTTTCTTCCAAACTGGTACATTCACTTTTTCTCGAACAAATACTTCCTTCTTGGATTCAATTTCTTTAATAACATCAGCAAGACGTTTTTCAAGAAATTCCTCACCTTTTCGCAACTTCTTAATCTTCGTGAAAAGAATATTCTTCTTTTGATAGTAACTAAGGCCAAAATCAAACTTAGCTTTGAGTGATTTATATTTGAAAACGTGTTCATTTAAATCTAATTCATCGTTAATTAATTTCTTCTCAAGCTCATGTCTAACCTTACAGTTTTCAAGGTCTTTTTGAATAAAATTTTTCTTACGCAACAATTTTTTATTATAAGTTGTTTCTGCTTTTTTATTAAAAACATCTTCTTCAGCTAGAATAAGCTTTTTTTCCTTAACATCTTTTGTATCAAGTTGTTTTCTTCCTAATTCATTGAAGATGTCGAAATAATTTTCAAAATCAAAAACTTGCTTCTTATTCGATTGCCATGGAGAAAAGTGAAACTTCCTCCCCTCGTTTATATAAACATAACTAAAGAATAGTTGTCGTCCTTTCCAGAAAAGCAAAAGGTTACTCTTATCGTAAAACTTGAAATTTAAGCACTTATCTTTGGTATCAGTTTCAATTTCAATAAGTCGACTATTTCGAATATTAGATCTTAGAAATTCTAGAAACTGATCACGTGTAATTCGATATTCTGAAGGAATCGATTGAATTGAGTCCCAAATACCACAATGCTCTCCTCCTCTTCCAATTGTAATGCAAAGATTCTTTCCTCTAAGTCTAAGCTGTAATAATACGAGCTTTCCCGATGAGAAGATTTTTTGTATTCGAGGATTTGTTGAAGCGCCATTTTCAATTAATTGATCATTAATTCTATCGACATTTCGCCCTAGCTCTGAGAAATTTAAATTCATGAATAATCCAACAATTTTGTCACAAACACTGAGTAATATTGACTGGAGCAAGATAGCTTCTGAAATAATCACCCACGCAAGATTTCAAGTTAATAAAAATATTATAGAACATAATCCAAAGATATTCGAATCTGAACAATTAAATGAGCATTTTTTTGACTTAAATGAGATTATTAAGAAAATTGATGAGTCAGGTAGTTTAGGAGACTATTTTTTTAGTAATTTGAGAGATAGTGAAGAAAATCACAATGCCCTAAATTACATCTCTAAAGGTGGCGTTGCGACATTAGATCAGCTTAATTTTTTGGCAAATATAATTGAAAACCTTTTTTCAACCAAAAGAGTTCTTAATTTTAGCCACTATCGAATTTATCTAGATGAGTTAGTGAATAAAACTCAAAGGCTAAAGCAGAAATTTATCAATCCATTTAGAAAGTTTGTCGATGCAGACGGCAGTGTTCATCTTGAAAGACACCCTATTATCGCACCACTTATCCAAGAACAATTAGGATTAGAAAAAAGAATTCGAGAAACAATCAATTTTATTCTTAAGGATGAAGACATTTCCAAGCGTCTTCAAATGGATACTTTTGATATTATTAATGAAAGATTTGTCATTCCAATCAGAAGTGACTCTTATAGAAGTGATCTAGGTAGTATCGTTGCAAGGTCTTCAACAGGTAACACACTTTTTGTTGAACCAGTTGCAACGAGAAAGATGTCTAATGACCTTATCGAAATAAACTCTAAAATTGACTATGCCATATCACAAATATGTAAGAATTTTTGTGACCTAGTGAATAACGATCTTTCAACAATGCATGATGTGTATTCATTTTTTATAGAATTAGATTATACATATACATTAGCTAGTTATTCACACGCGAAAAGTTTTTGTTATCCAGAAGTTAGTATTGATGGTTCAACAAACTTGGTCGATTTTTATCATCCACTAATTGATAATTGTGTCAGAAACACAATCGAAGTTGATAGTGAGAAAAGAGGTATTATTATCTCTGGTCCCAATACAGGTGGTAAGACAGTATCCATCAAAAGTATTGTTATTGCCCATTTATTCCTAAAACTTGGGTTATTCATTCCTGCGCAAAAAGCAAAGCTACAATATAAAAGTGATGTATTCTACTTTGACAGCGATTACCAAGATTTAGAAATGGGACTAAGCTCATTTGCGGGAGAAGTTCAGGTAATCTTATCAATGCTAGAAAATATTCAAAATGATTCACTTATTGCTGCAGATGAGATTTTTAATTCGACATCTTCAGATGAGGCATCATCACTTGCTTATTCAATTATTAATTATGTTACAAAAGAACTTGGATGTGATGTTCTTATTTCGACACACCACCAATTACTTAAAACCAAAATCCAAGAAAGTGAAGAATTTATCTCGGCCCATGTAGGTTATGATTTTGATAATAATACTCCTACATACAAACTAATCATTGGAACACCTGGTTCATCAATGGCACTAGAGATATTTAAGCGACTTAGTAAGAAACACAATATTCCTGAATTTATTTTAGATGATGCTAAAAAAATGCTTGATACTAAATACGTTACTTATGAAAGGCTTCTTCAAGATCTATCTAAGAAACAAGAAAAAATCAGCAAAACACTTAAAGAAAATATTCAGCTTAATCATGAACTTAAGAATCAAAAAAAATCTCAAGAAGGTATTCTCTTCTTAGAGAAACAGAGAGCTTATGATCAATATGAAAAAGAAATTAAAAAGATCATAAAAGGTCTTAATGATGTTAAGACTAAAAGCTTAAGTAATGAAATTTCTACCTTAAACAAGCAATATGAAAGACTTAAACCAAATAGAAATGAAAGGCCAAAAGAAGAAAGACAAATTGCGACTGAGATAAAAGTTGGTTCTCGCTATTTTTGCGACCGTCTGAATTCGACATGTATTGTTTCTGAAATAAAAGGTAAGAATTGTGTTGTTGAGGTTAATGGAAAGAAAATTTCTGTTCCAAAGGCTTCCCTTTTTGATCAACAAGGTATCAACAATAAGAAGCCACAAAAAGCAAAAAAAGTTGAAATTAATGTCTTTAAGACCATTAACTACACTACAGAGGTTAATTGTCGTGGGATGCGTTTAAGCGAATTCCAGCAGAAAGTTTTTTCATGCATTGATGATCTAAGAATGGGACATATTCCCTATTTAATCATTGTACATGGCCATGGCGATGGTACATTAAAGAAATGGCTGAGAAATGAGCTTAGAAGACAGAGAGATCTAAATTGGTCACCAGATGAAGGAAATGATGGTGCAACAAGAATCGATCTTACTCAATCGACTTAAAAATACGCTCTGATTTTATATTCATTTGACCAGTATAGCTATCTTGCATCATTGAGAACCAAACGAAGAAGGCGCGTCCTCTAATATTTTCAAATGGTACGAATCCCCATGCTCTAGAATCAGAAGAGTTGTCGCGATTATCTCCCATTACGAAATAATGGTCTTTTGGTATTTTTGTTGCGGGATAGTTTAGCTTATAGATATTATCCATATCTTTTTTAACAACAAATGTTTTCTCATTCATCTTAGTTTCAAGATAATCGTAATTATCGTTGAATCTTGTTGCAATTAATTTTTCGTTTATTGGTTTACCATTGATATAAATCTTCTTGTTTTTAATCTCAATAGTTTCACCAGGTAGTCCAACGACTCTTTTAATATAATTAATTTTTGGATCGTTTGGATATTTAAAAACAATGATGTCTCCACGTTGAACATCATTAGTTCTAAGTAGATATACAGGGTTTGAATTAACCCCACCTAGGGCAATATCAGAAAAGGGTAACTTTAGGCCATAGCTGAATTTTTCAACTAAAATAAAATCACCTATTTCTAGTGTCGGGATCATTGAACCAGAGGGAATTCGATATGGCTCATAAAAAGAAGATCTAAAAACCAAAAGAAATAATATTATTAGAAATGAGTCTCGACTCATCCTTAGAAAACTTTTCTTACGACTAGCAATTTTCTCGTCTAAAATATCACTCACTTAATTCCTCGATAATACTTTGAAATAATTTCTTGCGCCAACTTAGTCGATTTCACATACCATTTCTTATAGTTAATAATCATGACACAAACAGAGATACCCTTATCGTCTAAATTATTTTTCGGTTTAGCATAAGATGTAAACCAATCTCTTTTCCCAAACGGAAAACCACCAGTAATTGAACCAGTTTTACCGCCTATCTCGAGTTTATTAGCAATACGTCTACTCATGTATCTTCGAAAAGTTCTTCTTGCAGTACCGCGTTTAATCGTTCCTTGCATTAGTTCAGATAGTTCTTTAGCAGTGTCTTGGCCAATAACCTGATCTTTACGAATTTCGTTTTGCCAAACCTTTTGATTCTGTTCATCAACTAAGTCAGTTGCCAGTCGTGGATATTGTAAAACCCCATCATTAGCAACAACACTTGATAGTACAGCACAATGAACCGGAGAGATTTGCGTACGTTTATTAAAGCCCGACGCTATTTCGGCCATTGCATAGTCTGTTTGAGGAATTTCAAATGTCGACTTGGCCAAGTCAATTTCCTTCATTAACTCGTCATTAAAGCCAAGGCGCTTTGCCATCTCCTCTAACTCTTCAGGAGTTGTATTATTAATTGCAGCCTTTCCAAAAATTACATTATTAGAATAAGCAAAAGCCTTATCAAAAGATGTTGTTCGCTGCCAACGCGATTTTTTATTCTTTAACTGATATTTATAAAGAGTCGTTCCGCGACCACGATATTTAAACTTATCATGAATATTAAAATCTTCATTATTGATAAGATCTGCACTTGTAACAATCTTAAAAACACTTGCTGCCGGATGTGTCCCAGTAAAAGGAAGAAGGTAATCAAAAACCTTTCCTTCTCTTGTAAATCCAATACTGACTAATAGATTACCGTTGTTATTATCCATAACAACAATAGCTGCTTTATCAGGACGATAATAACGAAGTCGTTTTCTTACAAAGCTCTCTAATTCAGGATCTGTTGAATAGTTCACTTTGTAAGATTTCGAATTATGTGAAATTGTTTGTTTAAATGGAGTTTTAGGATCTAAAAGTTGGCTTGAGAGGTAGTGCTTCAATTGATGATTATCAATTTCACTCGCCTTTGGCTTAACTTCTATTTTCTTTTGCTCGTCTTTTCCTACTAAAAAATATCCTATTAAAGCGAGCGGAGCTAAAACTAATAAATACTTATACAAAAACCTATATTTGAACACCTTTATAGCCCTTACCAATCACAAAGAACTCCTTACTAACCGAACGTGTAGATTTCGGCTTTAGGAAATGGAATTCTTTAAAAATACTTCTTTGTGATTTTAAAAAGACTTGGGCCTCATGGCCATCAAATACTTTAATTACAAAGTTTCCATCTTTTTTTAAAAAGACATCAAGATGTGCAAAAACTTGTTCAATTAAATTTAAACTTCTTAATTGGTCTACAGAGCGTACACCAGTAGTGTTTGGGGCCATATCAGAAATAACAACATCAAATTTGCGATCAAAATCAAGCTCCTCCACAGTTGTTACATCAAAAATCGACTTTTCAAAAAGCCTGACATTCTTAACTCCTAAAAGTTTCTTATTTACTGGCTTGATATCAATACCCACTGCAAAGCCTTCTGGCCCAATCTTCTTGCTCGTATACTGCATCCAAGAGCCTGGAAAATAACCTAAGTCGAGTACATTATTACCCTTTTCGATAACCTTATACTTCTTATCAATTTCTTCTAGCTTATAAATAGAGCGGGCCAAAAAGTTCTCTTTCTTAGCCTTGTTGTAATAATAATCTTTTACTTTAAACGTCATTAACTAAACCTTATACCTGATATTAGACCAACATTATTCAAAAAACTGAAAAAGTCGCTTTTTGTAAGTCCACGACATTTTTCTTACATCTGAGCGCGAAAAAAAAATTTCTTTTGTGAAAAAACTTATTGACTCAGGTTTTTTACTAACATTATTAACAGAGTTATCCACACTTGACCATAATGCTTGGTTATTTTTCATTAATTTAACTTTTACTAATGAAATGCCTTATTTTCAACACTTTACCTTAGATGTTGCGATGTGATGACAGGTTTTGACAGGTCGCAAGTAAACTTACCAACAAAAAAAGCTAACTTATCCACATATGCACATTTCAAAGTGCTTTTAAAGCTTGTCAATAATATTTTTCGAATATCTGAAGTAAGATTTTGAGGGATGGATTTCCCTTATGCTCAAAGCACAATAATAGTTATTTCAGTAAGGTAGAGGCAGTTACTCGGAAGTAACCATGAATTCTAATTCTTCACTACCTGCTAGGATCGCTCCATACTCTTCACCATCATCATAAGTAAATGAACTAGCTATCAGCTTGATACTACTATCAGCTGGGTCGACAAATACAAATGGATGTGAAGTGGCCGCGTCTTTACGCATTTTGTAGGAATCAGAAAACTCTTCAAACAATTGTCTTGTTATATGAGACTTAAACAGATGAAACTCCCTTTCATCGTTAACGTTAATTAAATTATAAATTAATTCTCATATAAATAAATAATTTTAAGTCCTAGGATTTTAGTCAATTGCTCCGATCGTTCTTAATAGGATTTTAACTCGTCCTTCAAAGTGTGAGTCCAGTAGACAGATAATAATATAAACCGCGTATATCATATTCCTAGAGCTTCTAAGCCCTCTGATTTTCTGGAAGATAACTTCGATAAGTAAGACACTAAAAAATGCCAATAACCACAGTATAGAAAAGTCCTGAAATGTTCGCGAGCTAAAGAGAACATCAATTAGAAGGAGGCACAGAATAGAGATAGCAACCTTAATGGAAGAATCATGCGAGATATTTAGTATTTTGTGCTTCTCACTTCGCGTTTGCCCTAAAATTTTATACATAAAAACTATTAGGCCAAAAATTGAGAGAATAAAGAATGATTTACGAGACACGAGCCTCATTATCTCTGCAGAAATTATGTTTACACTTTCAATCATTTCGATTGAAACGGTGCTCGTTGATAAAAAGAACAGAGAAATAGAGAGAAAGACTCCCAACAATGTATATTTGAAAAATTGTCTCTTATACCATGCAGTTTCCTCTTTGAAGAAAACAAAATGGATTAATAGGAGTTGAACTATTAATAAGATTATATTCGACTTATCAATAACTGTTCCCCAAGCACCTAGCAGACCTATAAACAGCCCAGAACGGTACGTAGAACTCTTTGTCGACCAGAGTGTAGACCATACCCACACAACAGAAAAAGTCGTTAAAAGGGTAAATCCGTAGTTATTTGCAAGTATCTTTGAAAATGACCAAGAAGAAACTAACGCGAATACTCCAAGAAGAGATAGTCTCCTTGAAACAAAATTTCGAAGAAGAGCGTAGAAGGTCATCAAAAATAGAGACATCGTTACAAAGTAAAAATGAATCGACCATGATAGATTTAAAAGCTTTGGATACTTACTAAATGGAATATAGTTAATTGATATAAAGTTCCAGAATGCTCCTGAGACTCGTTCACTTGGATCAAAGAACAGCCTTAGAGAACTTGTCGAAAATAAATTTGGCAACTGAGGTAGCGAAGTAAAGAACATAACTACTGTTAAAAATAGTACTGTCTTTTCAAACTTATCAAGATAGCGATACTCATGGAAGTTAGTCGAAACCGACTCCTTAATGATCTTTCCTCGCGTAGGCCATGAATAAAATAGCCCCATCACAATCCACGTAAGCCAAAAAATATTGTAACTCCACTTGTGAGGCAAAAGGCTTAGCAAGTTGAAATAAATGGCCATAAAGAACATCCCCATAAAAAGTCGATAAACGACTCTATCGATGGATGAGTTCACTTTGAAATATATCTTTAATCGGTGGTCAATTTCCTTTCCCAGTAAGAACCACTGAGAAACAATAAACATTGAAAAGAAAATCATTGCGATAATTTGCCAAATTGGCTCGAGATTAACTTCTTTTTGCAAATAGATTGGCAATAATAAGAATGTAAAATATGTAACTAGTCGAAATAACAAGAATTTTGTCTTTTCAATGTAAATATCCGACTTTTTCTCTAAAGTTTTCACAGTAATACCCGATAAATTTAGTACAAAATCCCAATCCCAAAAAAATTACTTTCTCGAAAAGTACCCGCCCACAAGGCGGGTTTTTTATTTTCAGGGATTTATCTATTATAGCCCCTAAAACATCAAATGACGAAGAGGCCTTGCCTAGAAAATTCTTCCACTAATGATGCGACGGAAAAAAAAGCTCAAGTGTGATAAAATCAGAGTTGGAGACAAGTGTGAAAAGGATTTTCACATCTAAAATCAGGAGGATTTTTGTCGATAGCAATGGGCTCCATTAACACGGGACTTCCAAAGGATATTGTTCAGCAAATTATGAAAGCTGAACGAATTCCTATTCAAAATATGGAAATGCGTAAAGGTAAGATCTCTGACAAGAAAGCACTTGTCCAAGAGCTTACGTCCCTAGTTGAAGGTATGCGTGGAACCCTCCTCCAAAACGGTAGTGCCAGATCTCTAAGAGAATTAAGTGTTATTGGAAATGATGATATCGTAGGAATTACTGCGGATAAGAACGTTGCGGAACCAGCAACATATCAATTCGAAGTTAAACAACTTGCACAGAAGTCTTCGGCCATGACATCTGGTTTTGCTGATCCAGATGAAAGTTATATTGGTGTTGGGTTTATTCAATACTCACTACCAAGTGGCGATACAAAAGAAATATACGTAGATGCTGACAACGCTTCATTAAAGTCAGTAGCAAAACTAATTAACAAAGATGAAGAATCAGGACTAAGGGCCAGTGTTATCAATGACGGTTCGGAATCAGATACACCTTGGCGTCTAATCCTATCGCTAAAAGATACTGGTGATATTAACAAGGCAGAATTCCCACACTTCTATTTCGTAGATGGTGAACAAGATTTTTATATTGAATTTGAAAGAGAGGCCCAAGACGCTGTCGTTGCACTTGATGGTTTTGAAATCGAATTACCTGAAAACAAAGCGGCAGAACTAATACCTGGTGTAACTCTTGATCTAAAAAAGGCAAAGCCTGGTGATGAGTTCACTATCAACATTAGTGAAGATGCTGGAAAAATTGGAGAGAAAGTAAAATCTCTAATTGATCAAATTAACGGTGTATTCTCATTCATTAAACAACAAAACACAATGGATGAAACGACTGATACCTCTAGAACTCTAGGTGGAGATATTCTTCTACAATCAATCGAATCTCGATTAAGAAGTGCAATCTTTAAAGATATTCCTCTTAAAGACGGAGGGACTTCTCGTATTGGAGAACTAGGTATCCAATTTTCTAGGGAAGGTTTACTTGAGTTTGATCAGAAGAAATTTCAAACAGTAATGGAGAAAGATTACGATCATATTGCTGAAGTTCTAACTGGTCGCTACGAAGACGGTACAAAAACTAATGGATTCATCGATAACCTCAAAGAAACTGTAGGCCAGCTTCTTCAGTTTCCAAATGGTCTACTCTCTTCAAGAAAAAGATCACTAGAAAATAATATTGAAACAATTGATAGAAGGATTGCTCAAAGAGAGAACATGCTTCAACAAAAAGAAAAGAACTTAAAAGATAAATTTTCACGCTTAGAAGGAACCATGTCTAGGATTCGTTCACAAGGTGCAGGCCTTGGCGGACCTCAGCCGATGGGATAATTAAGGAGAAGTAAATGAGTTACGGTTTAGGTGCCTACAAACAAACATCTGTTAAAACAGCAAGTAAGGAGCAAATCCTACTTATGCTTTATCAAGCTGCTATTAAAAATTGTAAAAAAGCAATTGAAGCAATTGAAAAGAAGGACTTATCTGCGAAAGGACAATTTATTGGAAAGCTACAAGATATTATCATCGAGCTTAACAGTAGTTTAGACTTTGAAGTTGGTGGAGATGTGGCCAAAGAACTTTCATCTTTATATGACTTTATGCTTTTTTCAAGTACACAGGCAAATATCAAAATTGACAAGGAGCCATTAAAAGGAGTCCTTGAAGTTTTAACGACGCTATATGAAGGTTGGCAAGAAGCTGTTAAGCAACTTAGAGTTGAGCAAAAGGCTAAATAATGAACACAATAGAGATCTTTAATAAGATCACTAGACATCTAGATTTACTGGGACTTCTCGTTAACTCTACAAAGTCTATGATCACTTCATGTAACAATGGAAGATTTGACCTCGTTGATAATATCTCTGAAAATAGAGAGCGACTGATTAATATCATTCGCCTACTCCAAGATGATATTGAAGCTGAAATTCAGAATAATAAAGTGATTTATCCACAAGAAGATATCGAAATCTTTAAATCTTGGATACAAGATGTCACGGAACTTGTTCATGAAAATCAAAAGCTTGATGATGAGTGCTTAAACCTACTATCACAAGCAAAAGAGTCAACTACTAAAGAAATCTCAACTGTCTTCAAAAAACGTCAACAATTTCAGGGCTACAACCTCAACAATGTAAAAAACAGGTAATACTAGACCAGTTTGCCCCCTTAATCGAAATTATAGTATAATATGGTGGAGCTCTAGGAAAGAGCTTCACTTTATATAAAGACCATTGGGCCTTAGGACGAGGAAATTATGGAACTAGCAAAAGAATTAGTACAAGCAATTCCTGCAAAATCACTTTCTTTCTTAGATATACATTCGTACGAAATTAAACAATCACGAAGTAATTTAAAGGTACCTGTTATTAACGGCGTACACCTACATTCGAATTACCATCCTGCAAAGGAAGCTAAAAAGCTAATCGCCAATATCGAGCATCAACTTAAAGAGAATAAGAATTTATTAATTTTAGGTTTAGGTTTTGCCTACCACGTCTATGAAGCATGTAAGCTTCTTGAGATATACCATGGTCAAGATTATAAAGTTATTGTCATTGAACCTAATGAGCAAACATACACAGAATGTATAAAGAACAATTTATTTCCAAATAAAAACATCGAAGTATATGCCACTGATGATGTGGCGAGTATCTATAAAGAAAAGAATGTCGCATCATTTCTTTCTCAAAAACCAACTATACTTACTCATGCTCCCTCATTCTCTCTTTACAATAAGTTCTACAAAGACTTTTTAGATTTTGAAGCGAGTAGCAAAATCGGTGACTGTATCGAGCATATTAAATCGAGCGAACTTAAGTCCCTACTCTATAATGCTGATCAAGACTTAACAATTGATCAACATATCGACAGAGCAATATATCAAACAAATCAATTTAAAAATAAAAATGATTTTTTACTCCTGGCTTTTGATGCCGTAATCAAGCAAGGTTAAGAGGAATAGATGAAAGATATACTAATTATCAACTTCAAAAGACATGGTGACATTTTTCAAATGGGACGACTTGTCTCATCACTAAAGAACAAACACCCTGAAGCAAATATAACGATTTTAATTAACAAAGAATTTGAAAAGTCTGCTGAGTTACTAAATGGTGTTAAAAATATCATCACACTTGATAGAAAAAAGATTGTTAGCTACAAAAAAAATAAGATCTATTCAAACGGCTTTGCTCTCGATGAATTTGGTAAAACGATAAAAGAAATTAATAAAAGTTGGAATTTAGTAATAAACTACTCTAACGATAGAATCTCAACGAGTTTAGCATCATATATAAACAAAGAATTTAAAGGTATTCAATTTGACCTCAACTGTAATGTTAAATACTCAAATGAATGGGCAGTTGTATTTAATGATGTACTTACACAGCAAAAATATGCTCCACTAAATTTCAATGATTGCTATCATAAGATGGTTGGAATTGAAGAAAACAACTCATTCAATGCCCTACACGTTTCAAATGAATACAATAAGGTATGCCATCAAAATTTCTTAAAAATGAGAAAGGCCGAAGGAAAAATCGATCCTAAGCTGATAGCTATTCAATTAACAGCATCAAATATTAATAAAATGATTGAAAGGCAAGAACTTATCAATCTAATCAACAAACTTAATGCACAAGAAGATACGATCCCATTGCTAGTGATCGCTCCGACATCAGACGAAAGATCTTATGCTAATAAAATCAATTCAGAACTAGATAAGAAAGCTGTAACAATTGAAGCACAGTTCAGTGCTCTTCCATCAGTGTTAATCAACTGTGATCTTTTAATTACACCAGATACAGCAATAAAGCATATGGCAGATATATTAGATGTTCCAACAATTGAGCTTTCAATGGGTCCTTCACCATTCCTTAAACAAGGAACAACAAATCTAGAAAGTATGATTATCACTCCACGAATTAAAGATCGTGACTTTGCTTATGGCCCAAGTGCACACACGGAAAAACAAGTTAGAAATAATGAAATCATTAAAGCTGAAGATATTATTTATGTACTTAATAAGTATTTCCTAAATAAAGAAGAACAATATCTACAAAACACTGACATATCGATCTATCAAATCAAACACGACGAATTAGGTGGTTTCTATAAAAATATAGAAGGACGTATCGATACAGAAATAGAGCTTGAAAGGTATCTATCAAGAGATTTCTTATATCGAAAAATAGAACGAAAAACACTTTCTGGACACGGTATTGTCGAAAGTGACTTAAACTTTACGTCCAACTGGCTAGAGCAAGCTCAAGGGGAATTAATTAAATCCTCACGTCATGTGTTAGCAGC
The DNA here is from genome assembly GCF_047085075.1 of Halobacteriovorax sp. RT-2-3. Classification (NCBI taxonomy): domain Bacteria; kingdom Pseudomonadati; phylum Bdellovibrionota; class Bacteriovoracia; order Bacteriovoracales; family Halobacteriovoraceae; genus Halobacteriovorax; species Halobacteriovorax sp. RT-2-3. The sequence continues at coordinate 796,300 of NZ_JBKIYF010000003.1, read as the reverse complement.
AATCAAGGCAACACTTGCACAAGACGCGCAAAAACTACAAGCAAAGTTAGCGGATATTAATTTATATATAGGTCATACATCTGATTACTGCGCACTTCCATTTTTATTCTACAGAGCAAAAATTAATAATATCGAAACACCGACTCTATCAGAAGTAGAGCATATTTTAATCGCTTTAAAAAATGATCTACAAATACAATTTGAACAAATTAAAGAAGTATCAAATTTAGTAAGAGAGAGTCGTAGTAGATTACGAGAAGAATCTACAAAGGAATTATTAAATGAATCAAGATCATAACAATTTAAGGACTGAATTCTTCAAAGAACTTGAAAGAATTCAAGAGAAACAAGTCAAAAGAGAAAACTTGAGCGAAGACGACATGGCCTTTTTATATCTATGTTCTGTCCTAGAAGAAGAATAGGAGCAATCAATGAACGCCTTAAAAAACGAAGCAGATAATAAAAAGACCATTGCAATAATTCAAACAACAAGAATTGGTGATCTTCTGCAAACATCTCATGCCGTTAAGCTACTAAAAGAAAATCATCCCGAATATAGAGTTGTCCTAGTAGCGCGTAAAAAATTTGCTACACCGATCATGTTCTTGTTAGAAAAGGTATTTGATAAAGTTGTAACAATTGAGCACAAAACAGCAATATTTGGAGCTGACAATGTGAGAGAGGCCCTCTCTAAATTAAAGAAACAACTTAAAGAAATTAATGAACAAAATATCGATGTATCAATCAACCTCGCTTTTTCTAAATCTGCGACATATCTACATTCGCTAATTGAATCAAGTAATAAAGTAGGTCCATACTTCAATGATTTACATGAGAGAGTGATCACAGACAGATGGTCACAATACCTTTACTCAACAGTAATGAGAGGTGATCTTAACCCATTTAATCTAGTTGACCTATTCTCTTCAATCATTGGGACAACAAAGAAGCTCACTCATTTAAGTAATAAAGATTATTCAAGTGAAAAGAAAACAAATTTATTAATTCACCCATTTGCATCAAATGAAAAAAAGATGTGGAAAGCGAACCGATGGGTTGAAGTTATTTACCAAACATTAAAAAAGAATGAGAATGTAAAAGTATATATTTGCGGCTCTAATCAAGATCAAAAATCAGCAGATGAAATTTTAAATTCCGAGCTAATTAGGCCCTTTAAGGATCGTGTTAATCTATGGATTGGTTTAGATCTAAAAGAACTATATTCAAAAGTCGATAGTTCTTTTTTATTCGTGGGCCATGATTCAATGATTGGGAATCTTCTAAGTTTCAAAAACATAAAAACTTTAACAATATCCCTAGGTACTGTTAGGCCGCATGAAACAACTCCTTATGCTCTAGACAACTACAACCTAGCGCCTAAAACAGAGTGTGCTCCTTGTTTCCCAAAGGATGAGTGCACTGAGTTCAAATGTCACAACGATGTTCCATACAACATTACTCATCAATGTATTGGACAGTTATTAAATAATAACAAAATTAATATCGAGGAATTAAATAGCTCATGTTCGTCTCTCTCTTTAAGTAGAGTAAAGCTTTATCATTCTGACATGCTTGATAATGGAGACTTATATATTAGAGAATCACTACATAAGGATCAAGATGCAAAAGAAGTTATGCGAAATTTCTATCACATTGCGTGGACTAGCATTTTTACTGAAATTAACACTAGCATGGATATCCCTTCTTTTAATATTCAAACTAAAGCACAACTAAGTTCACAGTCAAAAGGTATTGAAACATTATATGAGCTGTCAGAATTTGGTAAAAAGTACTCGCGATACATAATCGAAGAAATTAGTAAGAATACACCAAGCTTAGAAGAGATAAAGAAGTTTTCAGCAAAACTAGATGAAATCGATCGTCTTAGTGATCTTGTATCGACTTCTTATCCACTATTAGCACCAGTCATAGACTTTGCGAAAGTTGCTAAAAACAATCTACAAGGAAATAATCTTGTAAAATTATCCGAAGCTGCATTCTACACGTATAACGAGATATCTCTTATGTGTAGTGTCCTTTACGAATTTTTCGAAAAATGCTCACTCATTAACAAGTCCAAACCAGAGGCAAGGGAAAATATATGATCACATTAGAACTAGGAAACGATAGCTTTTCTTTAGATGGAAATTCGATTTCCCTTAGACAGGCCATAACAGCAATTGAAACAGATGGTATATCAGATAATGAATCAATCACAGCAGTTGTCATTGAAGGCAAATCTTTTTCAATTGATGAAGTTGGAGAATTATTAGACTACACGCTCGAAGAGCTTGGCTACCCTAGTCTACAAATTAAAAACTCTTATGAATTGGCTTTTGAAGCATTGGAAGATTGTAAAAGATATATTGATGAATTAGTTGATAAAATCTTAATTACTACAGATGAGTTCAATAAAGGAAATATTGATCAAGGGAACTTATTTTTTGCAGATTTAATTGAGTTACTCGATCTATATATTCACTTAATTACGAGAATTCATGCTACGGCAAGAAAAGCAAACAAGAATTTCTTCTCAGATAAAGAAGTAATTAAGAATCTTGAGATTCACCTATTTTCAGTTATTAAAGCACTTATCCCAGCACGTGAAAACAATGATATTGTGATGCTTTCTGACTTGCTAGAATATGAACTAATAGATAATCTTAAACAGTGGAAAATCAGAGCAATACCACTCATTCAAGAGTCAAAGATAAATTTTTAAATATTTATGCAGATAAAGCTGTCTTGGATTCATTATTTCAAGACAGCAAATTTTTAACTACCTCAAAAAAAAATTCTCAACTACAGATCGTTAAATATAATAAAGATGAAATTGAATTAAAAATCAATAGTAAGAAATTCGTTCTAATGAATTCGACAGATTTTCTTTCTGATAAAATATGTGATGCAAAAGAGCTAACTCTACTGCCAAGCAAAGAATTTCAATTTAAAAAGAAAGATAGTATTCGATCATTCCTAAAGGCACTTACAAATGCAGATGAGTTAAATGGATTTAGCTCCTCTCAAATGCTCATTCATCAAAAAGGTACTACTAATATATACTCTATCACCTACAAAAATGATGAATATTATGAAACTTATCAAGAACCTACTTTTTTTAACACTTTATTCGCAAAAGTTAGAAAGAGTAAAAATAAGTCTTTTGATCAAAAAGAGTTACTTAATAAGGATATACAATTAGACGGACATTTCTTAGCAAAAGAATTATCGTTTCGTGACTTTAACTTAATTATTCTCCTATCACGTAATGACCTATTCCCTGTTTCAGATATAGACAGAACAAACTTCGACAAGTTGATCATTAAATCTATTCCTAAGTTATTTAATATAATAACTGTAGAAAGTAGCAGGCAATCAAAAATCGAAAGAGATAAAATTCTCTCTAATTTCCCTATCAATTCTTTTGTTATTGAAGATGATGGAGTTAAGATCAATCAAATCGGTATTGAAGATCATCAACAAGACACAAGCTCACTTCATCATGAAAGAATACTACTAATGGGAGAACTCTTAAACACACTAAGGCACGAACTCAGTAACCCACTTTTTGGAATTGATCTTTCTCATAATCTTCTCATAGAACAAACTGAAGACTTCGATGTAAAAGATACACTTTCGCATATATCAAACAGCGTAAAAAGATCACAAGCTATTATTCAAGAGTTTTCAAATTTATATAAGGATGATGAAGAGTTCACTTCAACATCATTAAAAAACTTAATTGCTGAAACAATCATTTTAACAAAATCGGAATCAAGATCCCACAAAGTTAATTTTGACATGAGCAATGATATTGAAATAATGACTAACGGAACATTATTAAGTCAGGTTATATTTAATTTACTTATTAACAGCTCACAATCACTTAATGTTAACAATATTGCAAACTCAAGAATCGATATTAACGTTAGTGAAGTTAATAATAAGATTTTGATCGATATAATTGATAATGGGCCTGGAATATCTAAAGATATAGAAAACAATATATTCAATCCGTTTTTTACAACAAAAGACACTGGAACAGGACTAGGCTTAGCAATTTGTAAAAATTTAACTAAAAAGATTAATGGTGATATTTATCTCATTGAATCCGAAGAAGGCGCCCACTTCCAAATAAATATTCCCAAGGTAAATCATGAAAATACTAGTTGTTGAAGATGAGCTTCTGATACAGAAAACTATTGTAACTCTACTTAAACGAAAAGGGGTAGATGTTATGTCTACGGCCAGTGGAAAAGAAGCAATAGAACTTATCAAAGAACACAATTATGAGCGTATTATTTGTGATTTAATGCTTCAAGATATTACTGGTTTTGATATAATAGAAGAATCCAAAACTAAATATAATGAATCAGAAATTTCAAAGATTTTTTATATTATTACTGCATACAGTTCTGAGCAAATTGTTCAAAGGGCTGCAAGTTATGGTTGTAAAGTAATACAGAAACCTTTTGATGATATAAATAACTTTTTAAATGAAGTTATAATTGAGGAATAAATGGCAATAACAAACAAAGTAGCAATAATCTTAAAGCCAAAAGTAGTGACAGAATTTTCAACTGTTCTACCAAACTTAACAAATTGGCTAATAAGAAGAAAGGTCGATGTCTACTTTGAAAAATCTCAAGAATCACGCATCTTAAAAATATTCAAAAACAGCCAACCTGAAAATTTTAATTTCATTAATCGAGATGATATTGCTAAAAAATGCAAAATACTAATTACGCTTGGTGGTGATGGGACCTTAATTGGTGCTGTAAGAAGTAAAGATATTAAGAAGGTGAATATCTTTGGAATAAACATGGGTAATCTTGGATTTATCGCTGAGTTTGCAAAGCACGATTTCTATGAAGGTCTTGAAATGGCACTGAAAGGAAAATTAAAAACTCGCAAAGTTCAGATATACCAAGCTGAGATTACACGCCCTGGACACAAGAAAATTAAACTAAACTTTATGAATGATGCTGTTATTACTAAATCTGGTATTTCAAGAATGTTTAATCTTGAACTAGAGGCAAATGGCGAGAGTATATACAACCTAGCAGGAGATGGATTAATCGTGAGTACACCGATTGGGTCAACAGCATACTCACTAGCTGCGAATGGACCAATTCTACACCCTAGTGTTAAAGGAGTTGTCCTCACTCCAATTTGTCCACATGCCCTAACCCATAGACCGATGGTTCTACCAGATAATGAAACATTAAGTATTATTATTCCACGTGGGCAAGAAGACATTTATCTTACTATTGATGGACAAAAAGAATTTAAACTAGAGCCTAAAGACGAGATTCAAATAAAAAAATCTAGAAGTAGTCATGTAAACTTCTATATTAACGAAGAAAGAAATTACTTTAGAACTTTAAAAGAGAAGTTTAAATACGGAAGAAGATAAGATTAAATTAATTCTTCAAAACTATAGTCATCATTGATAATTAAAAACTTATTTGAAGCTGGTACGTATCCACAGTTATAGTATGAAAAATTCTCAGAAACGTATTCATCTTGATAATGACTATGGCCACAGATAATTATATCGACATTGTATTCTCTTGAAGCAATTTCAGCACTCTTTCTAAACTTATCGCGAATTCCATCATTCAATTGTGTTTGACCATATCGTTTTTCATTTCTTTGTCTACTTTTATGAGAAAGGTAATCCCCAATGGCCTTTACGATCTTATAATTGAATATATATTTTGAAATAAGTGCTAAAGGGTAACTCCTAATAAAGCCACGCCATACTCGGTAATTGAAATTTTCAATTTCTATCTCATCGCCATGGCAGAATAAAACTTTTCTTTCATTCACAATTTCTACAAATGGTTTAGTTTTTACAATTATTCCATTATCAGTTAGTAAGTCTTCAATATGAAAATCGTGATTTCCTTGTATATAGAAAATTGTCGCACCTATATCTTTAATTTCCTTGATACGTGTAAAGAACCAGTCGTATTGCTTTTCATACTCTTGGTAGCTTCCAACCATTAAGTCAAAAATATCACCTAGTAAATAAATACGATCATTTTCATTGAAATCAATAGATAGAAATTTTTTAAGAAATTCAGAATTTTTTTGATCCCATTTCACGTGGACATCAGAAATCACATAACAACTCATAAAGTAATCATATAGGATTAGTGCAGATAATCAAAGTAGATCTTTAATAAGATTATCACAACCCGCTTGAAGCTTTTTCACATGCTTTCGATATTCGGGGTTATTATCAATTGCAACTGCAATTCGATAAGCACCGTATGGAAATCTTGAAATCTGATAAGGTCTGATCTTCTTTTTATTTACAACATGGCCTTTCACATGAATTTTTTCTTTTGCAAATCCTACCTCAAAATTTAATACCTCATTCTTATTACTAAAGAGCTGTTCATATTGAGATGCACCCAAGACAAAAGAAATCCCTCCTTCACTTATATCGAAGATTTCATATTTTATATTTTGAAAACAACTATAAAGTGGAATCAAAGGCTCAAAGCGTTCATGTTCACGTCTCTCGAGTCTCTTCTCCTTTACTGGATACGAGATCTCTAAGCTATTACCATGTGATGCATTTAACTCGCTAATGAATATTAATTGTAAATCTGGAATATAGAACTTTAACAGTCCTGGCCCTCGAACAAAGTGGGCCAAGCTATCTCTTAAGCCATCTTCGATTGTTAAAAAGATTTGTTTGGCAAAGGCATTAAGACTTTTTATTTTGGCCGGAAGTCTAACGATATTATGATCAATAACGTCCCAGACAATAACTTCACTGTTTTCATTTATTGATTCAATAATATCTTGTTCAAACTTCTTTGTGCTCATTTGTCTCTCAACCTTAGTATACTTCTTTCTCCTAAAAAGGCGGCCTTGGTCTCTCCTACACAAGGCCGCTTAATTATTTAAGAAAGGAGTGGGGGCAGGACCCCCATATTTATTAACCTACTAATCTAAGTGCTGCAGAGTTCAGATTATTAGCCTGTGCTAACGATGAGATACCTGCTTGCTTAGCAATATTAGAAGAAGCTAATTGAGATGACTCGAAGGCCACGTCAGCATCCTCAATTACAGATCTTGACGAGTCTAAGTTAGTCGCTTGAATCTCAAGGTTATTAACCGAAGATTGCAGCCTTGACTGAATCGCACCGAGATTCGCTCGTTGCTCTGATAAACTCGTAATGGCCTCATCCACGTTCTCCATTGACGATCTTGCATCATCTTTAGAAGAAACGCTTAAACCTGAAATATTCAGTGCGGATGAAGTTGCATTTGTTTGAGAAGGGTCATATTGTATTTGCCCACTATCGCCAGCAAAAGTACCAACCTGAATATCCATCTCGGAACCTGATCCATTTAATAATTCAATCGATCCATACTTTGTCGACTCAGCAATACGATCAACTTCTTTAACCAATTGCTGATATTCTTTATCAAGGAAGCCACGTTCAGTATCACCAATCGTATCCGATGCGGCCTGAACTGATAGCTCTCTCAATCTTACTAAAATATTACTTGTTTCATTCATGGCACCTTCAGCAGTCTGAACCATTGAAATACCATCATTTGCGTTTCGAGAAGCCTGACGTAAACCCTTAACTTGTGCTTCCATATTCTTAGCAATCGCTAAACCGGCAGCATCATCTGCGGACTTGTTAATCCTCTTACCACTCGATAACTTCTCCAAGGCCTCCCCGGAAGCTTTACCTGTTTGTTTAATGTTTTTCTGCACCATTTGCGCAGCGGTATTAGTTGCAATACGTAAACCCATTTTTTTCTCCTTTCCTCACGTCCTACTAAAATAGCTTTCAGACAAAATTAGTGTTCACAAATACCTGTTCGTTACACTCGGTTAAATACTTTAGTTAATCCCTCAAATATTTGGAAAAAAGTATATAAATTAACATGAATTCAATAGGTTAGAAAATAAGGTATCAATAATAAGTACTTAAAAAATGGATGAAAATCGACATTATTTTTTGCCACTAATAAATGATTAGGATCATATTTTGAAATAAGATTTATGAATATAATTAGAAATGAGCGATTCTCTCTCCTGAGTTTCTGCTCTTTCAAGATTCTAGTGGGCCACGTGAAAACGTGGTCTATTTATTTAAGCTCAATTTTTCAAAATGAAAGTATAAGATAAATGAATAAGGGCCTTCCGAAGAAGGCCCTTACTTGTAGATGTTGCTTTCGATTTAGATTTTTACTTAACCGATCAGTCTCAGTGCAGATTGGCTCGAAGCGTTTGCTTGCGAAAGTACCGAAGTTGCAGAGTTAGTAAGGATATTCGCCTTAGCTAAGTTTGCAGACTCTGCTGCTACATCTGTATCTCTGATTCGTGAATTTGCGGCACTCATATTTTCATTAGAGATTTCTAGGTTATTAATTGTAGACTGTAGTCTATTTTGTAAAGCCCCTAGCTCCGCACGTCCACCAGACACTGATGTCATCGCCTTATCAATAGCCTCAAGGTTAGTCTGAGCGTCACCTTTTGTTGCAACAGAAAGCCCACCAATACCTAGGTCTTCTGTCTTAACTGATACTGCTGATGGCTTGTAAGCAATTCTGTCATTAGTTTCATCATTATATAAACCAATTTGGAATTCCTTATCGTCACCTTCACCATTAATTAGTGATGTTCCGTTAAACTGTACTGACTCTGCAATTCTATCAACTTCTTTAGTTAGTTGTTGGAATTCTTTATCAGTAAATTCACGTTCAGTATCACCAATTGTATCTGATGCAGATTGTACTGAAAGCTCTCTTAGACGAACTAAAATATTTGATACTTCGTTCATCCCACCTTCAGCGATCTGAATCATTGAGATACCATCACCCGCGTTTCTTGCCGCTTGTTGAGTACCTCTGATATTCGCTCTTAACTTTTCAGATATCGCAAGTCCTGCAGCATCGTCACTTGCCTTGTTAATTCTTGAACCTGATGAAAGCTTGTTTAAAGACTCATCTTGTGTTCTCTTAACTTGACCTAGACTTCTTTGTGCTGAAATTGACTGTGTGTTCGTGTTAATTCTTAATCCCATTACTATTCTCCTCGAATAAGCAACCTCCTTGTGTAATTTGCGTTGAAACTCCTTGTCTCAACAATTTTAAATCCCAAACAACCAGACCCATCTGGTTGCAATACCCATAACGGTTACTCGGAAATATTCTTGAGAGAAAAGTGGAAGATTTTTTACTTTTTTGGACGCAGTATTTGCCACGATGACAATATGATACCGAACAACTCCGACCGATTACTAAAGGAGCTCAGGAGAATCAATTACTTAAGAAACAAATCGTTCAAATCAAGCATATACTGGAGCATTTCACTCGGTGATTTAATTTTGTAATCAATAGGAAATCTATTTTTTAATGAAGTATTAATAAATGCAAAATCATTATTAGCAACATAGTGCTTACTTCTTAAATTTGATAATTTAAAATTACAATCTTGAAATTTTACAACAACTACTAATCCAGATTTGAGAGTAGCTTTAATTGTTTTTAAAATTTGCGAAAAAGGAATTTCAATACTAGATTCTTCGTTAGAAATAACAGCGTAATCTTGATGTAAATGTATATACACTTACGATCTACCTTGAATCTTTTCGATTAAATTCGTCGTAGAATAGCCGTCTTCAAAGTTTAGACTTAGCACTTGTCCACCATTGGCCGTTACAACATCATGTCCAACAATTTGCTCAATGGCCCAGTCACCACCTTTAACTAGAGTATTTGGTAAAACAGCATTAATCAATTCATACGGCGTATCTTCATCAAAAATAAAAACCTTATCAACAGCTTTTAAATTTTCAAGCATAAATTGGCGATCATTCTCTGGATTAACAGGTCTATCTTCACCTTTCAAACGCTTAACGCTGCTATCTGAATTAAGTCCAATGATAAGTACATCACCGAGCTTCTTCGCTTCATTTAAGTACATTAAATGTCCACGATGGAGAATATCAAAGCAGCCATTAGTAAAAACAATTTTTTGCCCACTAAAGTTAGCTTCAACATAATCCTTTGCTTCTTGATATTTCATTACTTACTCTTTTTTAAACTATTTCCAAAGAACTTCTTATCAAGCCCTAGAATATACGGAAGACCTAAAAGTGGAATTGAAATGAATTCAAATAAAGTTCTTTCAATAATAGTATTAAATGCTGCTTCATTAGAAAGCTTTGGTTTTAATCCACAGATGTATTGACCAAAAGTAGGTCTATAAACTGATGTTATACGATAGATAATATGAATCAGTACAAATAAAGCAATCAAAAATCTATAATTTGAATTTTGAAGTGTGATTTCAATAAATGACTCTTGAGGTAGGCCACTTACTAAAAACATTGCAGCTAATGTGACAGCAAAAACAACTAAAGACACACTCATATCAATTATGTAAGAAGCAAAACGCCTCGCAATTGAGACATCTTGAGCTTTACTCTTAATTTCAATTTCACGATTTACTTTAGGAATCTCAGACTCAGTTCCTTTACGATAGAAAGCTTCAAGTTCTGATGGAACACTCATTTCTTTTTCACGGCCAAGAACTTTATTAAAGTTATTAACATGTGACTGAGTTGGTGTAACTTCAACTCTGGCACTTTTTAATACTTCTTTACTTGCTCTTCCATGGTGAAAGCCTAGACCTTCATTAATTGGCTTAAATGGTATATCTTCAATTTCAAAGTCTTCAAATTCTTCGAAGTCATTTAAATTTATTGGTTTCTTATTATGTTGTGTATCTAAATTCATCCCTGAGCCCTCTTATAATAGGATGACACATTTTTTATTTAACATCAAATTTTCCAAGTACATAGCCCACAATTGTCAGTACTGCACTTTCCGTTTTGAGAATAGGTGTCGCTAGCCTAAGGCCAATTACATTATTCTCCTTAAACATAAGTTCTTCTTCACGGTTAGAGAGACCACCCTCCGGTCCAATGATAATTAAAATACGTTTATCTTTGATGCTTTTAATGTCTTCGATATCATTACCATTTGCACGGGATAATGTCGTTAGGAATATATAATCATACTGATGGAAGATCTCAAAAAGAGCATCTAAACTAGCAGTTTCATGATGCACAATCGGCATATAAGGATTATTAGATTGAATTAACGAGCTTTCAATTACAGAGCTAACACGATCAAAGTTCTTTATTGACCAGTTAGAATAATCTGCTTGAAACGGAAATACTTCAGAGATACCGACTTGAGTTGCATTCTTAAGTGCGTTTTCAAAAGCCTCTCTTTTTGGAAGACCTATTGCTAAGTCGATATTTGAAAACTTATCTACTTTCTCAAAGGATTTTATTTTAAGAGAAACTTCTCTCTTGGTGCAATTTATAACTTCACTTGTATAACGACCACCTTGACCATCAAGTAGTAGTACTTCATCGCCTTTTTTAACTCTTACGACTTTAATTAAGTGGTGGCTTCGATCATCTGAAAAGCTTAGTATTCCATCAATCGATGGAGAAAGATCATCTCGAGTATAAATAGCACGCATGAACTACTCCTTTCTTAAAAGAATTGCAGACCAATCACCTTTAGATAATACATCAATTTTCTTCAAAGACTTATACTCTTCAATTACATCATTAACTTGTTCATTTAAGATTCCAGATAAAACTAAATAACCATTATCATCTAGGGAATCTAGGAGTACTTCCTTTTCTGAAACAAGAACATGCATAAGTATATTTGCAAAAACTAACTTGTACTTATCATCAAGATTAAAGCGTTTACGAGCAACTAGTCGATGTCCATTTAAGCGATCTTCATCTAAATTGAGTTTTAAGTTTTCATGACAATTATCAAGTGCTGCTGGATCAATATCAACAAAGTCTACGAGCATATTACTTTTTTTGATTGCACCAATACCTAGAATTCCAGATCCACATCCAAAGTCTAGACACAGATCTTTATCCTTAAATGAATCCTTAACGGCCATAAAATGTTTCAAGCATAAATAAGTTGTTTCATGCTCACCTGTACCGAAGCCCATTCCAGGAATAATATAGATATTGTTATTATTTGATTTGTAATCTTCTTCTTTAAACCATTCAGGAATTACACTTAGCTCTGGAGTTACTTCAATAGGTGCATAGTGCTTTTTCCAAACTTCATTCCAATCTGAGTATTCCTCATCCTTAACTTCAATAGATAAGTCCATACCTTCAATCGCTTTAACAAAATCATGGGCCCTATTAATGTCACCTTGGAAGAAAAAGTAATTAAACTTTTTCACATCTTGGTCATCTGATATATCAACGACTTCATCAATAACAGATTCTGGAACATCTCCACCAGAATAGGCTCTTTCTCCTAAAATTTCATCAACACGAGCTTCTTCCATTGAGAATTCTTCAATCCCATCAACTTCAAAGTCATTAAGGGCGATTTTATTTACTTCTTCACACTGTGAGCTACTTTGAAACTCGATCGTAACAATTTTAAAGATTTCAGTTTTTACAGACATTCTCAATTTCCTTTAAAACTAGAAAGTTTCCATTTGGATATATCTCTTTCAGTTTTATACATTTACTCATCACCCAAATAACATGCGGGTGCCATAAACTAATATATGGGTATTGTTCGTTTACTACAATATTGGCTTTTTTATAAAGAGCAACTTCCTTCTTCTTATCAATAGTTTGCTCTGCCTTTACAATTAAATTATCGAATTCTTTATTATCAAAAAAGACACGATTTGCACCTTTTGGGGCCATATTTTCAGAGTAAAAAGCGAACTTAAGCATATCTTGACCAGTAAAGCCGATCCAACGCCCTAAATAAAGATCATATTCCCCTCTTTTGACTCCCCTAAGAAATGTTCCCCACTCCTGAGGGACAACATTAACAACGAGACCAAATTTTTCGAATTCATTCTTGATAATTGTAACAAGTTCTTGTTGAAACTTATTACTACTAGTCTTCCAAGTTAGAGAGAATGTCTTACCTTCTGGGTCGTACCAAACACCATTCTTCCTTACAAAGCCCGCTTTTAAAAAAAGATCATAAGCGACTTTAGGATCAAACTCATCGACGGGCATGTCTATATAGAAACTCTTAAATGATTTTGCGAACAGTCCATTAGATGCAACAGCATTATTTTTAAATTTATATTCTATAATTTTGTTACGTGGAACGAGATGGCTTAACGCCTTTCTAATATTAACATTTTGTAGAACACCCTTCTTTTGATTTAGTCCTATAAAATTATAATCTGTTCCCAAAACCTTTTGAACATTCACATCACTATTCTTTTCTAAGTAGTTAACCTTACGAGGTGAAATATTAGCGACAGAAAGATCAATCTCACCTTTAATAAGCTTCAAAGAAAGGGTTGTTTCATCTTTAACGACAACAAAATTTAAATCATAATGACCTTTCTTAAGTGACTTCAAGTCGATTTGTAGTGGAGCAATTTTAGTAATCTTATAATCACCTGCACCTACAATATCGACCATTTCAACCTTATCGATAACGTCGTAATTAGGAATTTGAATAATTTTAAATAGAACTAAGTTGGGAAGATGATCAAGGCCAAAACTCTTATAAATTAATTCGAATGTTAATTTATCTATAATCTTAACTTCTGTTATATTTCCAAATGCGAATCTAAAAATTGATTTGATCTTAGCCGTTTCTGTGAAATAAAAATGAGACTTTTGAACATCTTTAGAAGTTAATTCTTCACCGTTAGAAAATTTGAGACCTGGCTTAAGTTTAAAGCGAATCTTATAATTATCCTTTGTGCGAAATTCCTTGAACGATTCACACAACTGACAAATAGGTTGCATATTACTGTCAAAGTCGATTAGTGATGCATTAATCAGACGATTGATATTTTGCGAATTTGCATCAGTTGAAAAAAATGGGCTTAAGCTATTAGGCGATGATGAGATTGCGACATTAAGACTCGCTCCGTAAACCATTGAACTTAGGAAAGAAATTAGCAAAATAGATAAAATTCTAGACATCGAATATCCCTGACGAATGACACAAATGTAATTATTATAAGATTATCACCTCTTTTATTTGATGTGAACTCAATCTGTGATAAGTTACTGAAAACATTCAAACAAAGGTCATCTATGAAGCTAATTGGAATCACTGGTGGTTCAGGTTCAGGAAAAACTACTTTTGCATCAAAGGTAATTTCTAAACTACCAAAAGAGAAAGTGTCAGTTCTATCAATGGACTCTTACTATCTACCAGAGCAACCAAAAGAGCATTATACGAAATCAGGACGACCAAATTACGACCATCCTCAAGCATTTGACTGGCCTCTTCTTCAACAACATATTACAGCACTGAAGAATGACGAGTCGATTGAAGTTCCAAATTACGATTTCAAAACGAGTAATCGTACCGCTACAACGACGACTTTAAAACCTACACCAGTTGTTCTCTTTGAAGGAATCTTCACACTTTTTGATCAAGAAATTAGAGAGAAATTAGATATACGTTGCTTTCTCCATGTTGAAGCAGATATTCGCTTCACAAGAAGACTTAATCGAGATGTTGCAGAAAGAGGTAGAAGTTTAGAAAGTGTTATCAATCAATACTACGATAGCGTACGTCCAATGTATGAAAAGTTTTTAGCACCTCAAAGACAATATGCAGACTTCATCGTTGGAGAAGAAACTGATGTTGCATCTGAGATATTAGCTGCAAGATTACTACAATTAGTTGAACACAATAAAGAATTCGAATTATTGCTGAATTCGACAAAAGGATCTTAATGTCTAACTTAAATATTTCACCTCTCGGCGGAGTTGGACAGATTGGTTCTAACGCGACTTTAGTATCATATAAAAATACAAACCTGATTATCGATAGTGGAATTCTATTTCCTTACGAAGACTGTTTTGATATCAACTACTTGATTCCAGATTTAAAAAATGTTGAAGTTGAGATTGATGCTTTAATTATTACTCACGGCCACGAAGATCATATTGGTGCGATCTCTCACTATATTGAAAGATTTCCTGAAGCAGAAGTATATGCTCCAACTTTCGCAAAAGAACTAATTGAAGATAAATTATCGTATTTGAATCTTTCAAAAAAAATAAATCGCTTAGAGAGTCAATTAATTCTCAATGAAATTGAAATAGACATCGTCCATGTTAATCACTCTATTCCAAACACTAAAGGGATTCATCTTGGTATCAAAGAAATCGATACTGGAGTGCTTTTTATTTCCGATTTCAAGTGTGATTTTAATTCGGAATACGAGGAACCGATTGAATTAGAAAAGATCAATCTTCTGTCTAAGAAATTTAGTAATAGAATTGCAATGCTAGATTCTACAAATATTACAAGCAGCAATGATAGAACGACATCAGAGTCGGAACTAAAAAAAGACTTAGCTACTTTTATTTCAGACGCTAAGGGACGAGTATTCATAACTTGCTTTGCTTCTAACATTCATCGCCTACAAACTATTTTCAATATTGCTCAAGAACTCAAATTGAAAGTCGTTCCCTATGGTCGTTCATTACTTAAGTACACACAAATTGCTAGAGAATGTGAAATCTTCAATGATCATGGACTAGTTCGTGAAGTTGAGTCAGTAGCGGACTTAAAGAAAAAACATATTATTCTTTGCTCAGGTAGCCAAGGCGAGTTCAGAGGAACAGTAAAAAGAATTACAAGTACAAGTGATAAGTATTATAAACTTAATGAAACCGATACTTTCATCTTTAGTTCAAAAGCTATACCGGGAAATGAAAAAAAATTATCTCTTCTTTATAATGAAATTACAGATAAGGGTTGTGAAGTCATAACACATTACAATGGAATGATTCACGCATCTGGCCATCCTGGTAAAGCAGACCTTAAAGATGTATACGATCACTATAAACCAACGATTGCTATTCCAATTCATGGGGAAACATATTTTCTAAGAAAGCATTGCGAATTTATAAAATCAATCCTTCCTAATACACAAGCTATTGAGATTAAAAATCACGACTGCATTTCATTTACACAAGATGGTAAATTAAAAGTTAATCGTTCACAGGAGATTCCTCCAATTTTAATCCACGGCAATAGAATTGTTATTGAGCGCGAAAAAATTTCAGAAAGAAGAAAAATGGCCACCCTCGGTACAGTCTTTGTTTCTATTTCAAATAATAGTCTAAAACGTTCAAAACATAGAGTTCACGTAACAACAATGGGGATACCTGAGGATTCAGATCAAATTAGTCAACTACAAGAAATTTGCTTTGATTACTTCAACGAAAATGGAACGATCGATCAAAGAACAGAACGCATCAGGGTAGCGGTAAGAAGATATTTTCAAAATATACTAGGATATAGGCCCCTGGCCATTGTTCATATTTGCTAAGTCCATTAAACTAATAACATGGACAATTCAGTTATCATCATTGCATTACTTGTAATCATTGCTATTGCGCTATTTATGCTCATTGGGGTATTTGCATTCATTGCTTTTCGAAAAGAAATAAAGAAAGAAGAAACACAAGACGGAAAGCTAACTGATAAAATTAATAATCTCTTAGAAAAAAACAAGCCTCAAGAAAAAATTCTTGGTCTTTGTAGTATTTGTGAAAAAGAACTTGTTGAAAATGATTACTTCAATGTTGATGCTCTTCACCTATGCCGTGAACACTTCAACTTGTACTCAAAACACGAGTGGGTATCTATCACAAACGAAAGAACAACTAGTGAAACACCAGAAAAGGGTGTTTATATTTATAATTTTAAAAAGAATACTTGGAATAAACATAAAATCCCAACTTTCATCTTATGCGAGTACAAAATTGATGTTGAAAGTGACTTAATTGAAACTTATGTACAATTGCACGTTCAAAAAGAAATTGAAGATGAAATGAGGGAGAGATTGAAAATAGAAAAGTAAGGAAGTAAAAGTGAACGATCTTGAAATACTAAAAGGCCAAATTAATCAGATCATGAAAGAGAATAAACCAAATATTGTCTTTGATTCTAAACATGACCGCTTAATTAGAGAATGTGAAAAGGATTTAACATCAGCTGGTTTAAAACAAAAAGTATCTTATACTATTGATGCTTTAATGCCTGAAAAAAGAGATGTGAAATTTGGTGGTGGTCAATTTAGTCGTTGGCAATATGAATTGAGCTGGCAAGAATGGGAAGGAAACTACAGACTTGTCTTAAGAAATATTCCGCACAATAATTCAAAACTCTTAATTAAGCTTCCAGAAGATTTTAAGGCCGATACAGCAGAGCTGTTAGAATCATTCAAATCAAATATTTTAAAATCAAATTCATTATAAAAAAAAGGGCCCTTACGGGCCCTCTTTTTTGATGTTTCCATCAAATATACTTTGGGGGGAATCCTATCGCTCTACTTGGCGAAAAGTTTCAGTTCCAGAAGGTTGTTGTGTTTCTTCTTTTCTTAAGTATGAAGGAGTATCTAATTCATCTTCATCAAAATTGATAAAACCTAGTTTTTCCGCAATTGATTTTGGACGATCTGATTTCTCAGCAGTATTGTTCCCAGTTAATACTTTCTCATTGGCCCATGGGTCTACTTCAGACTTTGAAGCTTCATATTGAGATGCAGCTTCTCTAATTGAATCAGTAAGACTTGGTCTTTGAGTCGTTTCTAAGTTATCACCATCAAATGAGTGAGCTCTTGAACTTTCAACAACTGTATCTTGTACAAGTTGTTCACGTTGAGCTTCCATTTGAATCTCTCTCATTGCATCTACCTGTGGGTTAGATTGAACAGGAGCTTCATGGTAAGCAGCTTGTTGCATAGCAGGTTGAGCAACTGGTTGCTCATAAACTGGCTTTTCTTCAACAACTGGAGCAGCTGGAGCTACAGGTGCTACATATACTGGCTTAGACTCTTGAACAACTGGTCTTCTAAGTTCTTGTTGAGGAGCTACATTAACAGCTGCTTCACGACCACCAAGACCAGTAGCGATTACTGTTACTTTGATATTATCTTCAAGCTCATCATCAACTACTGAACCAAAGATTACTTCTGCATCTTCATCAGCTGCTTCCATAATTAAAGTAGCTGCTTCATTTACTTCATGCATAGTCATTGAAGAACCACCAGTGATGTTAATGATGATACCTGTTGCACCATCAATTGAAATATCTTCCAGTAGTGGTGAAGAGATAGCTTCATTAGCTGCCTTAATAGCTCTATCTGGACCTGCACAAAGACCTGTACCCATTAGAGCAAGACCTTTATTAGACATAACAGTTGAAACGTCTGCAAAGTCAGCATTGATATGACCAGTAGTATTGATAAGGTCAGAGATACCTCTAACTGCATTTAAAAGTACTTCATCAGCTTTCATGAAAGTTTCTACTAAAGATAAGCTTTCACCTGCTAATTGAAGAAGTCTTTGGTTAGGAATTGTAATTAGTGAATCAACATTTTCCTCTAGAGTTTGGATACCAGTTGATGCTTGTCTCATTCTCTTCTTACCTTCGAAGATAAATGGTTTTGTAACAACACCAACAGTAAGAGCACCAAGCTCACGTGCAAGTTTTGCAATTACAGGAGCTGCACCAGTTCCTGTTCCACCACCCATACCGGCAGTGATAAATACCATGTCAGATCCTTCTAGAACCTGGCTTAGCATTTCATACTCATCTAGAGCTGCTTTACGACCTACTTCTGGGTTGGCCCCAGCGCCAAGACCTTTAGTTAGCTCAACACCTAGTTGTACTTTTGTTGGTGCTAAGTTTACAGCAAGTGCTTGTGAGTCAGTGTTAGCAACAATATATTCAACACCAGTTAGACCGGCCTTAATCATTGTGTTTACGGCATTACAGCCACCGCCACCAACACCAACAACGCGAATCTTCGCGCCTTCAGTTAGTTTTAATTCGTTGTTGTCAGAAATTTCGAACATAAGTTCCCCCTTATTTAAAAAATTTCTCTGAATACTGATTTAATAGATCCTGATAATTTGCTTACAATATCTATTTGATTAATATCTTCTTCCTCTTCTACTTCAACTTCTCTGCCTTTTGAGGCTTCAAGTAGAAGACCTAATACAGTTGAAAATTTTGGATTTTGCATAATATTTGTCATGCCACCAAAAGCTATTGGGAAACCTATTTTAAGTGGTCTCTCTAGAAGATACTCACCAATCTCAGGCATTCCCTTAATCATGGCACCACCACCAGTAAGAACAACTCCCCCACTGATTTCATCACCAAGATTTTTTTCTTTAATAATATTTTTAATTAGATCAAATAATTCTTCCGCTCTTGCACCTAGTACATTTGCGACTGTGTGCAGTTGTACTTCTCTTGGCTTAGTTCCAGAAATCCCTTGAACTGTAATATGAGCTGATTGATTAACTTGTTCTGGAAGAACAGATCCGTGGTTAATTTTAATTCTTTCAGCTTCTGCATGAGGAATCTTAAGTGCTACAGCTAGATCATTTGTGAAATGATTTCCACCGACTGGAATTACCTGTGTATGAACAAGAGCACCATCTTTCCATAGTGCAAGATCTGTTGTTCCACCACCGATATCAACTAGTAATGTCCCCATTTCTTTTTCTTCAGGAGAAAGAACTGATTCAGAAGAAGCAATTGGTTGAAGTGTAACGTTTTCAACTTTAACACCTGTATGCTCAACACACTTCACTAAATTTTGAATCAAAGAGATTGATCCAGTAACAATATGAACGTGTGCCTCTAGACGAGTTCCACACATACCAATTGGATTTTTAATACCAGTTGTATTATCAACTTTATACTCTTGTGCAATTACGTGAATGATTTCGCGATCACTTGGCATTACAACAGCTTTTGCTGCTTCAAGTACGCGATCAACATCATCTTGAGAAATTTCATTTCCTTTAACAGCAACAACACCAGAACTATTGAAGCTGTAGATATGACTTCCAGCGATTCCAATAGTTGCGCTATGGATATCAACTCCTGCCATTAGCCTAGCTTCTTCAAGCGAGTTATGAATTGAGCGTACTGTTTTATCGATATTTACAACACTGCCTTTCTTTAAACCATGACTTGGATGTGTACCAATACCAATGATTTCAAGCTCAGCTTTACCAGTGTTTTGATTAGAAATGTTTTGGATACCTACGATTGTGCAGACTTTAGTTGTACCAACGTCTAAACCGACAACGATGTTTTTTTCTTTCATTGAGAATCCTTTCTCTAGTTTTTCTTACAGAATCATTCTGTTAATAAAGAAATCTAACGGCAATTTTTACCGCATATAATGAAATTTTAGAATTAGTCGTTGAACTTGACAACAACTTTTTTGGAATTTGTAATATTTATCACAGATGGAATTTTCTTTTTCTTGTTCATATAACCAATGATTTGAGTCAACTTTTCAACTTTAAGAGGCCATTCATCTTTACCCATAAAGACGCTCGAAGGCTTTCCTTTAATTGAAAGAATCATCGTTAACTCTTTATCATCACTGATGATAACTTCAGAAATTAACTTTCTAAAAACAAGATCAAGATCTGCAATAATACGAGTGATATTTTTCTGAACAGTCTTATCCATTTCCCCTACTGGGATAGCAAGGTATGGTAGAGCATAATTTAATTTTTTTTCAGTTCTTAGAAGTATCTCATAAGTAGGATCAAATAGTTGACCATTATCAACAAGAATTGCTTCATAAGACTCCATCCCATTCTCTTTATAGATTTGAACTTTCATTAATGGGGATGGACATTCGTAGATAAAGTTTAGCATTCCTTCCATTGGATCATACTTAATAGCGTAATCTGATAAGAAATGTTTTTCTTTCAATTTATCTGCTGCAATAAGATTCTTCATACTTCTTAAAGAACGATTCTTTTCAAAGTCTTTCACTAGTTTCAGTGTAAGTGTTCCAGCAGCACGTGAAGGACATTTACCAAAAGCTGTCTTATATTTAATCTTCTCCGTAGGTTGAGAGACTGCTAATGCAGATCCACTCAAAAGAAGAAAAGAAATAATTGAAATAGCTTTTTTCATTAAATATCTATCCTGACTTCAGGCTCAAACTTTAAACCGTAATTGAGGTAAAGCTCATCCTGAACAATTTTAATAAGTTCTTTTACATCGCTGGCCGTGGCTTTATCGAAATTCTCCATAAAATTCCCATGGAGATTACTTACTCGTACGTCACCAACCTGTAATCCTTTCAAATTAAGTATATCAATAAATTGTCCTGCAGTGCAAGTTCGCTTATCTCCAACGATATTTTTAAAGACACTTCCACAAGTTTTTTCCTTTAATGGCTGTGACTTATTTCTCATTAGTAAGTAGTTACGAATCTTTTCTCCAAGGTATTTATCTTGCCCATTAGCAACTAGCTCGACTTTATAAACAACATCACCTGGCTTTAGAAAGTTGTTTTGACGATAAGAAAAACTATCTTTCGTTACCTCATGAAGATACTCATTCCCCTCTTTATCAATATACCAAACGCAGGCGATGATTTCACTAATCCAGCCAAGGCCTGTGCCAGCATTCATAAATACGGCCCCACCAAGAGTTGCAGGTATCCCTGTTATAACCTCCCATCCTTTGTTACCAAATTTTGAGGCATGAGAAGTTAAGCTTGATAACTTCACTGACGCAGGAAGAATATAACTTTCTCTATATTGATTAAAAATCGCACGATCATAATCAAAGTCTAAATTAATTATTGGATTTACAATTCTCTCATTTAAAAGTTGGTTAGCACCAAGACCTAAAAGCATATAAGTTATATTTTTAGATGTAAGTGTTCTTACAACTTCTTTAAGGGCAACCAAATCCTTTACAGTAATTAGGTCACCTTTAGACTGAAGTCTCATCGTTGAATATTTTGATAGATCTTTATCTATCTCAACTTCAATATTTTGAATATTACTTAGGATATCTTCAATCTTATTCATTGCGATCGTTATCTAAAACCCATTCTCTAATCACACGGCCAATAGAACCAGCTCCCAAAGTCATAATTGTCGAATTCTTATTAGACTTAATAATTGTATCTAAATCTTTAAGCTCAATATTCTTTGCAAGTCCAGGGTGAAGACGATTAATATCTTCAACTAATCTTTCTGAAGTAATTCCTGGGATAGGACTTTCACTGGCAGGATATATTGGACACATATACAATTCATCAACATCATTAAAGCAATGTAGGAATTCATTCCAACAGTCTTTAGTTCTTGAAAAACGGTGCGGTTCAAAGATTGCAATCTTCTTATGTGATCTAATTTCTTTTAAAGTATTTAGAGTGTTAGCAATTTCTGTTGGATGATGACCATAATCATCTAAGATTTCCACTTCATCTGTTTTATATAGTAACTGGAAACGACGCCCTACATTTTCAAAGCTTCGAATTGAGCTTCTAATCATGTCGACAGGAACTCCCATTTTATGTGCAATAGAGATAGCCCCTAGAGCATTTTGAACATTGTGCTTACCTGGAAGATTAATTGTGAAACGTCCAAGATTTTGCGACTCAACAATAAGATCAAACTCAGAGCAAAGGTCAGACATTTTAATATCGACGGCCCTATAATCTGCTTCTTTTTCAATTCCAAAAGTAACAATAGGTTTTTTAACCTTTGGAACGAGACTCATTAGTCTCTTGTCATCTGCATTTAAAGAAGAAAGGCCATAGAATGGAACTTTATTAATAAATTCTTCAAAGCTATCCATTAATACATCTTCACTTCCATAGTGATCCATGTGATCAAGATCGATGTTTGTTACGACAGACATAATTGGATTTAGCATAAGAAATGATCCATCTGATTCGTCCGCTTCTGCAACAAGATACTCACCAGTACCAACTTTTGCATGACCAGCAAGATTGGAAACAATACCACCAATTATATATGTTGGCTCATAGTTACTGGCCTGTAAGATCGTCGCTAAAAAACTCGTTGTCGTCGTCTTGCCATGAGTACCAGCAATTGCGATTCCTCTTTTAAGTCTCATAAGTTCAGCTAACATCTCAGCTCTTCTCATAATAGGAATTTGTTTTTCACGCGCCATCTGCATTTCTGGATTTGTTTCGTTAACAGCAGATGAGTAAACCACCACAGTAGTATCCGGTGTGATATTCTCACGCTTGTGTCCGATAAATACTTCAGCTCCTAGACTTCTAAGTCTTGCAACATTTGCTGATTCACTAATATCTGAACCTGTTACTTTATAGCCAAGGCTTAGTAGAATTTCAGCGATACCGCTCATACCAATTCCACCAATTCCAATAAAATGCACGCTAATATTTTGAATATTAATATTCATACTTGTTCCTTTTCACAAGATTACTTCTTCTAAATTTAGCGCATATATTGGCTATTGTTGAGAAAAAAACGGCTTCTCATTTGATATCGATCGTTGACGTGACACACAAGAGAAGATTACACCGATTGCAATTAGATTACTCATTAGAGATGAGCCTCCATAACTAACAAAAGGAAGGTTTAAGCCTTTAGTTGGAAGAAGTCCTAAAACCACACCCATATTTAAACATGCTTGAACACCAATGATAAAAATAATGGACATGACCATTTTCTTAGCGATGTCGTCTTTTAAAGTTAAGGCAAGCTTAAAACCAATATGAGTAAAAGCAATGAAAAGTACGACAAAACCTAGAACCCCTAAGAAACCAAATTCTTCACCAATAACTGAGAAAATAAAGTCGTTATGTGCTTCTGGAAGAAAAAATAATTTTTCCAAACTATTGCCAATTCCCTTTCCAAAAAAGCCACCATTAGCAAACCCAATCCATGATTGAATTACCTGAAAACCACTTCCTCTTGGATTGGCCCAAGGATCAAGAAATGCCATTAAACGCTTAACACGATAAGGCTGAGCAACGAGAATTAGCGCCGAGAGAATCGTGCCTGTTACGCCCATGATATAAAAGTACTTTCTATTGAAGTTTGAAATGAAACAAGAAAAACCCATTCCTAAAGCACAAATAAAAAATGTACCAAAATCTGGTTGTAAAAGAAGTAGTAATAAGACTAAGCCTATATTTGCAACGTACTTTAGTCGATTCTTTAAATTTAGCTTTTCATAATTTTCAAAAAAGAAAAGAGACATCATAAGGATTGTGTACTTTGCAAGCTCTCCAGGCTGAAGAGATCCAAATCCTAAGTTGATCCATCGGTTGGCACCTTTTGCAACAACCCCTAATCCAGGAATAAAAGTTAGAACTAATAGAAAAGCGACCACAAGATTTAAGTGAAATGAAAACTTAATCCAAAATTGATACTTCGTCTTTGCGACAACATAGGCCATTGCTACGCCTACTAGTGCAAAAAGTATTTGTCTTGAAAAGAAGTGAAGACTTGTACCGTAAACTTCTTTTGAAAACATATAAGATGAGGAGTAAACCATGACAATACCAACACCAACGATAATTGATGTGATAATTAAAAAGAGTTTTCCAAAACGATCCGTGTTTTCAAGAGTGTTCATATATTCATAATATATGAATTTTGAATTCGATGCAGTATAAATATAAGAAGCTGTGCGTTGGATTACTTGATGTACATCTGAGCAAATTGTCTTATTGGATCAAATCCACGCTCATCAAAACAAGTATAGGCGTTGAATGGATCCAGACCTTCTCTTTGAATGATACTTAAAACGCACTCTCTTTCTTTTTTATTTTTAACTAATGCCGCTACTGTTACGTGAAAACTATTCACACTACTGTGGTAATACTTGGCCACTTCACGAATACTTGCATAAGTCTCTGCGCTCTTCACATATGTACAAGCATTAAACTCAACTAGGCTTAAGGCCCTTCGATTATCTAAAATATCTGTTAAGCATTGGTACTGATACTTTGTTGTAATTTGCGAGCATTGTTTTTTAAAACGAAATTGATTGTACTTTGTTAAGCGCTTATCAACTAGATTTTCACAGACTTTTACATAATCTGGATTAGCTTTGATTTGAGTAGAAAAAATAGAAACAAAAATAAAAAATAACAGAACCTTCATGACGAGATCATATGACTTAAAACTTGTTCTGTATTAGGCATAAAAAAAATGCCTGCATAAAGCAGGCATTTCTATAATTATTATTTCAAAAAATTACAATTGATAAACAAGTTTTTTGAAGTAGTTCCCACGCTCTTCGTAATCTCTAAAGAAATCCGTAGCAGGGTTACCTGGTGAAAGAATAATCGTGTCACCAGTTCTCGACTTTTGATAAGCAAATAGAACAGACTCTTCAAAAGATCCAACAATGAAAGTTTGTGGGTGCTCACCAAGAGCACGGTTCATTCTTTCTTTTGCCTCACCAACTAGAACAATGATTCTTGTCGTTTGGATTAGCTCATCAGTGAATGCTTCATACTCAAGTTCTTCAATGTCTTTCCCACCAGCAATTAAGATAACAGGAGTTTTAAACGCCTTAGTTGTCTCAACTAGTGTTCTCATATCAGTAGCTTTTGAATCGTTATAGAAAGATACACCGTTCTTTTCCATTAAGAATTCAATTCTGTGTGGAATTCCTGGGAATTTTGTTACACATGTTTGAATTGCTTCATCAGAAAGGTCTAGTGCCTTACATGCAGTGATAGCAGCTAGTAAGTTTTCACGGTTGTTTTGACCAATGATTCTCATTTTCTTAACAACAAATTCTGAGTGGTAATTGATATTTGAATGGATACGACGATCGTGGAAGTGCGTTCCTTGAATCTCTTCCATTACACCAAGCTTAACGAATGACCTTCTCGAGTACCAATAAGTTTGGCAATTTGCATTTCTAAAGAAGCTATTATTTGCAAGCTTATCGAAGTTAACAATTAAAGTGTCATCAGGAGATAAAGTCTTAATGATACTTAGTTTTGTTTCCATGTACTCACCCATCGACGTGAATTGTCCTTGTGGGTAAGTATCTGCGATATCAGTAAAGACAACCATCTTAGGGTGGAAGTCTGTTAGACGTCTCATTTGTACTGCTGAAACTTCAACAACTACGTAATCGATTTCATCTTTGTTTGGAAGCATTGAATACTCAATAAATGGACTTTCACTTGTTCCACCAACGAATACATTCTTTCCATCTTGTCTTAGAGTAAATCCAATCATGTGTGCTACAGTTGTACGACCATGAGATCCACAAACAGCGATGATTGGCTTACGGCAAAGCTTATTACCAAGAGCGAATTCTGAGTAAACCTCTTTACCTTCACGTCTTGCAAGCTCTAGTTGTGGCATATTCGGATCAACCGATCCAGAGTACACAACAACGTCTGCATTAATAAAGTCATCGTCAAGGTGTTCACCAAAAGTCATTTCAACTGCTGGCTTAATCTTACGAAGTTTCTTAACTGCTTTATTGAGATCGAAGATAGGTTTAATATCTGTTACTCGAATATTACATTCAAGACGATTAAAGAAGTTTATGAGTCTGAAACCAGTTTTTCCAATACCTACGATTAGAATATTCTTGTTTCTAAATCTATCCATTAATTACCTCATCTTCAAAGTTGCGATTGCTAGAATCGCTAAAAATATACTTATAATCCAAAATCTAACAATTACTTTTGGCTCGGCCCAACCGAGCAGCTCAAAGTGATGATGTATCGGCGCCATCTTAAAAATTCTCTTCTTGCGAGTTTTATAAGAAGCAACCTGTAAAATTACCGAAACTGCTTCGGCAACAAAAACACCACCAATAATAACAAAAAGTAATTCACTTCTTGTCAGTACGGCCATTGTCCCTAGTGTACCACCTAAGGCAAGGGACCCCACGTCACCCATAAAAATCTGAGCTGGGTATGTGTTATACCATAAAAATCCAACGCCTGCACCGACGATTGCAGCACCAATGACAGCTAATTCACCAACATTTTCAACGTACGGCACAAAAAGGTATGATGCGATCTCTCTGTGACCTGTTGCATAAGCAATAAAGCCAAGAGTTGCTGCAGATGTGATAATTGGACCGATGGCCAAACCATCTAGACCATCTGTTAAGTTTACGGCGTTACTCGAGCCGACAATAACGATGGCACCAAAGATGACAAAGAAACTCATCAAATTAAAAACTGGCCCCTTAACAAAAGGAACGAATAGTTGTGTATCAATGACGTTAAAATGGACCATTGCAAATACTGCAATAAGCGCTGTTGCAAATTGCCATATAAGCTTACCTCTGGCCGAAACACCTTTTGTATTTCCTTTAGAGATCTTTGCGTAATCATCAATAAAGCCAAGAACGAAATATGATGCTGTAACACCACAAGTGATAAGAACTGGAAGAGAATTAAAATTACCAGTTATTAACAGAGTCAACAGAATCGTACCCAAGATAAAAACACCACCCATTGTTGGAGTTCCGGCCTTTTTTAAGTGAGACTCTGGTCCATCATCACGAATCACTTGTCCAAACTGCTTTCGTTGCATGAAGCCGATAAAGTACTTACCCCAAATAACTGAGATAACTGTCGCGAGCAAGAAGGCCACAACTGTTCTAAATGTGATGTATTTAAAAATATTAAATGCGAAGAATTCATCCCTTAAGGGATAGAGGAAATGATACAGCATGTAATCACCTGGTTTTTAAATTATATTACATAGTTATATCTATTAGCCTCTCTAGTTGTAAAGAACGAGAAGCTTTTAAAAAAATATAATCGTACGAATTTAATACTGATGGCCAATTTGGGATGAAATCATCAAGATTTTTAAACGTTTTAGACTCGCCGCTATATTTATTTGCATAAAATTCTGAAAATCGTCCAATAAAGATAGCATCCTTAATCTTTAAATCATTTAAGAGCTCTGCTATTTCTTCATGATGCTCTTGGGTCTTATCCCCCAACTCATTCATGTCACCAATTACAAAGATAACATTTTTTTGAGATGGAACTTGTTTTGCAAACTCTGTGATCGCTAACTTCATAGAAGTTGGATTTGCATTGTATGCATCTAAATATATTTTTGAATCATTAACATTAATCCACTGCGCTCTTTTATTTTCTGGCAGCCTCAGTTTTTTAAGTTCATGAAATAAACTTAATGAAAAAATATTTTCTAAAATAAAACAGGCAGCTTGAACATTCCAGCGATTGTATGATTCCTTAATAAACTCACTTTCAAACTCACATACATTATCTGAAGAAACAGGAATAATCTTATCAGTAATCGCAAGTGTTGCTAGTTTTTCATCTTCCATATTTAAGAAGAATTTCTTCCCATGATCTTTTACCCAACGATAAAGAGCAGACTTCTCTTTTAATACTCCATCAAGATCAATAAGGAATTCTGTGTGGGCATGGCCAACATTTGTTATATAACCATAATCAGGTTGAGCTATTTCACAAAGAACTTCAATCTCACCAAAATGATTTGTTCCCATCTCAACAATCGCAAATTTGTGATCATCTTTAATTGAGAATATTGTGAGTGGCACTCCTATATGATTATTTAAATTTCCCTGAGTACAAATAACTGCATCATGAAGAATAGATTTTGCTAAGGAAAACAATAATTCCTTTGTCGTTGTCTTTCCATTTGAACCAGTTAGTCCAAAAACAAAACCTCCATTACTCTTCCATTCAGTAATTCTATATTTTGCAGCTTCTTGGAGAAATGAAAGGCTGTCATTAACAAGAAAGAAACATGTCTCAGTGTATTTATTTGAAAGAGTTTTAATTTGTTCTTCTCTCTCAAGCGAATAAGTTAGAACAATCGATTTCGCGCCATTTTTAATGGCATCCTCTATAAAATCATATGCATCAAAGCGCTCACCTTTTAGAGCTACAAATGTATTTTTTCCATTAGGCATACGCGAGTCAGTTGATAGAAGAATTTCACTATCTAAATCCTTACCAATCTTTTTCACTAGACCAGTGATTTTATTAAAATCTGAAATTATCATAATTCACCTAATGCACTCTTTACTTCTTCTATATCACTAAAGTGGTGTTTTACACCTTTAATGTCCTGATACTCTTCATGTCCCTTACCTGCAATAATCACTGCAGTAGGACGTTTATATTCTCTTACATATTTATGAATTGCTTCTTTTCGATCAACAACAACATCGACTTCGCTTTCATTGCCCTCAAGAATATCATTAATAATATCTGCAGGTTCTTCAGTTCTTGGGTTATCACTTGTAACGACAACCTTGTCACTAAACTCAAGTGCTGCTGCAAGCATCTTTGGACGTTTTGTACGATCGCGATCGCCACCACAACCAAAAAGAGTAATAATGTCATAAGAGGCAAAATGCTTTTTTGTTTCACGACAAATATTTACAATAGCATCTGGAGTATGTGCGTAATCGACAATAAATACACTATCGCCTTTTCTAAAAAGATTAAATCTTCCTTTTGGTAAAGATAGCTTTATATTTTTATTTAACTTAATACCGCAAGCTCTTTCACATAGAGCAAAGGCAAGCTCTAAGTTATCTATGTTATAGCTGAGGTTAAATTCCTCTCCATATAAATTCTTAGTCTCTGGGGCTAAATCAAAATCTAACTTATCTTGGAATTCATTTTTTTGTGAGCGCGGTATGATAAAGTTTGTATCACAATACTTAGCAAGTTTTGCTTTGGCATTAAAGTAAGATTCCATTGTTCCATGATAGTCGAGGTGATCTTGAGTAAAATTAGTCCAACCTATCGAATCAAACTTCATTTTCTTAACACGCTCTTGCTCTAATGCGTGAGAACTAACTTCTAAACAAAAGTAAGTAATATTTTTTAACTTGAAAATTATTCTTCGTAGGTCAATGAAAGAAGGTGTAGTAGCTGATAAGCTCTCCATGATTTCACTTTCATTTTTAACGACACCTACAGTACCAATACAACAAGCATCTAAATTATTTGCATTCAAAATTAACTGACACAAATGAGCAACCGAAGATTTTCCATTCGTCCCAGTAATACCAATTAACTTCACTTCACGATTTATAGGATATAGCTCTTCTACAAGCTCTTCTTGTAATTTATAAAAATCATTATCATCTACTACGAGAGTTGTAATATCTGAGACTTCTCTATTTGTTATAACAAGTCCTGCACTTCCTTTTTGATAACGCTCACGAAAAAGGGCCATAGCCTTTTCATTGTCATGAATACGATAAAAAGCAATATCACAAGGTTTTGCTTGATCAAGATTGGCAGTTAAGTCGCTTAGACCTTTTAATATAATTTTATATTTTGAGATTAATTTATTCATATGTTGGTGGTGCGTACTTAAGCTTTACAATGACTTCTCCATCGCGAGTACTTCCGGCTTCAGGTGTTTGTTCCTTAACAACACCAACACCGATATGACTTAAGTCGATTTCTAACTTTTGCGCCAGTGCCATTGCAGACTTTTTATCAAGGCCCACAAAATTTGGAACTGTGCCACGTCCTGTATAGCGCTTAGCTGATTGAACCCTCTTTACAGAGTCGAATGCAATATCGTTCTTATAAGCTTCATTCTCAGCTAGACCTTCAAATTCTTTATTTTTGTAAAGTAGGTATTCAGTTACTTTTCTAAAGACCGGTCCTGCGACAGAGTTTCCATAATATGATTTACCACGCGCTGGTTTATCAACATATGAGTAAACGACAAACTTCTTCTTAACTCCTACTGGAAAGCCTAGAAATCCAGGAATATAACCAGTATAACGGCCGTTATTATCAGCTCTTTGTGCTGTTGACGTTTTTGCAGCAATTTTAAAATAAGGAATTTTTCCTTTTCTCGCAGTTCCTCTCTCGACAGTATTTACCATCATATCTGTTATAGATTTTGCAATCTCTGGTGGTAGAACTCTTTTTGACTTAACTTTCTTCGGATCATCAACTTTTAAAATTGTAGGTTGAACATAAACACCGTCATTTGAAATTGCTGCAAAGGCTGCAAGCATTTGAATTCCAGTTGTAGCAACTCCTTGTCCGAAACTGATATTACTTAATGACAGAGGCGATACATTTTTATCGTCTGTAAAAATTCCACGTGACTCAGCAGGAAGTTCAATTCCTGTCTTCTCACCTATTTTGAATTCATTTAGAGTTTTCTTTAATTTTGGAAATGTTAAATCAAAGGCAATTTTAGTTGTTCCAATATTAGATGAATACATAAGAATTTCTTCGACAGAAAGCCATTCAAATTTCTTTCTTGATTCAGCTTCTTTAATAATATGATCTTCAACTTTTAAACGGCCTTGTTCGCAGTAGTAATTAGTATCGGGACGAACAACCTTATTTTCTAAGGCAGAAGCTAATGTTAGTACTTTAAGTGTTGAACCAGGTTCAAACGGATCACTAATAAACGCCAATTTACGATCACTACTTTTTGAGTCACCAACATCATTAGGATCAAATGTAGGATAATTGGCCATTGCAATGATTTCACCTGTTTCGGCATCCATTACACCAACACCACCACGTTTCGCATCAACATTCTCTACGGCTTCTTTAATGGCCTTTTCAGCAACCGCTTGAACTTCTTTATCGATCGAAAGATAAACATCGTTTGCTCTTTCCGTTGGGATATTTTGACTTACATATCTTACTGGACGACCTTTATTATCCTTAAAGTATTTAATAATTTGTGGCTCACCTCTAAGTTCTTTATCAAATCTGTGCTCAATACCAGCAAGCCCATTATTGTCTAATCCAACAAAACCTAGTGTTTGAGCAGCTAACTCATGGTTTGGATAAATCCTCTTTGGTATCTCTTCAATATAAATACCCTTAAGTTTTTTAATCGCGGCAACCTGCTCTTCTGTTAACTTAGATTTTCTGGTAATCCAAGTAAAACGATTTCTCTCAAGAGCTTTCTCAGCTATGCCCTCTAATTCCATTTCAGGTAGAATAGCCTTCAATTTTTCATAAACTTTCTTATCTGAAATATTCTTAGGAATTGTGAAGATAGAATATGTTCTAATATTGATAGCAAGAGGATTTCCATTACGATCATAAATATGGCCACGTCTAGGAAAGACTTTTCTCTCTCTAAAGAACTGCTTCTTAGATTGTGATAATAAATGTCCGCGATCGACTACTTGAATACGAAATGCTTTCACAAGTATAGCAACAAATGCAATTGTGAAAATTACGTATATAACTTTTAATCTGTTCTTTAAATTATTATCACTCACTATATTTACTTCTTAGCTGGAACAACAATAATTTGATGCTGCTTCGGCTGTGCTAAGTTATAGTTACGGGCCATCTTTCTTAAATTCGATACAGATAGAAGTCTAGCTTTTTTAGCTTTCAACTCTTTGCCCTCAACTTTAATTCTCTCTACTTCTTTTTTAACTGTTGCGATTTCATAGTTCAGCTCTATCCCTTTCATTCTAAAAAGAACAAATAAAACTGTAATCACAACTAAACTAAGAACAATTGGTAAACCTTGTGAACTTAAAACTATTCCTTTTAGCTTTGATCCAATACCATCACTCTTAGATTTTGTTCGACTCATCCTTGAGGCCATTTAACAATCTCCTATTGTTACTCATTTTCAATCTTTGAAAACTTTTCGTATTTATTCTTCGATTTCTTACTCACGACTCTTTTAAGAATTCTAAGCTTAGCACTTCTTGATCGAGAGTTTTCAGCAATCTCTTCATCACTTGGGATAATTGGCTTTTTAACTTCATTTTCAAAAAGCATTTCTCCAAGTCCATTTTTTTCATAATCTTTAAAAAGTTTCTTCACTATTCTATCTTCTAATGAATGAAAACTTATAATTAATATTCTACCACCAATCTTTAATAATGGTAGCACCTGATTAATTACATCGGTTATTACATCAAGCTCGCGATTAACTTCGATTCTTAACGCTTGAAAACATTTTGTTGCTGGATGGATACGACCAAATTGTAATTTCTTCGGATAACAATCTTTAATCAATTCTGCTAACTGAAATGTTGTATTAATCGGGCCATTCTTGTCCCTTTCAAGGACAATTCGTTCAGCGATTCTCCAAGCGTATTTTTCCTCACCATAATCTCTAAAAAGATTTGCTAAGTCTTGGGCAGAGTATCGATTGATAATATCTTTAGCGGTTTGAATACTGTCATTATCGTAATCCATTCGCATATCAAGCGGCGCATCAACACGAAAAGAAAAACCACGTGAGCCTTCATCAAAATGGTGAGAAGAAACACCTAAATCAAGAAGGACACCATTGAGTCCGCCATTTTCTTTTACGAGATCAGCATGGTTGCCCATGACAATATTTTCAAAATGACAAAAGTTTGAATCGTGTAAGAAGAGTCTGTCCTCAACACCGTTTTTCTTAATTAATTCACGTCCATTTTTTAACGCATCAGGATCTTGGTCGAAAGAAATTAACTTGGCCTTAGTATCTCTTTTTACAATTGCTAATGAGTGGCCTCCGGCCCCAAATGTGCAATCAGCAAAAAGTAATTGATCATGTTCTTCACTATCTAAATAAAGATAGTCGAGACATTCTTTTTTTAAGACCGAATAGTGCTCTTTATATTCATCAACCATTAAATAACCTTATTTTACAACTAGTTAGCAGTTACAATTTACACGAAAAAAAAGTGAACAAACTTTTATTATCTTTCATTTATTTGACTTGTATACACTACCAATGCCAAAATTTTACATCTAGCGCAAGGAATTTAAAAGAACTATGAGAGATACTGATTTAATTTTAAATAAATATATTGAATCAAAAGTTTTAGATTTTAAGAATCGTGTTAACGCATATAACGCTAGAAAAAATTATTCTAAAAGCTTCTTAAACTCTGCAAAAGAATTAACTAAATCAGATCTACTTGAAAGATTTAATTTAGTTAAGAATAATCTCTCACCTAATGAAGCACTTAAGCTTATGCGAAATCTTGTTACCTCAAGTGCTTGGATTAGCTTTTCAACTGCTCGTTATATTCATTCACTGACTAACTTCAAAAGCTTTGATAATAAATTTGATTTTGATAAGGTCAATTATCGTTTCTTCAACGATTTAAAGGCACGTAAACCAATAGAACTTACAGATGAAGAAATCTTTAAAATAATCTACAACGAAGTAGAATATGCAAAGTATCATCCGACATATATTTCTAACCTAGACGAGCCAAAGACAGATATTACTATTGTTCTAGTTCCAGGAGTATTCAATGAGTTATTCTCTACTCCTTCATTCGAGAGAGCATGTCAGCACCTGAAAATGAATTATAATATTAAGTATTATACTCCAGAAGTTAACGGTTTTGATAATTGCTTAAAAAACTCTAAGTCACTGCGTGATCAAATCTCTCATTATGTAAGTGAACATCCAGATGAAAAGTTGTGGTTAGTGGCATTTTCTAAAGGTGGACTAGACTCTCTTCATTACTTAACAGAATATAGTAAAGAACAAGACTCGATTATAGGACTTTCTACAATTGCTTCTCCTATCTTGGGATCGAATTCATTTAATAAGAAATTTATTAAAACGCTGAATCTTATTCATAATTTCTCTGATTCAAAACTCTATCAACTCATTGATGGTAAAAAAGATATTTTAGCAAAAGAAATGCAAAAATCTCTCTCTTCAACTTTTCGAAGGCCATGGATGAGAAATAATCACGAAAAACTAAATCCAAATTTATTTTATACATCGATTGGATTTTCTTCAAAGTGGTACGAGAGTCATCTATGGATGATGTTAATGAAAATGTTCATTAGAAGTAAAAATGACAATGACGGAGTTGTTGATACGGAAAGCTCTTTATTTCCCTACTACTTTGAACGAGGAATTAAGCTAGGTATCCTTGATGGCCACCACCTCATTGGGAGAAGATCATCTTTCTACTGCCAAGAGGCACTAATCGAAGCTCATATTCACTTTTTAAAATATAAAGGGCTACTCTTTTAAGCCGCCCTTTAAATTCATTAGTACTAATTTTGACATTACTTTTAGGGTTTCAAAGACACCCACACCCTTAACTGCAACAGCATCAAATGCTGGCCTTTCATCGGCATTGAGTGTTTGATTCATATCTTCTACTGGTGTTACGTTTGGTAGATCTCTCTTATTCCATTGAAAAACAATTGGAATTTGATCAATATCGTAACCCTGTTCAGTTAGATTCGCTTCAAGACTTTTTAATGATTCAATATTAGCTTCCATTCTCTCTAGTTGAGAATCTGCTACAAAGATCACACCATCAACACCACGAAGAATTAACTTACGTGAAGATTCATAGAAAACTTGACCAGGAACTGTATATAAGTGAAAGCGAGTTTTAAATCCTCTTATCTCACCTAGATCAAGTGGTAGGAAATCAAAGAAGATTGTTCTCTCATTTTCAGAATCGAGAGAAACCATCTCACCTTTATTTCCACCAGCAGTTTTCTGATATATGTATTGGATATTCGTTGTCTTACCGCCAAGACCTGGCCCGTAATAAACGATCTTACAATTAATTTCCTTCGTATTGTAATTTACAAAAGACATCTGGCCCCCGTTATCCTAAAACGCCTGCAAAGAGGTCATCGACTTCGTTATCACTAATATCATCAAATAGAAAAACCTCATTTGGATCACTATCCCCTGATAAGTGTGCTTCAATAAATTCTGGAAGCTTCGATTCAATACTTCTAATTCTTGATTTTAACTTGGCCGGATTATCGACATCAAAATAGATAAGGCTTAGATAAATGTCATCGAAAAGTCCTGAGAGCTTTGTTATATAAATCCCTTTTGATGAAGTCGCATAAT
The DNA here is from genome assembly GCF_047085075.1 of Halobacteriovorax sp. RT-2-3. Lineage (NCBI taxonomy): Bacteria > Pseudomonadati > Bdellovibrionota > Bacteriovoracia > Bacteriovoracales > Halobacteriovoraceae > Halobacteriovorax > Halobacteriovorax sp. RT-2-3. The sequence continues at coordinate 760,598 of NZ_JBKIYF010000003.1, read as the reverse complement.
TAAATCTAAATTCATCTTGTGTTTCTTCAGGGATAAATTGAGAAAGAACTGAACTTGCCTGCCATACACCAGCAATTAGTGCACCAGCAGTATCACTATCGAAATCAGTTTCAACGCTTTTAAATGAATAAAGTGGTATTCCATCTTGTCGACAGACAATCAATCCACTATTTACAAGAGAATCTAGTCCACTATATTCTCTAAAAAACTCTTGAATAACGACTTCAATGTTATCCATAAACCTTCCTTACATTTTGGTTTTATTTTCTAATGCCTTAGATATAGTCATTGTATCTAAGTAGTCGAGATTCCCTCCCATAGGAATCCCGAAGCCAATTCTATCAACATTAACTTCGTCTGAAAGTACTGATTTTATGTAGCTACAAGTAGCGTCGCCTTCAACAGAAGGACCAATAGCAAGAACCACTGATTTGATTTTTAACTCATCAACACGTTTTTTAAGCTTATCAATATTCAGTTCCGCTGGACCAACTCCAAGAAGAGGATTAAGAACTCCACCTAGAACATGATACAATCCGCGATATTGGCCACTTCTTTCAATGGCCATATAATCTGTAATAGACTCAACAACACAAATCTCTGTTGATTCTTTACGATGAATATCACTACAAACTGCACAGATATCTTCATCCGCAAAAACGCCACATTGATTACATTTTTTTAATTCTGCTAATTCATTTAGTGCGATTGCAAAGTCGCCTAACTCTTCTTTAGTCCACTTGGCCAGGCTGAGAACATGTCTTAGAGCACTCTTCTCACCGATACCAGGTACTTTAGAAAATGAATCAACAAGATTATTAATTCTTTCAGGTAGTTTCATTAAGTTATAGCCTTAGAAAAGTCCTGGAATGTTTAGACCGCCAGTTACCTTACTCATTGCATTCGAAACCATATCTTGAGACTCTTTAATAGCCTGGTTAACAGCAGTTAAAACAAGATCTTCAAGAGTTTCAACATCATTCGGATCTACTGCTTCAGGATCAATTTTGATAGCTTGAATTTCTTGCTTACCAGTAATTGTAATTTTAATAGCTCCACCACCTGAAGATACTTCAAGCTCACGCTTTTCAAGTTCTTTTTGAAGTGTACTAATTTTTTGCTGCATTTGTTGAGCCTGTTTCATTAGGCCTTGCATTCCCTTTGCCATTTTATTCTCCGATTTTATTCATCTTCATTTAAGATAATTTTATCAATTTTAGAATTAAATATTGAACTGGCCAATTGAAGCATTTCATCACCTTCAATTTCCTTTCTTTGATTTTGCTTTTCAATATTTTCATTTTCTATATTAATTTCAAACTTTGATTTAAAGTCTGTCTCTTCTGCTTTTTTCTTTTCAACTAATTCAATAGAAAGATCGATATCCTGAACTTGAAAATAACTTCTAAGATGCTCTCTTACCTTTTCAAGTGTTTCCTGATTATTCATATGATCGTAAAAAACTTTTGCGCCAATAGGATAACCAATAAGAAGTGATACCTTTTCGAGCTGAACAACAAGATCGCCAATTAAGTTACCTTGTTCCATGTTGGCACCCATTACTGGTGATGTCTTTGCCAAGTAAGCAAGAAATCCATCCCATGTTCTTGGACCTTCAATAACAACTTCCTCAACGGCCGAAACTTCATTAATTTCTTCGGCTTCAACGACTTCTTCAGTTGATTGTTCTACTGGTTCTATAGGATCATCAAAAATAATCTTATGAGGTTTTGTAACTTCTTCAACTTTAGGCTCTTCAACTATTATTTCAGCCTCAGATTCTATAACTTCAATTTTTTCTGGTTGTGGTTGTGGCTGTGTTTGAATTTCACTAGTATTTACTTCATCAGCTTGGGCCACAACTTGGGCCTTAGGCTTTCCCGCAGTATCCTCCACTTGGGTATCTGCAATAATTTGATGTCTTAATGCTACTTTTCTCATCGCAAGCAGAGTTGCATCTGTTGGGATGATTGATTCAAGCGTCCAAGTAAAATCTTTAGCAAGAGTCTCATAAACCCAGTAAAGCTCTGCTCGTGTCGTTTTATCAAAAATTTCACCATCAACTTTTGATAAAACTCGTGATCTATCATTGAAATCTTTAGCAATAACGATTGAAAAAAGGTTTTCAAGAATTGATTTCACAATATTTTGAAGTGAGATATTCTGTGAGATCAATGCACTAAACATATTTGTTAACTCTTCTACATTACCAGAAAGAGTTGAATCAATTAGTGTTTTAATTGAGCTAAGTTTTGCTATCCCTAAGGCTTGAGCAAAAATATCTTCATTAATATCTTGGCCGTAAGAGAAACTTAAAACTTGATCAAATAGAGAAAGAGTATCTCTAAAAGATCCGTTCCCTAATTTTGCAAGTGTTTCAATTAACTCAGAATTAGCAAAAGTAATATTTTCTAGTTTTGCAATATTAACAATGTGAGACTTTAATTCCTCAACTGTTGCATTAACAAAATCAAAGCGCTGACATCTTGAAAGAACAGTTCCAAGTAACTTTTCAGGCTCTGTCGTTGCCATTAAAAATATGGCATGTTCTGGTGGTTCTTCTAATGTTTTTAAAAGTGCATTGAAAGCACTATTAGAAAGCATGTGAACTTCATCAATAATATAAACTTTATATTTTCCACTAGAAGGAAGATAAGAAATATTACTAATTAACTCTCTTACATCATCAACACTATTATTAGATGCACCATCAATTTCAATTACATTCATCGAAGCTGCAGAATCAAAATCATGACATGCATTACATTCACCACATGGATTTTGGTTTTCATCACGAGCTTCACATCTTAATGCTTTTGCAAAAATTCTTGCTATTGTTGTCTTACCAATTCCACGAGTACCAGAAAAAATATACGCATGACCAAGTCGATCTTCTCTTAAAGAATTAACTAAAGTTTTAACAATATGTTCTTGCCCAACAAAATCTTGAAATTTTGCAGGACGATATTTTCTGGCCAAGACCTGATATGACATTGAGCACCATCACTTTATATGATTTTAAAAATTTTACTTGTTAACTATAGGAAAAATTATAGGTATTGGAAAGGGGCAGCCGATACAAACACAATGCAACAAAGGTTACCGTTGCTTCGTTCCCGACCTGGCGGAGTTAGCCCCGCTGCATTTGTCTGACCGGCTACCGTCCTTGAATATAATATTTATCTTAGCACGATGTCAATGAAAGCTAGTATTTAATGATAATCGTCTCACCTTTCAGACTCACTGAGTCGGAATTAATGAACTTCATAACAAATTTTAAAACGAATTTTGTTGCTGTCATACCAGCAACACGGGCCCTATCAACTTTAATACGTACTTCTCGTTGATCAGGATGGACATCCAATTTACCAGCGGCCTTAAAATTAAATGTGAAAACAGATTTCAACTTGGCCTTCATACTAAAATGACCATTTGCAACAGTGATTTTCAAATCACGGATACGATTCTTATCTGACTCGGCCTTATCTTCACTAATCTTTTGAATACTGAAATCAGATCTTCTCAGACAGCCTTCATAAATAGAGACTGCATCAACTTCTTTATCTGTTGGCTCAATCTTCACACATCGAGCTTCTATTTTTGTGAAAGTGAACTCACCCTTCTTTGTTCTTGCCTCTAGCTGGTTAGCAATTAGACCAAGGTGTTCTCTCTCAAAATATACTTGGCCATCAAAAACATTAAACGGCATTCCTTCTCTTAATAACTTAATCTCTTTCCCGGCAATTCGTGACTCTTCTAGGCAGCCAGCAAAAATTAAATCAATATTAAAAGCATTAATATTAGGATCTTTATAACAGTTAATATTTATATTCTTAAAGTTGATCGAGCTATTTAATAAATTACCCGTAGCGCTTTGAGCGTCAATGACTATGCTATCTTCAGTAAAGGCAACTTCTTTTCCTCTAATGTTTACATTCGATTGACTCGTACTATTTTGCTTAATTTCGACAATTGCAAATTCCTTACCTTCAAGAGGTTTGATATGCATATCTTTCAAACAAATCTCATCAAGCTTAAATGTAAATTCATCACTCTGACATTTAATATCAACATCTTTGATATCAAAAAGGAATTGATCAGCACCAATGCTTAACTGAGGTCCATTAGCAAAGAATCCAGACTGTGCAAATTCAATTTTCGCTTCCCTTGCATAGATCATGTTAAGAAAATCAATTTCTGTAAACTGAGGTAGATGTGTTGTTAGGTTCAAATTATCTTTTTTGAAATTGATTCTGTTATTAAATAAGAAAGTATCAACTAAAAATAATTCCCCATTTTCAGCTAAATCAAACTCCACTGCATCATACTTAATATAAACATCTCTAGCATGGGCCTTTCCACCAAGAAAATCACTTCCAATTGCTCTATTAAGATTGATTGAATCAACCTCAAAATACATTGAATTTGCCATGCACGAAAGTGCGAATGTTGCAGGTAAGAAAAATTTAAACATATGTTATATGTTCGATAAATAACGTCAGAATGTAAATACTAGAGATTTAACTTTGACGCTTTCGATAAGTTTTTCGACGTAATTTAAAGAAATCCGATAATACTTTCGAGCATTTAAAGTGCTCGACACCACCGATGATAGAAAATTTATGATTAAATCTTTTATCTTTTTGAAAGCTATAACCAAGTGATACAGAACCAGCTTTTTGATCATAAGCACCGAAGACAACATTTTTGAAACGTGCCTGTAAAATCGCATAGAGACACATCGGACAAGGCTCAAGAGTTATATAGATAGTACAATTAAGTAATCTCCAATCCCCCATTTTTTCACTTGCTTCTTTAATGGCAATTATTTCAGCATGCGCTGTTGTATCTTTTTGCTGCTCTTTTAGATTATGGGCCCTGGCAATGACATTATCATTTTCATCAACAATAATTGCTCCAACAGGCACTTCTCCGGCCTTGAAAGCTATTTCCGCTTCTTCAAGTGCCAAATTCATATTCCATATGTGAGATTTAATATTCATGATTTAAATTTTTTGTCTTTCTTAGCTTTTCGCTCAAAGTTCCAGTACTTCTCTAATTCGCCGTATCGACGACGAGAATCTTCATCGGTATTGTGAAACCTTACCCCGTAAGTATATGGCCTACCAATTGAATGTTGTCTCTTAGATACCACCTCAACACTTAAGCGTCCATCAATGCTTGTTGTGAATGGCTCGATTTCAAGCTTTTGACCAATTTTCAAATCATCAAATAAAGTTAATCCACCTGCTTTACGTCGTAAGTCTACTAACCTTCCTTCAATCCCATCTAAGTCATCGCAATATACTTTAGTCTTTAAGTCATTACGGTATCTAAAATCGTATTCCCACCAACCAATGACAGGATAGAAAACAGGTGTATATAAAGAAAAGCAAAGCACACCTAATAGCATCAATGACATTGTATAAAGAAAGAATAGTGAAAAATCATTGTAGTAGTATAGGGATCTTAAAATATAAAAAATAATAAATAGACCTACGACGACACTTAATGTCCAAAAAGAATAGTGAACATTTTTTTGCATGCGATAATAGAGTCTATATAAAATTACAGAAAAAATTATTCCAAATAAGGCAATAAAGTTAAATTGGAATTTGAAGAATTCATATCCTTTCGCTAAGAAGAATAAAAACATGTGTAGCGAAAATAACGCCTGAACTTTATTAAAATCACTTTTGATCGATAGCTTACTTATACTTATTAACATTGTTCTATTTTAACAAAATAGGATTATTTGATAATTAGTGGAACTATTTGCTTAGCTCCTTTTTCACGAGTAAATTTATAGCCTTTGCCATCAATCTGAAGTTCATATTCACCAGGGGTCAAATTCAAAGGATACATGTAAATATGATCATAAATACCATACCAAGATCGTAGGTCTGCCAATTCAGATTCTTGTATTGCTCGATTTCCGGCTGCATATGCTGCACTAGCTGATAAGTAAGCAATCAAGCTACCGTTGTTATAGAGACTACGATATGTTTGATAAGCAGAAGTAAGAAGCGCAATATGTTTGGCGGCAAGCCTTGCACCAACCTTGGCCTCTAATAATGCGACATCATTCTTAAGAGAACTACTTAAGACTTCCGACGTATTTGCCATGAGGATCAATTCACCACTATCTAGTTCTTCACCCTTTGAGTTTTTAATATTAATCTTTTTAGGTGTAGATATATCTTTTGAATCTATTTTAGGAAGTTCAAAGTAAATTTTTGGTTCTGCTCCTCTTGTAAGAGCAAGCATTTTTAAAGAGAAAGAGACAAAATCGTCCATACCTTCATTATTAGAAATATAAACTCCTACAGGTAAACCAAGAGGAAAATCATATACCTTGGCAGTCTTTTTAATTACATGTCCATTCATAATGATAAGATAAGTGTTAAACGATTTCTTACTATTAAAAAAATCTTGTGTACGCTTATAAGTTTGCGTCTCAGTTATATATTTCGATAATTCATCTTGAGAAACTAAGTGAAGTTTCTTGTAGTCTTCCTGATATTTCTTATGTGAAGAATTAAAACTTGGATAAAGACCCATCTGTTGTACTAAATCTTTTTTTCCAATCATTTTGAAATTGTTAACAATTGATCGATCCTTTGCTCTACCATAAGTATCATGAACAACAATACCCATGAGATCGATAAAGGTTGATCCTTTATAGACTGCACGACCTCTATTTTGGGCCTTGAAATTTTCAATATAGGCACTCCAATCTCTTAACGTTGAAACCATCGCCTGTTGATGAAATCTTCTTTTATTATCAGAATCAACTTCTTTGCTTTTCATATAGTGAGCAAGGATTTCATAAAATCTAATATTGGCTTGCTCAAATTGATTTGGGTAATAAATATCAGTAGCTTCACCAATGAATAGAGATTCTACTTTATTAGAGATACTAATTTTATAGAGATCATTTGCAATTTCTTTTGCATTGTTCAGATGTATAAGAGCATTGTCATAATCTTTTAAATTAAAGAAAGCAATTCCAAGCTCGGCCTGTTTTAAAAAACGATCCTCATCTCTTTTATAAACTTCACCTTTATTGATTTTTTCAACAACTGACTTGTAGTCATTCTTAGAATATAAAGAAGAGATTAGATCTCCTTCATCCCTTACTTTTCTGGCTGCACATGAGACAAATAAAATAAGGAATGAAAGAATAAGAATTCTATTAAAATAGGCTTGCTTCAACTAATTACCAACCTACTTTAGATTTCTCAGAGTATTTATTTACACGAGTTCTTGTTCTCATAACTTCAACACCTCTTGAGATATCAGTCATTCGAATATTCATCGTATACTCTTTTAGAGTTTTTCCGCTTCTAGAGCGTGGTTGCATTCTTACATTACCAAAAATCATAATATCAGCACCAGCTGCATTACCAATTTTTTTAGCTTCTGCAGGACTTACCATACCGTCATTTTGATATTGAATTTCTTTTAAAAGAGCTTCACGCGCAGACGCATCAATTAAAATATACTCACCTGACTCACTTAACTGAGTTAAGAATTCATCTGAAATATCATCTGAAGGAAAGTATGGCTCAGCAGTTTGATTACTAAATTCAGCAACAAACACCTTTGGACGACGACCTAGCTTTAATAAATAATTTTTAAAACCTTTATGTTGTTTCATTTTTTGAATTACTGTTTCAACTGAGTTTTCAGTGTCTCGAGTAACCCATGCATCTGTAATTTCTAATGACTTCTCATCTGAAGTATCACCTGAAACACGTTCTGCTTGAAATCCCCCACAAGAAGCTAGTGCGAAAAGCATTGTTAGCGTTAAAATCTTTTTCATATATCCTCCATTAAATTTTTAAATCTACAAAAATATCAGGTATATCATCTGCAAGTTCATCAACAACCTGTTTGATAATTGCATTTTCAGAACGGCCTGTCTGTGTATACCTTTTTGTAATATTCAATTTTCCTTTTCTGAAATTAATTTCTAATGTTTTCTTTACGAAACCATCAACGTTTAAGAACTCGTCGATGAGAGCTATCGCAATATTTAAACGTGTCTCACTTTTTCCAGAAAATACATTATTCTTATTCAATTCACTTATTAACAATTTATCAACTATTTCAAACTTAGGTTGTGAATAAATATGTAATGTAATGTCTTTCTTAGATCGAGAGTCATATTTTTTAATATTAGATTTATATTTATCCACTAAAGTCATCATATATAATTCTAATTTTTTAATGACACTATTATTGGCCCTAATCTTAGAAAAAACTAAATTATTACCACTATTATATAGCTCTTCATTTTCTTTCTTAAGATCTGAAATATCACTTCTCAATTTAGAGATAAACTTCTTCGTGTTCAACCCCATCAGGACACAATAATATGAATCCTCATCGACAAAGGATTCTATCATTTCAACGCCAAAAAGATTCTCTGAAACTTCTTCACTTACAAAATCAGAATATTCACCTTCATCTAATTTGCCATTAGAACTTTCTATTGAGGTAAACTTAGCTTTTACTTTAACTTGAAAATTTTTTGCTATTTCAACTCGTGCATCTTCCGTAGCTTCTTTTTCACTAAGGCCACAAGTCTTCGCACATAGAAAATCCTTTGGACAAGACTTAATTTGTCCAAATGAATATAGACTAACAAGTGATAGTAATAAAATTTTATTCTTCAAATTTCTGTCTCAGCTCTTCTTTGTGTGAATCTTTTGCAACAGCAATAGCTTTTTCTTGAGCATAACGAATCGCTCTTTGTAGCGTTTCTTCCTTAATGCCAACTAAAGAATAACAAGCATAGTATGGATCACCAATTAACTTATCATCTTTCATTTTCTGTCTCTTTTCCCAATACTGTTCCTTAACTCTAACACCAGATACTTTAGTTCTAATTGATTGAGTAAGAGTTTCAGAGAATGTTTTCACCTCTTGTGAGTCTTCATCAAGATTTGTTACTTCAGTATAATCGTTTGCAATTTCTTGAGAAATTTCAGAAGCAATTACTGCTGTCGATCTTGCTGTTGCTGACTTTACACAAAGTCTTCTATTTCTATTTTCTGATTGAGATAAGAAGTAATGATAGTCTTTATCACCTTTGTAATTGTCAGTACTTTCTAACCAATCAGGTTCAATTTTGTTTGAAGCATTTAAGATTTTATAATCAATTTCAAACTCTCTTGCCTTCTTACCAGAGGAACAAGAAAATAAAGTAATTGATATTAAAAAGAATGATAAAATTTTTGTCATGGTATCTCCCGAAAAAATAGCCTTATTAGACTTTTCTAAGTCAACTAATTTTACTTTACGTTGAGATATAATCAATGAAAAATTATTTTAATAATTCCTTAACGGCGATGTGACTGAGTAAGAAGCCTACTGTTCCTGTCATGTATGTGGCAGTACCTAGACCACCATCACAATCAAGCTTTAGTGCAGCTGAAGTATTATCTAATTCGCACTTTTTAATCTTCTTAGAAGGCTCTGGTGAATATACACATTGAACTTTTGCTTTTGAGCGGCCTAGTGGATAAAGATGTTTCTTTTTTAGCTCTTGCCTTACTTTACGATAAAGCATGTCTTGTTTTGTTTTAGATAACTCAGCGACTGTAATCATTGTAGGATCAACTTTGCCACCAATGGCCCCAGAACTTACAATTTTGACTTCACGCTTATAGCATTCGTTAATAAGAATTGCTTTCTCACGAGGGGCATCAATTGTATCAATAATAATTGATGGTGATTCTGCAAAAATCTTTTCCATATTCTTTTCATTGAAAAAGCAATAATGGCAGACGACTTCACAGTCTGGATTAATAGTAGCGATCCTCTCCTTAAGAGCATCAGCTTTCATCTTTCCATAATTTCCATCATGAGCATGTAGTTGACGATTTGTATTTGAAACACAGATATCATCAAGATCAACTAAAGTGATTTTATTAACACCAAGACGTGCGATAGATTCCACACACCAAGTCCCCACTCCGCCAAGGCCAATAATCATAAAGTGTGAATCTTTAATAACAGAAAAAGCTTCCGTTCCCAGTAGGGCGGCTATTCCATTAAATCTTTGTTCGTGATTTGACATAGGCTTGTAAAAACAGGTGCTTAAGAACATGGCGCACTCGGCAGGAGTCGAACCTGCGACCTTCTGATCCGTAGTCAGACACTCTATCCAGCTGAGCTACGAGTGCGCATGTAGAAGTATTTATAGCCCCTAACTGCTCATATTGTCAATGCGTTCTTGCATTCAGGGAAATAATTTGTCAGAGAGGGCCAAATCATTGGACAATAGCCTCAATTTATTAATTATTTACAGCTATTTTACATGAACAAATTTCTAATTATATTTTTAATACTTCCACTTTTTTCATTCGCACAAGAAAGTAGTGAACTTCAACAATCACTCGAGAAAAGAATAAAGGAAGATGAGCATTCAAATCATACGTCTTCCCTAGTTACAGCACATAGGCCAAATTACATTTTACCAATCACCTATATGCACGATCCAAATGAGGCTCCTTATCCTGCAGATGATGAATTAAAAAATATTGAAACAAAGTTTCAACTAAGTTTTAAATTTACCGTCCTCTCGCAAATTTTTGGTTCGAAAACTGATTTAGATTTTGCCTATACTCAAAAATCTTTCTGGCAACTTTATAATAAGAAAAACTCGGCAGCTTTTAGAGATACTAATTATGAGCCTGAACTATTTATATCGTTTGAACCATTTAAAGAAGATTGGCGTATTTTTAAAAATTACTACCACTTTGGTTTTGTTCATCAATCAAATGGTAAAGACTTACCACTATCTAGAAGCTGGAACAGAGTCTTTGCTACAACATTCTTCGAATGGCAAAAAACTCTTTTTATGCTTAAGGTGTGGTATCGCTTAAATGAAGAGCCAAAATCAGGGCCAACCGATTATACAGGTGATGACAATCCAGACATTACTGATTATCTTGGCTACTTTGAACTTACAGGTATTCATAAAATAGATGGGCATACACTTTCTTGGATGGTTAGAAATAACTTAAAAAAAGATAATAAAGGTGCCTTAGAAATCGATTGGTCTTTTCCATTACCTGAAACTCGTCTTAAAGGTTATGTACAATTTTTTACTGGCTATGGTGAGACACTAATTGATTATGATTACAATATGACTCGCATTGGACTTGGGGTCGCATTTACAGATTGGTTATGATGAAAAAAATCTTAGTTACAATTTTATTCTCTACTTTTACTCTTGCGAGCAACTATAAACCACAGTACTGGGGTATAGGTTTCGGTTACAGAAATGCTGACATACCATTTAAAGTAAAAGATAAAAAAGTATCTGATATTATTCCACTATTCTTTTACAAGCGTGGTGACTTTCATCTTGACGGGCTATCTGCGCACTTCACTTTCTATAGGCCATTAAAAAATCTCAATATTAATTTAATGTCACAATATCGCTTTTTTGACATACCAAAAGATAGTCAAAATACGATTAGAAATGCCGGTTTTGACTACGGTCTCGAAGCACAATATGAACACTCAAAAATGTGGAGAACAAGTGCTCAACTTCTAGCAGATCATTCAACTAGAAGTTATTTAACGTTAAAAACTGAAGCGGATTATGTATGGAAGAATGTATTCTTTCGCCCATATGCTTTTTTAACAATAAGAAGTGCTGAATTTAATAATAAGTATTATGGATTAGATGTATCAAGACCTGGGACAGGTTATGAAATTGGAACAGGTGTAAAAGCCGCCATTAGAGTACATAAAGACTTCAACATTCTTACTCATGTAAAAGTAAGTACTTTGGATAATGAAACAGCAGATGCTCCAACTATTCGCAACCAAGTAAATACTGAAACCTTTTTAGGTATTGGCTTCATGGACCCTCACTTAATTCATATGAATGGTCATGATATTTCAAAGCGCACTAAGCTAAAATCTAAAACTTTTGTTAGAGCTGCTTATGCAATGGCCACTCCATCAAACCTAAGCGATATCCTTTCTTTTCATACGGCTACTGATAAATATAATAATGACATGGTTTCTTTTGCCTATGGTATTCCAATGGCCGATAAGTTTCTTGGATCAGATATTCCCGTTTATCTACTGCCACAATATGTTGGTCACCTTAAAAGTGAAGTTCAAGAAAGAAGTAATGAATTTGCATTAGCAGTAAAGATCTTTATTCCATTTCACTGGCCGATTAACTGGCGTCTTGGTTTGGCCGAAGGTATTTCATATGCTGATCAAATTACCTATATCGAAGAATTCGATATTTCAGGAAAGGGATATCGAAGTAGTAAGTTCATGAATTACTTAGATTTTTCAATCGATTTTAGCTTAGAAAAGGCCGGCCTTAAACATACTTGGCTAGGACTTATGATTCATCATCGCTCAGCAATTTTTGAATCATCATCTATGTTTGGAAGAATCAAAGGTGGTAGTAACTACATAGGAACTTATATTCAACAAGATCTGTAGAATCCCCGAAGGTTTAAATTAAAAAAGTTGAAAAACTCAATGATTTCAATAATCTCTATAGTGGAAAATTCTTCTTTCCTGACTATTATCAGTAAAATTTCGCTCTAGAAACATGATATTCATCCGATAATGAGTGCATGAAAAATATAAACTATGTATTCACTCCATTATTTTTATCGACCACTATCACAGGACTTAGCGTTTACTATAGTCAGATTAGTCTAACTCAAGGACTTGCTTTCTTTAGTGCACTTATTCCTTTCACAATCTTTGCAGTTAAAGAAAGAAGAAAGCATCGAATTAATCTTCAATCATTTGTACAAAAGCTAGATTACTTACAACGAAATATCGTTGGAACGAATGCACAGTTTTTTGAATCATGTGAGCAACTAGACGAAAGTACAGAAGAGCAAGCAAGTGCCGTTATTCAAACAAGTGCAACGAGTGATGAAATCAGTGCCATGATTACTAAAACGACAGGATCTATTGACTCATTTGAAGCAAATATAAAAGAGATCAATGGACTAATCAGTAGAAGTGATCACTCTCTATCTAAACTTGAAAAGAATATCCAATCAAGTTTAACAACAAGTCGTGATATTACTAATTCTCTTAGTGATATCGTTGTGAATCTAAATGGATTCCTATCAACATTTACTGACGTTGAATCAAAAGCGATGCTTATTAATGATATTGTTTTCCAAACAAAACTACTTTCATTCAATGCTTCGGTTGAAGCCGCACGTGCAGGAGAACACGGAAAAGGGTTTTCAGTTGTAGCGGAAGAAATCGGTAAGCTTGCATCAACTAGTGGAGAAAGTGCTGAGGCGATCAATGCGACTCTTCATGAAGCACAATTAAAACTTAATACTCTAATTTCAAATATTCAAGAGAACAGCAAAAGCCTTAATGAAAGGCTTGATCAAACAGCTGACTCTTGTGACAACACACTTCAAGAATTTAGACACAGTTTTAATCAAACTAATGATGAAACAATGAAGATGAACGAGCAAATTCAAGAAGTAACAATTGCGGCGAAGGAACAGGAGAATGGTGTTATCGAACTTCGTGATGCAATTCACGCAATTAATAACTCGACTCAAAGAAGTGCACTTGTTGTATCGCAAACACTAAATCTAGCAAATACAATTAGTCAGTACTTAGGTGAACTTTCGGGATCTATTAATAACACTAAGAAAACACAAAATATTACAATTAATGAAAACATTGAATTAATCCCTTGGGAAGATAAGTACAACATTGGAATTTCAAAAGTAGATGGTGAACACCAAGAATTACTACGTAAAATTAATGGCCTTATTAATTCAATGAATACAGGTAGAGGTATGAAAGAAGCTTTCCAGACGCTTAAAGAATACACTGTGTTCCATTTTGATGAAGAAGAAGAATACATGTTAAGCATTAACTACCCTTCTTATGAATCACATAAAAGGGTACACGAGAAACTTCTATCTGCCGTAGCACGTTTTGAACAACAGCTACACAATGGAACGCTAGAAAAAGATAAGCTAGCAAGTTTCTTAAAGAACTGGTTATTTACACATATTATGGGTATTGATACTAAATATGCAGATCATGCGAAAAAGCAGCGAACGACAAAGTTCGCTGCCTAAGCAAAATTAGAATTCGGGATAAAAAACTTTCGCGAATCGAGAATAATTTTCAAATTGAGGCATATGCCCTAAGCCATCTAATTCAATCAATTTTAGCTTAGGGTTATTTTTCTTTATGTCTTTACCAAGTTTTTGATATTGACCAAGTTTTCTCTTCACACCTTTTTTCTTCCACCCGCGACCTGGACCAGTTCGGTCACGAGTTCCTAAAATTAAAACTGTTTTTGCTTTAATTTTTGGAAATTTAACAACAATATTATCATTGAATATTGGCCCGTAAGTTAAAGCGGCATTCCAGGCAACAACATCATAATCAGGACCATTTAGCCATCCTTTAAAAGGAGTCAGAAGCTCTTCATAAGAATCGGCCCAAGTGCCATCATAGTAGTTTTTCTTTTGATAGTTTCTCGCACCATCAACTGTTTTATTTTTTTCAATATTATAAAAGAAGTCAGGATCTTTATATTCAGCATAATCCAGATAGGCTTCAAGACCGATTGGATTTACTAGAATAATTTTTTTAATGTCTCGATACATTGAACCCATATTTACTGCAAGCATCCCTCCCATAGAGTGACCAACAAGAGTATATTTTTTTATGCCTATCGATTTTAGAAGTTCATGAGTGTTCTTGGCCAACTGAGGAAAGCTATAGCTATAGCTCTTTGGTTTAGAGCTTTTCCCAAAGCCAATTTGATCAGGAATGATAACTCGGTAACCTTTCTTCACAAGATCATTTGCGACTCTCTCCCAATAAAATCCTGCAAAATTTTTACCGTGCAGAAGTACTGCTACTTTATGTTTCGAACTTCCTATATCCATATAGCGCATTTTTAGCTTTTGCCTTTGTGACGAAAGTTCAAAAGTCTTTACAGGAAATGGATAGCTAAATTCAGTTAATTCAGCGTCAAAGCTCAATTCATTTTTTGTATTAGTGGAACAAGATACAAGAAACACCGCTAGAATTAGCGTAGTTATAATTTTCATTTTACATCCTTTGTTAGCTTTCTAAATTTTAAAAATGACTAACAAGGATGTAAACCCATCTAACAAAGAGTTAACAAATCAAATGTTTAACTCGGATATTAGATTCGGATACCAAATCCTAATGATGACTGGAGCTCTTCTTTATCATCAGTGAAGATAACATTTACACCTGCATTTAGTGTAAATACATTCATTAGATTTATCGCAAGACCTGTACCAGCGTATGGATTAACATAGGTAGCAGGCTCTACAATCGTCGTTACACCGGCTTCTGTTCTTTCGTACTTACTATCTCTAGCATGAGCACCAGCTCTCAAATACCAATTAAGTGCACGTCCAAGATTAAATGAACTTCTAAGCCCAAGCATATAATTTGTCGATGAATCACTAATATCAATACCTGAATCAAATGACTCATCTTCCTTGGCCTGAGTTACCTCTGCTTCAAGTGATAGGTACTTTGGTCCATAATTAGCTCTAAGGCCATAAAACAGGCGACTAGACGTATGAGGAGTAGGAAGAATTTTTTGTACACGCTCATATCCTACAACTGGTTCAATTTCTAGATTGCCACTTTTAAAGCCACCAAAACTTCGCCCTTGAGCAAAAGTAGAAAGAGAAATAATAATTGTCAGTACTGCTAATAATAGTTGAGTCTTCATGAGCTTATTATCGCATGTCTATAGGGGCAACGTATCGAAGGGGTAAATTTGGCCTAACCTTAAATTTAGGCACAAAAAAAGATCGCTTTTGCGATCTGATAATAATTGGGAATTTTAAAATGGCGGAGAAGGCGAGATTTGAACTCGCGGTACCCGGAGGTACGACACCTTAGCAAGGTGCTGGATTCGGCCACTCTCCCACTTCTCCATTAAGAAAAAAAGTGGCGGAGGACACAGGATTCGAACCTGCGGAGCTCGCGCTCAACGGTTTTCAAAACCGCCGCTTTCGACCACTCAGCCAATCCTCCGCAAAATACAAATATTTTGCATTCGTGAGATATATTATTAAGATTCTTACACACATTTGTCAACGCTTTAATGCATTTATTAATGCAAGAATATTTTCCCTGTCTCTTGCAGCTGGGCTAAGCGTCAAATATCTCTGAAATTTATCAATCGCAAGGTTAGGTTGACCTAGCTCTTTATAGAGAAATCCCATCATCTTATTTAAGTCCGCATCGTTCGGATTAAGCCTGTTAGCGCGCTGAAAGAACTGTAGCGAGGGTACAAACTCTCGTGTTTGAAACGTTAGCTTACCCATTGAAAAGATGGCATCAAAGTAGTTCTTATTAATCTGGATTGCCTTAGATAAATTCTTTTTGGCCTCCTGAACTTTTTTGCCTATTAAATAAATTTCTCCTAGTACATAGTAACCAAATTCAGAATTAGGATGCTTTTCAATTTCAACAAGTGCTGCTTTCTCTGCTTCTTTAAACTTTCTCTGGCTGAATAAAATTTTAGAACGATAATAATTAATTCTAGGATATGTAGGTAATCTCTTTTCTAAAATATCGATATGTTGATTAGCAAGGCCAAAATTATTCATATGAATATAAGTAATAATCAACTTCTCTCTTACAAGAAGATTTCCAGGCTCATAGACAAGTAACTTAATAGCATTCTCTACAAGTTCTTTATAATTTCTTTCAATTTCTGAAACTTCTACTAAGTAAGAATAAAGTGCACCATCTTTCTTATTAAGACGATCTAGCACTTCTTTCATTTCACGATAAGCTTCATAGTTTTGATCACGATAGTAGAAGACAGCAATTTGGCCATATAACTTTGGATTATCTCTATGCTCTAATAATTCTTGGCGTAGATATCCAATAGCGGTTGTAACACCGTCTGTTTCATAAAGGACCTTACTATTTAAAATCTTATAATCAATATTAGAAGGATTCAGTCCCATCGCTTCATTAAGGAAAATCTTAGTTTGTTTGAATCTCTTATTCTTAAAAGCAATTTTGGCCATTTCAAATTGAGCAACATCACTTAATGGGTTAACTCTTATGGCTGCTTTAAATTTATCAAATGCCATTTTATCATTTGAAATAAGATTGTAGTAAAGACCAAGTAACATATGAAATTCAAAGGTCTCTCTAAACTTCTCACTTGTTGAAAGTGCCGATAATAAGCGTTTGGCCTCATCCTTCTTATAAGACATTATATTGGCCTTAATAAGTGCGTAGTTGATACGTGGGTTAACTGGATGTAATGCTCTTAGCTTTGTAAGCGTCGTGATAGCAAAGTCAAAATACCCTCTTTTAACTTGCAACTCTGCTAAGTAGAGTTTTGCATCAATACTTGTTTCATCTAATGAAACAGCTCTAAGGGCCAACTCAAATGCTCTATCCCAGTTTAGAAGAGCGACTTCGTCCTTAGATTGTCTAATTAAGACTTTAATCTTACTCGTTGAAATAACCTTCTGTGTAAGATCACTACCTGCAACATCCAAAGTTGCTAGAGTGTCGCGTAGAGATTCGTCATCATATATTTTTAATGATTGTTGAAAAAGCTTAGTCGCACCCTGGATGTCTTTATTATAAGCTTTAACAAAGCCCATAAATTTTAAACCCTGAGCAAAATTATAAGGAGATCCACCACCGTATTTTGCAATCAAAATTGATGCAATTTTATTAAGCTCCCCCATCTTTTCTAACTCTAAAAGTAAATCACCATAGATGATTAGAAATCTATAATCACTTTGAAATTTAGACTGATTCTCTGTAATAAGCTTTAAGGCCTGAGTACTATTTTCATTTAAAAGCAAATAATTAACCATCGCATCGATAGATTCGACGGTTCTAATTTTTGCGTTAAAAAGCTTATCATAGACAATCTTTGCCTTTTCAAGCTCTCCCGCCTTAAGTAGATAATTTAGATAAATTGAAAATAGCTTAATCGATGGTTTATTTGATTTTAAATAATTATATCTTTCTATTGTAAATATGGCAGTTTCATACTTTTGAAAGTAAGCATAGAATTGAGCTGCACCAATTACAACGTCAATATCAGATAAGAGCTTCGAGTCTTCGATTCTAATCAACTTCGATAATACTTGTCCCGCTTCAAACTTATTTTGAGTATCAATTAGTAAATCACTATACGAATGAATTAGTTTACTTATCGCCGGATTACCTGAGAACTTATATCGAAGCGAAAGATTAAATTTGTTTGCAGCACTGATTCTGTTTACGAATCCATCTTTTTTAAAAAAAGCCAAACCTTCTGTATAAGCAATCTGAGCCTTTTGAGGCTGTGCGATTTCAGTTGCAACAGGGAAGGAGATTTTTGGAACAACTACTGTCTCAATTTCCTTCTTTTCTTCCGGCATTAAAAATATAATGGCCACGACCAAAAAGAGTGCAACAGTAAGGTTTCTTTTCTTATTACTTGTTACTATTTTTTTCTCGGCCTTCTTCTCGATAATTTTCTTTTTAGGCTTCTTTTTGAGTCTACGCTCTTCTTGCATAATCTGAAGTTCAATATCACTATAATCTTCAGTTTTTGTAGGAAGCTCTTCCCTCTTAAGTTCTGCAAGATTAAACATCTGTGTTGCAGCATCTGCATCTACGATTTCTTCAGGCTCTGGCTCAGGCTCTTTTTCTTTGGATTCACCTGATTCACCATTATCATCATCTTCGTCATCAAGATCAAATTCATCTTTGAAATTATTGATGACAACCGTTTTTGCGATATCCTCATCGTCATCTGCTTGCTGCTTTTGTTTTTTGAGACTTGAAACATTAACAAGAACTGTTTTATCAATTGCAGGAGGCTCTTCCTCTAATTCGACTTCGTCTCGTGCTTCATCTTCAAGCTCTTTTTTCGCTTTAAATTTTTCTTCAATTTCCTGATAGTCGATATCAATATCTTTATCTTTCGAAAATTTGAATTCATTAAATGCGGTTTTATCTTCGCCTATTAACGTATGATGTTTTTGCTCACTATCTGTTTGAGCATATTTCACTTCTTTTTCTGTTTTATCTTTAACTTGTGTAGGCTCTTCTATTTTTCTGAAAAGGTCACTAAGTTCTGGAATAGCATTTACAGGGGCCCAATCCCCTGTTGGAAATTTTTGGAATAGACACGAATCATCGATTGCATCTTTATGACCCAGCTCAATTAATTCGGAAAATACAAAGGGGCCCAAAACCTTATTTGCTTTGGTTTTGACACGAAACTTTATCATGCCTTTATTATCCTAAGTATATGAAATTAAATCAAATATAGGCTTTGCGTGGACTATTTTTCACAATACCAAAAATATTTTGCCTGTAAGCTAGCGAAATAATCAGGAATATCGTTGAAAGTAACTGTAAATTCGTTAAATAATCAATATGCAAATAAACGATATGCCCAATAAGAAATAGATAAGCTACATGAATAATGCTCATGAGCTTAGAAACTAGTGGCGAATAATCAACTTTATTTGCAAAAACTAACAAATATACGACTAGAAATAACTGATAAAAACTATCAAGACCAAAAGTCGGCAAATAGATAATTGCACTTGCTAAACAAATCGACATCAATTGAATCGCTTGAAAGCGAGTATCTACTTTAATAAAAGAAAAGATAACTTGCAGACTTAGAAATAGAAGATAGAAATAAGGACTAAGCTCAATATTTAAACCAATAAATCTCTCTAATACTGAAAGACAGAAAATATACTGTAGAATCGAAAGATAAGGACGATTCTTCTCTTTAGGCATTAGTAGTGCCGTTGTTACGACAATCAAAATTTCGTAAAAGAAGTTACCCAACTCTACGCCTTGAAATTCTTTCACAAAGAAATAAACAACAGCAATTACAATCCAAGCAAGTATATAAAATAAACTATGTTCGCTTTTTTTATCTGTATCGAAGAAACATAAAGCCCCTAAGAGAAGAACAATATCCGTAACACCTGTAAAATTCCAAATATTAAAAAGTGAGAACCAAAGGAGCGTAAAACCTTTGAATAAAGATCGAAGATCTCCCTTACTATTAAAAAAGAAAAAAGAGAAAGTTACGGCCATTACAGCGAAGTAGCTTCTTTCTGTTGAAGAAAAAACATAGTCTTTAAATAAGAAATAGAAAACACCCAGAAATATTATTGATAGTATTGAAGTTCTCTGCTTCTCATTAATTCCAGAATACTTTTCTAAAATTGAATTTAAAAAATATGTTACAGGATAAAAAAGTAGTAATGAATAAAAACTAGCTTGCATGGTTTAACTCCACACTCTTATTACAGAACTCGACAAAAATTGAGAGTAGAACAACTAACGGTATTAGCTTCGCTAGTCCAGTAAGAAATGAAAGGGATAAAATAATCGTTAGCATCGCTATATTCGATGTAATGATAAATTGTAAGCGATCCTTATATCCCTTAATAAATTCAGATAGGCCGAGTAAACTTAAAGCCGTTAATAATAACGGTAGGCCATGAACTTCATTTAATAATAAAATAGATATCGCAAGGATATTAATTGAATTAGTAACGCCTTCTCTGAAGTGAAGAAAAACTAATAAAATTACAATTAGTGGTATTACTAACAAAAACGTACTTACAACATAATCAGAATAATTAATTAAAGTTAAATATTTTAAGATGAAAAGTGATAAAAAAACACTATCGTCTTTAGAGAAAAATATGAAAATCAAAGATGATATGACAAGCGCGTAAAAAAGGTAATAAAACTTATCTTTAAAAATTAACAGTCCTAATAAATTTATAAATAAATAAGCTAAAAACTTAAAGTTATGTAACTTAGCAATTGATAGTAGCGACATTGATGCCAGTACAAATGTTGCCAAGTTTGCTGCACCAAATGTGACAAAGGACAACGGTGCCATCAGTGTTAAACTTAATGAATCTGACTTTCTCATTAAATAAAGAGTAAAAAGCGCCCCAACCACAGGAAGAAAACCAAAGTTTATCCCTAAACTTAATCCTGAAAAACCAGTGTAATACATTACACCACTTAAGAAGAAGCACAGAAGTGTAGAAAGGATGATCGAAGTCGCAAATGTTAGATGATCTCTATTTATTCTCATTTAGTTACCACCTGAATAATTAATACTAGAAAATAAGTGGCCATAATTATCATGCTTAATGCTCGTACACTACGATATGATAGAGCAAATACGCCCAAATGCGATTTTTGAATATTAAACTGCTGCTTAGAGCTATCCTTAAGAGCAAATACTCCATCTAAAAATGCAAATCGCTTTAAGTTACCTAAATTAATTTTTGTTCCGATTAAAGAAACACTAACCGGTAATTTCGATACAAATCCAAACACTATAAGACTCAATATAAGATAAGAGCTAATCGCATAATAAATAGAAGTCTTATCAACCTCACCGATGGCCCCTTGAAATAAAATTAAACCGAATGAAATTAGGCTCATTGTTATCAAACTATAAAGAAACTCAAACCATTGTAATCCGAACTTATTGTGTATTGTTGAATCCGTATTAAGTAATAAGATTATGATGGCAATAACAAAACTCAAAATAATAATTGTTAAATTTTGAATAGAGAAAGCTAATGTGAGTAAACCAACTATCCAGATCTGATCAAAAAGCTCATAAGAAAAGTACTTTTTTAGTACTTCTGACTCTAAAACTAATAGATTCTTTGTTGTAATAAGTGACTTACTTACGTAATAAAAAACTATAATCGACATAAGTAAGGTTTCTAAATTCAATAGTACCGCTATGATTGAAGAAAGTAAGAAAACTGTTTTAAATATAGTTGCCTTACTGATTACAGTTATAAATAGTAAAATCGACAATGAAATCAGAAAAACATTAAGCGTTGGAGATATATGCTGAATATTAGAAAGCAATAACACTGACATGATCACACCGTCAGTAATTGCAAAATCTTCATCGCTTGAGTGCATAAAACTTAAAAGTAAATATACTGTAAATAAATACTTAAAAGATGTAGATTTATCGACCAAAGTTAAAAAGCAAATAATTGCAATCTTCAAAATATCCAAAGAGCGATATTTTAAATCAGGCTTGGCAAAATTAAATAAACTACATGCACTAAAACCAATTATCTTTAGATTTATATCAACTGGCAGAAGTAAAACTGCAAATGGAAGTACTTCATAAACCTTACGTTGCCCCTGATCAATAACTAGATATGAGAGAACGAAAGGTATAATTGTATTGAAAAAATCAAACTCGACACCGGAGAAGAAATAAATAAAGTTCAATAAAATAGGAAAAATACTAATAAATGCTTTTCCATAATTATTTATACGATTACTAAAGTGTAATCCTATTAGAGAAAGGATAAATAATGAGATATTTATATAAATCATTTTAACCCCTGCCTTACTTTAAACTCTTTAAAAATAGAATTAATGATTAAGAAGATTGGTGCAGAATAAATAAAGATCATCACACCATCTCCTAAGCTAATCGACTCTTGTACTCTTAAATCGATCAGTAGTAGAAAAATTGTGATAATAGTAAAAAGAGAAAACAGCTTCTTAGTAAATCTCTTCGTAAAAAGATAAACGCCAATATTTATAACAAATAAAATTGAAAGAAGTGAAAATGGATCGATATTATGCATTCTTATCTCCATCTAAATTTACAATTGATAAAAATGCTATAAACACAAGCAAAACACTAAATTTCATTAATATTGTCCAATCAACATGTGTATCGACATTAAAGTTATTAATGGCCCCAATTAAACCACCAGAACTTTTAAGGTGATAAATATTAACAGAAAACACACCTAGTATAATTGTCGTAAATAAAAAGTACGGTAAGTATTCAAAACGCTTAAAGCGTACTTCTGAGGTTGGAAAGCAATATTCAATAACACTTAAGATTAATATAAAAAGTGATAAGAAAATAAATAAGAAATACAATAATACCGTTGAAGATACTCCTAGAAAATTTAGAAGTAACATCGTAAGAGATATTGGATAGATAATCATTGTATATCTCTTTCTAGAGAATGCCGCTAATAAGAAAAATATTATAATTAAGATATTAAAATACATTGAATACCTTTGTTATACATAGAATCATAACAACCACTAAGCTATAGACAGTTCTACTTCTCGCACTAAGAAGTATTGTCGAGTAATCTTTCAAAGGCTGAAATTTTAAATATGTATTACTTAAAATAATTAACACTGCCTGAAAAAAGAGTACAAATAACGTTAAGACAAAATAATATAGTGGTACTGAATCAAACTTAGCTTTAAATAAATGTGACCAATCACTATTAGTAAAAGTTAAATTAATAAAGAATAAAGTAACTAAACACTGATATAAGAGTCTAACGTAAGAACACTGTATGCTTATATACTTCTTATCTGAATAAATAGTGCCGGCCTTAATAACTTCAACTTCAGTAGTATAAAAAAGAATTAATAACGGTAAGCTGAAACAGAGTTTTAAGAGAAAGATATTTGATTGAATCAGGGAATAAACTAATAATAATATGCTTAGGATAATTGCCTGAGTAAGTACAATTTGTGTTTTTTCAATTATTTCTGAACGAATAAGTGATAGCCTAAATCTGAAAATACCTACAAAAACTGTAGTTGCAATAATTAGAGCATAAAAAGGCAAGATGTAGCGTATTTCATTAGTTAATAAGAAATATGCACTAAGTGTTTGTCCAAAAATAGCTAAAAACAAAATAACTATAAAAGAATTAAAACTTAGAGCATCAACTCTTTCAATATTGTGAGTTGAAGCTAAGTACCTCTTTAAACTTAAGATCGGTAGTATCTCTTTTGAATTAAGAAGAGAACCCATTAATTGAATAACGATAAGCCATAGTGGCAAAGTAATAATTAGTTCCAAGAACTATCCTCTTTAATTTTAGATAATTACAAAATTAGTAGTATTAAAATTGTAGCAAGACCAATCAATATTGAATACGCTTCTTTGTAAAAATCTAGGGTTTGAGCACCTAGAATCACTACTGTAATCATGGCCACAACTTGAAAGACAATAAGAAGTTTAAAAGTAGCTTTAAGTGATTTTAAATTAGATTTGGCCAGATGAGACTCGCGATTAAGTTTCTTAAATGGAGCCTGGGCCACTTTAGGTTTGAAAAACAAGGGGTAGCCTAAGACTACCCCAAGAATTAAAAAGAAAATTAAAGATGTTAGTAGTACTAATTCCATACTACTTAATTAGGAGCAATGCTCCGTTAGCAAGAGCGATAAGCTTTTGCCAGAAAATACCAAGAAGTACAACTGGAAGCGTGTAAGCTCCGATTACTAGTTGGTTTACGAATCCTAGGCCACCAATTTGCTCATCAGACTCAGCATCTTTAAGAACCATTACACGAACAACTTTCATGTAGTAGTAAAGAGAGATTACAGAGTTAAGAGCTGTGATTACCGCTAGTACGTAGAATTTCTTATCAATAATTGCAGCTAGAATGTTGAACTTAGCAACGAATCCAGATAAAGGAGGAAGACCTGCTAAAGAGAACATTGTAATTGCCATAGCAATTGCCATAGCCGGATGCTTTTTAATAAGACCAGAGAAACGATCGATGTGATCATTACCGTAGTGATCTTGAATAAATGAAGCAACATAGAAAGCTACAAGTGTCATAAATAAGTAAGTTACAGAATAGAAAAGAATTGCAGTCCATCCTGATTTACCAAGTACGATCGCACCAAGCATCATTACACCAGCGTGTGAGATTGAAGAGAAAGCTAGCATTCTCTTAATTGAGCGCTGACCGATTGCTGATACGTTACCAACTGTCATTGTAAGAGCAGCTACAATACTTAGAAGAACTAACCAAGAGTCCTTAAGAACACCAACATCACCACCAAAGAATACTTGAGTAAGACGAGCAAATGCTACGATACCTGCAAACTTAGGAACTAGTGAGAAGAATGCTGTAACTGGCAGAGGTGAACCTTCGTAAACATCTGGAGACCACATGTGGAAAGGAACACAAGAAATCTTATAACCAATCCCTACAAAGAAAAGTAGAAATGAAGGAATAAGAATTGCTGTTTGCTCAGTTGAAAGAGTTGTTAGCATTGGCATAAGTTCAGAGAAGTTAATCGTTCCAAGTACACCAAAGATGTGACTCATACCAAATAACATCATACCAGCTGTTACACCACCATATAGAACATACTTAAGACCTGCTTCAGTTGAACGTTCATCGTTCTTCTTAAGAGCGGCCATTGCATATGAAAGTAGTGAAAGTGTTTCAATACCTAAGTAGAATAGAAGCATATTGTTTGCAGAAGCTAGAAGCATCCCACCGACTAAAACTCCCATTGCAAGGATTGTGTATTCAGCTTTAGTTCCTTCGTAAAGATCTTTTGAAATCTTAGAAAGATAAATAACACCAGCTGTACTTAGGATCATTACGATCTTTGCAAAACCTGAGAAGTGATCAATAACTAAAGACTTAGTAAAAATTTGTGTTGGCTCAACACCAAGTCCTTTGACTTGATAAATAAGCGCACAAAGTAGTCCAAGCATTGAACCCCAGTAAAACATGTTCTTTGAGCTACCTTTTTCATCATTTCCGTAAGTAGCTTCGATGAGGATTAAGGCCCCCATCGTGAAGCATATTAAAAGCTCCGGAATATAATGTGAGATACTCGCTAAATAATTTAAAGCCATCACTTCACCTATTGACTATTAAAAAGTCGCTAATAATGAAACTAGTTTACCTACAGAAGCCTTCATCATATCTAGTAATGGAGATGGCCAAATACCAAATAGGATTACTGCGATACATAGTGGAACCATGTAGAAGATTTCTCTAGCATTCATATCTGTATAAGATTTGTTTTCTTCAATAACTTCACCAAAGAACATTCTCTTGAACATCCATAGAAGGTAAGCAGCACCAAGAAGAAGACCAACAACTGCAAGAACAGTAATTGTTGTAAATCTATTGTAGATCCCTAGGAAGATTAGAGCTTCAGAGATGAAACCTGAAAGTCCTGGAAGACCCATTGATGCGAACATCGCAATGATGAAAACAATCGAGAATTTTGGTAATTGTGTATAAAGACCACCAAAACCTTTAGTTCCGTCTGGTCTAACGATCCATCTGTGGTGAGATCTTTCATAAAGAATACCAATAAGAAGGAACATCATAGCTGTTGAAGTACCGTGGTTGAACATCTGAAGAACAGCACCGTTCATACCTTGAACTGTCATAGCAGCAAGACCTAGCATTACGAATCCCATGTGAGAAACTGAAGAGTATGCAACAAGTTTCTTAACATCTGTTTGTGCCATTGCACAGAACGCACCGTAAATAACGTTAATTAAACCTAGCCATGCGATAGCATCTGCAAAGTAAACAGAAGCTGATGGGAAGATTGGGAATGCAATTCTTAGGAAACCATAAGTACCCATCTTAAGTAGTACACCGGCAAGGATAACTGAGATCGCTGTTGGTGCCTGTACGTGAGCGTGTGGTAGCCAAGTATGGAATGGGAAAACTGGAACCTTGATTGCAAAACCGATGAAAAGTGCTACGAAGAATACTTTTGCAAATGGAAGTGCCATACCAAAGATATTTACAGTTTCGTTTACAAATTTACCGCCTGAAAGCGCTAGAATATTGAATGAATCAACACCTTGTCCTGTTACGAAGTATAGTGCAACCATACCAACAAGCATTAGGATTGAACCAAAGAATGTATATAAGAAGAATTTAACAGCTGCATATTCTCTGTTCTCACCACCCCAAATACCGATAAGGAAGAACATTGGGATTAGCATTACTTCCCAGTAAACATAGAACAGGAAGAAATCCATTGATAAGAATACACCGTAAACAGTTGATTGAAGCATTAGTAGTAATGCAAAGTATCCCTTAACTTGCTTTTTAACTGTCCATGAAGAAAGGATACAGATCGCAAACAGTAGCGAAGTTAAAAGAACCATTGGTAATGAAATACCATCAATTCCTAGGTGATAAAAAATGTTAAACTGTGAAATCCAAGAATGTTTAATTGTAAACATTTCTTGCATACCTGGCACAGTGTTGTCGAATTTCATGTATAGACAACCTGATAAAACCAGCGTGATCACAGTATTAATCAAAGACCATACTCTAATTGCCGTCTCTTTCGTCTTAGGTAATAAAAGTACCCCAAGAACACCGATCATAGGCATCCACAGAATCCAACTTAATAGATTAGAATGTGCGTTCACTGTAACTCCTTAATTCTCTTATAAAGCTAAAATATAACCAAATAGTACTAAAATAATCATTGCGATGTAGAACTGGATCTTCCCGTTTTGGAAAGTTCTTAAGATAACGTTAAATAAACGTACACTTGCACCAGTACCATCTACCATCATTGTGTCGACAAATAAGTTATCGAACCACGCAGAAACTCTCATAATAAACTTCGTAACTGAAGCCCAACCATCAACGGCGTATCTGTCATAGAATCCCATGTCAAACTTAGCTAATAGGTTGTTAAATGGAAGTAATCCCTTCTTGATGAAACCACCAATATAAAGATCATCCATAAAGTATTTATTCTGTAGAGTTCTGTAATAACGGTTAAACGAATTAACCCAGAATCCTGGATTCCATTTACCCCATAGGTACATCATCATCGCGATGAATACACCAGAAAAAGCAATCACAATCGACATACCAGCACCAATATAGTGAACCTGGTGAATGTGGTGAGCTTCTTCCTCAGAAAGTCCGTAAGTTGAGTCATACTTAGAAGTTGTAAATGTACCTTTTTCACGTACATCAATTTGTCCAAGTTGCTCACGCTTATAATTTTCAAACTGACCTTTCTTAGGTTTTTGAATTAAAGTTTGGAACCACTCATATTTTCCGTTTGCTTTATCTGCAACTTTAACAAAACCTTGTCCTGTTAATGAACCAGAGAACCAAACACCAAGAGTAAATACCGCTAGGATAAGTAGAGGTACGTTTCTGTTCCAAGTTAGCTTTTCTTCATGACAGTGATCGTAAACTTCTTTGTCTCTTGGCTTACCGTGGAAAGCAAGGAACATCATACGACACATATAGAAAGCTGTAAGAAGTGCACCCATGAAACCAAGAACTGCCGGAGCAATCATTACTGGTGAGTGAAGTGCCTCAATTAAAGCATCTCCTAGAATTCTATCTTTCGATACGAAACCTGAGAAGAAAGGAATACCTGCAATTGCAAGAGTACAACACCACATTGCAATCCAAGTAAATTTCATTTTATGTCTTAGACCACCCATTCTTGGCATCTCTTGTACGTGAGCATGCGTGTGGTGATCGTGAAGTGAGTGAATTACAGAACCAGCAGCTAGGAATAAACATGCCTTGAAAACAGCGTGTGTAATCAGGTGCATGAATGCAGCATTATATGACCCAACACCAATACCAAGTACCATGTAACCTAGTTGAGAGATTGTTGAGAAAGCTAGTACCGCTTTAAAGTCTGTTTGAACTAGTGCAATTGTTGCAGCACCGAAAGCAGTAATACCACCGATATAAGCAACAAGAGTTAATAGTCCACCAGCATCAAGAAGCGGGTAAATTCTTAGTGAAAGATAAACACCAGCAGCAACCATTGTCGCAGCGTGGATAAGTGCAGAACATGGAGTTGGACCATTCATCGCATCTGGTAGCCAAACGTTTAAAGGGAATTGCGCTGACTTACCAATTGTTCCCATAAAGATACAGAAACCTGCAAATGTTGCTAGAGGGATACCAAGTACCGCCTGACCAGCTAATCCACCAGCATCGATTGCTTTATATAGGTCTACAAAACTTACTGAACCAACAACAGTCCAAAGAGCAACAATACCTAGAAGGAAGAAAACATCCCCTACTCTTGTTGTCATGAAGGCCTTAACGTTAGCAGCACCAGCAACTTCTTTCTCGTAGTAGTGACCAATTAGAGAGTATGAACAGAATCCCATAAGCTCCCAAAAGATAAATACTGAAAATAAGTTATCTGAAAGTGCAAGACCAAGCATTGCAGAAGTAAAGAGTGACATATAAGTGAAGAAACGACCGTTTCTACCGTAGTTCATGTCATCTTTCATATACCAAGTTGAGAAAACGTGGATAAGTGTAGCAACGGCCGTAACCATCATAAGAAGTACAGCAGTCATGTTATCAATATAGATACCCATGTTTACTACGAACTCTTGCCCACCACCAGTTAGGTCAAACCAAGTGAATACTTTGTGAATGTGATAATTAGCAGAGTACGTTCCGAAAACGAAGTCGCTAAAAATTCTCCACGCATAAATTGTCGAACCTGCGATTGCTGCACAACTGATTGCTACAGCTGTTCTAGTAAAACGTGAAGCGATAAACGCATTTATCACGAAAGCAAAGAACGGTAGTAGAACAATTGGAGCAATACTTGAAATCGTATAATCCATTTTTTTCCCTTATATCTCTAATTAACTTTTTAGTTCAGTTGCATCATCAATATGAATCGAATCTTTAACTTGGAAGAAACGAATCACGATTGCTAAACCAACGGCCGCTTCAGCAGCAGCAACAATAATAATGAATAGTGACATGATATTTCCGTCAATATTCTGGTTTGCGTATCTTGTGTACGCAGCAAAGTTAAGAGCAGCTGCGTTTAAAATTAGCTCAACACCAAGAAGGATCGCGATAATATTCTTTCTCGCTACCATTACTGCAATACCTGCAAGGAATAAGAAGAAAGAAATTAGTAAGTAAGAAGATAAAGTCATCATTTTTTTAATCTCCTTGGTCTAGAAATTACTGCAGCACCAACAAGTGCACCTAAAAGAAGGATTGAAGAAATTTCGAAAGCTAGTACGTGATCTGTAATTAGCTTAGTTCCGATCTCTTCTACTGTTGATTGCATATCTTCCAGTTGCACATGTTTTTGAATTTTAAGTACAGGTGCTAGGATTTTCATTAATACAAAACTGATTACAAGCATCATGATTGCTGCAATAGTGTATGTCTTAGTTGTTCCCATTGCTGCTACTTTCTTGATCCCTAGCTTATTGTAAGCTTGTTCGATACCACCAGTTAACATGATGGCAAATAGCATGAGAATTACAACACCACCTGCATATACAACTAATTGAGTAGCAGCTAAGAAGTCAGCTCCTAAAGTTGCATAAAGACCAGCTACTCCAAAAAGAGTAAGTAGTAGGTAGATACATGCATGCATTAAATTTTTTGAAACGGCGACAAGGAATGCTCCTATAACTGTAGCCGCTGCTGAAATTAAAAACATTGTGTTAATAAACATTTCAAATATCCTTAAATATTAGTGTCCGCCCGCACCAGCAGATGCAGATGCGATAACTTTTCCAAGAATTGCCCACATAGACTTACCGTTAAATAGGTAAAGCCATACAGCACAACCAATCATATTAAATAGTGCAATTGGAGTTAGATATTTCCAACAAAGTACCATTAGAGAGTCAACTCTCATTCTTGGTAGTGTCCATCTGATCCAAATTACAACGTAATAAAGAGCAAGAGTCTTAGTTACGAAAGATCCAAGTTGTAAAAAGTTTCCAATTTGCTTACCGATCATAGGGTGAGCTGAAGGAATAAGTTTATTTACGAATTCACCTGAACCAAGACCGAAAGGAACTTGATAACCACCTAGGAATAAAGCAGCACAAACACCACAAACAACGAAAACTTCGATGTATTCTGCAAGTGCAAAGAATGCAAACTTCATACCTGTAAATTCAGTGTGGTAACCAGATACAAGTTCTGATTCCGCTTCAGGTAGATCAAAAGGAGCTCTGTTTGTTTCAGCAAGTGCACCAATAAAAAGTACGAAGAACCCAATAAAAGTAAATGGGTTATGAAGAACAAACCATTGGTGTGGTAATCCACCCTGAGCTTCTGTAATTGTTTTAAATGATAGTGAACCAGTCATGATTACAATTGCTAGAATTGAAAGAGTTACTGGAACTTCGTAAGAGATGATTTGTGAAGCACCCCTCATACCACCAAGCATTGACCATTTAGAGTTAGATGCATAACCACCAAGGAAAATACCTACACCTACTAATGATGAAACACCTAGTAAGTAGAAAACACCAACATTAAGGTGAGTTAGAGTAAATCCACTTGAGAATGGTACAACAGCAAGTGACATGAAAACACCTACTAACGCTAGTAGAGGTGCAATGTTAAATAAGAACTTGTCCGCATCACGTGGAACAACGTCCTCTTTAAGAATCATCTTCACACCATCAGCTAAAAACTGAAGAATACCAAAAGGACCAACACGGTTAGGACCCTGTCTCATTTGAAGGTCAGCAGAAATCTTTCTTTCAGCATAAGTACCAAGACCACCTACTGTAGCAAGAGCTCCAACAACGATTAATGAGAAAACTAAGAAAAGTAAAAACGTTACGATTCCAGTTGCATCAGTTCCTAAAAGTTTTGATAGTGCATCCACGGCCATTGAGAAGCCTGGTGCTTGTGATAAATACGATACAATCGTTGAATTCATTATTTATCCTTTCCATTAATATTTGCTTGGAAAGATTTTACCCAATCAAGGTCACCTTTCTTCCAGCAATAAACTAAACCTAAACTTAAAATAACAATGAATAGAAGAAGTGATCCAAGAACTGCACCACCCTGTCCGATGTCGACAAAGTTTTTATAAACTGTTGCAACAGGGAACATTAAAGCTCCTTCAACATCAAAGATTAAGAATACTAGAGCGATAACATAGAAACGTACGTTAAAGTTAGACCACGCAGTACCAGTTGGTTCCTCACCACATTCATATGGCGTAAGTTTCAATTCTGTTGGATTATTTGGCCTTACAAGACGACCGACAAGTAATGTTCCAAAGAAAGCGACTACTGCTACAGCGGCTAAAATTAACACCGGCATATAGACGTCAAAGTTTTGCGACATCGATTTATCTCCATGTATAAGTAAAGTAAGTTCCCAAATATTACACGATTACTAGCACTTTGGAAATAAATTGGCCCCTCTTTTTTTGAGTAATATCTTCTATTTAGTAACGCATGGGCCAATGCATAAATTCTTTGTTCTCACTATATTTTATGTTAAAAAACGACATGGATTTATTTGCACCACTACGCACAAAACTAGAAAGCTGGTTAGACACTAGGCAACACGACCTTACCATTGACGGTATTAACAGGGAGCACTGGGCATTTGCTAAGTTCTTGTTACAAGAAAAAAATGGTAAAATTAATCCATCGAATTTATTTATTTTTGAAGATTATGATGATGCAGAACAATTTTATGAGCTAGTCAAAACAAGCTTTTCTAAAACAAAACTTATTTTCTATCCAGGACTAGACGCGTCACCATATTCAGGAATGTTTGCGTCAGAAAGTGCACAACTTGCCCGACACTCAGCATTAGAAAAAATTATCCGTTCAGAAAATAGAGAATTAATAGTTATCACTTCAATAGAATCTCTTGGACTAAAAGTTCCACCAGCTAATTTCTTTAGCGATACAAAAATTGAAATTAATGAATCTGATATAATTTCTCCTGACGAGTTAGCAGGAAAATTAGTTCAACTTGGCTACAGTTCTTCTTTCACTGTTGAGGAACAAGGGACATTTTCTAAGAAAGGTGAAATCTTTGATATTTATCCAGTTGGTCATCATCCAATTCGAATTCATTACTTCGATGAAATGATTGAAGAAATTTATGAAATTGATAAAGAAACATTAAAGACTATTAAAGATAAAAAACTTGATTCAATTATTATAGCACCTGGGCCAACTATTTTTTGTGAATCTCAGTATTCAAATAATCTAAGAAATAATATTCCGCGACCTAGAGCAAATCAAAGAGAGTTATTAGAAAAAAGAAATGATATCTTCAGTAAGCTTTCAAGTGGAATGCTTTTTGAAAATCATCCGATTTATACACCACTCTTTTTTAATACAGAAGAAACACGCACACTACTCGATTATATAGATGATAATTGGCTAGTTTCAATTTTTGATCGCGATAATGTAGAAGACTTTTATTCTAATTATTGTGATGAGCTAGCGAAAGATTTTGAAGACTGTGAAGAGCTACTTCCTGAACCAAAATATTTTTATGACTTATCAACAATTGAGCGACTGAGAGATATTGCTTGTCTAAATCTCAACCATTTAAATATTACTGTTAACCTTGATAATGACAGTAATATTGTGGATCTAGGATTTAGACCTTTTAAATCTTATATCTCTTACCACGATATTAATTACTTAGTTAAAAAGGATTTTTTAACAGGTCTTTTTAAGCATATTAAAAGTGAATTTAAATATTCTGGAAAAATCATTTTCACAATTCAAAATGAAAATTCACGCAAAGAAATTGAACACTTAATTGAAACATTTGAAGTTGATGGTGAAATTAAAAAACGAATTGAGTTTGTACCATTTAAATTAAGTGAAGGCTTCTTCTATCCTAGTGATAAATTACTTACTATTTCAGATAGTGATCTATTTTCAATTAGAAGAGATAAGGCCAAGGTTTCAAAAATTCACGACTACGATCTCTTTGCAGAACAACTTGCTTCACTAAAAGAAGGTGACTACGTCATCCACTCTAAGCATGGTATTGGAAAGTATTTAGGTTTAGAAGCAATGGACATTGGTGGTTCTAAAACAGACTATTTGGTTCTTCTTTATAAAGGTAATGATAAAGTATTCGTACCAATTTATAAGATGAATCTAATTCAAAAGCATGCTGGCGGCGAACTTAATGTTAATGTCGATAGCTTAAGAACTAATAAGTTCTCTGCCCTAACTTCTAGAGCACGTGAATCGATTAAAAAGTTAGCTTTTGATCTTTTAAAGCTTCAAGCAGAAAGAGCTTCTGCTAAGGCTTTTCAATTTTCTCCTCCTGATCATGACTATAAAGAGTTTGAGCTTTCATTCCCATTCAATGAAACTCCAGACCAGAAAAATGCCATCGATTCAGTAATTGATAAAATGCAAGCAAGTACAGCGATGGATTTTCTTGTGTGTGGAGACGTTGGTTTTGGTAAAACAGAAGTGGCCATGCGAGCGGCTTTTAAAGCAGTACTTGATGGAAAACAAGTAGCAGTATTAGTTCCAACAACGGTTCTTGCCCTTCAACATTATAATTCTTTTGTTAAACGCTTTGAAAAGTTTCCAGTTCGAATTGATTATCTTTCACGTTTTAAAACTGGAAAGGATGAGAAAGAAACAAAGGAAAAATTAGAAAAAGGCGAAATTGATATTATCGTTGGTACTCATAAACTTCTTGGTAAAACTATTCGTTATAAAGATTTAGGTCTTGTTATTGTCGATGAAGAACAACGCTTTGGTGTTGGCCATAAAAACCAACTTAAACTGCTTAAGTCATCAGTTGATTTCTTAACGTTAACAGCAACTCCAATTCCTAGAACGTTACAATTATCTTTCTTAGGACTTAAGGATCTTGCACTAATTAAGACGGCTCCTCCAAGAAGGCAGTCTATTAAAACTTATGTTATTAAAGAAGACGATCATACGATTCAATCGGCCATTAATCGTGAATTAAAGCGTGGTGGCCAGGTCTTTATCGTACACAATCGCGTTCAAGATATAGAAAATTACACTGCATATATTAGGGAGCTAGTTCCTGATGCAAAGATTGTTTTTGCTCACGGACAGATGGCCGAAAAAGAACTCGAGTCGCGAATCTCTGCTTTCTATAGTGGTGCTTACCAAATCCTTATTTCAACGACTATTATCGAATCTGGAATTGATATACCAAATGCAAACACAATGATTGTTGATCGTGCAGATCGCTATGGACTAGCGCAGCTTCATCAACTTCGTGGACGAATTGGTCGATCAGACAAGAAGGCTTACTGTTACTTTGTCGTTCCAAATAATCGCAATATAACTGAAGTAGCGGCCAAAAGACTAAAGGCACTACAAACTTATGCTGACATGGGAAGTGGCTTTCAAATTGCAAATTGTGACCTTGAAATTCGTGGTGCAGGAGATATTCTCGGTGCTCACCAATCAGGACATATCGAGGCCATTGGTCTTGAGCTTTATATGGAACTTCTTACAGAAGCAATTCAAGAACTTCGCGGTGAAAAGAAAGTTATCACGAAGGATATCGAAATCAATACTCCGTTTGCAGCATTCATTCCTGCTCACTTTATTAGTGAATCGAGTGAGCGCTTAAAATATTACAAGCAGCTATCTAACTCAAAATCGATCGATGAAATTACTGCATTGAAAGAAACAATCTTTGATATCTATGGGCCAGGCCCTGAGGAATTTAATCAGCTTATTGCTATTCTTGAGGCACGCTCTCACCTTATGCCTTGTGGTGTAAAGTCAGCGCAATTAATAGACAATACTATCGTATTTCAATTTGATCAGAATATGGTTGAAGCCAATGAACAGCTTCGAAATAATATTTTAAATAACTTCTTAGCAATGCCTCGAAAATATCGTTTCACACCGGACTTCAAGCTAATTTTTACGAATAAAACGACAATATCTCCGAGTGGATTAGTCGAGTTCTGTCAGGAAATTGCGGAAAAAATAGTTCCATCTTAGTGAAATTTATAAGTTTTTAAGAATTTTTGGTACAATTAGATATAGTTTAAGAATTTGATTTCGATAATTTGAAAAGGATATCTATATGTACGGTAAAATCATTTTAGTTTTACTACTTGCACTAGGACTAGAAGCTGCACCAAAAAAAGTTGTAGCAGAAGTTAATGGTCAGAAAATTACAAAAGAAGAGTTAGATCAAGCTTACTTATTAAATAAGTATGTTGTTTCTGATGATCCTGTAACAATGAAAAAAGTGCTTACAGACCTTATTAATAAAAAATTAGGTGTGGAAAAAGCGAAGAAAGCAAAGTTAGATCAAGATCCAATTGTTGTAAAAAAACTTGAAGAAGTTATATTCAATGCACAAGTTTCAAAAGATCTGGAAGGAGAATTCCAGAAAATTAAGGTAACTGATGCAGATGTAAAGAGATTCTATAGTGACTTCCCAGAGTACCGTACAGCTCATATCTTACTAAGAGTTAGAGTTGCTCCTTCAGAAAATGAGATCAATGCTGCTCAAAAGAAGATTTTCGAAATTCATGAACAAGTTACGCAAGAGCCATCTAAATTTGCTGAACTTGCAAACAAATTCTCACAATCACCAAATGCTCACACTGGTGGAGATGTAGGATATCAACCAGCTTTCTTTATGGCACCTGAGTATTTTGCGGCCATCAAGGGTAAGAAAGACGGATTTATCACTCGTCCAGTACGCACACAACTTGGTTATCATGTAATCAAGGTACTTGGTGTGAAAAAGTATGAAGATATCAATCTTGGCGTTTACAAAAAGTTTGTTTATGACAGGAAGCGCGATAAAATCATCGAAGATTATTTCGCAGGCTTACGTAAAAAAGCCAATATTAAAATTTTAGACAAAAATCTAAAGTAAATAAGATTAAATAATTTGCACAAGCCTCATGGGCACGATAAATTATTGTTCTATATATCGCACATATAAGAACAGTAATAAGAGGTGTTCATGAGGCTTTTTCTTTTTTTGGCCCTACTTTTTTCAACATTAAATCTACAAGCAAAAAATACAAAATTATTAGATAAAATTACGGCCGTTGTTGATGAACATGTCATAACAAAGTCGATGATCGAACGTGTTAAGAAATCGCTTCCAATTCGTCAGAATATTTCTCCTTTCATTTATAAGAAAGAAATGAAGTATACAGACAAGGAAGTTGCTGATCTTATCATTAGAAAATTTATTATTCGCTCTACTCTCGCAGAACAAGGTTATGTAATTTCAGATGCAACAGTAGAGAAAGAAATTAAAAGAAAAGAGCAAAGACTAGGACTTAGTCGTAACGATCTAATCGCATTTCTAAAAAAGTCTAATACGAATTTTGAAGAGTTCTTTGAACTCAACAAAGAAGCGATTGAATTCAATCACTTTAATTCAGTTGTTATCATTCCATTAATTTCAGTAAGTGAACAAGAAATTAAAAATGAATTCTTTAAAGA
Organism: Halobacteriovorax sp. RT-2-3; assembly: GCF_047085075.1. Taxonomy (NCBI): domain Bacteria; kingdom Pseudomonadati; phylum Bdellovibrionota; class Bacteriovoracia; order Bacteriovoracales; family Halobacteriovoraceae; genus Halobacteriovorax; species Halobacteriovorax sp. RT-2-3. Next base: position 723,475 of record NZ_JBKIYF010000003.1, on the reverse strand, counting down.
AAATGTAAACAATAAAACTGTTTCATACCGATACACATTAGTTGACTTCTCTATTGATGAATCAATCGTAACAAAGAAAGACTATGCAAGTTTTAAGAAGACAATGGAATCTTTCCAAAAAGGTGGGCCACTACCTAGCAAGTATGGATCTATTGAGACTTCAACACTTGGAGATATCACAGCAGATGGTTTAACTGCAGACTTACAAAAGCTTCTTAATAAGACACAAGAAGGGCAATTCACTCAACCAATCAATATGATGGGTGAAACACATATTTTCTATGTAAAAACACGTGACGTTGTTGAATCTTCTCTATTTCAAAATGCAAAGAATAGAATTAGAGCGCTTCTATATGAATCAAAAGCGAAAGAAGTTACACAAATGTGGTTTGAGCGTGAAAAAGCTAATCACTACGTAAAAACATTATAAAAGAAAATGATCTATGTTACTGCTGGCCATGAAAGAGGAATAGGACTTGAAGTTTTTTTAAAAGCTTGGAGCCTTCTTTCATCAAGTCAGCAGGAAGAATTTCACCTCTATGTTGGTGATGAATTCAAAAACGATCTACCATCCGAATTAAAATATACACTTGTTCAAAAACCCTATTCTCACAACGCACTAGAACAGGCTTGTGACCGATGTGGACCAAATGACATTCTCGTAACAATGCCTACAACTAAGAATGAACTTTTCTTTGATGGCAAATCTGTTTCAGGACACACAGAATACTTTCGTAAAAGATATCAAAACGAAAATCTCGTGATGTTCTTTAAGTCATATGATGCAAATGTTTTATTAATTACCGATCATATACCGCTTAGAGAAGTCGCAACAAAAATAAATCATGAGCTTATTCACAGTAAAATTAAAATCTGTGTTGATAATTACAAAAAATATTTCGGACATTTAAACGATGTCATTATTTCTGGTATTAATCCCCATGCTGGTGAAGGTGGGATACTAGGAACAGAAGAAAAAGAAATTGTTAAAGCTATTAAAGATCTTGATCTGAGAGAGAGAATTATTGGCCCACTTCCTGCTGATGGACTCTTTCTAAATGATAGTTTTGCAAGCGATAAGCTTTACGTCTACATGTACCATGACCAGGGATTAGCGCCATTTAAAACGATGTTTAAATCTAAGGGAGCAAATATCACTCTGGGAATGCCCTACCTTCGCCTAAGTGTTGATCACGGTACGGCATTTGATCTCTTTGGAAAGGATAGCGCCAATTATATGGGCTGCTATTATGTTTTAAAGTTAGCATTAAAGGTTATTAAAAAATGAATAATGAAATTAAAGTAGTAAAAGCACGTGTTCACAATTTGAAAGACGTCACTATCAATATTCCTAAAAATCAATTAACTGTCATTACAGGTCCTTCTGGTTCAGGAAAGAGTTCACTGGCCTTTGATACAATCTATGCTGAGGGACAAAGACGCTATATTGAATCACTCTCTTCGTATGCCAGACAATTTTTAGGTCAACAACAAGCTCCGGATGTTGAATCAATAACTGGTCTCTCACCGGCTATCGCCATTGACCAAAAGACTACAAGTAAAAACCCAAGATCAACTGTTGGAACAATTACTGAAGTTTACGATTATATGAGAGTACTCTTTGCGAGAGTTGGTGATCTTTACGATCCAAACAATGGTGAAAAAGTTATTAGCTATACTCCGGGTCAAATTACGAGAGACCTAATGGAGTTACCTGAAAAGACAAAATTACATATTACAGTTGAAATAACAGATGAAACCAAAAAAGCACTTGAGCAGCAAATGGCCAAGTATCTTTCAATGGGATTTTCACGATTTATTGTAAATGATGAAATCATGTTACTTGATAGTAGTGAAATCAAATCGCTTAAAGCAACTGACGAGATACTCGTCGTTATTGATCGAATCTTAGTTAAAGCAGATATAGAAAAACGCTTAACTGATTCAGTTGAGTTAGGACTAAAGCTAGGAAATGGAATTATTCACGTCATGATAGATGATGAATACCACACATACTCTGAAATCAATATGTCTCATGTAACCGGAGAAGTATTTCCTGATCTAGAGCCAAGGCTATTCTCTTTCAACTCACCTGTTGGAGCTTGTGGAAAATGTAATGGCCTAGGTGAATCAAAAGAATTTGTTCTAAGTGAAATTATCTTTGATGACTCACTCCCGGTTTTAAAGGGGGCGATCCCTCTTCTTACGAAGAAGAATAATTTTCTTCATAAAATGGTAGAGTGCATGCTTAAAGAAGAAGGTTTTGATTTAAAGCTTCCTCTGTCAAAAATGCCAAAGAAGATTTTTAAAATTCTTACTGAAGGTACTGATAAGGTTTATACATATAAATTTAAGTCAGAAAATTCAGTTTTTGAATTTTCCAAACCATTCCCTGGTCTTATCAACTGGCTAGATAAGAAGTATCAAGAGTCTACTTCTGAGCGAGTACGCTCAGAGCTTGAAAAAAGCATGCGTGTTCAAAAATGTTCAGAGTGTAAAGGTCGCCGCCTTAACACTATTGCTCTAAGTACTAAAGTTGGGGAAAAGAATATTATTGAATTATGTGAAGTACCTTTAAGTGAAACTTATCAATATTTCGATAATTTAAAACTAGAAGGCATTAAAGAAAAGATTGGTGCTAAGCTTCTCGTTGAAATCACATCACGCTTAAAATTTCTTAATGATGTTGGCCTGGACTATTTAACACTTAATCGCTCGGCAGGAACACTAAGTGGTGGAGAATCACAACGTATTCGCCTAGCTACTCAAATTGGTTCAGCTCTTTCTGGCGTTCTCTATGTTCTAGATGAGCCAAGCATTGGTCTTCACCAAAGAGACAACGTAAGACTTATTCATACACTTAAAGAGCTACGTGATCTCGGTAATACTGTTCTTGTCGTTGAACATGATGAAGATACAATGAAAGCTAGTGATTATATTATTGATATGGGACCAGGTGCAGGTGTTCACGGTGGAGAAATTGTTGCACATGCAACAACTAAGAACTTCTTAAAGAAGAAATCTCTGACTGCAGACTATTTAAATCATAAAGTAAAAATTGAAGTTCCAAAAGAGCGTCGCAAACTTAACGAGTTTATTAAACTTCGCGGAGCTGAACACAATAACCTCAAAAAGGTTGATGTCGACTTCCCTCTAGGTGGACTTGTTTGTATCAGTGGAGTTTCTGGTTCAGGTAAATCAACTCTTGTGCACGAAGTTTTAATTCCAGCAGTTAAGAGTAAACTAACTCGAATCAATCGCTCAATTTATGAGAAAGCAAACTACAAATCAATTACAGGACTCGATAAAATTAAATCTGTAATTGAATTAGATCAATCACCTATTGGGCGTACTCCTCACTCAAATCCGGCTACATATTCAGGTCTCTTTGATGATGTAAGAAAGCTATTTGCAGCAACAAACGAGTCACAAATCCGCGGTTATAAGCAAGGACGTTTTAGTTTTAATGTTAAAGGTGGCCGTTGTGAAGAATGTGAAGGAAATGGAACACAGAAAATTGAAATGCACTTTCTTCCTGATGTTTACGTAACTTGTAATGAGTGTAATGGACGTCGCTATAATAATGAAACTCTTTCAGTTCTTTATAAAGGTAAGTCTATCGCCGATATTCTAGAGATGACGATTGAAGAAGGATATGAATTTTTCAAAAATCATCGTAGGCTTGGAAAAATTCTAAAGACGATGAATGATGTAGGTCTTGGTTATATGACATTAGGTCAACCAGCAACCACACTTTCAGGTGGAGAAGCACAAAGGCTAAAGTTAGCTAGAGAATTAGCAAAGTCGACGAAAGGCCACACGCTTTATGTTCTTGATGAGCCTACTACTGGTCTTCACTTTGAAGATATTAAAGTATTAATGAAAGCAATCAATGAACTTGTAGAAAGTGATAATTCTGTTCTTATCATTGAACATAACTTAGATGTACTAAAAGTAGCTGATCAAATAATTGATCTAGGACCTGAAGGTGGTCATCGAGGTGGAACAATTGTTGGAACAGGAACACCAGAAGAGATTGCAAAGATTAAAGCTTCTCATACGGGTAAATTTTTAAAGGAAATTCTGAAGTGATAAATGGTTTTGAAGAATTCTATAATTTAAAAGATAAGAATCTAATTAAAGAAGATTATTGTATCGCTGAAACAGAAAAAGTTGTGTGTAAAGCACTACGATCAAATCATGAAGTTGAAAAGATTATAGCAACTCAAGAATTTTATGATTCAAATAAAGATTTGATTGATGACAACTGCAAGCACGTTCTAATAAAAGACAAGAATGATTTAGAGGAGATTACAGGCTTTAAACTTCATCATGGAATTCTTGCTAAAGTTAAAACAAATGGACTTAAAAAAATTAATGAACTTGGTGATCGAATACTTATCTTTAATGGAGTAACTTCTCCAGAAAATGTAGGAACGATGACGAGGGCAGCAATGGCCTTTGGTTTTGATAACATTATCTATGATGCAAAAAGTGCATCTCCTTATCTAAGACGTTGTATCAGAGTTTCAATGGGAAATGCATTTGAAGCTAATATATGTAAGTCACTTAACTTAATTGATGACATTTCTTTACTTCAAAAACTTGGCTATGCAGTTTGTGCTACTGCCAATGAAGAAGGTGCCTTATCGATTACTGACTATAAGTATCCACAAAAAGTTGCTTTAATTATTGGAAATGAGGGCAATGGTATGGATCGTGAAGTAATTGACGCTTGTGATAAGAAGCTATTTATTCCGATAACAAATTACGTTGCACACTTAAATGCAGCAAGTGCAGCTTCAATTTTTCTTTATCACTCGATCTTTTAATTAGATTTTTATTTATATTTATTAACCTGACATTGGTGATGATAGTCTATAACTTAGGCCCATAAGCTCATCACCACACACCGATAGAGTTTGTATCTTTTTCGTTTTTTTCCAATAAAAAAGGCCACTGTCGAGTGGCCTTTTCTTTTACTATATTTTCAAATTTGATTAGTCGATTGATTTAAGAAGTGTCGCCATCTCAATTGCAGACATTGCAGCTTCCCAACCTTTATTTCCAGCTTTAGTTCCTGCTCTTTCAATTGCTTGCTCAATTGTATCAACAGTTAAAACACCAAATGTTACTGGAACACCTGTTTCAAGTGATACTTTTGAAATACCTTTAGCTACTTCATTAGAAACAAAATCAAAGTGTGGAGTTGATCCACGAATAACTGCACCAAGTGTGATTACAGCATCGTATTTTTTCGAAGCAGCAAGTTTTTGAGCAATTAAAGGAATTTCAAAGGCACCTGGTACCCAAGCAATATCCATTTCATCAATATTTCCATCATGTCTTTTAATGCAATCAATTGCACCACCTAATAGTTTGCTTGTAATTAGTTCGTTAAAACGTCCTGCTACTACAGCAAATTTCTTTCCAGATGCATTTAAGTTACCTTCTAGATTTCTAGGCATGTGTTTCTCCCAAATTATCAGCACTTTCACCAAGTGCTTCTTTTCTATATTTAATTAAGTCTTTAATTGTTACAAATTTTAAACCATGTTCCTCAGCAATCTTAGAAAGCTCAGGAGCTTTTGCCATTGTCCCATCAGCGCTCATGATTTCACAAATCACACCAGCAGGGTAACAACCAGCAATTCTGGCCATATCTACAGCAGCTTCAGTGTGACCATCTCTTTCTAAAACACCACCAGTTTTTGCAATAAGTGGAAAGATGTGACCTGGTCTCATAAAACTATCGGCCGTCGAATTTTTATTAGCAAGTAGTGAAATCGTTAATGCACGATCTTGGCATGAAATACCAGTACCACCATTTGCAGCATCAATTGAAACAGTGAATGCTGTGTGGTGAACAGAGTCGTTTTCTTTCACCATTAGTGGAAGATCTAATTCATCTGCACGCTCTTTTGTAATAGGAGCACAAATTAATCCGCGACCAACTGTCGCCATAAAGTTAATTGCCTCAGGAGTAATTCGGTCAGCCGCCATAACAAAGTCTCCTTCATTTTCACGGTCTTCATCATCAATTACAATTACCATCTTCCCAAGACGAATATCTTCAATGGCCTCTTCAATTTTATCAAATTTAATCATTTAGAAATGACTCCAAATTTTGTGTGCTTGCTCCATTACTACGTCTAGCACCGTTAAAAAGCAAGTTTTCTATATATTTTCCCAGGATATCCACTTCAATATTCACCAAACTCTGAACACTGCGGTTTCTTAGAACTGTGTTCTGCCAAGTATGTGGAATGATTGATAGTTGAAATGACGAGTCGGCCTTAAATACATCCGCTACAGTCAGTGAAATTCCATCAATTGTTACTGAACCTTCTTTCACAATATATTTCATTTGCTTTGAGTTAACTTTAATTGTCACCAGATAGTTGTTACCGCGACTTTGAATTTGAACAATTTGACCAACGTCATTAACGTGACCTTGAACAATGTGTCCTCCTAGTCGATCACTTGCACGAAGCGCAAGCTCAAGATTTACTTCATCACCAGATCTTAAATTTCCAAGTGTCGTTTTCTCCAAACTAGTATGTACTGTTTGCACAACAAATGTAGAATCAGTAATTTTAACAGCAGTTTGGCAGGCGCCATTAATTGCAACTGAATCATCAATTTCAATTTCTGGAAGAAGCTCTTTACAGCTAACTTCTATAAGTTTCCCCTCAGCATTTGAGCGTACACTTACAACTTTTCCAATTTCTTTAACTAGTCCAGTAAACACTATGACCTCGTATCAATCTCAAACATTGCTTGAGATCCTATATTTTTAACTTCAACGTTTTTAAAATTTAAAGCATCGGCCATCGAATCAAGTTGTTCATCGTAATAACCTATGCCATTTCCTAAAATTTTAGGCGCTACAAAAATTGTCATCTTATCTGCAAGTTGCTTCTTCAAAATAGTCGAAGCGAGCATCCCACCACCTTCAACAAGAATCGAATGAACACCAATTGCTTTTAGTTGTGCCAGTGCATCTTCAATAACAATTTCATTTCTTTCACATTTCGCAAAAACAATTCGAATCTGTTTTTCAGTAAAGAATTTAACAACATCATCTGGTGCTGATTGGTAATCTGCTCCAGTTGTTACAATGATAGTCTTCTTTGTGTATTGATCATTGAATACTTTTGAAAGAGGATCCATTTTAGAAATTGACCCCATCACAATTCGATAAGGAATCTTTCCACTATCATCTAAACCAAAACGAATATTTAAACTTGGATCATCGTTATTAAGAGTTTTACGTCCAACCATAACCCCGTCGTATCTTTTTCTAAAAGAATGAACCATCTTTCGTGCAGACTCATCAGTAATCCATTTCGAGTCCCCGGTCATTGTTGAAAGCTTTCCATCTAGAGTTTGTGCTAGCTTAAGATGAACAAAAGGAAGATTACTTTTCATTGATTTAAAGAAAACGCGATTAAGCTCCATCGACTCTTGTTCAAGAACGCCTACTTCACATTCAATCCCCGCAGCTTCCAATATCTTGATTCCATTTCCTGCAACCTGAGGATTTGGATCAAGACAAGCAACAACAACACGAGCAAAACCGTGTTTTAAAAGTTCGTGTGCACATGGAGGTGTTCTTTTATTTGTATGGCAACAAGGCTCAAGAGTTACATAAATTGTGGCACCCTTAAGTTCGCCCTTTTGTTCTTCGGCTACATCAGCAATTGCTTCAGGCTCTGCATGTGGAAGCCCAGCCTTTTTATGCCAACCCTTTCCAAGTACAATTCCGTCTTTAACAATGACAGCACCTACCATTGGATTTGGAGAAGTTGTTCCTTCACCCAATTTCGCAAGATTAAGCGCCATTTGCATATAAGCAATATCTCTAGAAGCCTGATTTTCCATGCCTTTTCATAACATATCTGGCCATAAGTCGCACTCATAAATTCAGCACGTTGGTACTTTTGACACTAATGGACCGATAGGCCCGAACGACACACAAATACTCATAAAATCAGGCACTTACTACGTGTTCTACTTCTTTACACCCTATAAATAAATTTCACTAACAAACACTAATTCTCAAATATTAGATAAATTGGTTTTATGAACAAGTTAATCGCACCACTTATCTTAATTTTTGCCTTCTCTATGACCTCGTGTTCGAAGGATACGCAAAAAATTATCAAGTCCAACACTCCAACTCAATCTCCAGTTGGGCCAGTTGTTAATGATTCAGATAAGGTCATTTTAAATGCAAAGCTTAACAATTTCTGTGAAGGACAGGATTGTCCAGAAGGCATTGTAGCGGTTAAAACACTCGATAAATCAGTAACTTGCCCGGGAATTATAAAGTCAGAAACAGAAGTATTGATCTCTCAAAACTGTGCCGACACAAATGAGACTTTTCACATACAAACAACTGATGGCGAAATCGTAAAAGTTGAATCAGTAGAAGAAGAGCTTTCAAACGAATTCAATGACAAGGTTCTTAAACTTACGACGGCCAAAGAAATTAAAAACTCGGCATCTATATCTATTCCAAACTCAGATAACAACTTTGTAGAAGTTCTAGCTTTTGATAAGTATGGAGCTCTCACAAAACAAAGCTGTGAAATCACTTACGCTTCACTCGCCTATGCCAATTCATTTGATAATGAATCACGACTCTTAAATATCAAAAACTGTGATGGTGTAAAAGACGGTTCACTAATTTCTCAAGATGGAAATATCATTGGTTTTTTAACTAAGAAGCATGAAGAGATTGCGTTGTATGAAGGGATTAGTCTTGAGGGTGAAAAGAAAGAGATTGATATCTTATCTAAAATAGATCATATAAGTCTCTCATTAGAATCAGAAGACGCATTTATATTTGGTTACCTAGCTGCATCTTATCCAATTAATGATGCTGATAATGTACAAGAAAATATATATTTCAATCAAAAGAATTTCGAATTTAGTACAAATTTAAAATGTTATAAAAATATAGATTTCGTATCAGAAGATAAAACTTATAAATTAAACTTTCAGAATGCAATTCTAGAGTTTGATGAAAAGTCATCACTTACGGAAGACTTAATTGTTTCATATTTACCTAAGTCAAAAATTCACTTCCCACTTAAAAGTGGTTTAGGGCAAATATACAAAGATTTTAATGTATTAAGATTCAAAGGAAGTATTGATAATCTTGAAGAACACTTATTAAAAAATCCATTTACAGGTGAAGTAATAAATCAAAAATACAAGTTTCCTAAAATTCAAAGCCAATTTATCAATATTGATCTATGTAAATAAATAAAAAAAGAGCGGGATAATCCCGCTCTAAAAATTAATAATTGAAATCATTAAATTTATAATCTTTAAACTTAACACCACGTTGAATTCTTTTTTCAAGCATTTTAGTTCCCATATTCCTCATACTTTTTTTAAGATTTATAGAGTAATCTAGTACTTCAATTTGCTTTTCTTGAAACTTATCAATTAATTCAATGTTTCTAACACTCAAAATTCGGCCCTTAGTTTTTAATATCCATCTATCATTTATAGAATCAAAGTCGAATTCACCAACATCTGAAAGCTTAAGTGTGTTTAAATCAATTGCATTGTTATTTAATTCAATAATATCAGTAACACGCCAATCACCAGTAGTTGATCCAGATCCTGTTCTAAGATCCCAGTCCGTCGTACTAGTCCCGCCACCACGTGCTGTAAAGTTTTGTCCCAATGCATTTAGGTTAAATAGTAATACAAATAATATAATTTTTCTCATACGAGCTCCTAAAGTAGTTTAACTAATGCAGAGTAAGCAATTAGATCTTCGCCGACATTATTCGGATCCATCATAATTTTTTTCATGTTGTAGTTATACTCAGCTGTTAATTCATTTAAAAGAGGAACAACCTTCTCTTTATTTATAGACTCTACCCATAAACAATTAGTGCATTGCTTATTTCTATTTGTAACGAGCGCTTCATCAGCCATTTCTTTATATATATTCGACTGTATTTTCGCAGATGTATAAAGACTATAGGTTGTATCCTCTAGATTTAGATAAAAACGTCCATCTTTGTTTATAAATACACCATCTGCAGCTAGCTTCATAAACACTTTATGCCCTTCTCTTCCATACTCTTGAAGAATAAAGTTTTCACTTAATCCTGCTTTAGAATTAGCTCTCAACATCATCTTGTAAGTTGCAATTTCCTGAAAATACTTATCAGTCGTTGGCAGTTGTTCTTTTAAGCTCGCCGTTTCCTGAAAATGCCCATACAAACTTTCATGCACTTCCGGGAAGTACTCACGTACAAACTCAGCTGTCTCTTTCTTTGAGCACAAGCCGTTAAGGACTGTGACACAAATATCGAGTCCAGGGTTTTTAACATCACCCATTTCTAGTCGATGAAATGTTGAAGGTGGAAGTCCAAGCCTTCTAGCAATTTGATTGCTACTTAAGCGGGAGTGCTCTTTTTTGTATTTTCTGATCTTGTCCCGCAAAACTTCGTTAACCGAAGGTCTTTCTAAAAAAACCTTGTCCATTCTGCTCTCCTCTCTCTATTAATCCCAATGTTGTTTAGTAGTTCTTCATACAACAGAATCCAATAGAATTTATGAACACTGTAAAAACTATTAATAAAACTTATTGTTAAGTATTTGATGGGACATAAATAAAATTTCATAAGTGAAATTTCTCGATTTTTTCGAAAGTGGAATGATTTATTTCAAATTGGAATAACTGATACTGTAAGTAGCTGTAATTATGACAGGACAACTATAAAATAATTACTATTAATGGAGTATCTTACTGAATTTACTGTAATGAAAAGTATTTTTTTGCAACTAAAAGTGAGATTAGAAATTCTCTATCCTCATCCTTAAACTGCTCTACCCACTCATTTGCATTTTTAGTGATGAGCTTTGCTTCTTCTGGATGTGCTAAATAATATTCGATTTTCTCTGGTAGATCAGAGTAGTCATCTTTCACTTCTACATAGTGCTTGCCGGCCACTAATCTACCTTCCATGAACCAAGTTTCATATTTAGGTTTCGACATAATGCAAAGAGAGTTAGAAGACATGGCCCACTTTAAATTTGTAGCAACATCATTACCTTCCATACATAGTATGAATTTATAATGAAGTTGATCTTCAATACTTAGAAAATCTTTAAGCCAAGCAACATCTTTTTTAGGTGCTGTTTGTCCGATATCACATAGTGGATGATCGTAGAACTGCTTAATGACAATATCTCGATGTGGCATTGTATTAGTTCCACGCCATACAACTTTATCAAGCTTCTCTTCAAATGAGATTTTGTCTTGTATGAAATTAAAATGTCTCACTTTATTAAGTTTTAAAACAACAGAGTTCTCATTGTCGACAACAGGCCTACTCTTTACGATAGTTGGAATTGTTGGTGCTTCAATGACATCACCTGCTTCGTATCGAAACATATAATTGCCAGAGAAATTTCTAATGATCTCAAGAATATCAAAGTAGTATGTTGTACCATCTACTTTTTTAAAATCTTTAATTTTTAATGCGTGAGGAATATGTCTTCTATTTGTATTTTCATTTTCGAGCTCTAACTTAAATGGTTCTTTTAACTTATTATAATAGCTGACTCGATCTTCAATATATTGATCTGGCGTTTGCTCATAAGCACTTAAGATTTTACGTGCTTTGCTTTGATACCAGCATTTTGGAATCAGAAATTTAAAAGCATTTTTTATATAATAGAAGTGTTTCATTTATTTATAAAATACCAAAAATCTTTCTAAGTCTTAAATTAATAACGTTAAAGAAAGCTTCAAAAATAATTCCGCCACCCATCTTTGATTGTCCATCACGACGTTCATAGAAAATGATTGGAACTTCTTTTACTGAAAGACCTTTTGCCCAAACCTTATAATTAAGCTCTAGTTGAAAGATATATCCATTAGAAATTATTCCATCTAGATTCAGAGATGATAGAGCTTTTCGTGTAAAACACTTAAATCCACCAGTCGTATCTTGAACAGGAATACCTGTCATGAATCTCGTATAAATTGAAGCACAGTATGATAGTAATAGTCTTCTAAACGGCCAATTGATAATTCTAATTCCATCAATATAGCGTGAACCGATGACAAGATCATTTTCTTGAGCAGCAGCTAAAAGATCTTTTACTGAGTCTGGATCATGAGAAAAATCACAGTCCATTTCAAAGACAAAATCGTACTCTCTTTCAAGGGCCCACTTAAACCCTGTGATATATGCAGTTCCTAGACCAAGCTTTCCTTTTCTTTCAATGATGTGAAGATTTGAATTTGTTTCCATTTTCTTCTTCACGATATCGGCCGTTCCATCTGGTGAGCCATCTTCAATAATAAGTAGAGATACCTTTGGGTATTTTTCAAAGATAGTATCGATCATGCGCTCGATATTCATGATTTCATTATAAGTAGGAATGATAATTAACGACTTGTTCCAAGGCAGTTGATTCACTGATTTCTCCATAATTTATGAGGATTCAAGATATCGTTTATTGCACCAATTTTCCAGAGTTTTTAGCCTTAAATACGATCTCCATCTCAAGCCCACACGCCTTGGCATACTTATTTAAAGTCGATAATTTTAAATCAAGACGACTTTCAATTTTTGAAACATCCGGCTGATCAATACCAATAAGATCAGTTTGTTTCAAACCGAGTGATTTTCTTAAGGCCTTAAGGTCAATGTCATAGTAATCGTTTTGTTTGATGGCCGTCTTGGCATACTCAAAAAACTCGAGGTCTAAGTTGTCATAACTCATTAAGTTTCTCCCTGTTTCATCCGTAAAACAGATATTGATTTCTTATAATTATAACATGAATCAAATTTTGTGCGACTATTCCTTACAATGCATATCGAAGCACTCAAGTATTCACTCTAGTGAATATAAATCACGGCCTTCAATCTAATATGTACTTAAGTGCATATATCTAAGCATTATCCACAAAATATTCACTTGTGTGCATAAAACGTAAATATGAAGTTTGTATATGCACTCCAAGGAATAAAAATTATGCATTAAACTGAATATTTTTTCTTACTTATATAATTCGATATACTTTTGTGCGCTTAATTCCCAAGAAAATCTATTCAAGTTCTCTCTACACTTGGCTTCCCAAGTACTAGCGTCAAACGTCTCCATTGTAGACTTGTATAAATTCTGCATCGAATCAGCATCGAATGATTCAAAAGCAATAGCTGCATCACCACCAATTTCTGGAAGAGAAGTCTTATTACTTATAAAAACTGGTTTATTAAAATACTGAGCTTCAAGAACAGGAAGGCCAAATCCCTCAAGAAGGCTTGTCATAAAAAAGGCCTTGCAATTCTCATATAACCAAGATTTTTCACCTTCTGAAACCTTTCCGATTAGAAATACACGATCAGAGATACCTAGCTCTTTTGCTCTTTCAACTAGTTCACTAGCGTACCCAGTTGAATTATCACCTGCGATAATAAGCTTTAAATCTGGATTAGCTTCGATTAGTGGATAGATAGCGTGAATATTCTTCTTTGGGAGAAGCTTAGAAATGGTGAATAAAAAATCACCTTCAAAATTGAAATCAGGCTTCTTCGGCTCAGAACTTAAATCGAGTGTAAGCCCATTGTAAATTATATGATTTTCAATATTCGATATATCAAAATACTTTTCAAAATCTTTCTTTGTACTTTCAGAAATAAAAGTCAGAATGTCCGTATACTTCAATTTTTTTTCAATATACTTCATGTAAGACTCTACCTTATTTTTTCGGTGAGCTCTTTGATGAATATAATTTAAATCATGAACCGTTAAGATCGTCTTCTGCTTCTTACTATAAGGAAAATATGATGAATCCTGATGAGTCGAATGCCACACCTTAGCTTTAGGCAGAAACAACCCAAGTTTTTGTAAAGGATTTGTATAAAAAAGAGTGTCATCCTTTGAAAACAAATCAGCGCTAGAGCGATCAATAAGATAGCTCGCTTTAGTCATGGCCGAAATATTCTTATATAAATGATGCGAGAATTGCCCAAGGCCTGAGTGGAAATCCTTAAGTCTTTCTAAATCGATGATTATGTTATGCATTTTTACTCGCTTTTTCTTTTTCTAAATTATGAGTCACAATACTTAAGTTAAAAACTAATAGTATAAAAGCAAATAAGTTCGTCTGATTAAAAACATCGAACTGAGCACAAATAAAAGCATTTACAACAAGAGCTAGTGTGGACTTTGTAAAAACTGATGTACTTGTTAAAGTTATAAATGCCCATGAAAAGAACCAACCAGAGAACGCAAGTAAGCCAAATACTCCAATATCTGCAGCTATATCTAAAAAGGTATGATGTGTTCTTAATACATAGAAAAGATTTTCTATCTTATTTTCTTTTGCAACTCTTCCAATTTCATTAATTGATTGTCCATAGCCAAAGCCTGTTAGTGGTCGCTCTTTAAATACTGCAAGTCCTGCTTCATATAGTGCAATTCGATGCTGTGTAGACTTATTCATTAGAGTCACCATACGAAATGACTTTTCATACTTTGAACCTTGAAGAGCGAACATAATTCCGATTAAGACAAAGAAAGAGCAGAATAGAACTAGGGCCAGCTTCTTGCTTTTGAAATATATCGTTGAGCTTAAACTTATAAGAAGTGATAGTAGTGCACCTCGCGTTTTTGCTGCCAACACGCCAAATACACCTAGACAAGCAACTAAAATACCACAAAATCTATTACGCTTATCCAAGTTTCCTAGTAATAAAAGAGAAGTCAGTAGGCTAGTTAAAAATGAACTTATATATGCAAATTTAGTAATATCGACAGCCGCCGCTAATCTTATACTTAATAATTTGGAGATCACAAAGCCGTGTTGAATTATAGCTTGATATATTCCATATCCAATTGACAACGTGAAACAGACTAATACAAATGGTAAATAATATTTCCTAGCCTTTTCAAGCAAGCCTTTACCTTCCTTAAAAAAGTACATAAATGGAAGGTAACTCAAACCCCCTATCAAGAAGTAGCGTGCTTTTTTAATCGACTTAAGTGCTACAATCTTATCATCAATAACAATGAAAGCGATTATTACAGCAATTGCAAATGTCACTAATAAGAAAATATTAGGCAAAGGTAATTTTACTTTATTCCTTCTTGCCCAAAAAATTGAAAAAACAAGGGGGATTAATAATAAGATATCCCCAATTCCCAGTACTGATGGTGAAAAGAAAATACCTAATGTCGTAAAGATAATACTGCTAAATATAAGATAGTTCATATATTGATGTTAATTCTTATGCACAAAATTAGTAAAGGTATATTAACTATATTTATTTCATTTCTTAACTAGCTTCTGTTATTATTTGGTCCTATGAATTTAAAAGAATTTATCAAAAATCCAATTGAACTTGAGTATTTCGAAGGTTTGCTTTCTCAATTAAACGAGAAAGCTGAACAGCTTATAATTGCTACCCCAGAAAATGACACAGGAGTCTACCCTACTGCGATAGCACCAAGAAAGCTTCTTCGAGATGAACTTCCTTTTCATTCATATGAAGATATCAAACAACGCTATTCTACAAAGGAAGTCGTTGACTGTACCCTATGGCTAAGAAAGATGCATGGTGGGCTTGGCTCAAGCCTTGATCGTTCGGACTACTTAAAAAAGTATGGCCGTTCAACACCTGGTTCAAAATCTACTGACCTCTATATTGAGACAGAGGAATTCGGTGCAATTAGCTTAGCAGAAGCTCAAATTATTCAAGCATCAAAGAAAACAAGCTCATTTAAGAAAGTGGTCCTACAGGACCTTGTTAACAATGATGTAAAACCAATCCTGGATGAAATGTGGAAGAAGTATGAACATCTTCTAAATGATAAATTCTCACGTCTAGACTCAGTCATTCAACAAAAGCTTCCAACTATTAAGAATGGTGAACTTTCATTAGAACGACTTGCCCCTGCTGGACACGGTGTCTTTGGTTATGAAGTTTTTAAAGGACCAAGGCCTGAAGGTGAAAATATCATTGCCTGTATTGGAAATGGTGAAGATTTAAGCTCAACTCCAGATCGTGCCATCGTTAATTGGATGCTCACAGAAAATATACCAGTTGTTATGGTTACAACGACTAAAACAGAAAGAGATATGAAAGGTGGTCAAATCGCTCTTAAGACAGAGGGCGATAAAACCTACCTTACAATTATTGAAAAAGCCCAAGCTGAACAAGCTGGACAATTAGAATATTTTGAAAAGCTCGGACTTCGCGAGGAAGACGATGACGCTTTTTTTAATACAAATTTAGTACTCATAAATTTCAATGCGGTAAAAGATTTTAAAATAGCACTTCCTGATTTGATCAAGAATCAAAAAGGTGAGTTTTTACAACTTGAAGGAGCGATGGGTTCGGTGTTCTTGAACTCGGATCGACTAGCTAGAAAAAATGGTAAGCAGTTTGTTCATATACTTAATGTGAACAAAGAAAATAGATCTAAGTTTTTTAATCCGATAAAGAAAATGGCGGATTTTAGTTATATTTTGAATTATTTACAACTTGATAATTTTATTTTTCATTTTAGAAGCAGACATGAGTAGACTACTAAAACTTATTAAAAAGAATTTTATTATTATTAAGTTAATTATTCTTATCACTTTTTTGTATCTAGTTTATAACAGTGGAAATATAAACATAGACTTAATTAGATCTGGAATTTCAAATAAAACTCTAATTGCTTTATTTCTAGTTTTAACTTTTATTCAACAATACATTGGTGCAATACGAGCAAAGATCCTACTTGGCTTAGAAAATAAAAATAACCTTTCAGCATGGGATATTAATCAAATCACTTGGTCTGCTTCCTTTGTAAGTTGTATATTACCCGTAAGCATTGCAAGTGAAGTTTATAAAATAAATGAATTAATAAAAGAGAAAAAATATCACTCAAAAGACGACATTATTTACATGAGTATATTTACTAAGATTTTAACATTAGTATCCTTAGTAATTCTTACTCTTATATCATATATGCTATTCTCACTAAGTTTTGATAGCGATCAATTGCTTATAATACTTTCTTCAATTACGATGTTATTTTTTACTGCATTTCTTTTCAGATTCAAAATATTAAATTTATTACAAATAATTTATCGTTATATAATTGATGTATTAAATATTAAAAATCAGTTCATCTTTAATAGAGCTTTTAATTTCAAAAACTACTATTTAAGATTATTTCAAAACCCCGTGAAATCAACAAAGCTAGTAATGCTCAGCTTAATCATACAATCGTTAAACATAATAACATTTTTACTAATTATATTTTACTCTTTAGAGTTACCAATTAAAAATGTATTAGAAGCTTCAACAGTTATCCCTACAGGGATATTTATTTCACTCCTTCCAATTTCAATACAAGGGCTAGGAACAGGAAACTTTGCTTTTTCAGAACTTTTAAGAGGTATTGGTATAGACAATGGCTCCGACATATTCACTATTTATTTTGCTATGTCATATATCTTTAACTTCATAGGCTTAATACCATTCTTACTTAGAATGAAAGTTAAGAGGTAGTTGCTTTATCTTTCACATTATTATTTAAAAATAATAAAATAAAAATATAGATAGGATAGAAATTACTACCAAAGCTACAAGATAAAGTTACAAAGAAAAAAACAAGAGAGGGATTGTACACAGAAATCTTATCATTCAAAAACTTTAATATTAGGACGACTAAAAAAATAGCATATAAAAGTATTCCATAATCTGTTATTAGCTCATAGTGAATATTATCAAATACTCTCATCACAGGGTAGCCTCTATTATTATTGATTGCATTTGATGAGTACAACTCTAATGCTCTTGCAGAAAACCCTATTCCACTTGGAAAGAAACTTAACTCATTTAAAAAGACTTCTCTTCCAAGATGACGTCCACTTAATATTTTATTTGGAAGTAAAGATATAACAACAGGAAAACTAAGTAGTGAAGTTAATATTAAAAAATTCATTTTCTTAGACTTATATCTAAAAAGATATCTTAAAATTATAATAGAGAACATAGAAACAAATAAACTCCTAGCTCTTAAAATTAACAACAATATGAATGAGATCAAAGATGTTTTCTTATTGTTATTGTAAATTATTTCAACTATAGAACCTGCTATAATAAAAAATACAACTTCAATTGTAGCTGACGGTGAATGTATAAAAAATGGTTTTGCATTTATTATTATTTTACTTCTACTTACCCAAGTAGAAAGGTCATTATAATCATTAATATAATTAATAATGACATCAAAATTTTGCGCAAGATAAAACATGAGTGGTATAAATATAATCAAGGCTACAATTCTTGTTGAATAGTATAGGTACTTTCGAAATAGTGAACATAATGAAAACTCTCGAAAGAATTCACGTAATGCTACCAAGAACAGTGGTAATACAACAGCATGTCCAACATAAGTAGCCTCAGTGGTAAAAATGACAAGTAAAATTAAGTTAACTAGTAGAAAAAAAATCAATTCTTTATTTCTACCTAATAACTTTTTTATATTATTTGATTGTTGAAAAGCAATTAAAGAAAACGTAATCACAAAAAGTGGAAATATTGGAAAGCCTGATACCTTCACACTTCTAAACAAACAAATTGCTATCAGCAAAATACATTGCAAATGTGGGATTATATTAGATTTTTCAAATTTCATTAGAGACTAATTAATTTCTTTTAACGTCTGTAACAAATGAAGCATTTCATCTTCACTCAATCTATGAGTATTATGTGAATTATATTCACCAGCTTGTGTTATAACTTCTTCACCATCCTCGAAGAAACGATCGTAGTTAAGATCACGGTTATCACTTATAATTTGATAGTATCCACCAAGGTCACGCGCCTTAACCATTTCTTCTCTTGTAAGAAGAGTCTCATATAATTTTTCACCATGACGAGTACCGATAATTTTAACTTCTGTATCAGGTGAATTTTTAAATTTTTTAATGGCATTTGCTAAATTTTCAATAGTTGAAGCTGGAGACTTCTGTACAAAAATATCTCCGTTCTCACCATTTTCAAAAGCGAAAATCACTAATTCAACCGCATCTTCAAGAGACATCATGAATCTAGTCATATTTGGATCAGTAATTGTAATTGGTTTACCATTTTCAATTTGTTCAATAAAAAGTGGAATTACAGAACCACGTGAAGCCATAACGTTTCCATAACGTGTTCCACAAATAACTGTCTCATGTGTATCTGCAATACTACGGGCCTTAGCAACAAAAACTTTTTCCATTAAGGCCTTACTCATCCCCATTGCGTTAATTGGATAAACGGCTTTGTCTGTACTTAAGCATATAACTTTCTTTACACCACAATTAATAGCTGCATCTAGAACATTTTCAGTTCCAAAAATATTTGTTTTAACAGCTTGAAGAGGATAAAACTCACATGATGGTACCTGCTTTAAAGCAGCAGCATGAAAAACATAATCCACCCCATGCATAGCTGTAAGGACACTGTTGTAATCTCTCACATCACCTATATAGAATTTGATTTTTGGGTTATTATATTTCTTTCTCATGTCATCTTGTTTCTTTTCATCACGAGAAAAAATACGAATTTCACTTAACCCAGAATCAAGAAATCTATCTAAAACAGCATTCCCAAAAGAACCTGTACCGCCCGTTATTAATAATTTTTTATTATCAAACATATAATCCTCTTATTTTTTCCAAACATTTCTATTCACATAACCCGTATAGCTTTGAATTATTTTAACTACTTGGTAGCTAACAAATTCATTTCGATAATCTTCGATATCACTATAATATCGATCGGGGTTATTAATTGTTATATTAATTGAGTTAATTACAGAGTCACGATCCAAGTCAGACATGATAAGAGTTCCAGCATCCATTCCTTCTGGTCTTTCATGAGCTTGTCTTATTGTAATTGCAGGAAAATCCATTAAACATGATTCTTCTGTAATAGTTCCACTATCCGAGATCACGCACTTAGCATTTTTCTGAAGGAGATTGTAATCTAAGTAACCTAGAGGTTTCATGAATTCGATCAACTCATTGAAGTCAGAGTTAGATAATTTTTCTAATTTCTTTCTTGTTCTTGGATGTGTTGAGACAATTATTCGTTTTCCAAAATGCTCAGCAATACCATTCAATGAATCTAAAAGAGAGTTAAAATTTACTTCATAATCAACATTTTCTTCTCTGTGAATACTAACTAAGAAGTAATCACCTTTATCTAATGATAAATCATTAAGAATATTTGAATTATCAATATCATTACCAAAGAAATTCAAAACTTCTTTCATAGGGCTACCGGTTTTAATAATTAACTCGGGCCTTACTCCTTCATCAATTAGATATCGTCTCGAATGTTCTGAATGAACCATATTAACATCTGATAGGTGATCAACTATTTTTCGATTTAATTCCTCTGGAACACGCTGATCAAAACATCTATTTCCTGCTTCCATATGAAAGATAGGAATCTGCTTCTTCTTAATCGAAATTACAGATAAACAACTATTTGTATCTCCATATAAGAGAACCGCATCAGGCTTAACTTCTTCTAATAATTCATCAGTCTTAATTAGTACTTCTGCAATTGTTTTTGTCGCACTTTCTTTAGCAGATTCAAGGAAATAGTCTGGTTTTCTAATTCTTAGATCATTAAAAAAAACTTCATTAAGTTCATAATCATAATTCTGTCCAGTATGAACTAATATATGATCAAAATGTTCATCACATAGTGGAATCACTCTACTTAATTTTATAATTTCTGGCCTAGTACCAACAATTGTCATTACTTTTAATTTTTTCATTATTTTTCCATCTCATTATAAAGAGTGTGCATTTCTTTTATTAAAAAATCCCAAGGCTCCGGCTTGTAGTTAAACTCTTCTTGAAACCTTTCAGAGTTCAAACTTCTATCTATTTCGAAGTCATCATAAGGAATTATATTAATATCTTTGTCATAAACTTCAGCTACAATTCTTAGAAGGTCATATTTATTAATCGGATTTGAAGATACATGGTACATTCCTGATACATCACCTTTCATAAATTTGGGTAAAATTACTGTTTCAATAATTCGAGCTAAGGAATTTGTTGGAAATCCAGAATAGATAGCTTTTCTGAAACCTTTACACTCATTTTCCTGAGATAAAAACCAATCTATCAATGAGACATTTGATTTTATTTCATGGCCTATTATTGATGTTCTGATTGTAAGAGTATGATCATAGGCAACTTCACCTAAATATTTAGACAATCCATATAAATCTCTACTATCAGCAACTGAATCTTCAGTATAATTTCCCTCACTACCAGTAAACACACAATCAGTGCTGAAGTGAATCATTTTAGAGTTATATTGAGAACATATTGAAGCTAAGCGATGCGGCCACAAAGCATTTGTAAAAATTGAGACTTCATTATCTTTAGATTCTTTTAACTGCTTTATGATCCCTACACAGTTTAAAACTAGATCTGGATTAAAGTCTTGGAAGAGATTTTCTATCAACTGTGTATTTTCAACATCATATCCTGATTTAATGTCTTGATGCCAAGCTTGACCTCTAGAAATTCCAAGAACTTCAAACTTCTTTGAAAAGTAACGAAATAGGGATTGGCCCAACATTCCATTGGCACCGATAATTAAAATTTTCATAAACAAATATTACAAACTATACATCGCTAATTCAACTATTTACAAGTTCATTAAGAAGTTTATCAATTCTAGCGATTACCTTCTCTTCATTAAAATAGCTATGGTACGCATTTGTTGAATTTTTACCAATAGTTTCACGTTCATGTTCTGTTAAATTTACTAGTGTTACAATTTTATGGGCTAATGCATCAACATCTTCTGCATTAGAGACTTCACCTACGGCTAATTCATTTATTAATTTAGCTCCCGCTCCATTAAGTGAGGCAAGTATAGGTTTTCCGGCCATTAAATATGACTGCACTTTTGATGGTACAACAAGAGAGAAAGCAGGTTCATCTTTTAAAATAACTGCTAACACACTTGATTTTGCAAATAGGTATGGCATATCGCCAGCAGGCCTTCTTCCATAAAACTTAACAAGATTATTATTGCCATAAAGAGACTCTAGTCTCTCTTTCTCTCTTCCATCACCAACAACGGCCAAATGGATTCTCTCATCTGAAACCTTGAGAACTGCTTCAATTAAAGTTTCTAGTTTTTGAGCTACTCCAATATTGCCAGCGAATGTAATGACAAATTTATTATCAGGAATTTCATTCAACCACTCGGGAGATTGTTCAGCTTTTTCTTCTTTAGCCCAATTAGGAATCCACTCGACTCTACCTTTATAACCATACTTGTTCAGATTTGAACGAAACTCATTTGATTGAACAAGCATTAAGTCAGCATTTTTATAAATCCATTTTACAATGATTCCTAAGATTGAACCAATTACTCCATTAGGATTCTTATTTGTGATCGCAAAAAAGCTTTCTGGCCAGAGATCCTGTAGCCAAATCACCACTTTTCCGCCTCTTAACTTTTTAAAAACAATAGCTGGGATAGCAGTAAATATAGGAGAAGTTGCAAACACTAGAACAATATCCGTTTTTTTCAATCTAAAGATTGAGAACAATGCACCCAAAAATGAGGTTATATAATTGAAAAGAAGTCGGAGTAAACCAGACTTTCTAGGTATAATTGGATATCTAACAATTGATACTCCATTTATAATCTCTCTATATGGACCAGCCAAACTATAGCCATCATAAAATGTAGCGATCGAGTAATTAGGCAAACCTGTTAAAACTTCAATGCAATATTTTTTAGCTAATTCTTCAGCAAGTTCATTAATTAAGAATGATTCTGGTTTGTAAACATATGTAAAAATTGAGATTTTCATGAATAAAAGTGACAACCAAAGATAGATATCTTACGATTCTTACTATGATTTTATATGCTCCAAATATTAACTCAGGTGGTGGACTAGTATTACTGAATACAGTAATTGAAGACGAAGTCTTTGGCAAAGTTACTCATCTTTTTATTGATAAAAGATGTCCTTTTCAAACCTCTTTTAATAATATTAATATTATAAAAGTAAAACCAAGTATTATTTCTCGTTTTTTAGCAGAATTTACACTTGCAAAAATAGCCAAAAATAACCCTGATCACGAGATCGTTTGTTTTGGAAATCTTCCTCCTCTTTTATCGCACAAAAACACAACTACTGTTTTTTTGCACAATGCTTATTTATTAAAGTCAATACCTTTGCCAACAGCTTTTAAACTAAAGTTCAGACTTATACTTGAAAGACTTATTTTTTATTATTTCATTCAAAATACTAATAAATTAATCGTTCAATCAAATTGGATGAAGAGATCTCTCAAAAAGTATATAAATAAAGAAATATTTATCAAGAGAATAATTCCTAAACTCCCTTCTTATAAATCAATTGAGAGAGATAAAAGAAAATATGACCTCATTTTAGTCACTGGTCCTGAACAACATAAAAACTCACATTTAATTAACCAAATATTTCAAAATATTGAAAAAAAAGTTGATATATGTATTTTAGGTAAATTTACTCCTAATATATCTAATTCAAATGTTTGTGTCACAAGTTATAAAAGAGCATCTCGAGAGCAAGTATATCAATGCTATCAAAATGCCAAAAGTTTACTTGTACTTTCAGAATTTGAATCTTTTTGTCTACCAATTTTTGAAGCACTACACTTTGGTTGTAAAGTAATTATGAAAACAGATCATTATTTAGATACTGATGTTAAACGTATTAATCTAAATAACGAAATAGAAAAACTTAAAGACTACTTATGAAAGATTCAAATATTCCACTAACGATAATTACAGTTACATTTAATGCTGAAGATGAAATTGTTCCAACTCTGGATTCTATAAAAAAACAAAAAGATAAGAATTTTGAATTAATTATTGTAGATGGCCTTTCCAAAGATAAAACTCTTAAACTAGTCGAGCAATCTGGTTTAGCAAATACAATTATTTCAGAAAAAGATAGTGGCATCTACGACGCAATGAATAAAGGTGTAAAAAAAGCAAAAGGAAAGTATATA
This sequence comes from Halobacteriovorax sp. RT-2-3, assembly GCF_047085075.1. Taxonomy (NCBI): domain Bacteria; kingdom Pseudomonadati; phylum Bdellovibrionota; class Bacteriovoracia; order Bacteriovoracales; family Halobacteriovoraceae; genus Halobacteriovorax; species Halobacteriovorax sp. RT-2-3. The sequence goes on along the minus strand of NZ_JBKIYF010000003.1, from coordinate 699,393 downwards.
TATTTCTTAAATGCTGGTGACATTTTTTACACAGAAGAGACTACTCAGACCTTAAATAAAGTTATATCTAAATGTGAAGATGACATTATATATGGTAAAGTTAAACTCGTGATAAATGATAAGTTCAAAGTTTTCGAACCATGTAATAGTAAAAACGCATGGAAAAAAATGCCCTTTTCACATCAAGGATGCTTAATAAAAACAACATATCATAAAAGTAATTTATACAATTTGTATTATAAAATTAGTGCTGATTATGATCTACTTTACAAAAGCATCATAAATGATGCCACACTAAAAGAAATAGATACTATTTTTGCAATTGCAACACCTGGAGGTGTATCTGATATTCGTAGATATACTGCAATTTGCAACAGATGGAAAACTATCAATAACTATACACCTAAAATAAAATATAATATCTACTATATATATTTATTATTAGATGCATTTTTAAGAATTAATATTAAGAAAATTTTACCAAATAAAATAGTTAATTATATTAGACTTAAAAAATACAAGTAATAAAATAATAAGCTATTTAATATTTTTTAAAAATACATTGATATCTTTAAATAAACAATGCTTCTCATTGAATTTTTCGAAGCTATAGTCCCACCATTTTTCTTGATTCAACCTATCTATAACTTTTTGTTCAAATCTATACTTTAAAAATTTTGCAGGAACTCCTCCTACAACTTCATAATCACCAACATCTTTAACAACAACAGCACCAGCTGCAATAATAGCTCCGTTTCCAATAGTAACGTTATCGACAATTATCGCATTAGCCCCTATCCAAACATCATTTTTTATGATTATTCTACTTGATTCTGCAAAAGATTGCTTATCGACAAAGGTTTTACCACATTGCTTATTTAAAGAATAAAAACAAGGATGCGTTGAAACAAACTCAGCAGTAGGATGTATACCCAAGCCTATTTTCACACCTGGGCCAATACTACAAAACTGACCTACAGTAGCATTATTAATAGAAACATTATTTGAAGTATATGTCATTCTACCAATAACTGAGTTTGTAACTGAAGAAAAATCACCAATATAATTATGTGACGAAAATTTGGCCTTATTTAGTGTAATCATATACCCTAATTTAAGTTCTTCATTTCTAAATGTGATAAAGATATTTTTTATCTCACGGTATAAAAAAACAATAAATGTATTTTTAACTAATCTTTTAATCATTGAATAGACTATTGAAAGTAACGCGAGGGAATATATTCAATAAGCCCCCTTGTGAAGCGTTTATAATATTGGTTTTAGAATTTAGACCTAACACTTTATATTTTTTAAAGATTTTATATTGCCTCAAGTATTCAATAATGTGAAAATCCCCATTAAACATACGCTCTAGACCATTTGATTGATGCTGGGCTGTTTTATAAATTCTCATTTCACATTCATTTTTATATAAAATATAGTCATGATCAACACCAAGTAAAAAAGTATCTTTAAAACCCATATAATTAGCTGCAATAATGCCATAAATACTTGCTGTCTCAGCTGCATATATAGATCTTGTCATATCCATTCCTGCGATATTAAATGATTCATAATCAAACTCTCTAGAAGCACAAAACCACATTATCTTATGATTTTTAAATAGCCCGTACTCATCAATAATTAATTTCGTATTTACTTTATTACTGTCTAAGCCAAATATGAGAGTTACATTTTTAGGAATATGAGATTCCATTTCACTCAACCAATTTACCCACTCTTCTTTAGTCTGCGGAGGATGAATAGGTGCTACAAGATGATATTTTTTACAATTATCAGCCATTATCTCTTTGAAATCTTCATGAACGTAAAAATTATTTAAAGATATAACATTTTCGCCATTTAACTTTCTTAAGTTTTCCTTTTTAATAGAATTACCACTACCTAGTATAAATACGCGCTGATTTGTATGTATATCCTTTAGTTTATTATTACTTCGAACTAATTCACTAAATTTTAAAAATGTTATATGTGATACTAACCATCGTTTTATAACTAAAATAATTGGTGGTATTAGGGTTTTTAAAATCTTTTTAATCATTTATCACACACTTGAAAATTAAAGTATCTGTACATTTATTATGTATTAAATTGTTATTATAAGCTTGAACTAACTCTCTATCTTCTTCAATTTGTGTATAAACATTTTGCCCATTTGGTAATGAATTATTTAACCAGTTAAGATGATTTGCCAAACTATATCTTTGGAAGTAAATTTCTTCTTCAACACGAAAGCCAGCATACTCTACGATTGATTTTAAGCTTTCTTTAGTATGTAGAATTAAATGTTCACTCCATAAAGTAAACTTTTTAAATGCTTCATTATTATAAACTTCCAATAATGCATCTTTTGCATGTGGAACTTCAATATAAATAACACCATCTATAGTCATTTTACTTTTAGCAAGTTTTAAAAAATCGATTTGTGCAGGAATATGCTCTAAGACATGAAACAAAGTAATGAGATCCACTTTTTTATCAAAATTATCTAAAGAATCGTAAATATTCATATTCAATTCATTTAATAATTGCCTAATTTCATTTTGAGGTTCTACACCGAAAGTATTAATATCTAAATTCTTAGCTAATTCTAAAACTCCACCAAGACCAGTACCAATATCAAGCCATTTTTCAGGATTTTCTTTTTTTACAATCATTTCAAATCGTCGTAAATCATCTTGTCTAGTTTTTAAAAGTGCATCTTCTCTACTTTCAGAACTCCAATAATCAACGCCTTTTCGTTCATTATACTTTTCTATTGAACCCTGATCTATATTTTCTAAAAAAATAACCCCTGTTTTTCTTTCTTTGAAAACGTTAATTTTTGCATCTCTTACAGAATCAGAATAGAGTTGAAATTCCGATGATTCATCAAAAACTCCAGTTTCTACTAAATCTTTATAAATCTGATTATTTTGCTTCAATTCTTCTTCTAATTTCATTGTTATACTCAACCTTCAAAGTTTTATAATAAATAAGTACAGACACCAGTGTTGCAATTGAGAAATAAAAGATATCTCTAAAATAATAAGCGCTGATCAAATTTAAAATTATATTAATACATATAATAATCAACTGATGTTTGATAATTTTCTTCTGCATTCTGTTGCAATTCATATAATATATGTACATATTACACCTTGACAACATTCCAAAAGCTGCAAGTAAGCTAATAAATGTCAGATAAGCTTCATCATACTTTTTGACAAAATACTTAGTAATGAGAGGGTAAGCTAATGATGCACATACAAAAGCTAGAGTTAATAATTTAAAATGAAATTGATTAACTTTTTTTATTAAAAGATCTGCTTTTAAATACCTTTCTTCTACTACCAGGCGATAGAGTAACTGAGCATAAGGGGAAAAATAGGAAAGAGATAATACCCATATATTTATTGATAAACTTGAACAAAAACCATATATAGCTAAATCTTCAATAGACATAAACCCTTTAATAAATAACTTATCCAAGCTTCTGAACAATAAATCAAATAACCACGAAATATATATTAAAAATCCAATATTAAAAACTTCTCTAAGGTTAATTCTGTAATGTTTAGAAAAAAATCTAAATCTATATTCTGGTACTAAAAACAATGTTAGTAAAAAAGTAATTATCGAAGCAAGTAGATGACCCTCAAAAATACTTCTAAGACTTTTGCTATACATAAAAAAAGATAAAACGATTACAATCCGCAATAGTTCATCAAATACTTTAATATAGATAGATTTTTGTAATTTCAACAAACTTCTTAAATACAAATTGAAATTTTCTATCAATTTTTTAAAAAATAAATCAGCTAAGATAACAAAAGTAAAACTTGTATCTAATTCAAATACAGGAATGAGTAAAAATATAAATGAAACAGAGTGTAATAATAAAGATGAAATATTAAAATCATTAAAATATTCTAGTAATTTATCGTTTGATGAAACTGAATACTTCGGAATTAAGACAGATGCACCATTCATTAAACCGAGTTGAATCATTGGTATATAAGATATAACAAGATTCACATAAACTAATTGTCCAAAATCAAGTTCAGTCAACTCTTTACCAAGAATTAAAAACATAGAAAAAGACAATACTTTAGATAATATCGTTATTATAATATTTTGAAATGATATTGTTTTTATTTAATTATCCTCATGTATAAAGTATTATATTACAATAATACTTTATTTCTAGGATTTATATGAATATCGCATTTATCCCATTGCGAAGTGGAAGCAAGGGAATAAAAAATAAAAACATTAAAGAAATTAATGGAAAGCCTTTATGTTATTGGACTATTAAAGCTTGTCAAGATAGCCAAGTAGTAGATCGAATAATTTTAGCTATTGACTCCTTTGAATATAAAGAGATTATTAAATCTTTTAATCTTTCTAAAGTGGAGTTTTATCAAAGGTCAGAAAAAACAAATCAAGATACATCATCAACTGAATCTGTAATGCTCGAGTATTTAGAAGATAATAAAACTATTTCTAATGAAGACTATTTCTTTTTGATTCAAGCTACATCACCTCTAACAACATCGAAAGATATTGATATTGCTTATGAACAACTGATCAAATCTAAAAAAGATTCTTTACTTAGTTGTTGTGAACACAAGTCTTTCTACTGGGATAAAAACGGAAATCCTTTAAACTATAATGTTTCCGAACGCCCTAGAAGGCAAGAGATGACAGGAACTCTGCAGGAAAACGGAGCAATTTACATAAGTAAAGTTAAAGATATTCTAACTTCAAAAGTTAGAATATCTGGTAATATCGATGTTTATATTATGCCTGAATACACTTCATATGAAATCGACGAAGAATATGATTTCATTATAATAGAAGAATTGCTAAAAAAGTATTCATAGCTACTCAACAAGATCTCTTATAATTTTTAAAGCCTTTTTAGCTTCATAATTATTATTAACATGTCCTTGCCAAATTTCGGGTATCCATGTTCCTTTAAAGTTTTTTATTATACTAAATAAGCTTTTAAAGTCGATGTCGCCAGTTCCGATTTGAGTACCTTCGCCCTCAACTCCAGTGGCATCTGAAATATGAAGATGTTCCACATAAGGCAATAGCTTTTCTACATACTCGTTGAAATCAATTCCTAAATAGGTAGCGGCCATATATCCATGAGAAGTATCTAAACATAGACGTTCACCAGTCTCTTTACAGAACTTAATCAACTCATCTGGTTCTAAAAAGTAATGTCCTCTCCATTGACCACCATAATACCACGGATATGGAGGCATATTCTGAGCAATTAGACCCGTATTCTTTAAATCTAAATCAGAAAAATGCTTATATATAAGATCTTCAGCTATTTTTAATGTATTTGGCTTATCATTCAAAGACATAGCACCACAATTAAAAACAATTAATGGTTTATCTTTTGAAAAATATTTAGAGATTTGACTAGTTATATCAATTACTCTTTGCAATGTATTTTGTGCCTTCAGTCTTCTCTCGCTATCCTGATTACAAATATCAAAAAGCTCTTCACCAATATATTCACAACAATGTATTCTTAGTATAATATTTTTTAACTTATCACTATATTTTTCAAACTTATCAAACGGAATATCTAGAGTTGTATCTTTATATGTAAAATGAAATTCTAAACAAGCAGGATCATAATCTAAGACAGTTTCAAAATCATGATAACGTACTACATAACCTTGTTTTGCCCAGTTAACTGATGTTACAATTTCTGAATTCTCCTCATCAATTAAATCTGATTCATAAAATATATCACCTTCATTCATATCCCTTTTAGACTTCATTCCTAAAAGATCAAAATATGATTGAACAGATAAGCCGTTATCTGGTCCCTTAGCTATCAGCATTTCACTAGTAATTATTGTTCCTGCCTTAATATCAGTTTTAGCAAATAATGATTTTCTGAAAACCATACTATTTAGACGTTCACCTTGAGATATAGCTTCATCTCTTACTTCTAATGAGGCTTCTACTTTTCTTATTTCTGTACAAAGCTCTTTCAACTCATTAGGTAGAAGCGAAAATTTATGATCTGGACCTCTTAAGTTTTTATCTAAAGTTATATGTTTTTCGATAATACTAGCTCCTAGAGCGACAGCAGCTAAAGACAACGAAATTCCCTCATCATGGCCAGAATAGCCTATATCTACACCATATCTTTTTTTCAATTCTTTAATTCTACTCATATTGGCATCTGTATAATTTACAGGATACGATGAAACACAGTGAAGTAAACTAAATTCAATGTTCTTTGATTTTAAATAATCTACTGTTTTATCTATTTGTTCATATGTAGACATGCCTGTCGAAATAATAAGTTTTTTATTGAATTTACTCAAATGATCAATTAGATAAAGGTTAGTTAAATCCGCTGAAGCTATTTTAAAACATTCAACACCAAGACTATTTATAAAGTCAGCACTTTCTGTATCAAATGGAGTACATATAAAGTCAATATCAATTGATTTTGCAAAATCATTAAGTCTAGACATTTCAGTTTCTGATAATTCATAATCTTCAAGTATAGGTATTAAGTACTGGAAGCCTTGTTCAAAGTTTTTTAAATTTTCTAGAATTTCACTCGAGTAGACTTTACTCAACGTTCTCTTTTGGAATTTAACTGCATCACAACCACTATCCTTCGCTATTCTTATTAATTGTTTTGCATTCTCAACTGATCCGTTATGGTTCAATCCAACTTCACCAATAATATAAACATTTTTATTCATTTTTTAACTCACATTCTATCATTTCAACTAACATCTCTTCAAAAGTAGTTGTTGCAATCCAACCTGTATCTCTTTCTATTTTCTTTGGACTTCCTTTGCAGCTTACAGGCTCATTCTTTCTAATAAATTCTTCTCTAACTTTTATATAGTCTTCAGGATCTAAGTTAAAATATCCTAGTACAAAGTTTGCCATATCTATAACTCTTTTACTTTTACCTGAACATATTAAATAATCTCCTGAGTCTTCCATATCCATTAATGCAACTACAGCACTCATATAATCTTTTGCATGTCCCCAATCTCTCTCAACAAACAAGTTACCTAATTCTAAAACAGAACTTTCACCTTTATAAATAGCAATTACATTTTTAATAATTTTCTTACTTAAAAAAATATCTTTTCTTCTGCTTGATTCATGATTAAAAAGAACACCATTGGTAGCAAAGATCCCCATTTCAGATCGGAATGCTTTTACCATGTTATATGCATAAGCTTTAGCACAACCATAAGGATTACGTGGTGCTAAAGGCGAGTCCTCAGTAAAAACTTTACCATTAGAATCACCATAAATTTCACTACTAGAAGCTTGAAAAAACTTAATTTTAGGATCGACTTTAACTATAGCTTCTAAGATATTACTTGGAATAACTGCTGTAGCTGCTAATGTTTCACTAATTAAAGACCATGACATTTGAACCAAGGGCTGAGCAGCCATATTTAATACTAAATCTGGTTTAACTTCTTCAAAAATTCCTACCAGCGACTCAATAGTATAATTACTTGTGAGTAATTTAATTTTCCCTTCAAGATGCTCAATATTGCCAGTAAACTTTGGATTAGAGCTTGTCGTTAAACCATATACATTATAATTTCTCATAACGTAAAGATCCGCTAGGTAAGATCCATCTTGACCAGTTACACCAGTAATAATTACATTTTTACTCATTATGAATCCTATATATTCTTTTGCTATACATTAACTTAACTTGAGCTATTATGAAACCTTGAAGTTAATATTTCATTTCATTGTTTTATAGTTTAAAAGTTAAATAATTAGATATAAAATCAGATAATACTAAAAAAGGAATAGAATGAAAATCGCACTGATAACTGGTATTACAGGACAAGACGGAGCTTATTTAGCTGAACTACTTTTAGAAAAAGGCTATGAGGTACATGGAATTAAACGTCGTTCATCTTTATTCAATACTGATAGAATTGACCACCTTTATCAAGATCCTCATGAGAAAAATTTAAAATTCAAATTACATTATGGTGACTTATCAGATACCTCTAACCTCATTAGAATTATTCAAGAAGTACAACCCGATGAAATATACAACCTAGGAGCAATGAGTCACGTTCGTGTTTCGTTTGATACTCCCGAGTACACTGCTAATGTCGATGGTATCGGAACTCTTAGACTTCTAGAAGCAATTAGAATACTTGGTATGGAAAATAGAACAAGAATCTACCAAGCTTCAACAAGTGAGCTTTATGGATTAGTTCAGGAAACTCCTCAAAAAGAAACGACTCCATTCTACCCACGCTCACCTTATGCATGTGCGAAAATGTACGCATACTGGATTACGGTTAATTATAGAGAGGCTTATGGTCTATATGCATGTAATGGAATCCTGTTCAACCATGAATCTCCTTTACGAGGTGAAACATTTGTTACACGTAAAATTACACGTGCAGTTTCTAGAATCGCTCTTGGCCTTCAGGATAAAGTTTATATGGGTAACTTAGACTCTCAAAGAGACTGGGGACACGCTAAAGATTATGTGGAAGCAATGTGGCTTATGCTACAACAAGAGCAACCAGAAGATTTTGTTATTGCTACAGGTGTAACTACATCTATTAGAGAATTTATTATCAAAGCTTTTAAATACGTTGGAATTGAGTTGGAATTTTCAGGTTCAGGTGTAACTGAAGTAGCTAAAGTTATAAAGTGCAATAATCCTGATTACCAAGTTAAAATTGGACAAGAAGTTATTGGAATTGACGAGAGATATTTTAGACCTACTGAAGTTGATCTACTTTTAGGAGATCCTACAAAAGCGCAAACTAAATTAAATTGGAAGCCTAAGCATAATCTTGAATCATTAATTAATGATATGATGAGTTCAGATCTACAAATTTTTGAAAAAGATAAATACCTTAAAGAAGGTGGACACAAGGTCTTAAATTACCATGAATAAGAATGACGCAATTTTAGTACTCGGCTCTCGTGGACTTGTAGGCTCTGCAATTGTACGAGAGCTAGAAAAACAGGCTTTTACAAATATTTTAAAACCAGTAAGAGAAGAACTAGATCTTTTACTACAATCAAATACACTAGACTATTTTCAGACAAATAAACCTAAATATGTCTTTTTAGCTGCTGCAAAAGTAGGTGGCATACACGCTAATAATACATATAGAGCAGACTTTATTTTTGATAATTTAACTATTCAGCAGAATGTTTTTAATGCTGCTTTTAAAACTAAAGTTGATAGACTTTTATTTCTAGGTAGTTCATGTATCTATCCAAAAAATTGTCCTCAGCCAATCAAGGAAGAATACTTATTAACTGGTCCGCTTGAGCCAACAAATGAGCCATATGCAATTGCAAAAATTGCAGGCCTCAAAACTGCAGAAGCTTTTAAAGATCAATATGGTTTGAATTATTCTTCAGTTATGCCAACAAATCTTTATGGTGAAAATGATAACTTTCACATTGAAAATTCACATGTCATCCCTGGCTTAATTGCAAGAATGGAACAAGCAATTAAGGATAATGATTCTGAATTTAAAGTATGGGGAACTGGTAAACCAAAACGTGAATTTCTTCATGTTGATGACATGGCCAATGCATGTATTTACCTAATGCAAAAAGATGAGCAATTACCCTCGCTTATTAATATTGGTACAGGTCAAGACATAGAGATTGGTGAATTGGCAAAAATTATTGCTGATAAAATGGGATACAAAGGAGAAATATCTTTTGATCCAAGTAAGCCAGATGGAACAATGAGAAAACTTTTAGATGTTTCTCTCTTACACTCTATGGGATGGCATCACAAAATTGATTTGAATCATGGTCTAGACAGAGCAATCAATTTTTATAGAAATAACGTCTAAATATTAGCATGCTAGATATTGTTTCATTTTTAAAAGATTGCTAGAATCAAACAATGATTATTACTAGCATATTAATTATTGTAAGTTCTTTTGTTATTACATATATAACAATCCCAATTCTTATTAAGTTTGCAGAATTCACGCGACTATATGCAGAGAAAAATCATAGAACTTGTCATGAAACACCTATTCCATCGCTAGGTGGAATTGCCCTTTTCATGGGTATTTGCTTCTCTTCTCTTCTACTAACTCCAAATAGTGAATTTGGGACAATTCAATATTTATTAGCCACACAGTTTATTATTTTCTTCCTCGGCTTAAAAGATGACATATTTGTATTGTCTGCAAGAAAGAAATTACTAGTACAAATTATTTGTGCACAAATCATATTTTTCTATTCGGGCGTAAAGATTGATAACTTCTACAATGTCCTTGGAATGGGTGCATTAAATGAAATTGAATCAAATATAATCACAACTTTAACATTTGTTGGGCTTATTAACGCTTTCAATTTAATAGATGGTATTAATTGGCTCGCAGGACTTATTTCTCTATCGGCGTGTTTATTTCTGGCCACCTGGTTTGGAATCAATGGTTTTGAAGTAGAATTAGGTATTACTCTTTCACTAATCGGCTCATTATTAGCATTTTTAAAATTTAATAAAACACCAGCTAAGATCTTTATGGGCGACACTGGCTCACTTCTTATTGGCCTTACAATTTCTTATCTTTTAATAAGGTTCATAAATTTAAATCATAAAAGTACTAATTTAATACTCGAATTTAGATCTGCACCATCGATCGCAGTTGCCGTAGTTTTCATTCCACTACTAGATACATTAAGAGTAATGTTTATCCGAATTCTAAACAAGAAAAGTCCTTTTACACCAGATCAAAATCATCTACATCACATATTACTGAAAAAAGGGTTAAGCCATATTCAAGCTGCATTAATTCTATTTGCAATTAATACAGCCTGTATCATAATCGCAATCGCTCTACATAGAATTACTGGAAAAATCGTCATTACGTCGATGTTTATCGTGCTTTTCACATTTTTTAATTTAATTACATTTAATAGAATGAGTAAAAAATATTTTAATATAACAATCTAATGGAATAATTGAAATTTCTTATACTAGTAGGACTTATCCACCACGGTTCAAGACACACAAAAGGCGCCCCCTCAGGTGCCCAAACACCAAGTAATTCACTATCATAGGTTAGAACAAGATCACGCTCTAAACAAACCTGACTTTTCTTAAGCGAATTATTAAACACAAGAGCATCATCCGTAAATGTATTCTCATCAATGATTAATACTTCCGAATCGGTTTTATATAAATTAGATTTATCAATGACACCATCAAGTAACTTGTAATAATCACACTTATTTGAGAAGCGTAAATCGACAGGAAAAGAATCTATATTAAAAGCAGGGTGCCCCCCAAGCATAAATGGAAAATCTACCAAAACCTCATAACAAACTTCTAGAATATTATCGATAAGCTCATACTTCACAATTAATTCATCTTTCATCTTAAATAAAAGAGAATTAGAGCTTTGTTCAATTAAGACAAATTCTGTATCACGAGCATAACCATGCTTAACAATATTATGTTTTTCTATATACTCATTCGTCTCGTAACCAATACGAGGAAATAAATGAGGCGCAGATCTCCCCCACCACTTAGGATCGCCTTGCCATAGATATTCTTTTAGTTTTGTTTTTGAATAAAGACTTTTTAACTCTGCCCCCATAGAGGCGACTTGAATTCGAAGTTGATTATTTTCTAATGTATACATTCAACTATCATAAAACAAAAAAGGCAGTCTTACGACTGCCTTCCTTTTAAAATCAATTTTAGATTTTCGAATTAACCAGCAAGGAATACTGAGATAAGTACGAAAATTACAAGTGATTCCATAAGTGCAAGACCTAGAATCATTGGAGTTTGAATCTTGTCAGCAGCAGATGGGTTTCTTGCGATACCTTCTAGAGCTACAGAAGCAGCTTTTGATTGTGCAGCAGTACCACCGTATGCAGCGATAGCCATTGCTAAGAAATACGCGATGTACTTAATTGCTTGAGTGTTTTCCATAATAGTCTCCTAAAACGTTCGTTACTTTGATCAAGTAACTGTTAAATTATTAAGTTTAAGTTTTTATTAGTGTGCGTGGTGCTCATCATGATCGTGGTGAGCAGTTGCAAGACTAATATAAACCATTGATAACATTGTAAATACGTAAGCTTGAATAAAACAAACTAGAAGTCCAAGTAAGTAGAATGGAATTGCAGCACCAAACATACCAACGTTCACACCAAGAATTTCAAGGTTAAGGAAAGTTGTTAATACGTGGTGGTCACCCATCATGTTACCTCTAAGACGTAGTGCTAGAGATAGAGGACGAATAAAGTTTGAAAGAATCTCAATTGGGAAAATTAAGATTGCCATGTACCAAAGTGGACCTGCAAAGTGTGCAAGGTAGTTCATTGTACCAAGTTCTTTACAACCTTTGATGTTGTAGTAAACAAATGAAAGTACACCAAGAGCAAGAGTTGTGTTGATGTATTCAGTTGGTGGTAAGAAACCTGGAACAAGACCAATTACGTTCGCTAGGAAAATTGTAATAAATAGGAACGAAATGAACTTGAAATATTTTGGTGCATCTTCTTCACCAATTACGGCACGACATTGAGTCATGATAAATGATCCGTACATCTCAACGATGTTTCTTAGTGAAATTCCTCTATCTGGAACTACTGTCTCTTCAAGAGTCATTTTAGAAACGCGCATTCTGTAAAGAAGAGCTACAAGTAAAATGATGATTGCAACAAAAGACTTAGTGAAGATGTGATCAACGTAACCTAGGTGAAAAACATGAGAAAGTTCACCAAGCCACAGAAATCCACCTGCTGCGTATGTATTTGTCGCTAATAAAGTAGTTAAAAGAAGGGCTATTTTTTTCATTATTAGTCCTTTTTGATGCTGGCGCCCAGCACAAATATATTTAAGAAATAATTTATTACCGGTATAATTATCTTACTTTGAAGAATTTGTACACCAAATAATAGGGCCCCGATTAAAATAACAAGCTTACCTATAAATAAAAACGCTAGATACTTTCCATTGGCCTTATAACCATCGATGCGATGTGGCTTTATCAGCTCATCTACGGCCATCCAGAACATCACTAAATATAAGACAGTTGCTACATAACAAATAGCGAACGCTGTCCATTCCATGCCTGGAGTCAATAAATATAGACACACTGCAGCCATAGGAAGTGACAACATAAAAAAGCGAGGGAAACTAATTTTATTAGATAGATCTTTAATCATGAGAATTATCTACTTCTTACGAAGAGCATAGACAACCATCGAAATTAAAATATTTCCAATTACCGCTAGAAAAATTCCTACGGCCCAACCTTGAGTGATGACACCTTTTTTAACGAGCTCCCAAAGTCCCCAGGCCACAACTAATGCCGTTGAAGGTAGTGACATGGCAAGTGCCATTGGCTTTATCCATTTTGGGTCATAAAGGGCCATCTAACGCTTCCTCGCAACACGACGCTCATATACAGAGTTTAGTCGATCTTGAATAACCTTGTTATTTGGATACTCACCTAAGATTGAATAGTAGAGATCGTAGGCTGTTTGAAGACGCTCCAATGTCTCATAGCAATTGGCCATAAGAAAGATGGCGCGAACTTTTAGGTCGCGGCGATCTTCACGCTTGATGTATTCACGAAAGTATTGAACAGCGCGGTTCCAATCTTGCGATTCAAAATACATGATTCCAGATTGAAAGAAGCTATCAACGAAGTACTTATGGTTTCCATTATTATGCATAGAAACTAAGTGCTCAGTCGCCTTATCATATTCCTTAAGTTTGATATAAGAACGAGCAAGACGAAATTCATATAGATCGTGATTTGAAAGTTTAGGTCTAAAGGCCGAAAGCTTGTTATAAACTTCAGCAGCCTTCGCATAATCATTAATATAAAGAAAAGCGATCTCGCCAATTCGTTCTTGTGTTTTTACAAGCCAAACAGGATCTGTCGTAAGTTTAGGAATTTTTTCGTAAAAGGCAATTCCACGATTATATTGTCCAAGAGAGACTGCGTAGAGTTCAGCAATCTGATAATTGATTTTGATTTTAATTTCATCATTTGGCGCCATCTCTAAAATCTTATGATACTGCTTCACTGCCTGAGCGTACTCTTGATTAGAGATATGATTTTGCGCAATTAGGATATCTTTGTGAATTCTTGGCGTGAAATCACAAGACGTAAGTAAAATGAGGGCCAGTAAAAAACTGGCCCTTATGAATTTATTCTTCAGAAGTTGATCCATCTTCATCATCTGCTTCAATAATTTTTGCAATTGAAACAACCTTCTCACCTTCTTTAGGCTTAATTAGACGTACACCTTGAGTCGCGCGTCCCATTAGAGAAACACCACTTACTTTCGTACGAACAACTTGCCCGCGGTCAGTAATGATCATTAGATCATCTTTGTCAGTAACAGGTTTAATTTGAACAATCTCACCATTCTTATCTGTAAGTCTCATTGCAAGAATACCTTTCCCACCACGAGTTTGCTTACGGTATTGTGAAGATTCAGTACGTTTACCGTACCCATGCTCAGTTACAGATAGGATTTCCATTTGGTCATCAATTAATTCCATACCGATAATTTTTTCTTCATCAGTATTGATGTTGATACCCTTAACACCTTGAGATACACGTCCCATTGGCCTTGCATCATTAGTATCGAAACGGATGATCTTACCAGCTGAAGAACATAGAAGGATATCTTTTGATCCATCATTAATTCTTACGTTAACAATATGGTCACCATCTTGCAGTTTAATTGCAATTAGTCCCGATTGCTTAACGTTTGAATATTCTTCAAGAGCTGTCTTCTTAACTAGACCTTTGTTAGTTGCAAAGATTAAGTACTTCTCATTAAGATCCATATCGTGTGGAACACAGATAATTTCTGTTACACGATCACCACTTGGGATTTGGATAAGGTTTGCAATATTACGTCCCTTAGAAGTTCTAGTTCCTTCAGGAATTTCGTAAACTTTCTTTGAGAATACTTGCCCACGGCTTGTAAAGAATAGAAGCTTATCGTGAGTATTTGCCGTAAAGATATTTGTGAAGAAGTCATCATCGTTTGCAGCACCCTTAACACCTTTACCACCACGCTTTTGCGCTTTGTAAGTGTCAAGTGGCATACGCTTTACGTAACCTTTGTGAGTGATTGTAACAATCATCTCTTCACTTGCTACAAGATCTTCAATTTGAATTTCGTCTGCTTTTGCAACGATTTCTGTTCTTCTCTCATCACCGTATTTTTCAATAACTTCAGTGAATTCTTCTTTAATGATTGCTTTGATTTTATCTTCAGAACCAAGGATTCCTTCTAAGCGATCAATCTCTTTCATAATTGCTTCGTAGTCAGCAATAATCTTATCTCTTTCTAGACCTGTTAGACGTTGTAGTCTCATGTCTAGAATTGCTTGAGCTTGAATCTCGCTTAATGAGAATGTACTCATTAATTTCTCACGAGCATCAGTTGGCCCGTCAGATTTCTTGATCATCTCAACTACTTCATCAATATTTTCAACAGCTACTTTCAAACCTTCTAAGATATGCGCGCGCTCACGTGCTTTCTTAAGTTCGTATACTGTACGACGAATAATAATTTCTCTTCTGTGATCAATGAAACACTCTAATTGTTCTTTGATGTTTAGAACTTTTGGTGATGAGTTAACAATTGATAAGAAAATAATACCAAATGATGATTGTAGTGCAGTTTGCTTATAAAGCTTATTCATGATTACAGTTGCGATCTCACCTTTTTTAAGGTCGATTACAACACGAATCCCTTCACGAGATGATTCATCACGAAGGTCTGAAATACCAACAAGTGATTTAGAGTTTACAAGTTCAGCAATCTTTTCAATTAGCTTAGCTTTGTTAACTTGATATGGAAGTTCAGTAATAACAATTCTTTCACGATCTTGTTTCTTACCGTGAATTTCCACATCCATCTTTGCACGCATCTGGATAACACCCTTACCTGTTTTATAAGCAGAGCGAATACCTTCAGTTCCGTGAATTGTTCCAGCAGTTGGAAAGTCTGGACCTGGGATAATCTTCATAATGTCTTCAATCGACATTTCACGATTATCTACAAGCTCAGTAAGCGCCGTCATAACTTCTGTTAAGTTATGTGGAGGAATATTTGTTGCCATACCTACAGCAATACCAGCTGAACCGTTAACTAATAAGTTAGGGATTTTTGTTGGAAGAACTGTTGGCTCTTTAAGTGAGTCGTCGTAGTTAGGTTGCCAATCAACTGTTTCTTTATCTAAGTCTTTTAGCATCTCTTCAGAAAGCTTTTGCATTCTGATCTCTGTATACCTCATGGCCGCAGCGTTATCACCGTCAATTGAACCGAAGTTACCTTGACCTTGAACCATTGGATATCTCATTGAGAAATCTTGGGCCATACGAACGATTGTATTATAAACCGCAGAGTCACCGTGTGGGTGATACTTACCAATAACGTCACCAACAACACGGGCAGACTTTAGGAATGGTTTATTATGGTAGTTACCTAGAGAGTGCATTGCATACAGACAACGACGGTGAACAGGTTTCATCCCATCACGTACATCTGGAAGTGCACGACCTACGATTACCGACATTGCGTAATCGAGGTAACAGTTTTTCATTTCATCGCGAATACCAATTTGTTGAATATTCCCGTGGTTATGGTTTCCACCATCACCATTATCATTTTCATTTGTGATATTTGTTTCATCAGTCATAAATTAGTCCTATACGTCCAGATTTCTTACATTAAGTGCGTTTTCTTCAACAAATTGTCTTCTTGGTTCTACTTGGTCACCCATTAGAACAGAGAATACTGAATCTGCTTCAATAGTATCTTCAATCTTTACTTGAAGAAGAGTTCTATTTTCTGGATTCATTGTTGTTTCCCAAAGTTGTTCAGGGTTCATTTCTCCAAGACCCTTATAACGTTGGATGTACGCGCCTTGTTTAGCATCATCGATAATATAAGAAGCAAAACCTCTTAGTGATTCGAATTCTTTTGCATCACCTTTTTCACCTTTAACAATGAACTTACCAATTTTAAATTTATTGATACCATCGTAAAGGTTCATAAGATCTGCGTATTCTGAAGACTCTAGGAAGTATGAGCTAAGTTTAAATTTCTTCGTACGTGCTGTTGTTTTAACATTGATACGAATAAGATTTGATGCATGCTCTTTGTCTTCTTCAATTGAGAATGAGTAATTTCTTAATGTTTCAGACTCTTGAGTTTTAAAGTGTTCATCTAGTTTTGCAACAATACCATCAAGTTTTGAGCGATCTTTAAGATCAGCTGCAGTGATACCAATTTCTTCAATTAAGTGTCTTAGTAAGAACGTATCGAAGTGAATATCGTAAGACTTAAGAGTTTTGTCGTATTGAGTGAATTTATTAATAAGACCTTTAGCTGTCTCTTCTTCAATCATTTCACCATTGAAGTTAATTGAAGTTCCTTCAATTGCGTTTGCAACAAGGAATGTCTCAAGTGCTTTTTCGTCTTTTAGATAAATCTCTTTCTTACCTTTCTTGTATTTATATAAAGGTGGTTGAGCGATATAAACATAACCTTGCTCAATCAGCTCAGGGAACTGACGATAAAGAAGAGTTAAAATAAGTGTTCTAATGTGAGAACCATCGACGTCGGCATCTGTCATGATAACTAGTTTGTGGTAACGAAGTTTTGAAATATCAAAGTTACCTTTACCAATACCTGTACCCATCGCTTGAACGATCATCTTAATTTCGGCGTTACCAAGCATTTTGTCATAACGAGCTTTTTCAACGTTAAGGATCTTCCCTTTAAGAGGAAGAACTGCTTGATACTTACGATCACGTCCCTGCTTTGCAGAACCACCGGCAGAGTCACCCTCAACGATGTAGATTTCAGAAAGAGCTGGATCTTTTTCCTGACAGTCTGCCATTTTACCTGGAAGACCACCCATATCTAGAACTGACTTTCTTCTAGTTAATTCACGAGCACGTCTTGCGGCTTCACGAGCTGCAGCTGCATCAACAGACTTTCTAATAATTGTTTTTGCAGTTTGTGGATTTTCTTCTAAATATCTCTTAAGTGCATCCCCTACTAGAGAGTTAACGATACCTTCTACTTCAGAGTTACCTAGCTTATCTTTTGTTTGACCTTCGAATTGAAGCTCAGGAAGCTTAACAGAAATAATCGCTGTTAAACCTTCTCTCATATCATCACCTGTTAAATTCGTTTTAATTCCTTTAAGCAGGTTATTATCTTTTGCATATGCATTTAGAACACGAGTTAGTGCAGTTTTAAAACCAGAAATGTGAGTCCCCCCACCTGGAGTTGTAATTGCGTTGGCATAACCAGAAAGAACTTCTGAGTATGAATCAGTCCATTGCATTGAGATTTCTACTTCGTAATCTTCTCTTGATTCTGCAATATAGATTGGATCTTTGTGTACTACTGTTTTAGCTCTGTTTAGATATTCTACGAACTGAATAAGACCACCCTCATAGTGGAAAGTTTCATTCTTATCTGTTCTCTCATCTTTAACAACGATCTTAAGACCTTTGTTAAGGAAGGCCATCTCTCTAAAACGATTTGTTAATGTATCGTAATTAAATTCGTGAACTTCAAAAATTTCATTATCTGGTTTGAAAGTAACAGAAGTACCTGTTTGAGTTTTGTCTTCTAATTCACCAACAACTTTAAGTGGCTCTTTAGTTACACCATGGTTAAATTCAACTTGGTGAATCTTTCCATGCTTTTTAATTTCAACTTTAACCCACTTAGATAGTGCGTTTACAACAGAAGCACCTACACCGTGTAGACCACCTGAAACTTTATAAGCTCCACCTTCTTCGTTAAACTTTCCACCTGCGTGAAGTTTTGTATATACAAGTTCCGCTGCCGATACACCTTCTTTCGGGTGAATATCAACTGGGATCCCTCGCCCATCATCGATAACTGTTACAGAGTTATCAACGTGAATAATAACTTTAATTTCGCTACAATAACCTGCAAGTGCTTCATCGACTGCGTTATCTACAATTTCATATACACAGTGATGTAGACCACGATTGGCAGTATCACCAATATACATCCCTGGTCTTTTTCTTACGGCCTCTAGTCCTTCAAGAACACTAATCTGGCTTGCACCATATTCCTGTCCGACCTTACCAATACTTCCTGCTTGATTTTCTTGATTTTCCAAAAGGAACCTCTCTTCCAATTTCTTGTGTCAGTGTGTTGTTTTAAAAATATAATTTTTTGGAAGACTAGTTAACGGAACCGTTCGAAATATAGATCTTATTTGCGCCATTAATTTTTTCTAATTCTTCCTTAAATTTTTCATTTGCCGTCGTGATTAAAACTTGGAACTCTCGTTGTTCCAAAAATTTAACCAGCCTACCCCATCTCGCCTTGTCTAATTCCCCTGAGACGTCGTCGATAAGTACAATTGGATAGGTGTTAAAGTTATACCTAAATAGCTCTATATAGGCAAATAAGAGGCTCAAATAAGACATTTTTTGTTGGCCTAAAGAACAAAATTCGTAAGCATTCATCCCATCAAAAAGAAGCACGTAGTCATCTTTGTGAACTTGATAAGTCGTATGACCTACAATTAGGTCCTTTTCTAGCCTTTGTTGCATATAATCAAAGATCATCTCTGGTGAAAATCCATGAAAACGAGAATCAACTTCAATTTTAAGTGAATGATCTTCTGAAAAGATGTCACGATATGTATTTTCACAAAACGGAATTAGTTCAGTTACGAATTGATTTCTCATGGCAACTAGCTCATAAGCATAATCTGCCATCTGGCGATCAATTACATTTAACTGCTCACGAAATTGTGATGGTTTCTTAGATAAAAGAATATTTCTAAACTTAAGCGCGGAATTGTACTGATTTAATACTTTCTTATAATCGCGACTAAGCATTGATAAATGATCATCAAACCACTTTCTTCTAAAACTTGGAATATTTGAAAATGAATAAGAATCAAATGGATTGATAAAAACTAACTTTGCATCGAGTTTCTTTTTCGTATTCTTCCCATTAAGTGCCCAGGTAGATCCTTGAGGATTCATCTTTCCACTGAAAGTTACGTTATCGCCATCATCGAGAAATAGAGATGAAAATAATATCTCAGGGTTATCCCCATCAATACTTAATAGCTGTGGAAAAGTTGTATTTTTACGAAAAGATTTTCTCGTCACTAGAACGTGTAGAGCTTCTAATATATTTGTTTTTCCATTTCCGTTTTCACCTAGGATACAATTAATATTTCCATTGAAAGAAATTATATCTGGTTCTAGATTTCGAAAATTTGTTACCTGAAGTTTTACAAGTTTCAAAGCGTCTCAGTACTAGATTCTAAGTGGCATGATAATTCCAAGATAATTTTGGATATCATTTGATCTAACGATTACCGCTGAAAATTCATTGTTAAATTCGAAAGTTACATTTTCAGTATTTAAAATTGCAATTGAATCTAATAAGAAACGAGCGTTAAAACCGATTTCAATTTCCTTACCTTCGTAATCAACTGGAATCGTCTCTTTAGCATCACCAAGTGAAGGATGGTTTGCAGAGATCGTCATATGGTTTTCAGTTAGCTTAAGCTTTACTGCATTTGATTTCTCATTAGACATAATTTTAATACGTCTAATAGCGTTTTGAATTACTTCTTTATCAGCTGTTAGTGAGTAAGTAGTCTTAGCTGGAATTACAGCTTGATACTTAGGATACTCTCTAGCAATTAAACGAATACCTAATTGGTATTGCTCATTAGCTGTTACATATAAATATGAGTCATCAACAGAAATAAACAGATTTGCACCTGGATATGTTTCAGCGATTTTTCTAAGTTCTGCTACACCCTTCTTAGGAATAATAATTCCATTAATTAGAGCTTCATTATTTTGTTCAGCAATATCATTTTCGATTAGAGATAAACGATGTCCATCAGTTGAAACAGCTCTTAGCTTCCCTTCTACTTCTTGGAAATAGATTCCGTTAAAGTGAAGTCTTGTTTCATCATTTGAGATTGCATATGAAGTTTTAGTAATTAGATTTAAAAGATCATCTGAATTTAGTGTGAAAGTATTTTCGCTTCCAAAGTGAAGCTTTGGAAATTCATCTGCTTCGTAAATTAAAAGTGAATAATGAATTTCTTCACAATTTATTTTTAGTAGATTTTCACCATCTTCTAACTCGATGTTGATATCTGTGTTAGGAAGTTCTTTTAATATATCAAATAGATTCTTAGCGTTTATACAAAATGAAGCTGTTCCTTCAGTTGATGCATTAATTGAATACTTTGCTGATACCTCAAGATCTGTTGCTGAAAGATATATTTTATCATTGCTAACAGTTAGTAACGTATATGTTAATATTGGTCTTGAATTCTTCTTATCAATTACAGTTAAAATTTTATTTAATGCATCTCTTAAGTTATCTGTATCAACCCTAAGCTTCATCTTTATTCCTATCAGAAAATTATTTGTATTGTTGTATAATGGAAAACACTAGTTAGCAAGGCTGTCTAGAGCATTTAAGTGTTCTTCTTATTATATATATTTATATATATATTATATATAATCCTGTGGATAAGTTCATAAGTGGCAACTCCCCTTTTAACAGCGTCTTTTCTCAATTTGGCCATTGTTAGCAATCGTTGACTACTTTTTTTTGTGCCTTGCATTTATTCGTATATTACTTAAAACGTAACAAATATGTGGTGTTATTAGTTTTTTGCTCACGGCCTATTGTGGATAATTTTTTGGCCAAGAAAATTTCTTTAAATTTTGTTAAATTGGCCAGTCATTTACTCACAATTTACAAACATGTTGATAACTTTTTTATCCACGGCCTTAATTTGTGTCGATAATATTATTAACGGCCGTGAATAAGTTTAGAAATAATGTATAAGTATCTATTATTACAGTATTTATTAATTCACAATTAATTTTCTTGGCCGTGGATTGGCCGTCGTTGGCCGTGAATAACTAACATTTCGTAGGACCAAAAGTGACTAGTCAAATACTGGTGTGAATTTGTCGGCCTAATGACTAGTCAGATTATTAACATTCCACAAATTTTTAGTGGATAGTCTAGGGGATTGGCCACTCAATAATCCACGGCCGACTGGCCAAATGGCCGGCCAATATTGAGGATGTGAAAATATATAAGAAAGGCCGTGAATAACACGGCCTATGTATTGGTTAGTCAGTTGACTAGTCAGTAATTTAGTAGGGGATTATAACGAATTTTCAATCGTCATAATTGTCTTAGAAAGCATTGGATCTTGAGACAATTGTTTTGAAATCTTTTGTTCAGCGTGAACAACAGAGCTGTGATCACGTCCACCAAAGAACTGTCCAATTTCTTCATGTGTTAAGCTTGCAAGTTTACGACATAAGTACATGGCAACAAAGCGTGCATTAGCGATATCTTTTACACGTGATTTAGACTTAAGATCAGCAACTGGAATTTTAAAGTATTGTGAAGTCTGCTTAGCAATTCCTTCAATTGTAATTTTCTTTTCGTCTTCGTAATCTCTGAGTCCTAGAACCTCTTTAACCATTTCTAATTCGATATCAACCTTCATGATATCAGAGTAGGCTGAAAGCTTAATTAGAGCACCCTCAAGCTCTCTAATCGAGTTTTTAACATTACATGCAATCAGGTTCACAATGTCTTCAGAAAGGAATAGGTCGAGATCATCAGCCTTAGCATTAATGATTGCAACACGAGTTTCAATATCTGGTTTTTGAATATCAACGACAAGACCCCATTGAAGGCGAGTCTTAATTCTTTCTTCAAGTCCATTGATCTCTTGTGGAGTTTTATCAGAAGTGAAGATTAGCTGTTTTCCTTTTTGATATAGCTCATTAAAGATATGGAAGAATTCTCTTTGCGTTCCTTCTTTACCTTTAAGTTCATGAACATCATCAATCATTAGAACATCAACTTTATCAGAATATTTTTGACGAAACTCTGGAAGCTGTTTATTGCGAATTGATTCAATCATTTCCTTCATGAAATCACGTGCTGTAATTAAGCAGATAACATAGTGAGGGTATTGATTGTGAATACCGTTGGCCATCGCATGTAAGAGGTGAGTCTTACCAAGTCCTGAATTAGAATGAATATAAAGCGACGGATATTTACCAGCTTTACCAGGACTTTTAGCAATCGCTACTGAAGCAGCGTAGGCCATATTATTTGATGGTCCAATAACATAATTTTTAAACGTTTTAGACTTATCAATGACGATGTTATTGTAGTCATCACTTACGTGATCAATATACTTAGACTCAACTTGTGAAAGTAGGTCTTCTTGTACAGGCTCTAGATCGAGCGAAAATGAGATTTCATTTGCTGACCTAGGTTTCGTATGACTTGGTTCTATAGGACCATTATTTAAGTGTTGAGATAGGCTAGGTTGAGATAAGTTATTGTTATTATTAGCAATAATCTCGATTTGATACGATTTACCTAACGTATTTACAATACTTTGGCTGATTTGGTTTAAATTTTTCTCGATAAATGACTTAATAAAGTTAGTCGTTGTCGAAAATATCGCTCTTTCACCGTCAATATTCTTAAGACGAAAAAAGTCTCCTTGGAAAAAAGAAGCATATTTTTGTGGATTTACTAATGATTTTAATGAGTTATGAATCTCATTATTCATCATATCCAGCTCATCAGCGCTAAAGAAATCGTCCGATAGGCTAGAGCTATTATAAGGTTGATTTAAATTTTGCTTAATATTGAAGGGATCTTCGATAATATTCTTATTGGCAAGATCTTCTATGTTATTGATTTTATTTGTTGTTGGGTTAGAATTCTTCAAAAATTCATTAAAAGGAAAATTTCCCTGCATGATCCATTCCCTTGAGTGGTTTACTCGTCAATTTTTCTTTAATTACGTGTTGTGGGGAGAATTTGTATCATGGCCCAAAATCCTAGGCCAATAAAAAAATGGGTTTTTTACGCATGGCCAAATAAATCAAATATTTTGGCCTGCACTATGTACAGGGCCATTGACCAGTGATGCGAAATGGTATAATACTAGCCCTTACAATATTAATTTTTAGTTAAACAGTTATAGTTAGGTAGGTTGAAGATGTCTAAAAGAACTTGGCAGCCAAAAAGAAAGAAAAGAATGAGAGTACACGGTTTCCTTAAAAGAATGGAAACAGCTGGTGGTCGCAACGTTATCAAAGCTCGTAGAGCTAAGGGACGTAAGCAACTTACAGTTTCTCACGGTAAGAAATAATGACATCAGTTGATAGCACTTTTGATAAAAGTTCAAGACTGCTATCAACTGAAGATTTTTCTTATTTAAGAAAAAATTCTCAAGTAATCACTGATCGTTGGCTTCGTATTTATTACAAGCCATCACGTCTTAACTCTGAAGTTTCAAGAGTAGGTTTTTCTGTAACTAAAAAAGTCGGTAAAGCTAATAAGCGTAATCTTTGTAAGAGAATTATTAGAGAATTCTTTCGTACAAGTTCGTACCGTAACAACGGTAAGGATTTTATGATTGTGGTTTCTAATCGACTTTTTAAAAGTTCACAAAATCCAAAAGAAGATCTTCGAAATTCCCTTGTGAACGCCTTTGCAAAAATTCAATAAAAGATTAACAACTCCTTTATAGCGTGTTAAAAATCTCCATACTTAAGGACTTAAGAAAATACACTTTAGGAGTATTAAAGAATGAATAATGATCAAAAACGCACTGTTTTAGCGTTTGTTCTTACTGGTGTTATTGTTTTCACATGGCAAGCACTTTTCAGTTCAAACCAACCTGTACAACAACCAGTAAAACAAGAACAAGTACAAACACAAAACGCATCTTCTAATTCATCTGAAACGAAGCCAATTGCAACACACTCGAATAAAGCAACAAACCTGACGTCTGTTACTCTTAAAGCAGGATCATTTTTCTATACAGTTAATAGTGATCTTTCTTTTAGTGAAGCAGCTGGTAATAAAACTTCAATGACTTTAAAAGAGCTTTCAGACAAGGATAACTTTTTTAATTTCAAGTTAATCGATACTAATAATAATCTACAAAACTTTAACTTTGTATTCGATGAACAAACAGTTGAAAACGAAGTAGTAGGTAATGATCTTAATAAGCAAATTTCGATTCGTTTAAAATTAGAAAATGATGGCCGTTTAACTTATGAATTAAATGGTGCTCAGGATTTTAGACTTTCATACAATATGGCAGCTACTGAAAAGCAATCTGATAACAGAACTTATCGTCAGTATGTTGTTCAAGGTATGGATACTGATCGTTATAACTTAGAATCAGATGAGAAAGGTGAGGGGAACTTAAAATGGGTTGCTCTTGATTTCAATCATCACGTTTTCTTCAACGTTTTTAATGATAAGCAAACAATCAATTATATGGCCACTGAAGGCGGAGAGATCTTCTTTCAAGCTGTTAATGGTAAGAAAAACTATAATGGTTATATTCTTTATGCTCTTAAAAATTATGATTACCTATTAGGATTTGATAATCAATTAGATCTATCAATCGACTTTGGTATCTTTGGAATTTTTGCAGTTCCAATTCTAAAAGCAATGCAAGTTCTCTACACATATGTAGGTAACTACGGTGTTGCAATTATTCTTTTAACAATTGTAATTCGTCTTGCAACTTATCCATTACAAGCTAAGTCTTTTAGATCAATGAAGAAGATGCAAGTTCTTCAACCAGAGATTGCAAAGCTAAAAGAAAAGTATGCTGACGATCCAATGAAGCAACAAAAAGAAACAATGGAATTATTTAAAAGATCAGGTGCTTCACCTTTAGGTGGATGTCTTCCAATGGTTCTTCAAATTCCAATCTTTATTGCTTTCTACCAAGCTATTTCAAACTCTGTTGAGCTAGTTGGTTCTCCATTTTACTTTTGGTTAACTGACCTTAGTGCAAAAGATCCATACTATATTCTTCCAGCAATTATGGGGATTACAATGCTAGTGCAAACTAAGCTAAATCCTTCGACATCTGCTGATCCTAATCAACAGAAGATTATGTATATTATGCCGATCGTTTTCATTTTTATTATGAAAGATCTTCCAGCAGGTTTAAATCTGTATTTTACAGTTTCAAACATCCTGGGAATTGCACAACAACTTTACGTTTATAAAACAGCAGAAGCTTAATAAACCATGATATACGAAACGGATGACCTTCCTATTGTCGCTTGCTCGACTGGCCTAAATGAGAATACGGCCATAGGGGTTATCCGTTTATCTGGTTTTTCCGACATTGGTTCTATAGGACCATTTTTCAAAAAAGATTTATCAAATCTCGAAATTCGCAAGGCCACTTTTACAAAGTTATACGACCAGGATGGAAACTTCCTAGATGAAGTCGTTATTACGTATTTTGAGGGCCCGCATAGTTACAATGGTGAAAATATATTAGAGATTGCGGCACACGGTAATACGCTTAATTTAAAGCGTATAATGAATGCATTCATTAACTCCGGTATGTTTCGTTTAGCAAAGAATGGTGAATTCACTTATCGAGCACTAAAGAATAAGAAGCTTTCCCTTGCACAGGTCGAAGGACTTGATGCACTTTTAAATGCTTCTTCTTCTCTAATGCTTGATGAAGGACTTAAACTATTAAATGGTAGCCTTTATCAAAAATACACTGATCTCTACGACAAGTTTTTAAAACTAAAAGCTGCTGTTGAAATCAATATTGATTTTGCAGAAGATGTAGGGGAGGAGCAGTCTCAGAAATTACTTGATGATGCTGTTGCAGATATCAGTGGCCATATAACTTCACTTTATAAAAGTGCAAGTGTTAATGCTAAGAGCTTAATGTCTCCAGATATTGTTCTTTGTGGTGAACCTAATGCAGGTAAGAGTTCTCTCTTTAATTTATTCTTAAATGAATCACGCTCAATAGTTTCAGACATAGCAGGAACAACTCGTGATTATATTTCAGAATATATTAGTCTAGGTAATGAAACCTTTAAACTCGTTGATACAGCAGGTCTACGTAATACGACAGATGTAATTGAAGAAGAAGGGATCAAAAGAAGTCGCAATTTAATAGAAGGTGCATTCTATAAAATTCTTCTGATCAATATTAATGAAGTTGAAAAATACCAATACCACGATATTAAAGAGACACTTTTTGATGCTTTAATCTTTACTCATTTTGATGAATTTAATGGTGAGATTAACTTAAAAGAATTACAAGAGAATCTTCCAAAAGCTATTAAATACTATAGTGCAGACACTTCAAAAGGTGAGGGAAGTCTTGTTGAAATAAGTGGTCCTATCGGACCAGATTCAGAAAGTGGTTCTATAGAACCACAAGAATCAAAACTTGGTCCTATGGGGGCAAGTCTAGAAAATGGTCCTATAGAACCACAAATAAAAACTGGTCCTATAGAACCAGTTCATATAACTGACTTAATTACTCAGGATATTTTATCTAAGTATATGAAATTACGTAAAAGTGACCCGATTTCTATTGAAAGACATCGTGTCGTAATCAATGATATTTATGGGAAATTTACTGATTTTGCTAATAATATCAAATACTTAGATGATATAGCTATCATTTCATCCGAAGTTTCTATCCTAGAAAAGAAAACTGCAGAACTAATCGGAATCATTAGCCCTGACGATACACTTACACATATCTTTACCAACTTCTGCATAGGTAAATAATATATAAACCATTGATTTTTCTGAAAAATTAGCTTAAATGTTCCACGTAGAACATTATTATTAGAATTGCGCACAATTGTTCCACATGGAACATTAATCGCAGAAAGTTCCACGTGGAACAAAATGAGAAACATATGTTTGATGTAACAATTATTGGTGGGGGACATGCAGGACTAGAGGCTGCTTGGGCCGCCGCTCAGTTTGACCTAAAGGTAGCAATCGTTACTATGCCTGGTGTAAGTATAGCATCAGCTCCATGTAATCCAGCAGTTGGTGGAGTGGGCAAGGGTCAGGTTGTAAGAGAGATAGATGCCTTAGGTGGCATCATGGGGAAGCTTGCTGACAGAAGCGCTATTCAATATCGAACTCTTAATGAATCTAAAGGTTATGCTGTACAGTCAACTCGTGTACAGATTGATAAAGAAGTATATGCTAGAAATGCAGAGGCGGAAGTAGCTGCCAACGATAATATTACTGTTATTCGTGAAATGGTGGAAAGAGTAAGTAAAGATCAGGAATCTTTTCTCATTAAGACAACTGAAGGCGAGTATCTCTCAAAGAAGATTGTAGTTACTACTGGTACTTTTTTAGCAGGTAAGATGCACACTGGAGAGGAACAATCTGACGGTGGTCGTGTAGATTGTCTTAAAGCTGATTCTCTCGAGAATATCTTTGTAGGTGTAACAGCACTTAAAACTAGATTTAAAACAGGAACTCCTGCTCGTTTAAAGAGAGATACCATCGATTTTTCTAAAATGGTGGAGCAGGAAAGTGATCCTACAGCAGTAAACTTCCATTTTAATCACGGATTAACTGAACGATTTGTGGATCAGGTTTCATGTCACCTTACTAAGACCAATGAAAAGACTCTTGGGATTATTCGTGACAATAAAGAGAGAAGCCCTATATTTAACGGACAGATTAAGGGTGTTGGGCCTAGATATTGTCCATCTATTGAAGATAAAGCTTATCGCTATGAAGATAAGGACGTGCACCACGTATTTGTTGAACCAGAATCACTGGAGCTAGATACATTTTATCCAAATGGTATCTCTACATCACTCCCACGTGAGATACAGCTAGACTTTATCCGTACTATTGAAGGATTAGAAAAGGCAGAGATTGCAGTATACGGTTACGCTGTCGAATACGATGTTGTCGATACAACATGCTTGGACAGAACATTGCAATCGAAGGAAATGCCTGGATTATATTTTGCTGGTCAGGTAAACGGTACTTCGGGTTATGAAGAAGCTGCAGGACAAGGTTTAATAGCTGGTATAAATGCAGCTCGATCTGCTATTGGCGCAGATAAGTTTATATTGGATCGCGATGATTCATATATTGGTGTAATGGTAGAAGATCTTGTCTCGAATAAGAGAGATGAGCCTTATCGATTATTTACTGCACGTAACGAAAACCGTCTTTATGTACGTGAGGATAATACTATTCTACGTATGAAGAAATATCGCCAAGAATTAGGTTTGTATGCAGATATCGATCGCTATCAAGACAGCTATGAGCAGGGCTTTAATATTATCTGGCATATCGCTAAGAATTATACATATAAAGCTAATCCAAAGAATAAGGAATACTTTGAGTCGAAGGGCTATGGACCACTAAGTTCAAATATTACCTTGGCCGAATTGTCTAAGAGAGCACACTTGAATCCAGTGGATGTCTTAGTGGCAGAGTTAGCTGAGAATAATCTTCAGTTTGATTTAAATGTTATTCGTACAGTAGCTATCTCACTAAAGTACGAAGGCTATATTGATCGTGCTCTAGTTGAAAATGCTAAAATCAACAGACTTAGTAAGAAGCCTGTGGATTGGCAAAAGCTAGTAGCTAGTGAGAATATCTCATTTGAGTGCAGACAACGTATTACAGAAATAAAGCCTGAAAGTTTTGGGCAGTTACAAAGAATAGTAGGAATTAGGCCAGCTACCTTAGCATATGTAGCAGGAAATATATTATGATGAAAGATACAGTATTTTGTGAACGCTACCTTGAGCAAATCAATGGGCCGTTTGCTGGAATTAACCTTACAAGAATTAATACAGCAGAAGAGTTCTTCGATAAGCAATATGTAGACAGTGTTAAACCTATTGAAGACATTCCTTCTTTAAAAAAGATCTATGATCAAACTAAGATACATGTAGATATTGGTTTCGGTGGAGGATTTCCTTTATTACCATTAGCAAGCTTGAATCCTGATAAGAAATATATTGGTTTTGAAGCAAGAGGTAAGAAGTCCAAAGTTGTTAATCAAATTGCAGCAGCAATTGGTCTTGATAATGTAAAGACATACCACCAAAGATTTGAGCATGTGTATTTTGATCGTGACTGTACGATAACATTCAAAGCTGTTTCAACAATACAAAACCTTCTTCCTCTTATTATTACAGATAAGACTGTAAATGTGATCTTTTACAAGGGTCCAAACTTCTACGAATTAGAAGACCTGGACTGGCTTGGTAACAAGTGGGAGATAGTAGAAGAAACATTGATCGATATTCCTAATACTGAGGGGCGTATGATGATTGCTCTTCGTAATAAGAATGTTCTACGTGGAACAGAAATCACTAGTTTTAGAAAAAATAAAAATAAACAACTTGTCACTTTGTCTTCATTTCTTTAAAAATATAGTAACAACTATATCTTTTGGGAGACATAAATGGCTAAAATTATTGCACTCATGAATCAGAAGGGTGGTGTTGGTAAAACAACAACTACAATTAACCTTGCTGCCTGCCTTGCAGTAGCCGAGAAAAAAACTCTGGTAATTGACTTAGACCCTCAGGGTAATGGTAGTGTGAGTTTAGGACTTGATTCAGCGCAGCATAATGGAAGCAATATCTATCATGCAATGATTGGTAAAACAGATATTCGTGAATGTATTTACGAAACAGAATTACCTAATCTACATATCTGTCCTTCTGATAACAATTTATCGGGAGCAGAGATTGAACTAGTAAGTGAATTTGCAAGAGAGTCGAAATTAAAGACTGCATTCATGCCTGTTATGGACGCTTACGATTATATTCTAATTGATTGTCCACCTTCTCTTGGTCTTTTAACTGTGAACGCATTAAATGCTGCTCATAGCTTTATCGTACCGATGCAAACTGAATACCTTGCAATGGAAGGTCTGGCCCAACTAGTAAACACTGTAAAATTAATTAAAGCGAATTTAAATCCTACATTAGAAATGGACGGAATCGTCCTTACTATGTTTGATGGAAGAGCGTCTCTTCACAAGCAAGTTGCAGAAGAGATTAGAAGGCACTTTGGCGAAAAAGTATTTCAATCGGTAATACCTAGAAATGTAAAACTCGCCGAGTGTCCATCTTTTGGTAAACCAATTATCCTTTACGATATTGAATCAAAAGGTTCTGAAGCTTACTTATCACTAGCTAAGGAACTTATTATTAAAGATCGTGCACAATCAGTAGAAATTCAAAATGAGCTACCACAAGTTCCATCGGTTAATGAAATCGATAATACTTTAGCTGGTAACATTCAATAGGTAAGGGGAAGAGAGAATGGCTAAGAAAATGGCATTAGGAAAAGGAATGGGATCTTTACTTGGAGGAACACAAAATTCTTCTCAAGTATCAAAAGCTCAAGCAGCTTTTTCTGATCTACAAAAAGTTGCAGCAGATAATCCGGCAGCAGCTAAACCAGCACTTAATACAACTCCTGCTGTACAAGTAGAAACGAATCCTTCAATGCTTGATATTACTGTAATTCATGCAAACCCAAACCAACCAAGAAAAATCTTTAAAGAAGAAGAGCTTCACGAGCTTTCAAACTCAATTAAAGAAAATGGTGTTATTCAACCACTAATCGTTGTTAAGGCCGATAATGGATATGAACTTGTTGCAGGTGAAAGAAGACTTCGTGCTTCTAAACTAGCAGGTCTTACTCAAGTTCCTGTCGTAATAAAGAGAGCAACTGATCGTGAAAAAATGGTTATGTCGATCATTGAAAACGTACAAAGATCAGATCTTAACTGTGTAGAAGAAGCTCTTGCTTACTTTGCACTAATGGAAGACTTCAACTTAACTCAAGAAGAAGTTGCAAAAAAAGTTGGTAAGGAAAGATCTACAATTGCTAACTTCCTTCGTATTCTTAAGCTTCCACGTGATGTAGTAGAATTAATCCAAAAGGATCAGCTTTCATTTGGTCATGCAAAAATTCTTGCTAGTATCAAAGAGAGAGAAGATTGTATTCGTATTGCAAATAAAGCAGCTCTTGATAATCTATCTGTTCGTGAAACTGAAAAATTAATTAAAGCAGCTAAGAGACCAACAAAAGTTGGCAAAGAAGATGATAACTTCGACTTTTTTAATGGAAAAATGTCTCAATATAGAGAAAAGTTAGAACAAAAAACTGGTTATCATTTCGGGATTAAAACAAATAAAAACGGTGGTGGAGAAGTTGTACTGAAATTCTCTAATGAAGCCGAATTTAATGATATTTTTGAATACTTACTTTTAAATAGATAATGTTTTTATTGGTCCTATGGGACCAGTCTTTATGGCCGGTCCTATAGAACCATTTTTCAAATCAAATATGGTCCTATAGAACCAGCCACGGAAAGGGTAGATTTATGACACAAGGAACAATGGCAGCGATTATCGAAGATGGTTGTAAGCTCGAAGGAAATATTACACTGAACGGTGTAGGGCGTATTGCGGGAATTGTGAACGGAACTATTTTTTCAAATGACACGGTAATTATTTCCGAGGCCGCTGTAATTAATGCAGACATTATTGCTGACGTAATTATGATTAGTGGAATCGTTAAGGGCGACATCAAAGCGACTTCTCGCGTCGAAATTATCAAGCCTGCTCGCTTCGAGGGGACTATCACTACACCTTCGCTTATTGTGGAAGACGGCGTTATTTTCCATGGTACAACGAAGATGCATGACGAGAAATAATTAAATAAATTTGATTATTTACAACTTAATTAAATGTTAACAAACATTCAGAAAAAAGCTGTTTAGCTTGACGATAGGCCAGATAAAGTTTAATTATTAGTGAACTTTTAACCAATCTTATTACACAATTTGGGGTAGTCACTAATGGATACTATCAATACAGTATTAAACTCTCTAGGTATCAACTCTACATTTTTCATTCAATTGGCCATCGTTACAGTTCTTTATTTTGTAACAAGAAACTTAATCTGGTCTAAACTTCAAGAAGTTCTTGAAAACCGTGAAGCAAAAACTACTAAAATGGAATCAGGTGCTGATGAAAAAACTCGTCTTGCAACTGAATTAGAGAAAGAATACAAGTCTAAAATTGAAGGCGCACAATCTGAAGCTTTTAATTTAATTCAAAATAGAAAAGAAGAAGTTACTAAGCGTGAAGCTGTTAAAGTTAAAGAACTTGCTAATAAGCTTGAAGCTGAAGCTAATTCTGAAAAGGCAAAATACTCTCAAGAGTTAGAAGAGAAGAAAGTTGCAATCATGAAAGATGCTGATGAACTTTCATCACTTCTAGTTGATAAAATTGTACAGTAGTCATTAAAATTATAAGGATAATAAATGAAATTATTATTAGCTCTAGTTTTTAGTAATATCGTATTTGCAGCTGGTGGTGAATACCACGGTGGTCACTTATCTGACCTACTTGTTCCTGCAATTAACTTCACAATTGTATTTGGTTTTATGGCATGGAAGATTATTCCATTCATGAAAAATTCATTTGTAGAAAAAGCAGATTCTATTAAGGATCTTGTTGAGTATGCAGCTGAAAAAGATGCAAAAGCAGAAAAAGTATTATCAGCTTCAAAAGCTAAGCTAGATAATATCGAAGGTGAGAAAGAACAAATCATCACTAATGCGAAAAAAGATGGTGAAAAGTTCGAAGAAACTTATGTTCAAGAAATCAAAGCATCAATGGAAAAAATGGAAGTAGATTCTGCACACAAGTTAGAATCTGAAAAGAAGATGATGCTTAAACAACTTAATGAATCGCTATTAGATGAAGTTATTTCTAAAACGAAAACTAAAATTCATTCGGATAGTTCATTATCAAATAAAGCAACAAGCAATTTAATTTCAAGACTATAGTTCTAGGGTTAGTAAGATGAAAGAAAAGAATGTAGCCAAAGCGTATGCAAAAGCGATTTTCAGCCTAGGTAAAGAGTCTAATATTAATACAGCACAAGAGCTTACTGCTCTTACAGAAGTAATCAATGCAAGTAATGATCTAGAAAACGTAATGTTTTTAGATGTATTTACTGTTGAGGAAAAAGCTTCTGTTATAAGTGACGTATTAACAAAGTTAGGGCTTTCTCAAGTTGTAAAATCATTTATTAATTTCCTACTTCAAGAAAAGAGAATTGGAATTCTTCCACTCATCTTTAAAGAAGTAATCGTTATGGATGATCATGAAAGAGGTTTCATGAGAGGAACAATTGAAGGTAATGCAGATTCAATTGATACAGAGTCACTTAATAAGATTAAATCTTTTATTAAGTCACAACTTGGATCAGAGCCTGAGTTAACTTATACAAAAAACGAAAAAATTACAGCAGGTGTTCGTGTGACAGTTGAAGACTATCAAATCGATGCATCTGTAGATAAACAACTTAATACTTTAAAAGAATCAATTATAAATGGCTAATGGCCAATTATTGTAGAGGTAAATGATGTCAATGAATCCAGAAGAAATTACGAGCATTATCAAAGACAGAATTGCTAACTTCGAAACTAAACTTCAAGTAGACGAAGTAGGTACAGTTCTTACTGTTGGTGATGGTGTTGCTAGAGTTTTCGGTCTTAAAAACGTAATGGCCGGAGAGCTTGTAGAATTTGCTACAGGTACAAAAGGTATGGTTCTAAACCTAGAAACTAACAACGTTGGTGTTGCTATTCTTGGTGATGATCCAAAAATCACAGAAGGTTCAACAGTTAAAAGAACTCAAAAGATCGTTGAAGTACCAGTAGGTGACGCTCTTTTAGGTCGTGTTGTTGATGCTATTGGTAATCCAATCGACGGACAAGGTGAAATCGTTTCTGAACACTCAAGACGTGTTGAAATTAAAGCTCCAGGTATTCTAGGTAGAAAATCTGTACATGAGCCACTTCAAACAGGTATTAAAGCTATCGACGCTATGATCCCAATCGGACGTGGTCAACGTGAGCTTATCATTGGTGACAGAAAGACAGGTAAAACTGCTGTTGCAATCGATACAATCATCAACCAAAAAGGTAAAGATGTTGTATGTATCTACGTAGCTATTGGTCAAAAGAACTCAACAGTACGTCAAGTACAACAAAAACTAAAAGAAGCTGGTGCTCTTGATTATACAATCATCGTATCTGCTACTGCTTCTAACTCTGCACCTCTTCAGTACCTAGCACCATATACTGGTTGTACAATGGGTGAGTACTACAGAGATAGCGGTAAGCACGCACTAATCGTTTATGATGATTTAACAAAGCAAGCACAAGCATATCGTCAGCTTTCACTACTTCTTAGACGTCCACCAGGACGTGAAGCATTCCCAGGGGACGTTTTCTACTGTCACTCAAGACTACTTGAGCGTGCGGCGAAACTATCTGATGACCTAGGAGCTGGTTCACTAACTGCACTTCCAGTTATTGAAACTCAAGAAGGTGACGTTTCTGCATATATTCCAACAAACGTAATCTCGATTACAGATGGTCAGATCTTCCTAGAAGGTGACCTTTTCAACTCAGGTATCCGTCCAGCTGTTAACGTTGGTATTTCGGTATCACGTGTTGGTGGTTCTGCTCAGATTAAAGCAATGAAAAAAGTTGCTGGTACATTAAGACTTGATCTTGCTCAGTACCGTGAACTTCAAGCTTTCGCGGCTTTCGGTTCAGATCTAGACGAAGCTACTCAAAAACAACTTTCAAAAGGTGAGAGACTTGTTGAGCTACTTAAGCAAGCACAATATTCTCCATTTGATGTTATCGATCAAACTGTATCTGTATACGCTGGTACAAAAGGTATGTTCGATTCAGTACCTGTTGATAGAGTAAGAGATGCTGAAAAAGATCTTCTAGATCACCTAAATACTTCTCACTCAGATCTTATGAGTTCACTAAGATCAGAGAAACAAATCTCTGGTGAGAATGATGGTAAATTAGCAACTGCAATTAAAGAATTTATTGCAAGTAAGAACTACTAATTAATTGAGGAGCCATAATGGCAAATATTAAGGATCTTAAAAAGAAAATCAAAAGTACTAAGGGTACTTTAAAGATTACGGAAGCTATGAAACTTGTTTCAGCTGCAAAGCTAAACAAGGCTCAGAATGCTATTCTGAATGCGCGTCCTTATGCAAATGAATTAGAAGATTCAATTAAAACAATTTCTGCTTTAGTAGAAGGTTACAATCACTCTTTCTTAAATAATAACGAATCTAAGAAAGAAGTACTTCTTGTAATCTCTTCAAATAAAGGTCTTTGTGGTGGTTATAACTCTGGTCTTGCAAAAGCTGTTAAGGCTTATATTGCAAACCATGAAGATACAAACAACCTTGAAGTGCACTTTATTGGTACTAAGGTAAAAGAACTTGTTGTGAAACTTGTTAACGCTGGTGAATCATACGGTTTTGAAAGAACTGAACCACAATTTCATGAAGTTCAAACGATTGCTAATAAGCTTTCAGAACTTTTTGCAACTGGTGAAGTAGGAAAGGTAAGTGTTGCTTACAACATTTTCCATTCTGCAATTCAAATCGAGCCAACAGTTAAACAAGTACTTCCAATGACTCTTGATTCATCTGAAAGAGATGAGCTAAAGGAAAAGTATCCGTTTGATTTCAGATACAACCCTGGTGCGGAAAGTATTTTAGATGGCCTAATCCCAGAGGCGTACACGAGTGCAATGTGGACTGCAGTATTAGATGCTACAGCAGCAGAGCATGGATCACGTATGTCAGCAATGGATAGTGCCGTTGGAAACTGTAAAGATGCAATTAGAACACTAACTATTAAAATGAATAAATTGAGACAAGCGGCGATTACAACTGAACTTATTGAAGTTGTATCTGGTGCTGAGTCCCTCAATGGTTAAGGAGCGTAGAATGTCACAAGCAAAAGGTGTTATTCGTCAAGTTATGGGTCCTGTTGTAGACGTTGAATTTGCTGATGGAAATTTACCGGAAATCTATAACGCCCTTTTAGTTACAAACTCAACAATCAACGACAAAGAAAATAACCTTGTTCTTGAAGTTGCAACTCACCTAGGTGATAACGTTGTTAGAACGATCGCTATGGACCAAACTGAAGGTCTATCAAGAGGTTTAGTTGTATCTGACACTGGTGCTCCAATTCAAGCACCTGTAGGTCGTGAATGTCTTGGTCGTATCATCAACGTAGTTGGTGAAGCGATTGATGAAGCTGGTGAATTAGGTAATAAAAAATCTTACTCAATCCACAGAGAAGCTCCATCATTTGAAAATCAATCAACAAAACTTGAGCCATTCTTTACTGGTATTAAAGTTATTGACCTTCTTGCTCCATACTTAAAAGGTGGAAAGATTGGTCTATTCGGTGGTGCTGGTGTTGGTAAAACAGTTCTTATTATGGAACTTATCAACAACATTGCTACTCAACACGGTGGTTTCTCTGTATTCGCTGGTGTTGGTGAAAGAACTCGTGAAGGAAACGACCTTTACGAAGAAATGAAAGAGTCTGGGGTTATCGATAAAACTGCACTGGTATACGGTCAGATGAACGAGCCACCAGGTGCACGTGCTCGTGTTGCTCTTACTGGTCTTTCTCTAGCGGAATACTTCCGTGATGAAGAAAAACAAGACGTACTATTCTTCGTTGATAATATCTTCCGTTTTACTCAAGCTGGTTCAGAGGTATCTGCACTACTTGGACGTATTCCATCTGCCGTAGGTTACCAACCAACTCTTGGTACTGAGATGGGTGCTATGCAGGAGCGTATTACTTCAACTAAAGATGGTTCGATTACTTCTATCCAAGCTGTATACGTACCTGCCGATGACTATACTGACCCGGCTCCAGCAACTACATTCGCTCACTTAGATGCGACTACTGAACTTTCACGTTCAATTGCTGAAAAAGGTATCTACCCAGCGGTAGACCCACTAACATCATCTTCAACAATTCTATCTCCAGCTATCCTTGGTGACGATCACTATGATACTGCTCGTTCAGTTCAACAGATCCTTCAAAGATATAAAGAGCTTCAAGATATCATCGCGATTCTTGGTATGGACGAACTTTCTGAAGAAGATAAAATTCTAGTTGGTCGTGCAAGAAAGATTGAGAAATTCCTTTCTCAACCATTCTTCGTTGCTGAGCAGTTTACAGGTATCCCAGGTCAATTCGTTGATATCAACGATACGATCAAAGCATTCAAAGCTATCCTAGCTGGTGAGTGTGATGAAGTTCCTGAGCAAGCTTTCTACCTTGTTGGTAACCTAAACATGGTATATGAAAAGTGGGAACAACTTAAGAAGGATGCTTAATAAGTAGCAAGTTCCATGGGGTAACCCATGGAACTACGCAAAGGATTAAATGATGAGTAACTTTGTTGTAAATATTCTAACGCCTAGCTCAGTTGTTGCGAAGAACGTACCAGCAGACTCTGTTTTCGTTCCTACTCTAAAGGGTGAAATCGAAGTTCTTGCAGGTCACACTCACATTGTTGAGAAGCTAGCTACTGGTAGCGTTGCTGTACATGGTGATGATTCGGAAAGATTTTTCACTGTTACTAACGGTATCGTAAAGGTTTTAAACGACCAAATTACTATCCTATCAATGACTTCTGAAGAAGATTGTCAAATTGATGAGGAAAGAGCTACAAATGCACTAATTTACGCTCGTGAGAAGCTGAAAGGTACTTTAACTGATGAAGATCTAGTTAAATTCCGTCGTAAGCTTGATAGAGCGCAACTTAGGTTACAACTAGTTAAGCAAATTTCGAAATAATAGATTAGGCCCTGGAAACAGGGCCTTTCTTTTTCTACTTCACTCGGCAAAATCTGCCACCTAAGTTCTAAATAACCTAATGATGCGAAAATAGAGCTAATGATTATTAGGTTTATTTGTATCTTTATTTCTTTATTAGTAGCTAATGCTTATGCATTAACAGGCGGAGATATAGTTACTCTTAAGCCAAAGAAATTTGACCTTAGAGAAACATTTGAACTTCACAAAAAATTTGTTCCTCCTATTGCTTATCAGGGTGAGGTGGAAACAGATGAGATTGTATTAGCAAGCTCAGGAGTACAAAAAGGCGCTAAGGTAAGTGGCAATATTAAAGAGAGTGATGATCTCGTCTTTTTTTCCTATGGTGCTCAAGACGCTAAGAAAGATGCAACTGCAAAAACTCCACAGTTTAAAGCACCAATAGTTAAAGGTGTATCTAAACAGGCTTTAGGGCCAAAGAATTATAAGCCTGTAATTGATTTCTCAAGCTTTATTCAGTCAGCTGCTCGTAAAAAGAAAGCGGTTTCTAATTTTAAAGTTAAGTTGCGTGAGTTTGGCGAGAAGGGTATTTCGAAAAATAATCTTACAGATTTTGATTTAGTACCTACATATAATTTAAATGAATTATTTACTGATTCTGGAACTGGAGAAGTTCTAATTCCGATATCTAGTGACGATAGTTTTTCTACATTTAGGGGCTCTATTGCTGCCAGAGATATAATTAGAACAAATTTTGAACTTAGCGCTCGAAGCGAAACGACCTTCGATATCCCTGTAATC
Source organism: Halobacteriovorax sp. RT-2-3 (assembly GCF_047085075.1). Classification (NCBI taxonomy): domain Bacteria; kingdom Pseudomonadati; phylum Bdellovibrionota; class Bacteriovoracia; order Bacteriovoracales; family Halobacteriovoraceae; genus Halobacteriovorax; species Halobacteriovorax sp. RT-2-3. Next base: position 659,948 of record NZ_JBKIYF010000003.1, on the reverse strand, counting down.
AATTCTGATTATCTACGTAAGATCTTAGAGAGAAACAAAGTAAAAGAGCATAGTGGTGCACATATTCTAGTTGATTTAGGTGATAAAATAGATACTTCCACCTTTATGGGATCCTTTAAGAAAAAAGTATATCTTGATCGAAATTTCAAAGAAGTTGATCCTGGGGATTCATTTGTTTATGAACTCTATCTTGATGTTGAATTGGGTAATCACTTAATTAAGTATATGGATTTCAAAGGCAAAGTTGCGCAAAAAATTATTCATCTTGTTCAAGATGAAATTACTTACGAAGCGCCATATTTATTAGATGCAAAGGCCATTAATTTTTCTGTTTATGAAGAAAATTTGGCGGCCAAGACCTTACAATCAATGAACTTGAACGATAGCGATATTCGTTATTTTAATCGTGAGATCACTGCTTCTAAGGTAGGACTAAATCGCTATAAAATTCTTACCCCATTGCGGGACGCTAGTTTTAAACACTATATTGAAGTTGGCAAAGAAACTTCGGTCTTTGTTGGCTTTAATGACATTAAGAAGGTGGTGATACCTTCTATTGAATATATCGATTATTTGAAGGAGCTATTTCAAAACCGGGCGGATAATGGAGCTTGTGTTATTCAAGTTAATTTGAATAAGCCACTCGTTAGTTTTGAAGCTTATATTTCTTCGATAAGTCCATCAGGATCATATGATTTTTATTATATGGATAAAGATGGAACAGTTAGTGCTGAAATTACAGGCTTAACGGAGAAGGTTTTTATTATTTCTCATGATTATGGAATTTTGAATACGAAAATAGATTCTGGGGAAGGAAGTATTCAATACACGCAAAGTTTCTGTACTGAAGGTTTATATATTATTGAAAATATCTAGTTTGAGAGAATATTACTAGATTTATCTTATGAGGAGATTGTATGAAAAAGATTTTAGTTGCAATGATGATTATGATTGCTGGTTTCCAAGCGCAAGCTGGAATTTATGTTGAGCCGTACCTAGCGTATAATATTCTAGGTGATACTGATGGTGATGATACGACTGGTACAAATATTGGTGGCCGCCTAGGTTATTCACTTCCTATGCTGGTAAGTTTTGGACTTGATTACAATATGGGTTCATATACGGCTGAAGATAATACAGGTGACACTGATTTTGATACAACAAACTTTGGACTATTCGTAGCTGTTGATCTTCCTATCCTACTTAGAGGATATGCAAGTTATTACCTATCATCTGAAATTGATGCTGGAGCTGTAACTTTTGATGGTTCGGGAGTTGCTGTTGGTGTTGGTTTTACAATGCTTCCATTTGTTTCACTTAACTTAGAGTACCGTGCATTGAGCTATGATGGTGCTGGTGGTTTCCCAGACTTTGATACAAAAGAAATCTTAGTTGGTGTTTCACTACCACTTGATCTTTAATTAATAAAAGATTTTAAATATGAAGGCCCACATTAGTGGGCCTTCTTTTATTTCATTGAATTTTTAAGATTCGTATTCTTTATTATTAAATATTTCCATCGTTCGCTTGTAGCCAGCTTCAAGCATCTTAGTCATCTTCTTTGGATTTAAGCTGAAGATATCAGCGAAGAAGAGGTTGTAGTCATCATGCTTAGGAAAGATATCGATGAGTTTTACATCAGGATTAAAGTTTAGTTTTCGCTCAATAATTGATGTTATATGACGACGTTGTTCATTACTAAATTTTTCATTGAGCATATACTGATTTACAGTATCAATAATATCCTGTGCGGCTATACGTCTTGCTCTTGAATCAACAATTTTCTTTTGAATCATTAAGTAAATAGCCTGCGTACAAATGGCAGGAAGGCCATAGTTAGCAAGGGAGCCAATTTCATCTTGATAGTGATAAGGCGTATGGGTCCAGCTTGAAATGATATATTCACAACTATTATCAACGGCAACGTGAGTTGAAAGTGTTTCACGAATTTCACCATCAATATAGAAATCTGTCGTATCTGTAACAGTGTTATGAATTGGATAAGGCGTATAGAATGGCGGTACACTCATTGAAGCAGTTGCAGCCTCAGCAATTGGTATATCAGTATAGTAGTGTGCCGTCGGATCATGGCTAGGATTAGGGTAATTATAGCGAGAAAATATTGTCTTTCGCGAATTATCTAATTGTGTTGCAATGATAAAAAGATCCGCATCATAGTCATCGAAATTGTTCGATTTTATTACGTTTTCAATTATGTAGTCGTGCAGTCCTGTTGTGGAAAATAGTCCTGAGACTGTCATGATTGGTTTCAAAAGACTTTTGATAACAAGTGGAAAGCCATCCAATGGATCGTAGAGATTCGGATGGTGAGGCTTTAGACTAGGTCTCTTTAAAGAGAGCATGTCCTTATATGTAATTGGTTTCAAACCTGTTTTGTTTTTTTGAATAAAAGCTTCAATAACTTCAAGTGGTGAGTGACCCGAGGCTAAGAAGAGACTAATTAGAGCACCTGCACTTGAGCCAACATATGTTGATATTTCGTAATCTGGATTTACATCCGAATGATTGTGCTTAAATGTGAAACCAAGATCGTGAAGGGCCCAGCTTACTCCAAGGTGCCATGCGGCAGCCTTTACGACACCGCCAGAGAGAACTAAGGCAGTCTTTTTATTCCTGAAGTTTTCTATATCAACTCTGTTCATAAAAAAATTATACTCGAAATACGAATTTATGTATTGATAATTTTTGGCAAAGCACGTCAAGTTGGTTAAAATTAAGAAATGATTTGGATGGACATAAATGACTATTCATTGTTGAAGGGAATCTCAATATCAACAATTCGTCGCTACATAAAAAGAGATAAATTAATTTGGAAATTTGATCAGGGTAAATATCTGATTCAAATGAACGAGTGGGAATATAACGATTCACTAAGTGCATCGAACGCCATCGTATACCTAAAGCGTTTACAAGAAGAACATGAACTTCTTAAAAAAGAATTAATTAAAACCAAGCAAGAAAATAATGAATATAAAATGCTCGTAGATCTCTACGAAGGTCGTCTCAATGAAAACAATCAAATTACTTATAACTAGTTTACTTCTTATTTTAGCAGTTGATACTTTAGCTGCTCCAAGTGCTCGTCGTTGTATGATCCTACCTGTTAGAGATTCTGTCGGTGGCGCTCTTGGTTATGAAGTCTTTGCTAAAATAGAAGGTTATTTGAAATCTTCTCGTTGGTGTTACTACCAATACAACTCTGAAATTATAAATATCTTATCAAATTATAAAAAAAATCTTGATGCAGCTTTAGAGAACCCAAAGGTTTTAAAACTTGTTTCTGAAAAAACAAATGCAGGTTCATTAATCAAGGTTAAAATAGAAAGTCTTCCAAAAGGTGTTGCAGTAAATATGCAAATCTTTGGGGCCAATGGAAAAGATATCTACTTCAATGAAAAGATTGAGCTTAATAGTGATGATCCAGGACTAATTGCACAAACTGCAAATAATTGGCTTGATCAATATGAAAAACAAATCCCATATGATGCCCGAGTCTTAGGTGTTTTAGGTCAGCAATTTTCAATTGATCTCGGTAAAGATGCAGGAATTTTTACTGATTATGAAGTAAAAGTTGTTCGTCCAATGCGTCGTCGCAAGCACCCTCTTTTACAAGAGGTTGTTGATTGGGAAACGAAAACAATAGCAACTGGAAGAATTATTCACGTAGGTGAATCTTTATCACAAGTAAAAGTTTTACGTTATGAAGATAAAAGCTTAATTCAAGCTGAAGATTGGGTATTAATTTCTAAGAATACAAAAGATTCTGAAAAAAGAGACTTAAAGTATGATCCAGTCGAAGGAAATGATCGTACTTCTTCTTTTGGAAGATTAGGGGAATTTGGTCTTGCTCTAAAAATTGGGACAGGCTCAAATAATAACTCATCAATTTCAAATGGTACAAAATCAATTAATGGTGTGGACTTTGCAATTGCCTTTGACGGTGAACTTTGGGTAACGAGAAATTACTGGGTGGGCTTAGAGTTAGAAAAAGGTTTTGGAAAGTATTCTAAGGATGCTGGAAATCTTGTTTCAGATTCTAATTCAATGGATTCTTCTCGTTTTAGACTTCTATTTGGATATAAATACCTTCCGATGGGCTTTTTCTATGGGCCACAAGTCGATGTCTTTTTTGGTTATGGATCATATACTCATGGTTTTGATAATCAAGTTGCAGATGGTTTCACAGAAATTAATTTTAGTGGCCTATTAGTTGGTGCAAGAGCAAGTATGCCTCTTATTCGCGGTGTACGTGTATATTTTCAATTCGACTTCATGCTTGATCCTGGATACGAAGAAGATGTTTCGATCTTTGGTAGTGCAAAAGATACGAGTAACTTTCACGTAGCTGCAGGTGTCGAGTATAAGTACGGACCAAATATTAATCTCTATGGTGGAATTGACTACCTAAGTGATAAAGCTGAATTTGCAAGCGATGGTACGAAAGTAACTGTTAAAAACACGGCCTTAAAGGGCGGAGTGAAGTTTGCGTTCTAAAAAGACTTTCTAAAATTAGACGAGAATAAAATGAAGCGTATAAAAGAATTAGCAGATCAAATAAAGATCCATAAGGCATTATACTATGCTGGTAAACCAGAAATTTCTGATAGTGAATATGACAAATTAGAAGATGAGTTAAGAGAACTTGATCCTGAGAACTCTGTACTTAATTTAGTAGGCTCAACTATAACGTCACTTGATAAAGTGAAACATGATAAGAAAATGTTATCACTTGGTAAGACTTATAAGATGGAAGAACTTATTTCTTGGGCAAAGGAATACGAAGTTTTAGGAATCTATAAGGTTGATGGTGTTTCTTGTTCGCTTATCTATGAAGATGGTCATCTAGTTTTAGCAAAGACTAGAGGTGATGGAACTTATGGTGAGAATATCACTCAAAAAGTTCAATGGATGAAGGGTGTTCCTGGATCCATCTCTATTAAAGAAAGAATAGAAATTAGAGGTGAGATGTATTGTGATGAAGAATCATTTTTTCACCTTTCTGAAACGATGGTTGCTCAGGGATTAGAAAGGCCATCTTCTCAACGCAATATCGTAGCTGGGCTTGTTGGACGTAAAGAAAATATTAGTCTTTGTTCTTTTATAAATTTTAAAGCATTTGATTTAATCGGCATAGATTTCGATAAAGAAAGTCAAAAGTACGAGACTCTTAAAAAAGAAGATTTCGATATTCTAGAATATACACTTATGCATACAAAGAAAGATTACGAGTCTGCAATTGAAGACGCAAAAGATTTCATGGCCAATGGTGAATATCTTATTGATGGACTGGTCTTTGTATATAATGAAATTAAACTTCATGATGAACTTGGAGAAACTGCTCATCACCCTCGCTATAAAATGGCATTTAAATTTGAAGGGGAAACAGTACAAACAATTCTTAAATCGATAACGTGGCAAGTTTCTAGAAATGGAATCTTAACACCTGTTGGTGAAGTTGAACCTGTTTCAATTAGTGGAGCAGTTATATCCCGTGTGACATTACATAATTATGGAATGGTAAAACAACATAATTTAAAGGCCGGAGATAAAATTGAAATTATTAGGAGTGGAGAGGTAATTCCAAAGTTTTTACAAACTATCGAAGAATCTGAAAATGATTTCACTATTCCAGAATGTTGTCCTAGTTGTGAGTCAAAAGTAATTATCGAAGATATTCGCTTGTTTTGTAAGAATCCTGCATGTCCCGCTCAAGTAAAAGAAGCGATCTTAAATTTTATTCAAAAAATTGGAATCGATGATTTAAGCTCAAAGCGTCTTGAAGAGATGATTCGTAAGAAATTAGTTATGACAATCGAAGATCTCTATAAGTTAGAGATGGATCAACTTTTAACTTTGGATAAAGTAAAAGATAAGTTAGCAACTAAACTTCTAACAAGTATTGAAGGATCAAAGAAAGCTGATTTGATTACATTTATATCAGCTCTCGGTATTACTGGCGGAGCCTATAATAAGTGTGAAAAAGTTGTACATGGTGGGTTTGATTCAATTGAAAAACTTTTAAATATGAATGCAGATGAACTTGCAACTTTAGAAGGGTTTGCAGAAAAATCTGCAACAACTTTTGTAAACTCACTACAAGAGAAGAGAGATTTAATTAATAATTTGCAAGAATTAGGTTTCACATTTGAAGTAATTGAAGAAGAAGTTGGTACAGGATTGGCTGGTTTAAAAATTTGTATTACTGGTTCTCTATCACGTAAACGTAGCGATATCGAAAAAGATATTAAAGCAGCTGGTGGTACACCAGTTGGTTCAGTTAGTAAGAATACAGATATTCTTCTTACAAATGAAACAGAAGCTAAATCTTCTAAGTATAAGAAGGCATTAGATTTAGGTATTTCAATTAAAACTGAAGATGAAGTAATGGGAATGATTAGCTAATGGCCAAGAAAAGTAAAAAAGTTTTTGAATGTTCGAATTGTGGATTTCAAACTGCAAAGTGGATGGGTCGTTGTACTGACTGTGGTGAGTGGAATAGTTTTGTCGAAGAAACATTTACTCCAGTACAAGAGAGTATAAAAGTAAAGGCCGTAGGTGAAACAGCACCAAAGAAACTCAAAGAAATTGAAGTTGAAACTTATAATCGAGTTAGTACTGGTATTGGTGAATTTGATAGAGTTGTCGGTGGAGGACTTGTTCCAGGATCACTTATTCTCATTGGAGGAGAGCCTGGTATTGGGAAATCGACTTTACTGACTGAAATGTTATCTAAGCTTTCAGGACAACAAAGTGATCAGAGCTTTCTTTATGTGAGTGGTGAAGAAAGTGAAGGACAGGTTGCTGGACGTGCTAAACGCATGGGCCTTAAAAATGATTCGTTTTATATTTATAATGAAACAAACTGGCAAAATATTTTAAATCAAATTAAAAAAATTAAACCACGTTTTATGGTTCTTGATTCAATCCAAACGACTACTTCTAGTGAGCTACAATCGCCTCCAGGTACTGTTTCACAAATTCGAGAAGTTACATATGAATTAATGAATCACGTCAAAGCTACAGGGATTACTTGTTTTATCGTAGGTCATATTACTAAAGACGGTGCTATTGCGGGGCCAAAGATTCTTGAGCATATGGTGGATACTGTTATCTATTTTGAAGGTGATCAATTTGGTCATTATAGAATGCTTAGAGCAATCAAGAATCGTTTTGGAAATACAAATGAAGTAGGTATTTTTGAAATGCAAGAAGATGGGCTTAATGAAGTAAAAAATCCATCACAGTTTTTCTTGGATGATGATCTAGAGGATAGTTTTGGAAAAAGTTTAACTTGTATCAAAGAAGGAACAAGACCTTTATTTGTAGAAGTTCAAGCCTTAGTTGCAGAAAATAAATTTGGTAGTGGCCGTCGTACGACACAGGGACTAGATAATAATCGAGTAGCAATGATGGTTGCAATTATTGAAAAATATGCAAATATTCCAATGGGAATGAATGATATCTATGTGAATGTTGTTGGTAGCATGAAGCTTACAACACGTGAGTCAGACTTAAGTATTATCGCAGCATTACTAAGTTCTTATAAATCAAAACCAATTCCAAAAGATACTGTCTTTTTAGGGGAGGTTGGTCTTACTGGTGAAGTTAGGACTGTTCCTCATATGGAAATGCGAATTAAAGAAATGGAACAACTTAATTATAAAACGTTGGTTGCTTCACCGAAAGTAGCAAAAGACTTTGCTCAAAAATCAAAATTGAAAATTATTCCCGTAAGAAAAGTTACAGATATATTTAAAGTACTAGGGGACTAGCCCCTAGTATTTTAAAAATTAATTTGAATATATTTATCCCAAAGTTTCTTCTTGTAGTCGAAGTATTCGCTGTTAGCTGAAGAAGATTCGAAGAATGATTCTTTTTCCCATTGTTTACTAACATCATCGATTGTCATAAGACCTGCACCAATTGCAGCCGCGAGGGCCGCTCCGTAAGAAGTTGTTTCAATAACTTTTGGTCTTGTAACATTTACTCCTGAAATATCGGCTTGGATTTGCATTAGAAGATTATTTGCTACGGCACCGCCATCAACCTTAAATTCTTCGAGGTTACTACCCATGTCGCTTTTCATTGCTTTGATAAGATCATTGATACTTAAAGCGATTCCTTCAAGGGCCGCTCGACAGATATCGTTAGTGTCAGTTGCACGAGTCATTCCAACTAATGCAGCTTTTGCATGTGGTTTCCAGTATGGAGATCCAATTCCTGTGAAAAATGGAAGAAGAATGAGATCTCTGATTTGATTTAAGTCTTTGACTGCATTCGCCTTATCTTCTGTCTGAGCTGCATTATCGATAATTTGGAGATTGTCACGTAACCATTGTACACAGGCTCCAGCTATATAACATGAACCTTCAAGAGCGTAATATGTCTTACCTTGATACTTATAGGCAACAGTAGTTAATAGGCCATGTTCAGAGTACTTCTTTTCTTCCCCAGTGTTAACTAGCATGAAGGCACCTGTACCATATGTACATTTTCCTGTTCCTTTTGTGAAACATGCTTGTCCAAATAAAGCAGCTTGTTGATCACCTAATATTCCATTTATTGAAATACCATCTGGCAGAAAATCTAAACCTTTTGTTGTTCCAAAATCACATATTGATTCACATATTTCTGGTAAGTCATTTTTAGCAACGCCTAAAATTTCACAAAGGTTAGTATCCCAGTCACATGTATCTAAAGACATCAGAAGAGTTCTAGAAGCGTTAGATACATCTGTTTTAAATGAGTCACCATTAGTTAAACGGTAAAGTAAGAAAGTATCAATAGTCCCAAAACGAAGGTCGTGATTCTTATGTGCTTCTTTTACGTACTGATTATTATTTAATAACCAATGAATCTTAGTTCCAGAAAAATATGGGTCGAGAGGCAGGCCAGTGATTTTCCTAAAACTGTCTTCGTGTGTCTTCATAGAATCGCAAAAATCTGCGGTACGACGATCTTGCCAGACAATGGCCTTTGCAAGTGCTTCACCTTTTCGATTGAATGCACATGTTGTTTCACGTTGATTTGTAATTCCAATAGAAGCAATGTTATTTGGATCAATATTATTTCTTTTAAGAACAGTTTGAACTGTACTCTTAACGCTCTTCCAGATTTCATCAAGATCGTGTTCAACCCAACCAGTGTTAGGAAAGTACTGTTTAAATTCTTGATTTTCTTTATCAACAAATTTGAAAGTTTTGGCGTCGATAATAGTAGCAGTGGTACCAGTAGTACCTTGGTCTAATGATAAAATATACATTTTTACTCCAGTATAAAGAGTTAAATAATAGTAAAAAGCTATTCAGTTAATTTTACACCGGGGTTGTGGCCTGGGTAATTACGCACGATGCTGTTAACAGCAATTTCCCATTGTTTTGCTAAAAATGAGTTACTACCCTTTAGAAGTGAAACCGATAGACCGATTAAGATAACAAGTAAAAAGATGAACTCGACAAAGGTTTGCCCAGCTTGATTAAGAATATTTTTCTCTAGCTCTTTGTCTTGTGTTTTTTGCATAGTGCAATCTTACCTAATTAAGTGTATAATACCATTCTAACTGGGGTTAAGAGTTGAGTATACAAAGAAAAAAATTTCCATATAAGATCATTCTGGTAGCTTGTGTACTGGTTTTAGGATCGTTATTTGTAACTGATGACAGTTTTACGACTGCTAAAGTTGCAGGTGTGGATGTTAAAAAGATTCAACATTATGAATCGATGCTCGTTCGACCAGATCTAAAATCAACTGAAGGCAAAACTTTTAAGAAAGAAGAACTTTCTAAAGGTGTTGTTATCCTGAACTTTTGGGCAAGTTGGTGTACTCCATGTCTTGAAGAATTTCCAAGTTTAGTTAGCCTACGTTCTGAGATCAAAGACCCTAAGCTAAAGATCATTGCAATTAATTCAGACGAAGGTCAAAAGCAGCTTAAGAAAATTAAAGATGTCGTTAAAAAGTATAAAGTTAACTTTGATGTTGTAAAAGATGGTCAAGGTAAGTTAACAGATGCATTTATGGTCTCTGCCATCCCTGTTTCTATTGTTTACAAAGATGGCCGTGTCGTTGAAGTTGCAAAGGGTTCTAAAGACTTCAATTCGGAAGAATTCAAAGAAAAAATTCGCGAATGGCTTAAATAGAATTCTTATCTACCGCTAGATTTCGTCCCCAATTATAAGTAATTTCAGAAATCGTATTTGTTTTAAATATACTAAAACGAGGCTTAAATCTTTTTATGATTGCACCTTGATCATACTTTCCAACTGCAGCAGCAGCATTTAAAGTAATTCCGGCCCACATTTGAGTCATGTTAATTTTGTACATTGGTGCACAAATTGAAGCTAATAGTAGTAGGTTATCGCAATGGCAAGATCCTGGATTATAATCAGATGCAATTGCCAACTTACACCCACCATCTGCTAATTGCTTTGCATCAGCTTTAGGTTTTCCTAAGAAAATTCCTGTTCCAGGAAGTACTGTTGCAACTGTTTTTGATTCAGCTAACTTTTTAATTCCATCTTCGGTTGTACATAGAAGGTGATCCGTACTCAGAGCACCTAGTTCGCAAGCAAGTATGGCCCCTTTATTATCATTAAATTCATCGGCATGAGTCTTTAATGGTATTCCGTACTCTTGTGCAACAAGTGCAAGTTTTTTCACATCTTCAGAATCGAAATAGCCTTGCTCATGAAAGATATCAACACAATCAATAATATTAAGAGGTGCTACTTCATGAAGTAAAGGAATTACGATTTCATCCATGTATTTTTGTGTTGAATCGTAACTCTTAGGAAGAGCATGTGCAGGCATGAATGTATTAAAGATTTGTATATCAGGTGCAAATTCTTCTTTTAGTTTTGCAATTAACTTAGTCATTCTTAATTCACCTTCAAATGAAAGTGAATAACCAGATTTTACTTCAATTGTACCTACACCGTAACTAGCGATTCGTTTGATTCTTTCTCGACAACTATCAAGAAGTTGCTCATCACTTGTATTATTTGTCCCATTTGAAGTCGCAACAATACCACCACCGGCCTTAGCAATTTCTTCGTAGTCAGCACCATTAAGTCTCATTTGGTATTCATTGGCACGATTACCACCAAAAATTAAATGAGTATGTGAATCGACTAACTCGGGAGTAACAACATAACCTTCAAGGTCTTTTACTGTCTTCGCTTTCTTTAGATACTCTACAGGAATATTTTCGCTATCTCCAACCCATACGATTTCATCTTCTTCAAATACAATTGCACCATGCTGAAGTATTGAGATATCTTCAGCAAGAAGATTGCGGCCGTCTTTTTTTTGGGCCGCTTCAAGAGTTAGGATTTCGTTAATATTCTTGTAGATGATCATTATTGTAATTTTCCTGTATGCTTCTCAACTGCACGTAGTAATTCACCATTTGCAATAAGAGCTTCGATATTATTGATATCGCGATAGAAAACTCTATCTTCTACAATTTTATCAACAGACTTTCTGATATGTGAAATTAACTCTTCAATTGCAGGTGAAGATTTAAGAGGGCGATGAAATTCAATAGCTTGCGAGTTACAAAGTAGTTCAATTGCTAAACATTTCGTAGCATTCTCAATAACTTCATGAAGCTTACGTCCTGAAGTTACACCCATTGAAACATGATCTTCTTTATCTGTTGAAGTTGGAACAGAGTCCACACTTGCAGGATGACATAGGTATTTATTTTCTGATGTTAATGCTGCTGCTGTAACGTGAGCAATCATTAACCCACTATTAAGTCCTGATTCAGGAGTTAAGAAAGCTGGTAGATCAGAGAAAGTTGGGTTCATCATTTTCTCAACACGTCTTTCACTGATATTACAAAGTTCTGCTACACCAATTGCTAGATAATCCATGGCCATTGCGATTGCTTCACCATGAAAGTTTCCACCTGAAATAACTTCATCTTCACCTAGAAAGATAAGTGGATTATCTGTAACAGCATTAAGTTCAATTCCTAAAACTTCTTTTGCATGAGAAAGAGTTTGTCTAGAAGCACCGTGGACCTGAGGTACACATCTTAGAGAATATGGATCTTGAACTTTTCCACAATCAACGTGTGAATCTAGAATTTCACTTCCAGCGATAATATTATTTACGTTAATGGCACTTGCAAGCTGACCTGGGTGTGGTTTTAAACCATGAATTTTATGGTCATATGCTCTAAGTGTTCCACGAACACCATCAAGAGTTGTTGCTGCACAAATATCAGCAATACGAACAAGGTTTTCAGTTTTCTTAATTGCTAGCGCACCAAGTGCCGCCATAACAGCTGTACCATTTATAAGAGCAAGGCCATCTTTTGGTCCAAGAACTACAGGCTCTTTCCCAATATCTCTAATAGCAAAGTCTGAGCGAACTTCTTTGCCACCGTATATAACTTCTCCTTCTCCAATTAATGCAAGTGCAATATGTGATAATGGAGCAAGGTCACCTGATGCACCAACTGAACCTTTTTCTGGAACAACTGGAATAATGTCATTATTTAAAAATGCGATTAACATATCGACAGCTTCAATTGAGACACCAGAAAAACCTGATGCAAGACAATTTGCTCTAAGAAGCATGATTGCTTTTGTGATTTCTTTTGAAAAAGGTTTTCCTACACCAGTACAGTGTGAGCGAATTAAGTTTACTTGAAGTTGAGCTAGGTCTTCCTTTTCAATATACTTATCTGATAAAGCACCAAAACCAGTGTTAATTCCATAAACAGGCTTTGCTTTATCGACAATATTTTGTACGTAGGCTTTTGACTTAACCATATTTTCACGAGCTATATCACTTAGTTTAACTTTAACAGTATCTTTTTTTGCAAATGATACTTCGTAAATATCGTCTACGCTTAAGCTGTGTCCATCAATAATAATTTCTTTCATCTTTTTATTCCTGTCTCTTATCTTAATGATTCTATTTGTGTTTGATATTGGTTTTTTTCTTTGCCAAAAATATATGATCCAGCAACGAGGTTGTGGGCACCTTTATCAAGACAAAGCTTTGCAGTGTCTTGGTTGATTCCACCATCGACTTGGATTTGTAATTTCAGGTTATGTTCTTCTTTCATTCTTTTAAGGTACGCAATTTTATCAAGTGAGTTTGGCATAAAGCTTTGGCCACCAAATCCTGGCTCTACTGACATAACAAGTAATAAATCAATTTCCTTCAGCAGTTCTAAAGGTATTGACTCAATATCTGTTGCTGGTTTTAGGGAAAGACCAATACTCTTGTAGTTATCGCGATATTTTTTGATCATTTCAAAATGATCACATTCGATTTCGTAGTGATAAGTTATATTCTCAATGCCTGAATCTTTTAACGCTTCAAAATGAAAAGCTGGATTTGTTACCATTAAATGTACATCGAGCGGGATATTTGTAATTTTCTTAATTTGTTTAATCACTGGAATTCCAAATGTTAAATTTGGTACAAAGTGACCATCCATTACATCTAAATGCAGCCAAAGATCCTTAACATCTTCTATTACTGAGATATCAGATATTAGGTTTGTAAAATCAGCTGCTAAAATGCTTGGTGAGATGATTGTTTGCATCTAAATCTCCTTAGCAAATATCGTTAAGAAATTTTGAAACTATCGTATTTGTTAGTAAGTCCGTTGACAGCATCTGTATCACGGCATGCTTTCTTACCTTCAAGTTGAATTACATCTAGTCTGATTGTTGCGTCTTTACATCCAACTAAGATCTTGTTGTCTGCAACTTTAACTTCACCAGCTTGAAGTCCCAAATTATCATATTTAGAAATTTCAATGACTTTTAGACGTTTTTCATTCAAGAAGCAGTAAGTACCTGGCCAAGGTTTAAGTGCTCTTACTTGATTGTGAATTGTATTAAAGTCACATTCATTAAATTTAATATGGCCGTCTTCTTTTTTTAGAGTAGGTGCAAAGCTTACTTTTGCTTCATCTTGCTCATATGAAGTCACTTTGTCATCTAACATATCTACGATGAAGTCGTTAAGTGTTAATGATGCTGCAAACTTTAGACGAGTATAAAGTTGTCCACCAGTCTCTTCAAAAGCAATATTGATTTTTGATTCTTTGACAATATCGCCCGCATCCATTTTCTTAACCATTCTTTGAATTGAAACACCTGTTTCAGTATCACCGTTTAAAAGCGCGTATTGAATAGGAGCTGCTCCTCTATATTTTGGTAGGAGAGAAGTGTGGATATTGAAACAACCAATTTTAGGTTTATTTAAAACTTTTGATCCAAGGAATTGGGCAAAAGCTAATACGAGATAAAAGTCTGCATCAACTTCATCTAAAAGTTTAAGAAGCTCTTCATCCTTGTTTATATTTTCTGTTTGATAGAAATTGATTCTATTTTCTTTGCAATAAGTAATAACAGGAGGGGATTGAAGTTTTTGTCCTCTTCCTGCAGGTCTATCTGGCATACTAATGACAAGTTTCAGATCAATTTGTGGATGATTGGCCAGAAGTTCTAAACTTGGGCATGAGAAGTCTGGTGTACCAAAGAAAACTGCCTTAAGTTTTTTCACTATCTACCCTTAACCCTTTTCATATATCTCTTCGTTAAGAAGTTTCTTTTAAGAGTTGAAAGCCTTTCAAGAAAAACAATTCCATCGAGGTGATCATTTTCGTGTTGAATACATACTGATAGCAGTCCATCAACTTCTAGCACTTGCTCATTACCTTCGATATCTTGATAAGTTACTCGAATTTGTTCTGAACGTTTTACTTCTTCATAAATCCCAGGAACTGAAAGGCATCCTTCTTCATAAAGAATTTCACCCTGAAGTTTTTCAATTTTAGGATTGATAAAAATTCTCGGATTGAAGTTTGATAATTCTTGATCTTTTGTACCATCAGCACGAGTAATTTCTTTGCTATGAAAATCAATATCCATGACAAAGATGCGATCTGAAACACCAATTTGTGGTGCAGCTAAACCAATTCCAGGGGCATGGTACATTGTAAAAAGCATATCCTTACAAAGCTTCTTTAGCTCGTCGTCAAACTTTTCAACTGGAGATGCCACCTTCTTAAGAACAGGCGCAGGGTAAGTATAAATCTCTAGTTTTTCACCTTCTAGAGTGTAATCTTTTAAAAATTCTTCTGATTTATTCATGGAATTCTTATAACATGTGTGCGGCGCACAAGTCCAGCTTTCCTCTATTTTTCATTTACGTTAAACGTCTGTTTTTAAAGAAGATAAGTCCGATGACTAAGGTGAATATAAAGGGAACAGAGAATGTTGCTAAGAACGGACTAATTTTCAAGTTTTTACCTAGCTCAATAAAATATGATTGAACTAGCCAATACATAATTGTGAACGCAAAAATAAATGCAACGCTTCGACCAAACGAACTATTACGTCTATTTGGATTGAATATACTCGTGGCCGCAATTAAGGCAAAGATAATGCAAATTAGTCCTTCCGAAATATGCATGTAGAACATAACAAGATATTCGTTTACATTGATTCCATTATTATTTAGCTGAGAAATATAATCATAAAGTCTTAAAAATGTGAGTGTTGAGATATCTGCTTCAATTTTAGCGAACTCTTCAATACTTTCATTCAAGGTGATTGGTAATTCTTCGATTCCAATTTTTGGAAATGATGGCGTTTCAAGCTCGTCAAAACTAGTTCCATTTGTTGGCCACCATCTCTCAGTTCGAGAGTCATAACTTAACATTTTATAAGTATCAATTTTCGTAAGTTCACGATTTTCACTATAGTGATAAATCGTTACCTCGTTTAAAGTATTGGTTTTCTTATCAAAGCTTGAAAATGCAAAGTAGTATTTAGGTGACTTGTACCAAATCTTTCCTGATTTAATTGTTGATGATGAAAGTCCTTTCTTTTTGAAAACTCTAAATTTTTCATCTGGACTGTCTAAGATACTAAATCTTCTCGAGTTAATATAAGGACTAATGTAAGCACTTAGAATAAATTGAAAAATTGCAATATAGATCGATGTTAGCAGTATATCTTTCAAGTAATTCTGACGAGAGTATCCACCAGCAAAAATTGCAACCAGTTCATTTCTACTTTTTAGTTTATTGATTGAAAATAAACTTCCTATCAGACATGAAATTGGAATTACCTTTATGAGAAAACTAGGAAGTTGGATGAAATAACTTAGTAGTACTTCTTTAGCTGTAATATTTTCGCGTAAAAATCCAGTAATTAAATTTCCCAAAGAAAGCAATAGGAGAAGAACAACTGCCGAAGCAGCAAAAAATTTTAGCCATTCTCTTGTAATTAAGTTTCTTACTACGCTCATTTTACGATTTTATAAATTAAATAAATTAGAGGTTTAATTAATAACTTATTAAAAGTGAAATCTAAAGTTTTATTCTTTTGAAATAAGCTAACTATATGTGGTGATACTTCATAGTAACGATTAATGAAGACTTGTCCAAGTTTATAACTTGCTAATCCTGGCTTCAATCCTCTAAGTGTATCAAGTAGATCTTCATTATGTGGATATGCATGAGTAGCTAAATAACAATTTTTTGAACGTACATTAATCTTATCATATGCCTGCTGAAAGGCCTTCTTATTATGGGCCTGTCCTGATCTTAAAAATTTCCTAACGATTTGAGCATTTGCATGTTGATATTTGTATCCAATAGAAAATGCAATAAATTGCTGTAGACATCGAAGAGATTCACCGCGAAGTTTCGGGCTTTTATCATATGACTTAGCAAGATTCCAATAAGCTTGGCTTATCAAAAGTAGTTCAGAAATATCCTTTTGAGGATCAAACATCTTTGGAGTTAGATGCCTTTCAGTTGTTCGATTATATGCTGCTAAAATCCCAAGATAATGATTAAATTTCTCTACACTGTGTGGAATATCATTTTTTGCAACAAAGTCGAGAGCTTGTTTTAAAGTTTTCAAACGCTCAGTATAAGCATTCTTAACACCTTCATTAAGCTCTTCATCACCATCTTTAGGTTTGTTTTGGGGCTTCTTTGTTGCCATTATTTTACCCCTAGAAGCGATATGATACGGAAAAAGATGTTTCTTTGATGTCTTGTGCTACTTGTTTTAGCTCAATTGAATCTTCTAAACTAATATTTCTAATCGCGAAATTTAGTGTAAGTTTTGGTTGAATCCAGCTTAAGCCAAAACCTGATCCAGACTCCATTGCAATTTTATCGTCATACATTCCTGCACGTAAGTAAAAGTCACTAAGTACTTTGAATTGAATTGCCGCGCGCCAAAGAGAATGCTCTGAGATCTCCTCATTATAGTTTGCACCAGCATCAAGCATAAGTGAGATGTATTGTTGAAACTGGTATTGCATACCAAGCACTGCTTTCGTGTTATTTGGAGATTTTTCAAATGGATCCATTGCTACAAGTCCAAGTGAAAAGTTTTGTGTAATAGCGTGGAAAACACCAATATTTAATTGTTGATACTCAATCTTTTCCTTCACTCCTAGATATACATCTTCACGTTTCATATCCTGGTATGTGAAACCTAGTGCAGACTTTCGACCGATAGTAGAGGCGAAAGAAGTCGAGAGTTGTTTATAGTTTTCATCTCCACTCTTTGCTTTTACATAAGAGATTGAGCCCTTTAGAGCTTTTGAACTATCAGAAGCAATAACTGCGTAATTAGTTGAGTCTCCTAGAGGGGAGTCGTTCATATCGGTATTATCTGCTTTTGTTTGTTCAAGATATAATGAAGACATATTGAAAAAGGCTATTGGTGCAGGATTTAATACTGTAGCTTCATCCATTAATAAAGAAGCAACACCAGCTCCACCTGTGGACTTTAATCGTGTTGTTTTATAGTCCATTATTTTTGCAGATGTATTAAATTGAATTACTAATAAAGTTACAATTAATGAAAGTATTTTAGTCATGTAATATCCTTATTTATAGTCTAATTATAATCATATTTTCGAAATTCGTCATTTATTAGTGATTGACTAAAATACTCAATGTTTTAGTTGTTACGACGAGAATATTTTTTGGTATTATAAGGTGGTAATTTAGGAGATTTATGAAAGTAATAACTATATTGGCAACTGTATTAAGTTTAAATGTTTTCGCAGCAATTCCATCTTTAGAAGGATTAATGAGAAACTCTTCAAATAAGGAATTAGATAAAGAACTAGTTGTTGCTCACGTTGTTGTAAAACGAGTCGCAGCAGATGAAGAATTTGCAACGAGTGAAAATGTGGTTACGAATTATTTTAAATACATGTTTATTACTGCAGAAAACGAAAAAGATTATAA
Organism: Halobacteriovorax sp. RT-2-3; assembly: GCF_047085075.1. Taxonomy (NCBI): domain Bacteria; kingdom Pseudomonadati; phylum Bdellovibrionota; class Bacteriovoracia; order Bacteriovoracales; family Halobacteriovoraceae; genus Halobacteriovorax; species Halobacteriovorax sp. RT-2-3. The sequence continues at coordinate 641,674 of NZ_JBKIYF010000003.1, read as the reverse complement.
GAAATCTTTAGTTATTAGATATGATGATTCTTCTTATCAAGTATCGGGGGTTTCTAATGTAACTGCATATGAAAATCTTGATAGTCTGTTTGGTAAAGACACGACAAAAGATATTCTTCAAAGTTCAATCCTTAGCTACACATTCAATAGTTCATTTGGTTTTAATAAAGTTTTTAAGGCAATAGAGCCAAGTTATAAATCTAACTCTGATTTGATTAATAAGGAAAAGGCTTCTTTAATTGAAGATTACAAAACGTTTCTTGTTAAAAAGAAAGACTATGAGAAAAAAGCCAAAGAGTATGAAGAGTCTGTTGGCGAAGCCCCTGTGTCACCACTTGAGTCTGATAATGATCAAAAACAAGCACAGTTAAAAAGTATCATGAACTCTTCTTTATATAAGGGAAGTAATAATTTAAAACTTGTTAAACGCAATAGAGAATTTGTTTGGGCAATTCAGCTTGATAATATCAAAGGTGAGTTTAAAAATGAAAACCATCAATTAATTTATTTAGATCTAAATACAGATAATGGAAGTTATTCAATTGTTCCAAAAAGTTTTGTTACTTACAATGGTCAGTATACTTTACCAAAGTACATTGAAGTTACGACATCTGATTACCGTTACGAAATAGAAATACCAACATACTATCTTCTAAACTCGACAAATAAGACGATTGCCGATCGAAATCGTGAATACGTAAAGTATCTTGAGCGAAATCAACAAAGACAAGGTACTCAAGTTAATATCGAGGGACAAGAAATTCAGGAAAATATTAATTTATTATTCTAGTTAAGTATTTGTAATTACAGACAAGTAACTAATAGCCTTTAAGTATTTATAAAATTATCCGATATGACTTAAGCGATACTTTAAGTAGGGTAATATATGAAAAAGGCAAATCAATTAAAGTTTTTAATTTGTACACTAGCTCTGGCTTCTACACAGGCCAAGGTAGTATTTTCAGGAATGGGTTCAAGTGGAACTCGTAGTACAAATCAATCAACGGCCGGAACAGTTACAGTTTCATCATCGAGTCAGTCAACAACGATTGAATGTCGTAGAGATGATGCGGTTTCATATGGGTTTATGAAAACACTCCTTTTAGGAGATACTCCAAGTTATACAATTGCAAATGGAAAAATATTGGTAAATCTACCAACTAGAGTTTCAGCGTGTATTAAAGACATAAGTGCGCAAGCTATTACAAACCCTGTTGATAATAATGTTTACTTGAAGTTCAATGTGAAAATTGATTCTAGCCAATATCCTGCTGGTACTCAATCAATCGAAAAAGAATATGAAAAATGTATGGCCCACTTAGCTGGTGGAGACTCTTCATTTTATACTGTCGATAAACTAAGAGAAAAAGGTTATCTTGCATCACCTGTAACACTTGATACAGATCTTCCTGATATTGATACTAATAGAAATTCTGAATTAGTTATCGCCTCTACGAATAAAGATTTCGATTATAAAAATGATATGCCGTTTGGATTAGCAAATGTTGCGCAACATACATCTTTTAGTGATCCGTCATTCAATTGTATGGATTATGCAAAGCCTGCTGAACAAAAAGTAATGGCAAATAAAACTAATGAATATGAACTTCGTGAAGAGGCTATTGCTGCTTGTAACGGAAAAAATCTTACTGATATTTCGAAAAGTCTTAAGAAGCTTAGAAGTGACTCAGGTGGAAACTATGATGATCTAACTAGAATTCTTTCTGGTATTCAACATCAACTTATCAATGAAGAAGTTGAACAAATGGTTTCAAGAATGGAGCAAATTGAAAGTGATATTTCTCCTTCTGTTGAAGATGTTAAAGAAGGTGATAAGTTTGGTGTAAGCAAAGAAGCGAGAAAGAAGCTTCTTCAGGAATACGCAAATCACATGAATAAGTTTTCTAAAGAATTACTTCCAGCTATGAAAGAAGAATTAAAGCACTTAATGGAAGAATATGCAGAGCTAGGTGATAGCGAGGCAGATGAAAGACGTAAAGATCAAATTAATGAATCAATTGAAAAGATTAATGACGTTATTGCTAAGTTTAATCGTCAAAATGAAAATGGTGCTGAATATAAGAAAGTTGTTGAAGCACTTCGTGAAGGCAATATGCAAACTTCAGGTAGAAAGATTTTATCTGGAATTATTCTTGCTCAAGAGTTTTCACATGTAAAACTTGAAGGGACTAATAAAAGAAATGTTGAAGAAGCTGAAAATAATAGTGAGAGAAGTATTGCTCGTCTTAAGCAAGGTACGCTTGCTGATTGGGGTGACGAAGCTCTAATCAGGGCCGGTGACAATTCTCCAATTAAGAGACGTCAGCAAATTCTTAAAGGTATTCAACAAAGAGCTTCTAAAGATCGTCAAAATTATATGACTAAGCTAAATGCTTATGATGATTACATCCAACAGTATGCTCAAGATCTTGCTAGTAGTTATTGTACATCAGGTGGTAGCTACGAAGATTGTATGACTGTTAGAAGTACTTATCTTCCATACATCTATAACCAGTATAGTTCATGGAAGCAAAACTCTTATCAAGATTATAACCAATCTTATAATGCAAAATACGGAGCTGCCTATAATGAGCAGAAAAGCATACTAAGTCGCTTTAATGGTCTTTATAGTAATTACAAGTTAAATGCTATGCAAAACCAATTAGCAGGAGCAACAGCGAGTAGTCCGTTTGATTTATGGACAGGAGCTGACACTTCTTATTCTTCTGGTATTCCTGGATTGAATTTTGATTTCAATGGGGCCGCTGGTGGAAACTTTAACAATAATAATGGTTGGAATAATAATTTTAACTTAATGCAACCACAACAAAGAACACCTAGCAGTTCAACATGGACTAATCCATATCGATAAAAAAAAGGCTTCCAATCGGAAGCCTTTTTTATTTCTTAAAACTTAATATCTGCACCAAGATAAATTAGGTAAGTATCATTTGTTTCGTTAGGAGTCGCAGTATTTGAGAATGCGTAGTAGTCGCCAACGAAGAAATAACCTAGGTTTGCATTTAGTGTTACTGAAGTATTCCACTTGTAAGAGAAGTTTGAATCAATTTCAAATCCTAGATCATCTGCTTGATCTGCTGCCGCAGTAAATCTCTTGTTCTTCTCATGGTTAATTGCATCTGAACCAGCTTCAGCAACTTTATCGGCTTTTGCCCAAACAACAGAGTTAGTCCAAGACCAAGTTCCTGAATCATATCTGTGAGCAAATTTTGCATAAGAAGTATTTGCAATACCCGAATTAAATACGTTTAGATCAGTATTTGCAATGGCCGCTAAGTTATAGCGAAACATGATATTTGCAATTTGAAAGTTAGGGTTAAGATACATTGCTCCATAAGTTTGGTTATCTGCATCTGAACCTGAAACCATACCAAAATCAAGATGAAATGAGTGATTTGTGTTTAACTTATAAGTGTTATTAAGTAGGAATGCTTTTGCATCAACTTCAGTATCTGTAACACCAGGGTAGATTTCACCCATATCACCAGTCATTAATGGAATTTCTGCTTCAACAGTGTATTTGCCGAAAGTCTTCTTAAGGTAAAGGTCGATCATTGTTACACTAGTTGCACCAAGATCAGTTAGAGATGTATCACCATCTACATCAGTTTCAATTCCAGATGCAGCTCCAGAAGTGTTCTTGTTGTAAAGAGCTCCGAAAGTGAATTCCTTGTCTAGGTTTTCATAAAGTAATGAAATCCCCATCTCTTTTACACGACCAGTTTTTGTAAGGTTATTTGCTTTGATTTTTGAGTAGTAAGGAGAGAACTTAAAGTTACCGATCTTGAAATCAATTGTAATCCCATCTCTCATTGAAGCAAATCTTGATCCTGGAGCATTTCCATCATTATAAATTGCACCCATACCCCAGTTAAACTTTTGGCGACCTACTGTATAAGTTGCTGTATCAGAATAAAATACTGCATTGGCCTGAGTTAGGTTCACAGGATTACTTGTTACTGTATTGAAAGAGTAGCGAGCATTTGCATATGAGTTTAATGGATCTTGAGTCTTTGTTCTTCCATCATTTGAAGAATCACCAAAATTTCCACCGTATCCATAACCTGAAGTTAGTTCAGCATTAATCGTTGTTGAGTCATTTACAATGATTGTTGGCTGAAGCTTAAAAATATAAGTTTGAAAGTTTGATGAGTCAGGATCAGCATCTGTCATATCAAATGCTTGGTCACCATTATCAAGTGGTCCAGCACCTTGCTGAACTGAACGATTATAATCACCTAAAGAATGTAGGTCTGTTTGTAGTTCACCATGCCAGTCAATTGGTAGTGCCAGAGTAGAAGTAGCTAAAGTGGCAAGAATTGCGGCCTTATTTAAGTTGTTTAACATAAGTTGTTATTCCTTTTATAATTTAACAAAATTGTACTGAAATAATATAAGATGACTTTATATAACGTCAAAAAAATAGGTGTATTCAAAGGTGCTTAATAAACGAATAAAGATATTATTATTCTTGATGGTTGGATTATTTGGCTTGTGTGTCATTTATTCCATAAATACAATCAATGACGCAGACTTAACTCGAATTATTACTCCTAAAACACCTGATACGAATTCGAAAACCATTCTTTTTGAAGAGGGAAGTTTTGTTAAGAAACGTGACTTCTTATTTTTTAAGGCCAATTCACGTGATGAGAGATTTAACTCTGTCTTTTTTGAGAAGTTTGACGATGAAAAGAGGTCAATTCTAAGTGTGAAAGAAAGCTTCGAGTTAAATTCTATTAGAAGTAATGATTGTAATTACAACCGCTGTCTTCAATATAAAATTAACTTTTATAATATTCCTATTATCTTATCTAAAGGTCTTATTGGTATTGAAGATTTTCGTTTTCTTGATCACATAGGTATTGATTATATTTCTATCATTCGTGCGATAATTGCAGATATTAAAGCTGGTGCTCTTGTACAAGGTGGATCAACACTGACACAACAACTAGTAAAGAATATCTATTTTACAAATGAGAAGTCATTTAGCAGAAAGATTAAAGAAGCTATCCTGGCCGTTTATATTGATTTTAAATTCGATAAGTCAGCAATTCTAGAAGCTTATTTCAACGAAGTGTATTGGGGAAGTCTTGGTGGAATTAGAATAAAAGGTGTGAACACAGCAGCTGTTTTATATTTTAATAAACCTATTTCTGAGTTAGATCCTTATGAATCAGCTATATTGGTCTCAATGTTAAAAGGGCCAAGTTATTATCATCCTATCTATCGTACAGATCGTCTTAGAGGGCGTGCTGATTTTATTTTTAATAAATTACAAAGCTTAGATCTTTTTGATCAAAACACAGATTATCAGTGGTCTGATGAGAAGTGGGAAAATTGGAAAAAACAATTATCTGTTTTTCAAGATGACTCATTTTATGAAGCGATATATTTGACATCGACTCGAGTTAATAAAGATCCAATGCTTAGTGAATTTCGATTTTTTAAAACAGTCTTAGCTTCTAAAAATCTTTTAAGAGATCTGAAAGGGATCGAAGAGAACTTGGCGGTTAAAATTGCTTTTGGAAATCCAAAGCATAAAAGTTTCTACTATTCTAAATTTGAAAGAAATGTTGATAAGGCCTTCAAAGAGGAACGTCATGGTGTAGGTTCAACACTAAAGCCAATCCTGTTTCAAATATACCTTGAGCAGGGCCATAAAATAGATGATTTAGTTTCAACGGAGCCGATAACTTTAGATCTTGTTAGTGGAAAGTGGACACCCTCGGAATCTCATACACCTTCTGCGAGTGAGTACCCTATTTCTCAAGCTTTACAAGAGTCCTTAAACAATCCAGTTGTTAGACTGGCCCATGATATTGGTTTTGAAAAAGTTGAAGTTATATTGAAGGATAAGATTAAACATCTTAAAACACCGTTGGCCCAATATCCTGCCCAGCTTCTTGGTGCCATTGAATTATCAGTTGATGAGCTCTATCAATTATATGAAGACTTTATGCTTGCGCAATGTCGAGTAGGGGCCGGAGTGTACGAGTCTCTTGCAGATCCAAATCAAACGACAATTAGAAGAATGGTAAAACCAGCGCTTAAGCAACAACATTTCTTCGGGAAAACAGGAACATCAAATAATGGTTTTGATAATCTCTTTGTCGGTTATGATGGACATGATCTTTTTACGATCTGGGTCGGTTATGAAGGTGTTCGTACAAATAAGAAAGGTTTAAGATTATACGGAAGTACGACAGCTTTCAGACTTTATCAGGAGATTATTCTGTATTCAGGCCAACGAATTGCGTCTTTGGCATGCGAATAAGTAGGCAAATTTAAAAATTTCTTGTCAAAAATAAGAAACTAGCTTATATATTACATACAAATCTACATTGCTGGGGTATCGACAAGTGGCTAAGTCAGCAGATTTTGATTCTGCCATTCGAAGGTTCGAGTCCTTCTACCCCAGCCATTTTCTCACGGATCAGAGAAAGGAATAAGATCATGAAAAGGATCGTTCTCGTATCAGGCACGTCAAATCCAAAGCTTTCTTCCGATATCTCGAAAATCTTAGATGTTCCGTTAGTTGACCCCCAAGTTATTAAATTTGCCAATGGTGAAACATTTTGTGAAATCGAACAAAACGTTCGTGGTGCTGATGTCTTCATTATTCAATCAACATGTGCGCCGGTAAATGATAATTTAATGGAGCTTCTGATTATGATCGATGCTCTTAAGAGAGCGTCAGCGTCTTCGATTACAGCAGTTATTCCTCATTACGGATACTGTCGTCAGGATAGAAAGGCATCGCCGAGAACTCCTATTTCAGCAAAGCTGGTTGCCGATCTTATTACAGTTGCAGGCGCTAGTCGTGTTATTACAATGGACCTTCACTCTGGACAGGTTCAAGGTTTCTTTAATATTCCATTCGATAATATTTTTGCTTCTCCTGTTCTTCTTAGTCATATTAAAAGAGAACTTGTGACAGAAAATACGATCTTCGTTTCACCAGATGCTGGTGGAGTTGAGCGTGCTCGCCATTACGCTAAAAAGTGTAAGTGCGATATCGCTATGATCGATAAGCGTCGTACGGGAAAGAACGTTGCAAAGGCCATGAATATTGTGGGTGATGTAAACGGTAAGGACTGTATCATCTTAGATGATATGATTGATACTGCAGGAACACTTATCGAAGCTTGTAATGCTCTAAAAGATAATGGTGCAAGAAGTGTTGTGGCATGTGCTACGCACCCTGTATTTTCTGGGCCTGCTATTGAGCGCATCAATAAAGCAGAATCTTTAAATAAGGTTCTTGTGACAAATACAATTCCTCTGAGTAAAGAGGCGCGTGAGAGTGGAAAAATAATTTCTGTCTCGGCCGCTGAAATATTGGCCAAGTCGATTCATCGCACGTTTAATAACGACTCAGTTAGTTCATTATTTTTATAAACGGGTAACCTATGAATTATTTAATTGTTGGACTTGGAAATCCAGGTTCAGAATATAAAGGTACCAGACATAATATTGGCTGGGACGTAATGAATTTTATCAAGCCAATCAAGGACTTGCCTTTTAAAGAGAAATTTAAAGGAATTTGGTCTTCGTTTGAAACGGATGAAGATAAGTTCTACGTGTTAATGCCTCAAACTTATATGAATCTAAGTGGTGAGAGTGTTATTCCTTTTGCTCAATACTTCAAAATCGAACCAGAAAATATTTTAGTTATTCACGATGAATTAGATTTACCGTGGGGAACTATTGCCTTTAAAGATGGTGGTGGCCTTGCGGGTCACAATGGTCTTAAGTCAATTGCAGGACAATTAGGTCATAACAATTTTAAGCGCTTACGTATGGGGATTGGACGTCCACAACATGGAAGTGTATCTGATTGGGTTTTGGGCCGCTATTTTGGTTCGGAGGCTGACTTTATTGACGATTACTTAGAAAAAGCTTCAAAAGCCGTTGAATGTTATGTAAAAAGTGGCTTTAAAACAGCGATTCAAAGATATAAAAAGAAACAATTACTAGATTTAAGTAAATAGATATCAGGAGAAAATAATGGCCCTAAATTGTGGGATTGTAGGACTTCCAAACGTTGGTAAATCAACGATTTTTCAGGCTCTAACTTCGGCTCCAGCTGAAGCAGCTAACTTTCCATTTTGTACAATCGAACCAAATATTGGGATTGTAAACGTTGGTGATATTCGTATGCAAAAAATTGCGGAAATCATTGGGCCACAAAAAGTTATTCCAACTATTGTTGAATTTGTTGATATTGCAGGTCTTGTAAAGGGTGCTTCAAAAGGTGAAGGTCTTGGTAACCAATTCCTTGGAAATATTCGTCAAGTAAATGCAATTGTTCACGTTGTACGTTGTTTTGATGACACTAATGTTATCCACGTTCACGGTGAAGTTAATCCAGTTGATGATATTGAAACAATTAATATGGAACTTGCTCTAGCTGACCTTGAAGTTGTTCAAAGAAAGCAAGCAAACCTTCCTAAGTTAATGAAAAACCAAAATAAAGAAATTGCATCAAAAGCAAAGATGCTTGTACCTGTTCTAGAAAAACTTACTGCTCATTTAGAGCAAGGTTTTGCTGCACGTACTCTTGAGATGGATAAGGAAGATATCGAGTTAACTCGTGATCTTAACCTAATTACTCTTAAGCCAACTCTTTATCTATGTAACGTAGATGAAGAGAGTGTTGATGAAGATAATGACTATGTAAAAGCAGTAAAAGAATTTGCACAGAAAGAAGGTTCTCGTGCAATTAAGATTTGTGGAAAGCTAGAGTCTGAAATTGCGGCACTAGAAGATGAAGCAGATAAGAAAGACTTTATGGAAGCTGCTGGAATTGAAATTTCTGGTTTAGAAACGCTTACTCATGAAGCATATAATATGCTTGGTCTTCGTACATATTTTACGGCCGGTGTTAAAGAAGTTCGTGCTTGGACTTTCAAAGAAGGAGCTAAAGCTCCTGAAGCTGCAGGTGTAATTCACTCAGACTTTGAAAGAGGATTCATTAAGGCAGAGATTTATCACTATGATGACTTAATTGCTAATGGATCAGAGGCGAAGGTTAAGGAAGCTGGAAAGCTTCGTATGGAAGGTAAAGAGTACATCGTAAAAGACGGTGATATTATTCATTTCCGTTTTAATGTTTAAGCATCCGCAGCATTGATTGCCCAAAGGCAATCTATTGGCTGCGGTGCTAGCGCAGTCGCTTGTAATGATGACTGTACTAAACTAAATGAGCTTTAGCTCATTTATGTTTCCTCAGCGCAAACTTATTTGAGAATAATTTACAAAAAAGGCTTCCAAAAGGAAGCCTTTTTTATTTCTATAATTGAGATGATATTTCTCGTTTCGCTTCCTTCTTAGGAAAGGCATTAAATGTCGATGCCACACTTTTTTCTAAAATATAATTATCCTTCATTAAATTATAGAAGAAGAAATTACGATAGATTAGCTTCACGTACAGTCTCGTTTCTTTATATGGAATTTGTTCAATTTGAAAAATAGGATCTTCTACATCCATAAGATTCTTTGCCCACTTTGTTACCTTGTGTGGACCTGCATTATATGAAGATAATGCATAGATTATATTTCCATCAAACTTATTAAGTAGAGATTTGAAGTAGCGTACACCAGCATCGATATTTCTATGTGGAATTAAGATCTCGTCTGTTTTTCTAAAATTAGTCATCTGTCTTGCCGTAGCTGGCATAAGTTGCATTAGTCCTAGTGCGCCTACTGCTGAACGTGCGTTTGGATTGAATGCGCTTTCTTGTCTGATAATCGATAAAACTAGAAGCGGGTCAATTTCAGCATTTACATCTTTAATCTTATCAAGATGTAGAACCGGAAAGAGAGTCGTAATATCAATTTTTGAAGGCCTTATGAGATTTAAGTCAATTGTCCTTGAGACGAGTTTGAAACTCGATAAAAAATCACCACTTTCTTTGAAATGATGAAGAAAGTAATTAAATATAGCCACACGTTGTTCTTCTAATGGAAGAGAGTCTAACTTGGCCCTATTGATAATATCAGTTTCAGGATTGAAACGGATAAATTCATAAATTAATTTATCAACCTTTCCGACAAATTTTAACTCATGCCAAATATTTGATTCCTTAATATTTCTTTGTTTGGCCTGGGTGAAGTCCGCTAATTCTAGTTTGGGAAGATTAACTGTATTCTTATGGAAATAAAGTGATTTAACATAACTCTTATCAAACTCAGGAAGATAGTCCTGGGCAATAATTGAATAGAAGCTTAATGGGTTTCCATTAATCATTAATTTGAATAAGTGTTTTGCAAGGGATTCATTCCCATCTTTCATATAACTATAAGCAATCCAAAATTTTGTCTTAGTGTATAGATTGGAAAACTCATCTATTAATTTATAGTTTTGTACTGTTACGATACTTTCCTTATAGTTTTCATTTTTTATTGAATTCCAAAGTAGAAGGAAGAGTGATTCATTTTTTGATTCATCATCATAACTAATCTCATATGAGCGAGCAAAGTAACGATTGGCATTGGCAATATCATCATTATTTAAAAGGAGTTTTCCAATATAGCGAACACGTTTCCATGAAGACTTTTTATAAATATAGTCTTCATTGGCCTTTTCAAAAGTTAAAAACTTTGAAAGTTGTTCATTGATATTTGCTTTCTTTTTCTCATTATTTTTTACTAGATTTTTTAATTGGCGATATTGTTTTATAAATTCGTTCGTAATGGTTAATTTGTTCTTCTTAATTCTATGTAGATTATTTTGGAATAAAAGAGTGATATCTTTATCAAAATCTATATGTGAATAAAGCTTAGAATCAATCTTTAGCCCATTGATCAAAGTTATTTCGATAAGCTGTTTTTTAATATGTTGATAAATTTTAGATTCTTTATCAACTTCTTCTAGTTTACTAATGAAAAGTGAGTTTCGAGATGTTGCAAGATATTGAATGGCCTTAGAGAAGTTTTCATCATCAGCAATAATATCATTGTAATACTTATCGTTAATTAAATAATTAACAGTGTGAAAACAGTAATTTCTAATATTTGAAACAAATTCATCCTCAACGCGATTTGTTCTGTGACTTTTAATATTACATGAAAAATACTTATCTTTTTTTAGTGATGTTTTTAGATCACTTAAAAACTCCAAGTGAGTGAGATAATTTTTAAAGATACCACCATCTTTAATGGCCTTAATTGCATTATTGATTTTATGATTAGGTAATTTCTTTCTTTTTAAAATGCGTTCAATTTCTGAGATGTGACGTGCAGCTGTAAGCTCTTTGTCTTTAAGAGAACGAGAATCTTTAGCAAAGCTTGTAAATGACAAGCTTGCCGTTAACGATAAAAGAATAAACTTCTTACCCAATAAACTCATTGAAACGACCTTCCATACTTTTTAACTTAGTGACTACATCACTTAAGATTAATTTTTTATCGTCAGGTACAACTTGTTGTAGGTTCTTTAAATAGTTACAGATTTCATCAATATAAACAGTGTCTTCCTTAAAATGAGTTTGGAAGTACTCAACTGTTAAATTAACTTCATCTGCGACATCTTGAAAGTAATCACCTTCTCTAAATGAAAGCTTTCTTTCAAACCCTGTGTGTCTTAGTCCAGCAAGATATTGTTTTAATTTATAAAGTGGGCCTGCAACTTTGTGAGTAAAGAAAATACAAACTACAAAGATGAGGATCCCAAAAAATGCTTGGCATAAAATGAGAAAGTTTAAAAGATCACTCTTCATTGTTGCAATATGCTCAGCAGATTGTGGAAATTTTTCTGAAATATTAGTTAGCACTTGGTAAATAACAAGTGGATAGAATGCACTTAGTACTAGAATTACAATACAAATTAATGCACTGAATCTCAGCTGAAATTTAGAGTCGACTATGATTATGGAACGCTTATATGGCTTAGACACAATTTCTCCAAACTTTAATTTAGTTTCTTTAGTAATTATAACATCTTATGAATTTTGTTGTAGGGCAAAAATTTGCTTTACTCATTGAATAAGTGCCCAATATTTAATAGAATTCACGCATAAAACGATAAAAAACTGAGAGAATTAGTATGCTAAATATTGAAATAGTTAAAAGTAAATTAGTTGAGGTTAATAACCCAAACACTGGAAAATCCCTATTAGATGAGAATCGTTTCAAGGATATTGCAATCGAAGATAAGAAGCTTACGATTGTTTATAATCGTGATGGCATTACTCCTGCACAAAAACGAGATATTGAGGATTCAATTGTTAATTCTCTTTCAGCTATTGTTAGTGAAGATGACCTCTTCATTAAAACTATTTCTACCCAAGAAATGCCAGCTCAGCAACAGCAAAAGCCTCAACAACAAGGTGCGAAGTTAGAAGTCGGTCACGCTAAGGCTGCACCTCAAAAACGTGATATTCCGGGCGTGAAGAAGATTATCGCTGTTTCATCTGGAAAGGGTGGTGTTGGGAAAAGTACAGTTTCTGTAAACTTAGCTCTATCTCTTAAAAACCAAGGAAAGAAAGTAGGTCTACTAGATGCCGATATTTATGGGCCATCTATTCCGATGCTTCTGGGTCAAAGAGATGCGAAGCCTCTTGCAACTGATGATAAGAAAATTGCCCCTATAGAAGCACATGGAATTAAATTCATTAGCTTCGGTTTATTCATTGAAGAAAAAGACGCTGTAATCTGGCGTGGGCCTATGCTTGGAGGGGTTCTAAATCAATTTCTTTTTGATGTTGATTGGGGTGAGCTTGATTACCTAGTATTAGATCTGCCTCCAGGAACTGGTGATGTTCAGTTATCAATTGCTCAAACTTTAAATCTAAGTGGGATTGTTGGTGTATCAACACCACAGGATGTTGCTCTACTTGATTCTAGAAAAGGCTTCAATATGTTTGAACAGGTCAATATTCCTGTTTTAGGTCTTATTGAAAATATGAGCTACTTCGCACCAGATGATATGCCTGGGAAGAAATACTATATTTTCGGTGAAAAGGGTGGAGCTGATATCGCAAATGAGCTTGGTTATCCATTCTTAGGTGAAATCCCTATTGAAATTGCTTTACGTGAATCTTGCGATAATGGTGTGCCTTACATGTCTAATAATTCATACGAAAGTAGACCAGTATGGAAAGCATATTCCGGTATTGCAAAAAAGATCATTGAAATAGAAAATAATGATGGTGAGGGGAAAGGTTTTTTCTCAAAAATTTTCAAAAGGTAGAAAATGTCCATCATACAGAAAATAGAGGAGCAATGCTCTTTTAATTTCACAGGCAGAATCAATATTCTTAAAAGGGCCGATCGTCAGTTCCTAGGCGTTATATATATTAGCGAGGGAATTGTTGTTGCGGCCCAGTTTTCTAAGAAGACAGGCCTTAAGGCCTTATACTCGTTAGTAATTTTTGAAATGGATCATATCGAGGAGTTCACTCTTGTGGCCGAGCCAGAAGTTGTTTCTGAGAGTGACTACGAATTCAAACTAAAATTTAGTGAGTTAAAGTCGAATATTGAAAATGCTTATTCTCAGCATTTAAAGGCTAAGTCCCTTCGTCCACCAGAAAATATTCACATTTTGATCAATCCTGTGTTCATAAAAAATGGAAAAAAGACTGGTGCAAATGAATTTTTACTATTAAAAACTATAGCTGAATACAGCAAGGTTAAAGATATTTATAGCAATTGCGAATTATTTGATTTTGAAGTCACCCAAGCATTAGTAAATCTAAGAAAAATGGGCGCCTTGAAGGTCGTAAAGTAGGAGTTTTAAATGAAAGATCAAACGCATAACCAAGGCAACCTTAAAGAGCTTAAAGTTATGATCGAAGAAAACGTTGTTACCTCTTTTGAGTTAATGTCTCAGAATACTGGGATTGAGCTTGAAGAGCTTATTGTAGTCGCTCTAAAGCGCTTTAGAGCTTCTCATAGTGACTATGAGAAGAAGACTTTCCAAGTTGATTAATTCTTATTCATATTAGAGTAGGCACACCCCTGGGGTGTGTTTACTTTTTCTACAGTGTTAAAAGTTTAACAGTCTAATACCTAAACAATTCAATAAATTCCATTAAATACGAACGCGTTTTCAGTAAGTTAGCAAATATACGTATTTGTTCAATTTGGCATGAGTGTTGCTTCTATATATGCATATAGGTTTTAGGAGCACTGTATGAAAGCAACAGCTATTTACAAGAAATTCATTATCGCATCAGTACTATCAGGATCATTCCTTGTATTCGGTGGTATCTATCAAGGGATTTCAGTAACTGATAACTCATTTATGCAACAGAAAGATATTTCTTTTGAAAAGAGAGTTGATGAGAGCGTTGATCGTATCGTAGCTTCATCTGATCGTGAAAAAGTATCTGTACAATACTTACCTGTTGCAGAGTATGCACAAATTATCGACGGTAAATGGGAAATTGTAAGAGTAGAGAATCACGAAGGAAATGAAATTTTTAATGAGAAGAAAGCAAACTCTAAAAGAGTAGTTGATATGAAGTTAATTGGAACTGGTCTAGTTCAACTTAACGATAATAATGAGTACACTTTTGATGTTTCTTTCCTACACGAGAATAATAAAAATATCTCAATCTTTAGAGCTTATGAAGATGGATTTGAATTAATTGAAGCAAGAAGAGTTTTAGAAGCAAATAATGAAGTAGCTACTCAAGATGTTATTGTTGATGAAGCTTTAGAAGAAGCAGCAATGATTAATGAAAATGAGAGAAAAGAATTTATTATCGAAAGAGTAGTTCTTCCTCAATTAAATAACGAGCTAATTCGTGGTGAAGATAAGATTGAAGGAAGTGTTACAGTTGGACCAAATGGTGTTCAAGGTCTTTACTTCAACGTATTCGATAAAGATATTAATGAAGTACTTGGTGATATTAAACTTAAAGATGGAAGTGCATTTGAAGTTGAACTTCAGGGACAACTTTCACACGGAGTATTTGCTAGAAATGGTGAAAATGGATACCGTCTAAGATTTACAACTGGTCCATATGCTGGTGGGTTAATTAACTTTGTAACTTACGATGAGCTAGAAAGAGTAAATGCTGAATTCGAAAGCATGGAAAGAGCAAAAGAAGAGTCACGTTTTGAAAGATCTCTGACAGAAGAAGGGTCATTTGAAAACGATATTAACTTAGCTCAAGGTAATGTTAGCGCTGAAAATAATGAAAAACAAAATGTGGAAGAAGTTGAAGAAGAAAGATACGAAGAAGAAGTTCTTGTAGACGATCCAGCTGAAAGATTTGAAGAGCAAAAAGAACTTGAATACGAAAGACAAGAAGAATTAGACAGACAAGGTTACGGATTCTAATCCATAAATATAAAGAGAGAAGAGAAGAAAAACAAAGGCCCTCAAAATTGAGGGCCTTTTTTATGTATTATATATGCGAAGTTTTTTTGCTCCTGAGACGAACCGCTCGGGCTTTATGGTTACGATGACCTGTATGTCTGCTAGAGGCAGGAGCCGAAGCAGACTGAACCCTCGCTCTCGATCAGAATGTGCTCCTTGCATGGGGAGCTAGCACCGCAGGGAGTAGATTGATTATTGCACAAACTTTCCCATAGGCCTAGAGACAACAAAGCCGGGCTTGAACCCGGCTTGTTGAATATGTAATTCATTTCATTGCACTGAGGCCTAGCACCGCAGCCAATAGTTTGCCTTTGGGCAAACAATGCTGCGGATGCTTAAAGAACTTTTTTAAGTTCTTCTTTAAGAATTGGAACGATTTGGAAAAGATCTCCAACAATTCCGTAGTCAGCTTTAGTAAAGATTGGCGCATCTGGGTCAGTGTTGATTGCAACGATAACCTTAGATGTTCTCATCCCAGCTAAGTGCTGAATAGCACCTGAAATACCACAAGCGATGTAAAGAGATGGAGCAACTGTTTTACCAGTTTGACCAACTTGCATTGCGTGTGGAGCATATCCTGAGTCTACAGCAGCACGTGAAGCACCAACTGTTGCACCAAGAACTTCTGCTAGTTCTTCAAGGATCTTGAAGTTTTCTGCAGATTTCATAGCACGACCACCAGATACGATGACATTTGCTTCTGTCAGGTCTAGCTTCTCAGAAGCACCCTTAACGATTTCTTTGATTGCAGCTTTGATGTCACCAGCGTTAGCAGCAACTTCATTTGCAGCACCTGCACCAGCAGTTGGAGCTTCTGGCATACCAAGAGCGTTAGGTCTTACAGTTACGAAACCTGGCTTAGGTCCGTCTAGTTCTACTTTAGCTAGAACTTTACCAGCAAATAGTGGTCTTGTTCCTGCAAAGTTGTCACCTTCCATTACAAAATTTGTAACTTCTGATGCCATACCTGCATCAAACATACCAGCTAGTCTTGGCATAAGGTCTTTTGCTAGAGAAGTTGCACCAGCAAATACGTAATCGTAGTTTGAACCGATAAATTCTTTAAGTGCATTAGCGTATCCTTCTGGAGAATACTTATCTAGGTTTGCACCTTTTAGGTTGTGAACATTAGCAGCACCATACTTTGCAAGATCTGCAGTTGCATTAGCACCCATGTCACCAACGATTGCTACGTCAACAGTGTGACCAGCAAGTTTTCCTAAGATTTCAAATGTAACAGACTTAACTGTTTCACCACTTGTTTCAGAAAATACTAATATCTTTGCCATTTTAATAATCTCCTTAGATAACTTTAGCTTCTTCTCTTAAAAGCTTAACAACTTCAGCTACAACACCTGCTTGAGCAGCTTCGTCCATTGCATCAAACTTCTTCCCAGCTGGTTTTTCTGGTGGAAGTTGGAAACCAGAATACTTAACACGACGATCGTCAGCAGATACACCTACATCTGAAAGTGAATGTTGAGCAAGAGGCTTTCTCTTAGCTTTCATAATCCCTGGAAGAGAAGCATAACGTGGGCTGTTTAGACCTTTGTTGGCCGCAATTAATACTGGAGCAGTTACTTCGTAAACTTCTAGTGCTCCACCTTCAACTTCTCTTTTAAGAGTATATGAACCACCTGCTTCTTCACAACCGTCTACAACAGTTACTGAAGGCATTCCTAGCATTTGAGCTAGAAGTTGTGGAACTTGAAGACAGTCGTCATCAATTGCTTGTTTTCCAGTGAAGATAACATCTGGAGTTTTTCCAGATTTTTCAATAGCACCTTTAAGTGCTTTAGCTGTCATATATGAATCTAAGTTGTCATCAGCTTCAACTAGGATTGCATCGTCAGCACCCATTGCTAGGGCAGTTCTTAGAGCTTCAGTGTCTTTAACACCACCAACTCTTACTACAGTAACAGTAGAACCACTGTTTGCAGCTTTAGTTAATAGAGCTTGCTCTACTGCAAATTCATCATATGGATTCATGATCCACTTGATAGAACTTGTTTCGATATAAGATCCATCACCATTTGGAGTAATTTTAGTTTCCGTGTCTGGAACTTGTTTAATACATACAAAAATGTTCAATTTTAGCTCCTTGTAAAAATTTCTTTAGCAATAACTAATCTTTGTATTTGTGA
Organism: Halobacteriovorax sp. RT-2-3; assembly: GCF_047085075.1. NCBI lineage: Bacteria > Pseudomonadati > Bdellovibrionota > Bacteriovoracia > Bacteriovoracales > Halobacteriovoraceae > Halobacteriovorax > Halobacteriovorax sp. RT-2-3. The sequence goes on along the minus strand of NZ_JBKIYF010000003.1, from coordinate 624,178 downwards.
AGTGCCTTCATATATTTGAATGAGTTTGGCGTCTCTCATTATTTTTTCAACTGGATATTCTTTACTATAACCGTAGCCACCAAATACTTGTACAGCATCAGTTGCTACTTTCATAAACATATCAGCGGCTTTAGCTTTTGAGTATGATGAAAGTTCTGGATTTGGTTTTCCATTATCAATTGACCACGCAGCCTTTTGAACAAGTAGTCGAGCTGCTTCAATTTCAATTCCCATGTCGGCGATCATCATTTGAATGGCCTGATGACGAGATAGTGGAACACCAAATTGTACTCTCTCCCCAGCATACTTAACCGCATGATCCATAGCACATTGAGCTCCACCTACTGCGGAACTCGCAACCATAGGTCTAGAGTGATTTAATGTTGCCATTGCAATTGGCCAACCTTGACCAAGACCACCTAAAATATTCTCTTTTGGAACTTTTACGTTTGTAAAAGTCACTGCTCTAGTATCAGAACAACGATGTCCCATTTTATTTTCTTTTTCACCAAGCTCAATTCCCTCGGACTTTCCATCAATAACAAGTGCCGTAATACCTTTGTGCTTAAGTGTTGTATCAGTTGTTGCATAGACAACAAAAAGATCTGCATATCCTGCATTTGTGATCCACATCTTATTTCCATTTAATAAGTAGTGATCTCCACTTTCTTTTATAGTTGTTTTGATACCCGCTGCATCTGATCCATAGCCTGGTTCTGTTAAGCAGAAAGCTGCAATTTTATAATCTTCAGTAAAAGGAGTTAAAAATCTCTTTTTTTGTTCTTCATTCCCACCAATAACAATTGGTAGAAGTGCAAGATCATTTGCCATGATTGCGGTATTCATTCCTAGACAGCCATAGGCAAGAGCTTCAGTAATGATCATTGAATCAATAGTAGAAAAACCTGCACCACCATATTCAGCTGGAATACAAGTATTAACTAAACCAAGCTCCCAAGCTTTGCGAAGAATGTCCAAAGGCATCTGTGCCTTTTCATCATATTCGCCAGCTTTAGGCATCATCTCATTTTTTGCAAATTTCATTGCAAGTTCACGAATTTCTTTTTGCTCGGAAGTTAATTCAAAGTTGATCATGATGGAACCTATTGTTCTAAAGATAATGTGACATTATTATAGATAGTTTTTCAGTATTTAGTAAATAGGTAATAAAGGCTTAAGATAGTGTAATAAAACACCTTGGTACTATTTGAGTGGTGTTGCATCATTATGCTTCAATTCAGCAATTTCAAAATATGATTTGTATTCGCTATAGCTCGGTAAATCCTTCAAGGGCTCGAGCACAAAGCTTCTATTTCTAAATTCTTTATGGGGTATAATTAAGTTCTTTGATTCATATTTTAATTTATCAATAAAAATAATATCGATATCAATCTCTCTAGGGCCCCAGTGATAGCGTCGTTTGCGACCAAGTTTATTTTCAATTTCTTTTGCTATGTGCAAAAGAGCTTCTGGCTCTATGTTTTGGGATGTCTCAATTTCAAGAGCAATATTATAAAAATTTGGCTGATCTTGTGGCCCGTATGGTGGGGTTTCGAAAATCCTACTAATAAATGATTTGGCATCTAGGGCCAATTCGATTTCTTTAGTTGCGCTAAGAAGAATCTCTTCTTTATTATTTAAATTTGAGCCGAGACTGAAGATTATTTTCATTAGTTCGAAGACTTTTTAGATTCTTTTTTTGAATCTTCATCTGAGCTTTTAGATTTAAGCTGTGACTTAGGTCTTAGTACTTTTTTATTTTGCTCAATGAATGAAGGAAAGTTATCATTCTTTGGCTTGGGAGCAGTTTTTACACCACAAGAAGTTAGTGCAAAAGTAGTAAAAAATAATAAAAACTTAGAACTCAAGTGCAAGACCTACTCCCATTACATCTGTTCCAATATCAACCCTTAAAAACCATCCAGGTACTAATCTTTTAAATCCTGTTGCACCAAAAACAAACTCATCTTGTTCAACACTTGCAACGAGGTCAAGTTCTCTTTGGGCTTGGTCTGAACCAACTTTAGAAACGTCACCAGCACCAGGACTATCAGCAGTTGCAAATTTATATCCAACATATGGCATAAATACTGTGTATAAAGGACCTTCAAATGAGTACTTTGCTCTGAAGATATACTGATTTACTGCTGTATCTATATCATCTGCAGGGAAAGCACGAATAAGATGACGACCAATAAAGCCTTCGATCCAAATATTTTTTTCAACTTGAAAAGACCATGCGGCATTATATTGAGTATTTGTATCTTGCTTTCCGGCAGTGTTAAATCCATCCACAAGACCGATACCAACAGAGGCGATATTATCATTTTTAATGACACCTGTTTGTTGACTTTCATCACCATACAAGTCTTCCTCTAGTAATGTCGTATCATCATAAAGAGATTCTGAATCAGTGATTTTAAATTGATCATCTTGATTGTCAGCGGGCTTACCGTAAGCTGAGTCATCGCCACGTAAGATTTGAACATCTTGGTTTACAAAGAAATTTTTAAATAATTCTTCATCGTACACTTTTGTGACTTTAACAGCTGCTTGATTCTCTTCTTGTTTCGGAACAACTCCACGTGCAACAGGTACCTTATTTATTAAGATAGTAATGTAGTCACCTTTTGCGAAGCTATCTTGACTATTACTGACAAGAATAATTCTTTTGGTTCCAGAAATTTTCAATAGCTTTTCATTAGCTAGTTCAAAATTAGCTGCATTTGAGAAATCATTAACCGCACTTTGAGAAAGAGCAGTAGTTGATAAAAATAGTAAGAATAGGATCATTATATTCTTCATACGGAAAAATTGTACATCGCATGAAGAAATTAGTCTAGGCGGTTAAAATTTAAATATCTATTTAAAAGTAACCGAAGGGAATTACATATAATTGTTACTATTTAAAAGGGGTAATATACCATGAAGAAGATATTCTTATTATTATTAGTTTCGGCACTAACTTTCACTTCATGTTCAAACAATGAAAAGAAAGAAGGGGAAGTAGCAGCGGCTGAACAATCTGAAGAGATTTCAATTGATGATTCTGACTTCGTTGTTGATGCGAATGAAGATCTAAATCAACTAGAAGAAGCAACAATGCAACCGACCGATGAATCAGTTGCTGTTCTTGGAAGTGAAGCACCATCACCAACAGATGAAATTCTTCTTGAAGAAAATGTAGCTTTAGAAAAAGATGTTATTGTAACTGCATCTGATTACTATGAAGTTCAAAAAGGTGAAACACTAATGTGGATTGCTTTTAAGCTATATGGTGACTATAGAAAGTGGCGTGATATCCAAGCGATGAATCAAGAAGCTTTAGCAGATGGTCTTCAAGCAGGAGATAAAATCAAATATCAAAGTGGACAATTTAATTGGAATCCAGTTGGACTACCTCACTTAATTAGAAGAGGAGAAACACTTGGTGTTATTTCTCAAGATAAGTATGGAACACCGGCCAAGTGGAGATCAATCTGGGATAATAATAGAGATATGATTAAAGATCCAAATCTAATCTTTGCAGGTTTTACACTTTATTATGTTCCTGAGGAAAGAGATGTTGCTTCCGAGTCTATGTAATTCATGTATAATAGATTAATTATATAAAGCTCTCATAACGAGAGCTTTTTTATTTTTTACCTAATAGAAGATGAAAATTTTAATTCTACTAACACTATTTAGTTTCACGTCTTGTACTTATCTTTATAAAAAAGATAATGATTATCCATACAACTATCAGGATACGTTTACATCTCAAGATTATCTGACGCACCTTGAAGGAATAGCAGAACTTTTCATCAAAAATAATAAGGTAAGAAAGCCAAATAGAAGATCATTACGTTACTTGAATACAATTGCAAAAGAACTTTATTTAAATAATCAAGGGCTCTTTCAAAAAGACGATTTTGGTATCAATTTTTATATTGTTGATGACAATAGGAATTTCTACTTCTCCCTTCCAAAAAATAACGTTTTTATGTCTCGTGGTTTACTTAAAAATTATATGAATAGTGAGAATATTTTCGTGGCCGTTCTCTTAGGAGAATTGATAAGAAGTAAAATTGGCATCTATGAGAAGAAAAAACTGATTCCACTAAATTCTTACACTATCGATGATATGATTCGTATTAATAATTTAGACTTGAATGCTAAAAGAGACTTAAATAATTTGGTCTACGAAGTATTGATCAAATCTGGATACGATCCAGAGGCACGACTTCTTTGGCTCCAGACTCTAAACCGTCAATCGATTAGTTTTAGTGTGCAAGGTGTACACTCACATGAGCTTTCGAAAGAAGAATTTTTACTTAAAAATTATATGGTTAATAGTGGAGAGGATGAGAATTTAATTTTTGAAAAAAACTCATCTCGTCTATTCTATTATTTCAAAGAAAGTATCTAAAGAGTAAATAGGATGAATAAAGAATCAATTGTAAATAAGTTAGAAAATGTTGGTTATTATACTGAAGATAGTAAACTGCAGAAATTGTCAGGTGATGCTTCTAGCCGTGAGTACTATCGTTTAAATCACGAGAATAATACATATGTAGTGTGTGTTGAGATTTCAAATGGCCAACAAAGTTGTGACTTCAACACTGTCACAAATAATATTTTAAGTGATATTAAAACACCTAAGATTCTATTCTACGATCCAGAGTTTTCAATCCTTATTCTAGAAGATATTGGAAGTATTTCGTTAAAAGATTTTTATCTTTCTTCAGGACTTTCTAAGCATGTAGAAGCTGTAGGCGATATTAAAAAATATCAAAATATGCCACTTGAGTTTTGCATGGGAAGAGACTTTGATCGTGAAAAAATTGGTTTCGAATTTGATTTAGCATGCAATTATTTTCTACAGCAACATTTAGGAGTTGAACTAAATAATGATGAAAGTTTACTTCTTAAAGAAGTGAGAGAATACATCATTAACTATTATGAATCTCATAAGGAAGTTGTTTGTCATCGCGATTATCACTCAAATAATCTTTATGTTAAGGATGGTGTTCTATTCCATATTGACTATCAAGACATGAGGGTTGGCCCAAAAATGTATGATTTAGTTTCACTTGTGGACGACTGTTATATTAATTTCTCTGACGCCGAGAAAGAGAAGTTATTATTAAGTTATGATAATGACTTTTATAATAAGTACAAAAATGATTATCATATTGTGCAAATTCAAAGAACTTTTAAGGCCCTTGGAAGTTTCGCCTATTTAAATATCGATAAAAAGAAAGATAATTACCTACAATTCATCCCTGTAAACTTAGAGAAGCTCATTAATACTTGTAAAACGAGTACAATTGAAAAGTTTAATGATTTCGCAAAAATTTTAGAGCGAGGTTTGAATGATTAAAACTTGCTTTATTGCTAGTGCTGGTTTTGGCACACGCATGGGAAATCTAGGAAAAATAATACCTAAACCTTTATGGCCATTTTTCAATCTACGTCTGCTGGATTTACAAGTAGCTTATGCAAAAATGTTAGGTTGTAATAATATCTATATAAATTCTCACCATTGTCATGACGAAATGCTAGTTTGGGCAAAAGATAAGGATGTTGTCTTACTACATGAACCAGATATCTTAGGTAGCGGTGGCTGTATTCATAATTTGAAGAAGCATATTGATGATGAGGTTATATTCATTATTAATTCTGATCAATTTTATTTTTTTGATTTTGAGCAGATTCAAAATGATGTTGAACGAATGTTATCTGCTAATGCGATTGCTCACTTATATGCAATTGAAGTTGATAAAGATGCTTCTTACAACGAGACTAAAGTTATTGATGGAAAGCTTACAAGTATTTCACCTCATGATGCTGATAGTAATTATTTAACTTACTCAGGTGTTGGTATATTAGATTTAAGAAAGATTCCACTGGTTGAAGGTGAATCATCTTTCTTCAAAACGGTAGCGGACTATAATAATAAAACAGTCCATATGAGCCTTCCTAAAAACCCAGTGTTTCTCGACTTGGGTACACTGGACAAGTATATTGATGTAATTTCAGACCTTGAAAAGCTTCCAGCTGTGGTTAAAAAATTTGTTGCCTCTATCGAGGAACTTGAAGGAACTGATTTTAGATCGACATCGATAATGGATTGGCTTGGTGTTCGATTTGATTTCGATTCGAGAATTATTACTTATAAGGAAAAAGATTATTCTTTCTGAGTAACTTCTTTTATACAGTCGACAGGGCAAACAAGTATACATGCGTTACACAACGTACAGGCCCAAGGTTCTATTGTGTACTTACCTTTATCCATAAAAATTGCCTTTTCTGGACAGATAAGCCTGCAGTTATCACACTCTATACAACGTGAAGAAATTTCGAGATAATAATCCATATATTAATTATAACAAATTTTAAAATTTAAGGTAATAAGTGCACAATTCTGACACTCTGACATTCAAATTGCTAAATATTCTGTTTGTGGTATTTTCGCTGTTTTTCCTACATACGTGTTATTCACTTGATGCAGATGTTTCAGCAATTGACTTGAATCGTTTTATCGGAATTGTTACGACCTATAAAATTACAACTGCCTTAGCTATATTTTTAATTTTTAAGATTCTCTACATGGGAGAACTTACTGTAGTGGTTCTGTCGGTCTTTGTTTTAAATATCTTTTATAAGGTATTTTCATTATTCCTAGTGGAGTACGACAAGATTATACTTTTGATGGCGGTAATCTTTTTATTAGTTTCATATAATATGATTCTTCTTTTGAAGGAAGAGCTTGGACAAGCAATCTTCAAACCAATTTTTACAAAAGAAAATTTTAATTTCGACGGCTTTTGTTCTCTTGAAGGAAATGTATATCTTTCGTCAGGCTCTTGTTTACCTGTTAAAATTTCTAACTGTGATGATAAAGGAATTGTAATCTACACAAGTGAAAAAATATCTAAGGGTGAAAAGTTAGAATTTGAGTTAGAATATGAAGGTAGAAAATTTGTTGATAACTTTTGTGTTGAGCTCGTTTACCCTAACGGCTATGGATTAAAATTATTATCAAAGTCAGAAAATAATAATTACAACTGGATTACACTTTATAATATTCTGAAACGAAGAGGAATTGTTTCATTATAATCTAGGAAGGAACTCTAAATGTTTAAGTATCTAATCATTGCATTACTTTTTATTTCATGTAACTCAAATAAGTCTCCTGAAGGAGTGCTAACTGCATTTATCGAGAAAAGACTGAATGATGAAATTAAAGTTGATGAGCTTAAAGATTACCTTACTGGTACATTACTTGAAGAATATACTCAGGCACTAACTGAGGACGCGAAAAAGCTCAATGAAATGTCTAATTTCAAGAAATCTAGACTTTCGATTGTCTATAAGAACTGCTCGGGGGATGAGTGTTCAATCACTTATTCAGTGGCCTATGATGATGAGGCCACGGATGGTAAGACAAAACAAGATGTTTCGATCTCTGTTAAGAAGATTGCTCTTATTATTAAGAAGGATGATAAGTGGTTGATTTCAGATATCAGTGATGTGAAGTCTTTTTACGAGTTTAAAGAAACAGACGCTCGTTAAGATATCTTCGAACTTACCGATAAGTAAGTCGTGAAAAGTAGCAAAATATTAGATCTTTCTTTCGATAAACTGGTTGGTGAAACTTTCAACTTAACTGAAAGTGCCAACTCTAATGCTCATCAACTAAATTATATTTCAGAAATAAAGTCTTATCGTCTCTGGATCGGTGGTACTTTCATAGATTTTCCACAAGGACTTTCATTTATTAATGACTTGAAAATAAGCAGTTTTCTTGAACTTAAACTTTATGATAAAGCCCTTAATGATGGCCTAAAAGAAGTTCTTCAAACACATGATGACTTAGTTGTTTATATGATGGATGAAAATATTTATATCGAAACTAAAGATTTTGAAGAGATAAAAAAAGCGGCTTAAAAGCCGCTTTTTTTTTATAGTGAATTGTAGTAATTTTTAAGCATTAATGCATCGTCTTCTAGGTTTGGTGAGTTACAGATCATGTATCCACCACAACCATTCTTCTTAAGAGACTTTAGAAGATCTTTCCAGTTAAAGTCAGATTTCTCTAGGTTAAGGTGTTTAAGATCACCTTTAGAGTTAGTGCTAATACCTGAAATATGGATGTGCATATTTTTAACTGAATCTTCACCAAGTTCTTCTTTAAGTTTATTGATTACTTCATCAAACTCTTCTTCAGAGTTGTACTGGTTAGTACGTGCATATAAGTGAGAGAAGTCCATACATGGGCGACAAGAGTCTACGTTCTTAGTTAGGCTGATAAGCTCTTCTAAAGAACCAAACTGTGAAGTCTTTCCTGTAAGCTCTGGACGAAGCTCAATCTCAATATCAAGTCTGCTTAATCTTTCTTCGATTACATTCATCGACTTTTCAACTAGGTCGAAAACATCATATGGAGAATCTTTCATGTAGAAAGCTGCGTGGAAAGTCATTGATTCTGCACCACAAAGGTCAGAAATCTTAGCTGTTTGGATGATTCTTTCAACAGAAGAATCAATTTTATCCTGCTCTCTAGCATTTAGGTTGATATAGTATGGGCCGTGAGAAGTTAATGGAACGCCTAGCTCATATGATACTTTTCTTAGATTTGAAGAAACTTCTTCCTTCATTCTTACGCCGTGTGCAAACTCGAGTTGCATACAATCAAGTCCAAGTTCGTGAATTCTTTTAACACCTTCTACTGGATTGTTCTTTTTAACTGTAGAATTAGGAACACCTGCTGTACCAAAAAGTAGCTTAGTATGCATTCAAAATACCCCTTCTGCTTATATTTAAAACGTTAATGCCTTGTGTATCACAATTACGGAATCCACAATAGGTGCGCTGCGAAATTATATATCAATCGCTTCATATATATCTGCTTTTGTCTATCTGTGATTCAGATGACTTATAGCCGTATTTTGGATTTGGGTCTATAATTAGAGAATATCTTGTAAAAAAAATAGGGACAAAATTTTGTTTAGTGTATTAATTTCATATTTATTAAGTCTTTTTATCGTCTTTATTCAGGTATTTTTCCTGGCCGGTGGATTCATTGTCTTCAGTACAAATCTCCACATTTCGAGTTCGGTAGCATTGGCGACATTAATCTATGTAATTTCGTTTACTTACATCATACCTTCCATTGTGCTGTCTAAGCTAAACCCAATAAGATTAGATAACAAAGAACATGTGGCCATTTTTAATAAAATAAATGGACTTCACTTTAGAGGCAATAAGGGAAGATTGAAGTTTTTTGAGAGTAAAAATGCTCCTTTCTTTATGATGGGAAGCTTGCTTGGTTCTGGTTATGTGATCATTAACTTAGCTATCATAAAGAATTTATCGCCATCTGAAATGGATAAGTACCTTGAGGCTGAACTTAGTTTCAATGAGACAATTAATGCAAAGATACTAACTCACATCTTAGTGGTTCTTTTGTTTTGGCGTACGATTTTTAATTGGGTGTTCAAGTTGGCAAGAGCTGAAGCCGTTTTCCGTTATATGTTTGTCGTACCTCGAAGATTATTTAATCGCCTTTCAAATAGTTTTAAAGAATATCACTTTAAAAAGAATGAGAGTGTCGATATGAGAGGAGTTGCTCAGAAGGTAATTTACCTTGAGAATGCGATGATTAATGTTGTGCATTTTAATGTCGCTTCAACAACAATGTGGTCAATTCTACGTACTCCAGATGCTATGGATGAGCGATTTCATCAAAGTGAGTTACTATGAAGAACTTTTTTAAGTACTTCAGAGAATTAGATTTTACAAAATATTACCCAGCGCTTTTTACAGTCGTCTTCTTGTCTGTTTTATTTCAGTATAAGTTTCAATCTATTGAAGCAATCTTTTATGATTTAAGACTAAAGTTAGATATGACTCTAGTTCACGATGATAATATCGTTCTCATTAAGATTGATGAAGAGAGTGATGAGTTTCTTGGCGAGAGTTATCCTTATACCTATACAACTTATCTAAAGCTTTTTAGGAAAGTCTTAAAGGATAAACCAGCAATTATAAATTTCTTTGGAGATCTCTCTGCTCCATTAAATGAAAGAGAGGCAGCGTCTCTTCAATTGCTTCATGATGAAATTAAAGATTATATGAAGCAAGGTGGACTTTATCGTTATGGGACAGAATTAGATTCTTGGGGAGAGCGTCTTCCTCCACAAGAATTAAGAGACTTAGGATATTCTCCAGCAGTTGTGAATATTGATAGTAAGCTCTTTGCTAAAGATGATGTCGTTAGAAGAATGGTTCTCAATATTTCAGGTGAAGAGACTCTTGATTTTTGGACTGCTAATGAATGGCGAATAATTAATAATGAAGAACCACTTGTTTTAAATAAGCTTAAGAGTGCTTACTATATGCCAGAAGCTGATGCTAGCTTCAGCTTATTTCGTTATCCATTACGAACACTAGAGCACTTAGAAAAACTACCTGTTCACAGAGTTGTTGTTGGAAATATTCCAAGTGGCTACTTTAATGGAAAAGTTGTTTTAATTGGCCCTGCCTATATTTCGAATTTGAGACATTATGCAAAGACTCCATTTGATAAAGATCAGAAGAGAACTTCGAAATTAGAAATCCATGCCAATATGACAAAAGCATTAATGGAGAATCAATTAATTTATTCAATACCTCTTTGGGTGACTAAAATTCTTTCGATGTTAATTGGTGTCATTCTTTCAATTGTTATATCTAGAATTCAGCCAGCTAAAGGACTTCTTATTACGTTTGGGATTATTGTTGGAACAGTTCTCTTTTCATATTTAATCTTTTTACTCTTTGGACTTTGGCTTTATATTACGCATATCTTATTAACAGTGTTTGTCGTTTACTATATTTGGGTACCATTTAGGGCGATTGGTGAGTATCAACGTCGTTATAAGATTCAAGAAGAAACAAAGCTACTTAAGAGAGTTGAAAACTTAAAGCAAAACTTTATTTCGTTAATGAGTCATGACCTGAAGACACCGGTAGCCAAAATTGCAGGTGTTGCTGATAATATGCTGCAAAGAAATCGTGGTGGTGAAACCTACATGCACGATGGACTAAAAACTATTATTGATTCAACAAAAGAACTTAATAATTTTATCACTTCAATTTTAGACCTTACAAAAGTTGAGTCTCGAAATATCTCTCTTAATCTACAAAGTAAGGATGTTAATAAAATTATTGAAGATTGCGTAAATAGCTTAATGTACCTGGCGCGTTCAAAAGAGATGTCAATTGAGACAGAGCTCGGACCACTATTTCCAATTGAGATTGATGTTAGTCTCGTTAATCGTATTGTTTCTAATATTGTTGAAAACTCGATTAAATACGCTGGTGAAGGTAAGACAATTAATATAAAGACTTGGGACGATGATACTTGGGTCTATATTGAAATTTCAGACAATGGTGTTGGTATGGGCCAAGACGACGTCGATAATATATTTGAGAAGTTTTATCGGGTTAAAAATGATGCGTCCCATATTATTAAGGGGAGCGGTCTAGGTCTTTATCTGGTAAAATATTTCGTAGAACTTCATGGTGGTGAGATTTCTGTAACTTCATCACTTGGAGAAGGAACAAGTTTTCTAATTAAATTTTTGAATAAATAAATGGAGTGCATATGCATAAGGTTTTAGTTGTCGATGATGATAAAGTTTTACAAACCTCAGTAAGAGAGGCGTTGGAATTTCATCACTTTGCAGTTGATGTTGCCGACAACGGGAAAGAGGCGTTAAGTGCTGTTTATAAGACTAAGTATGATCTAGTTGTTATGGACGTGAACATGCCTGAAATGGATGGTATTGAAGCGTTAACAGAGATTAAGAAACATGATCCTTCAGTAATTGTTATTATCTTAACTGCGTATTCAAATGTTACTGATGCGGTAAAGGTCGTAAAAGAAGGCGCTTATAATTACCTTGAAAAGCCGATCAGCTCAGACAATCTTGTTTCATTGATTAAGCGTGCCCTTAAAGCAAGATCACTTGTTGAAACAGTTGGTTTCTCGGCTCCAGTTTTATCACTTGGTGATACAAAAAATAAATTTGTTGGTGAATCAGATGTTATGCAGAAGGTTTTCAATGTTATTGGAAAGCTTGCGCAAGTAAACACTCCGGTTTTAATTCGAGGTGAGTCTGGTACAGGTAAAGAGCTTGTTGCTCGTGCAATTCACTATAATGGTCCAAGAAAAGATGAAAAATTTGTAACGATTAACTTGGCAGCTATTCCTGAAAACTTAATAGAGTCAGAATTATTTGGTCACGAAAAAGGTGCGTTTACTGGTGCTAACGAAAGAAAAATCGGTAAGTTTCAATTTGCTGATGGTGGAACTCTTTTCTTAGATGAGATCGGTGATGTTTCACCAACGATGCAAGTTAAACTACTTCGCGTTCTTCAAGAAGGTACCTTCACTCCTGTCGGTTCAAATAGAGAGATTAAAGCTGATGTTCGTGTAATTGCAGCTTCACACAAACCATTTGAAAAGATGATTGAAGAAGGAACATTTAGAGAAGACTTATTCTACCGTTTAAATGTTCTTCCAGTATATCTTCCTCCGTTAAGAGAGAGAAACTCAGATATTCCTCATCTTGTTGAATACTACGTTAAGTATTTTAATAATGTTCATAATCTAGAAATTAGTGGACTTGATGAAGAAGCAATGAAGATTATGCAAGGTCATGATTGGCCAGGTAATATTCGTGAGCTTAGAAATGTTATCGAGCATGCTTTCATTATTGAAAGTGGTGATATTATCAAAGCCAGCTCTTTACCAGATAAGATAAGAAAATCAGTTACAGTTGAAAATCTTGTCGAAGAATCTCAAGCTATTATTGATTACGATGAAATTAAGGACTCTGTTCTTACAGATGCAGGACAAGATGAACAATTAATTGCAAGTGCACAAGGTTATCAATTTGTTTTTGCAACTAATGAAGTTGACGGTGAGCTAAGGCTTAATTTTTCACAAGCTAAAGATATTTTTGAAAAAGAATTTATCATCCAGGCTTTAAAAATTAATAATGGAAAGATTAATCAAACAGCATTGAAAGCAAATATTCCTAAGAAGACACTTCTTAGAAAGATTGAAAAGTACGAGATTAACCCTAAGGAATTTTATAAATGAATCGAATTTGGCAAATGACATTACTTATTGTTGGAATTCTTTTCTTGGATCAATTTTCTAAGGGAGCAATTCAATCTAGTTTTAAGCTTGGGGAAACATTAACAGTTATTCCTGGCTTCTTTAATCTTACTTATGTGAAGAATCCTGGTGTAGCTTTTGGAATGGGGAGTGAGTTTCCTGACGTAGTTAGAATGATTCTTTTTAAAATCCTGCCGGTAATTGCATGTCTTTGGTTTGTCTATTTAATCTGGGACTCAAGAAAGAAAAGTTATATGCTTTGTTTAGCTTATTCAATGATCTTCGCTGGAGCTGTTGGAAATCTTATTGATCGTATCTCATTAGATTACGTCGTCGATATGTTTGATTTCTATTATAAGGGATGGCACTTTGCTGCTTTCAACGTGGCAGATGCTTCAATATCTGTAGCAGCAGGTATATATATTGTTGATTATTTTTTAACTGAAGTTCGTGGAAATAAAAAGAGTGCTAAAGCCTAGGCTTAAGCACTCTCTTCTTCTGTATTTGTTTCTTCACTTGGTTTTTCTTTTGTAATTCCAAATTCGCTGTGTAGCTCGTTAAGAGACTCTTCTGAAACATAGAGTTCTGACTTAAGAGTTTCACGTCCCCAAATTGCAAAAGCATCATTGTGCTCATACATTGTAATCGTTTCCCAAGGACAGTCTTGAGAGCAGTTTTGACAACCAATACATCTAGCTAGGTCGATTTCAACTGTTTGATTGAATTGTGGGTTATTTGGATTTGGACCAGGTACTAGTTCAATTGAGTCTACTGGACAACCTTGGATACAGATTTCACATCCTGTACATCCTGACTGGTGAACAACAGCTAGTAGCTTAGGGCCCTTCTTACCTTTTCTCGCTGGCTTAAAGCGTGCCGAGTGGTAAGGATTCTCCACTAAAAATTTAACATCTTCGCTCATTAGCAATTCCTAATACTAAGTTAATTAGCAGTATTTTAACGTATTTCAACGCATCATAAAAGGGATTTTTGCCTGATTAAAATACATTAGGTATAGTCCTTTAGCAATATTGAATGATAAAAAGCTTGGGTAAATAATTGTTTTTACCTGACGTGATTTCAGAGGTTTAGAGTGAGAAAATTAAGATTTGTCACAGCGGCCAGTTTATTTGATGGCCATGATGTATCAATAAATATTATGAGAAGGCTTCTTCAGTCAAAAGGTGTGGAAGTTATTCACCTTGGACACAACCGTTCTGCACAAGAGGTTGTTGATGCTGTTTTACACGAAGACGCAAATGCTGTTGCCTTGAGTTCTTATCAAGGTGGGCATAATGAATACTTTGCTTATGTACGTGAGCTTTTAGATGAAGCTGGGGCAACTAACGTTCGTATTTTTGGCGGCGGTGGTGGTGTAATCACTCCAAAAGAAATTAAGGCCCTGCACGAGAAAGGTATCACAAGAATCTATTCTCCTGAAGACGGGATGAAATTAGGTCTTGAGGGAATTATTGACGATATGATCGAGAGAGCTACTCACTCAACACTTGATGGCTTCACTCTTGATGCAAAAGCAAAGGATCTACCAAAGACTCAATTAGCAAAAGTAATTACTGCTATTGAAGATGGGGCCGATATTGAAATTCCTTCTTCAAATAAAAATATTCCAGTTCTTGGTATCACAGGGACAGGTGGTGCTGGTAAGTCATCTTTAATTGATGAAACACTTTTAAGATTTCACCGCTTTTATCCAGAAAAGAAAGTTGCACTTATTTCAGTTGACCCAACTAAGAAGAAAACTCAAGGTGCTCTTTTAGGTGACCGTATTAGACTTGGTTCTGCTAATTTTGAAAACTTCTATATTAGATCACTGGCAACACGTGACTCTGGTACAGAGCTTTCTCCTCAAATTAAAAAGACTGTTAACTTTTTAAAGGAACAAGATTTCGATTTAATTATCGTTGAAACTTCAGGTATTGGTCAGGCTTCTGATGAGATTACAAAGATCTCAGATAAGTGTGTATATGTAATGACTCCTGAGTATGGTGCTGCAACTCAACTTGAAAAAATTGAGATGCTTGAACAGGCTGACTTTGTAGTTCTAAACAAGTTTGAAAAGCCTCGTTCAGAAGATTCAATGAGAGATATTAGAAAGCAATATCGCCGCAATCATCAACTGTTTGCTGGTCATCCAGGTTCTCCGACGGATGAAGAGCTTCCAATTTTTGGAACAATGGCATCTAAGTTTAATGATGTTGGTGTAAATGCTTTATTTCAGGCCATTGCTCAAACATTTGACTTTGACCAAGCACCTCTAGAAGGAATCATCGCAAATCGTGCAAGTAATGATAAGACGAGAATTATTCCTGCAGAGAGATCATTATACCTAAGAGAGATCGCTAAGGCTTCTCGTGACTATAATAACGAAACTGAAATTAGAATGGAAAAACTTCGTGACATCGAAGCACTTGAGATCACAAGTAAAATTGTTCCAAGTAACGAAGTTGATGCAAAGCTTGCTGAGCTTAAAGCAGAGCTTGGTGAAGATGTTGAAAAAGAGATTGAACAATTTCAATCAGTTTTAAAGCAATACCAAGACGGAACTTTCACTTATCACGTACGTGATCGAGAGTTTAAAGTTGCAACTAAATATACTTCACTTTCTGGATTAGAAATTCAAAAAGTAGGAACTCCAAGATTCTCTTCTAAAGTTGATCAGTACCGTTTCATTAGAGATGTAAATATGCCAGGCTTCTTTCCATTCGGCGCAGGGATTTTTCCATTTAAGCGTACTGATGAAGATCCAAAGAGAATGTTTGCAGGAGAAGGTGGCCCAGCGAGAACGAATAAGCGTTTTCACTATCTTTCAAAAGATGACAAAGCGAAACGTCTTTCAACTGCTTTTGACTCTGTAACTCTTTACGGAGAAGATCCAGATCTTCGTCCAGATATCTTTGGTAAAATTGGTGAAGCCGGAGTTTCGATTGCGACAGTTGAAGATATGGAATTACTATTTGATGGCTTTGATCTATCTGATCCATATACATCTGTATCAATGACAATTAATGGCCCTGCACCAATTATGTTAGCTTTCTACTTAAACACTGCTTTAAGACAAAAGTTAAAAGGTGAGGATTATTACGATAATGAAAAACGCCTAGCAATTCTTCAACAAATTAGAGGTACTGTACAAGCAGATATCCTAAAAGAAGATCAGGCACAGAACACATGTATCTTCTCTCTTGAGTTTGCACTTAAGATGATGGGAGATGTTCAAGAGTATTTCTGTCAGCAGAAAATTAAAAATTACTATACGGTTTCAATTTCGGGATACCATATTGCAGAAGCTGGTGCGAACCCAATTACTCAAGTTGCTTTCACTCTTGCTAACGGTTTCACTTTTGTTGAGTACTACTTAGCTCGTGGATTAAATATTGATGAGTTCTCTCAAAACTTATCTTTCTTCTTCTCTAATGGTCTTGATCCTGAATACTCAGTGATCGGACGTGTTGCTAGAAAGATTTGGGCGATCACAATGCGCGATAAATATGGTGCAAATGACAAGTCTCAAAAATTTAAATATCACATTCAAACTTCAGGGCGTTCTTTACACGCTCAAGAAATTGATTTCAATGATATTAGAACGACTCTACAAGCTTACCTTGCACTTTCTGATAATTGTAACTCTCTACATACAAATGCTTATGATGAAGCGATTACGACACCAACTGAAGAGTCTGTAAGACGTGCAATGGCAATTCAGATGATTATTAACCGCGAGTTTGGTTTAAATAAATCTGACAACCCTATGCAGGGAGCTTACGTAATTGAAGAGTTAGCCGATCTTGTTGAAGAAGCTATCTTAGCAGAATTTGAGAGAATTTCTGATAAGGGTGGTGTTCTTGGTGCAATGGAAAGTATGTATCAAAGATCAAAAATTCAAGAAGAGTCTCTATACTATGAGACACTAAAAGATACTGGAGAACTTCCAATCATTGGTGTTAATACTTATATTGCAGACAATATTGATGAGCAGTTAAACCAAGAAATTGAACTTTCACGTTGTAGCGACGAAGAAAAGAAAGGTCAGATTTCACGTTTAAATGATTTCAAATCTAGAAATGCTGATAAATCTGATGAAGCACTAAATAAACTAAGAGCAGTTGCTTTATCTGGTGGAAATATTTTTGCTGAACTTATTGAAACAGTTAATTATTGTTCTCTTGGACAAATCACTAATCTTCTTTATGAAATTGGTGGGAAGTACAGAAGGAATATGTAATGAAGAAGTCGAAGATCTACACTCGTACAGGTGATAAAGGTGAGACTAGTCTTGTTGGTGGTCAACGAGTATCTAAAGCAAGTGCTCGTATAAATCTTTATGGAAATCTTGATGAGCTTAATAGCTATGTAGGTCTATCGCTCTGTTACATCGATGTTTCGAGAGTAAAAAATACTTTTAAATCAATTCAAGAAAATCTTTTTGTTCTCGGTTCTAACTTCGCAACGCTTAGAGAGGACCGAGATAATTTTAAATTACCGAAATTAAGTATTGAAGACATCCTTCATTTAGAAGGAGAAATCGATTATTTTGATTCTGTAGTAGATCCTTTAAAATATTTCATACTTCCTGGTGGAAGCGTTGCTGCCTCTAACGTTCATATTTGTCGCACAAAAACACGCCAAGTTGAAAGAGAAGCCGTGGAGCTTGGGGATGTAGATCCAATAGATTTAGAGTATCTAAATCGACTATCGGATTATTTCTTTATCGTTGCTAGATTTTTAAACAAGCATGAAAATATTCAAGATATTCCTTGGGTACCAAAAAAAGATTAAGAAGGTTTACTTAAAGAATTTTAAAATCTTAGTCATGACAGTTTTGTCTTCTGGCTCAGGTTTTTTCTTTTTTGCGACTTTCTTTCTAATTTTTTGAATAGGCTGTTTCTTATTAATTTCGGCCCTTAACTTCTGTTTTTCAAGTGATAATTGGTTTAGGGCCAAAAATCCGGTTTGATCAGATAGCACAGTAGATGTTTGAGTACTATCATGAGAGATCTCATTAGCGTCTACTGGCTTTGTTAGAAATTTATACTCAATATCAGTTAAGTCGTTTAGATCAATACAGATGATGCAATTCCCAATACGTACCGTTTCATAAATATAGAGACGCTGCTCATCTATTAATTTTTTATTGTTAATATAGGTACCGTTTGTCGATCCTAGATCCTTAACAATTATTTCCTTATTTTGATAAGTAATTTCTAGATGTTTTGATGAAATTTTAGAGTCATCGATTGAAATATCAACAGACGACTTAGAGCGTCCAAAGCTTAATTTAGGTTTAATAAGAACCTTTGCTTTATTTTCACCGCTCTTAATAATCAATGAGATAGACATTGTTTCTTGCTCCTATATAAAGTATATCATCAATGTGATATAATTCAGTTATTGGTCATTATTACCTACGTAATATTAGAGGTTTATATGAACGAGTTATTAAATGTGACGCCAAAAGCAGTTGCGCAAATAAAAAATATTTTCAAAAGTGAGGATCGATCGACTCAAGACTTCGGCTTACGCCTTGGAGTTATTGGTGGAGGTTGTTCAGGTCTTTCTTATAATATTGATTTTGATGCTCCTAAAGAATCAGACAATATTATTGAACTAGATGGTGTAAGGATTCTCGTGGATCCAAAGTCATCGATCTACTTAAGTGGTATTACTTTAGATTTTAAAGACGGCCTTAATGGTA
The DNA here is from genome assembly GCF_047085075.1 of Halobacteriovorax sp. RT-2-3. Classification (NCBI taxonomy): domain Bacteria; kingdom Pseudomonadati; phylum Bdellovibrionota; class Bacteriovoracia; order Bacteriovoracales; family Halobacteriovoraceae; genus Halobacteriovorax; species Halobacteriovorax sp. RT-2-3. The sequence continues at coordinate 605,312 of NZ_JBKIYF010000003.1, read as the reverse complement.
AAGGTTTTGTTTTTGAAAACCCAAATGCAAAGAATACTTGTGGTTGTGGTGAAAGCTTTAGTGTTTAGTTAATGACCGCTCAAGTTTTAAGTAATTTCTTTTTTTATGATAATCAATTTTCTTTTGAAGATCATAAGGTCTATGCATTTATTGGTAACGAGACGAAGGACTATCTTCAGCGTCAGTTAACTGTTGACTTAAATGAAGTTGTAAATAGGGCCTCTCTGGCCTGTCGCTTAGATCGTACAGGTCGAGTTTATTCTTTTTTCTACTTAATTAATAATGCAGATAGATACTACCTTGTTGTTAATAATGATCTTGCTCAGGCCACGATAGAAGAGCTTGAGAAGTTCATCATTATGGAAGACATCGAAATTAAAGAAGTAAACAAAGTCGCAACTATTTCAACACATAAGAAAGACGACTTTGTCCCAATAACTATATTTGATGGACAGGCTTTTATTGGTTTAACTGATAAGGCAGTTGAATCAACTATTTCTAAAGAAATATTAGATAAGCTTATTACATTATCAGCTTGGCCAACTTTTAACTTAAATATTACTCAAAAGGATCTCGTGAATGAAACGAGATTGAATGAGTACGCTGTAAGCTATAAGAAAGGTTGTTTTTTAGGACAGGAAACTGCTGCTAAAATAGAATCTCGTCGTGGAGCTGCTCGCTTTCCTGTTTTAGTTGAATCAAGAATCAAACTTGAGGGTGATGAGTTAAGTGCAGAAGGAAAAAAGTTAAAAATTCTTAGTTCATATGAAGAGCAAGGTATGTTCTTTTATAGTGTTAAAGCACCTCGTGATTTCTTAATCAATGATCTTGATATCGATTCTAACATGAAGATCAAAACATATCCGATAGAGAATTTATCTGCGGATGGTTTAAGTGAAGTGTTTTTTAATAAGGCGGTAAGTCTATACCATAAGAAAGAAGTCGAAAAAGCTATCGAATTACTTGATATGGTAATAAGCTTCAATCCCCATTATGCTGATGCCTATGAATCGAAGGGCGTTATTTTAGGTAATAGTGGTGATCATCAGAAGGCCATTGATGTAATGGATCAACTCCTAAAAGTTGATGAAAATTCTGTTATGGCCCACACAAACAAGTCTCTCTATCTGATGAAGTTAGGTAAGATTGAAGAAGCTGAAGAAGAGAAGTCTCTTGCGACAGTTGCTTCATTCAAGCGATTTGGTGATGAGGCTAAATTTAAAAAAGAACAAGAAGAGCGTGAGCGTGCGGAAAAAGAAGACAGAGCTCGACGTTTTGATATGTTTAATAAAGTTTTGGCCATTGACGAAAATGATGTCGTTGCCAACTATGGCCTAGCCGATATTCATTTTAGTAATGATAAGTTTGATAAGGCCATGGGGCATATTGAGATTGTCTTAAATGAAAATCCTAAGTACTCAGTTGCGTATCTTCTTAAATCAAAGATTTTATTTAAACAAAAAAAATATGATGATTGTTTAAGTGTTATTGAGAAGGGGATGCCAATAGCAACTTCTCAAGGTGAGTTAATGCCCGCAAATGAGATGCAGGCACTAAAATCAAAAATTTCAAAATTATAATTAATAATATTCATTTCGTGCTGTTAGAAGTTCATTTTTAAGTTCTTCTACAGCACTAGAATTTAAGCTCTTCTCTAGAGCAAATATATGATCCCTGTGAGAATTAACCATTGATTTGAATTGTAAATATACTTCATATCCTTCAGGAGAGATGATCTCTTCTCTGTAGGCTTTCTCTAGATCTAGTTCACAGAATTGAAGCATATAGTATTCTTCAATAGCACGTTCTTGAATCTTGCTAAACTCAGCATTAGAGAAATCATGTTCTTCAAGTCGTGAAAGTGATGAGAATAGTTCAAGGGCCCAATAAAACGTCATATAAGCGTGATAAATGCCCCTAATAGGCCTTAGGGCGCGTCTCCATGGACTGTAGTATATTTTCTCTTCAAGCTCTTCTAAAAGCTCCTCTTGATTAAGGTAGCTGTTTAAAACGTGGTGACCATTTTCATGAAGTAGATCATCCATTAGGTCCATATCATCGCGATCATATGTGTTAATTGACGAGTATCCAGGAAGAGTTTGCATTGAGTAGCTAACTATTCCTTTTTCTCGAATTGGAATAATGTTTTGTGTAAACTCTTTGAATACTTCAAAAAGTTCTGGTGTGTATTTTTGAAGGCGACGATAAGCTTTTTCAATTTTTATCGTCATCTCCTGAGCTGTTTCTTCTAATTCGGAATAGAAAATTATATTTAAATCATCTATTTTAGAAATAATTGCTGGCTTCTTTTGTGATGAGCTATTCAGCTTTGCCAAAACCTTATCTTCTAAATTATCAAAAATAATTCTTTGACCATTTTGATAAGCTGATAAATTATCATCACCGAGTTCAGGTACATTCAAATAAGTTAATTCGCTGTCAATATTCTCATCAATGTGAATCTTGAAGAAAGCAATAATATTCTCTTCTAAAATTGTTACTAGTTTTTTGGACTCAGCTAACAGGTCTTTTGAATCATTTAATGAATTTAAAAAAACTTTGGCCAAGTTACTGTCATGCCAGAAGTTAAAAATTGCATCTTCAGATTCACTCATTTCGAATTCACCACCAACTTCAAATTCGCTATGATAAGAAATGATCTCAATAAGTGCCTCTATTAGATTGAACCAATAGAAATTAAGGTTGGAGTAGTCATTAAGCTTATCCGAAAAGATGGCCTCTTTATAAAAGCTTTGAAACCTTTGTGAGAGAAGCTCATTTTCATCTTCGTTCGCAGAAGCATCTTCACGATATAGTGCTAAACCTTCTAGGTATGATTCTTTAAAGGCATTGTTGTTTTCAATGAAATGATTAAAACTGTTCATAAGAAATCCGTAAGTAAAAATTCATTACAGATATAACACTATATCAAGATAAGATAAATTCTTATGATGTTAATTCGTTTAATATGAATATTTGGGGGATTTAAAGCGGATACAAAAGAATGGCTGGGATGGCGAGATTCGAACTCGCGACCAATAGATTAACAGTCTACTGCGCTACCGCTGCGCCACATCCCAGCAATCTTAAGTAGTTAATTTTATAAACTCGTTTTTTCAAATTGTAAATATTTTCTTTTATGGGAAAAATATTTAGTTTTTAGTAAGTACTTGAATTTATTGGGTCTCAATTAAAATTACTAAATTTTTTTTTTCAAAAACCGACAAGCATACTCAGATATTGAGGTAAAATAACGACTATGATGACTCAAAATAACCTTATTCGTAATTTATTAAGAGTGTTAACACCAGAGGAGGTCTCTGATTTAACGACTCTTGGTGATGCGTCTGCAAAAGATGCACTTACGGATTTATTACTAGGTCATAATCGCGGTGATAAAATTTCTTATTCACCACATGGCCTTGCTAAGGTTATTCCCTTTCCTGAGCGCTTTGAAGCTTCTGATACCCATTCAATTCAAGCTGATGAAGAGATTGTTACTGGTCCTCGTGTTGATCAGTTTATTAATCAATTTGTGACTAAGGTTAAATTTGAAGCAGGAAAAGTGCATCCTGGTGCTAAGCCTGTTGAAACGAGTACTTTTATTCTTGATCAGAAAGAGAAATTTAAGGCCGTATATACGAGATTAAAGAGTCGTGAAGTTTTAGATTTATATGCAAAGAATTCGGTAGTCGATCTTGAGCAAGAAAGAAAGAACCGAAGAGACCTGTCAAAGAATTCTTCGACAGGCGTCCTCGTTAATAAGAAACATTATTAATCAGCTAGGCCTTTAATATTCCCGCTTGCACTTGGAGAATCAATCTCGAGTGTAGCAAGTTGGTATACACAGTGATCAACAGTAGCAACTGCTGCTGGACGATAGTTCCCAGAGTTTTTTACACCACCAAATGGAAGTTTAGAGTGTGCTCCAACTGTTGCGCGATTAAGGTTTACTAAACCAGCATCAATATTATTAACAGCGTGTTTAAAACGTGCATGATCTTTCGTGAATACTGAAGCGGCCAGTCCATACTCTGTTGAGTTTGCAATATTAATCGCTTCATCAAAATCACTATAACCAACAAATGTAACGTTAGGACCAAAGATCTCATTTGCAAGGAAGTGACTCTTTGGAATTAACTTATCAGCATAGTGTATTGACGGAGAAACATAGTAACCTGGAGTTTCTCTCTCTAATTGCTTTCCACGCATTACTTCTTGTAAGCCTTCTCTTTTTGCCATGCCCATAAATAGTAGATACTGATCTAGTGAAGCTTGATCGATTAGAGGGCCCATAAATGGTTCAATCTTGTGGTCAATTGGGTGGTCGACAATAATTCTCTTTGCTAGATCATGAAAGCGAGAGATGAATTCATCTTTGATTGAATCATGAATTGCAACTAGTCCAGTTGAAGTACAACGCTGTCCAGCTGTTAAGTATGATCCTGTAAGTAGCTCTTCAATAGCATAATCAAGGTCAGCTGTTTCATCGATAATAGATGTATTTTTTCCACCTAGCTCAAGTGACACTAATTTAGAAAGATCAGTATGAGTTGTTTCAAGAATCTTTTGACCAACTTCTTTTGAACCAGTAAAGAAGATACCCTTAATTCTTTTATCTTTGATAATTCTTCTGGCTACTTCTCCGTCACCTTGTACAAGGTTTACGACACCCATTGGAAACTTCGCTTCAGCAAGACACTCAAACATTAATTGTGCTGAGTAGCATGTCTTCTCACTTGGCTTAAAAATAATTGAGTTACCAGAGATTAAGTTTGCTGTAATTTGTCCGTTTGCTAAGTGACATGGAAAGTTAAAAGGACCGATGATGAAGCTTGGTCCAACTGGCTTGAAGTAAATATGTGCATTTGTACCAGGTGCAATTCCTTCCATATTTTTAGTTTCGATTCTAGGAAGAGATGCTGATATCGTAACATCTACTTTTGCAATTAGAGCAGCAGCTTCAGTTCTTGCTTCCCAGAGTGGCTTACCTACTTCAAGTGCAATTGCTGTCGCAATTTGTTCTTGTTTCGTTTTAAGAACTTCCTGATATCTTCTTAGAGCTTCAATTCTTTCTTCAATTGAAGTATTTCTCCAAGTTTGAAATCCTTTGTGAGCAGAATCGATAAGCTCATCAATATGTGCATAATTTACGTTTAAGCTCCAAAGTGTTTTCGTTGTATCACTTGGACATTCACGTGAAATAGTTCTGTCATTTCTCAAATTTGCCGAGTCATCAAACTTAACAAATTCGTTATTATAAAAAGATCCTTTTAGTTGAAACATTTCTTCTCCTAGATCGCCATTATTGTTTTAACTGCACCATCATCTAATCCAAATGAAGATGGTTCTTCTACAGTTAGTATATCATTATTTAAACTACCTTTTAGACAAACAACTTCAAATTCTTCATTGTCCAAAAGGACTAAGTAAAATTTAGGTGAACTTGTTTTACCTTTCTTGATTTGCGCTTGTTGAATTGTCTTTACTGGTTTGATGTCATTGAGTTGACAACGATAGTGAGGGCCACCATCGAATGGATCAACTTCATGAGTGTATTTAAATCCTATTGATTCAAGCATTCTTTTAACAGGTTCAGTGTCTGCACCAACTTTACCTACAGCATCTCTTGCTTCAATAGGTAAGAGTGTTTCGTAGATTGTTCCAGAAGGAAATAGGCTTAGAATAAACTCTTTGTTCTTTCTACTAAGAACATCAGCGTCATGATACTCCATGTTTAGAAAGCGTCTTCCAATCGCTTCCCAAAGAGGTGACTTCCCGTCAGCGTCAAACGGTGGCATTAGTTCCGAATGTATTGTTTCTTTAAATCGATCTCTATTAAGACCCATATAAAGAAAGCGACAGAAAGAAAGAACTTTACCTAGTTTAAAAGGATTTCCACGATAAGTTGGATCTAGGATTAAGCCTCCAATTTCAGTCGGCCCATCTGTATCATATCCAAGCTTTAAGGTACCGTGAATAAAGCCAGTATTGATTGATTCTGAAAACTTATTTTCTTGTCCCACTTTTAAGTAGAAGTGTGGCTCTTCTTCATCACCGTGTCTTGCGTGAATCATAGAACATCCAATTACACGTTGTGATTCAAGATCTTCCAGAACAAAAATATAATGATCTTTAGAAAGATTATCGCTTTTTTGTTTGAAAGATCTTAGTGAACTATCAATCTTTGAACTGATAATTTCTTTGTCTGGGGGAAGGTTAATAAATGTGTAGAGACCTGAAAGGTCATACAAGTCTTCTAAGTCATCTGCTCTTACGGGTCTAATCTTAAACATCTAGTCTTCCTATTTATTTCTATTTAATTTGTTCAAGTATGGTTGATTCAATAATTGTAATAATGTCATCAATATGTTCATCAGTCATTGCTAGAGGCAGTAGTAAACGAACTCTAGTCGGCTCTTTTCCTGCCATAAATGCAATTATTCCGTTATCAAATAATTTTTTAACGAAGTTTGATACTGTTTCAGTTGATGAGTCACCAACTTCAAATGCGATCATTGTTCCAATACCACCAACATAAGTAATTTTATCTTGGCACGAATTTTTCATTAGGTGAGTAAGCTTAGAAATGAATTTATGTTCAAGCTCTTTAATTCTTCCATTTTCACCGTAGAAATTTCCTTCAGTTAAATATTTAATCAATCGACTTCCAGTTGAAAGCGCTGAAACCGATCCGTTAAACGTTCCAGCAATTAATCCTGGTTTAGGGTTTAGTTCTTCACTGAAAAGTACTCCACATACTTGTAGGGCCTTACCAACAGAAACAATATCAACATATTGATCTAGTCCCATTGTTTGGAAAGCAAATAGCTCGTGAGTACGCCCAAAAGTTTGAACTTCGTCGACCCAAATATAAATACCTTTCTTTTTGGCCCATTTAAAAATCTCTTCATAATATTCTTTAGGACCGAAGATAAATCCACCTTCACCCTGAATAATCTCTAACATAAGTGCACAGTGTTGATTTGGGTATTTTGTTGTTACTTCTTCAAGTGCAGCTAAAGTATTTTTTAATGATTCTTCCGGGTTGTTTTGATCAAAGTGTGGAACATGATCAACATCAAGAGATTTTGGCATACCTTGGCGGTAACTAGCATTATGAGTGATATCTTGTGTTGCTACAGAACGTCCTGCAAATGCTTTAGTAAAAGCAATTACTCTGTAAGCAGGGTCTTTCTTTTGCCAAACTAGTTTAAGAGCAAGATCGTTTGCAAAACTTCCAGAACCAGTAAACCAAAAATGCTTTAACTTACTACCTTCTACAGCTTTAAGTAGATTACTTGTTAACTCAATGGCCTGTGGATATGGTTGTAGGTTTCCACACATTACCGTGTCACCAAGAGCTGCTTCTAGGTGAGCTTTAATATAAATAGGGTGAGAGTGACCAAGAAGATTCGGTCCAATTCCACCAATTAAATCATATTTAACTGATCCATCAATAAGTTCTGAGAAAGGGCCATGTCCACGTCCAGATGAAACGTAATTAAAGTAAATACCTTTCCCTCTTTCTTGATTATATATTTTTAAAGTATCTTCAACTAAGTGCTTTTTACCTTCTTCTGGTCCACGAACTTCCATGAAGTTTTTTTGTTCTTTAAGAATTGAAGAAAATAGTTTATCAAACTGATCATTTATTTCGTTATTTCTTACGCCGTATTCCATATCCAACCTCTTTTTATGTGGTAGAATTATCACTCACTTGCAAACGCTACAAGCCAATTAGATAATAAGTTTATGTCAGATACTAGCACAGGAAATCCACTAAAAGAATTAGAAGACCTTTATAAAAATAAAGATTATGAGGGCTATAAGAATTTGTTGATTAAGAACAAAGATTTATTTGTCGACGCACAATATTTCTATAATTTGGGCACTGCATATCTCAAGTTGGAAGATATTGGCGCGGCCCGTTTAAACTTGGAAAAATCATATCAACTAGGTCAACAAGACAAACTAGTCACTAATAATATCAATTATATTAAATCGCAATATGACCTCGTGAGTCAGGATAGTAACTTCATTGCTAAAGCAATGGATATTCCTGGCACTTATTTTGTAAGTTTATCGTTGGTTCTTTTGATTGTTACTTTAATAATGAATCTTAAGACAAAGCTGCATAAGGCCATTATTTTTATCTGCTTTCTTATCGCTTTAACTCCAATAATTTTTAACAATGTGTATTTGAAAGGTAGTTATAAAAATGCCATTGTAATGAAGAACACTGATGTCTATGAAGGGCCATCTTCAATATTTGAACATAATCAAATTGCAAAGGAAGGACTTAGAGTCATCACTTCAAAGAAAAATGACAGTTGGTTTTTTATCTATTGGCCGAGCGAAGCTAAGGGCTGGGTGAAAGCTGAAAATATTGAATTCTATTAAAGGCTGGATATGACTGAAAAGTATTCAAAAGAAGATCGCATCGATATTAATCTCATTAAGTTTTTGTGGTCAATCAATCCTCTCATCAAAAGTAACAAGGTAACGATACCTTACTTATTAAGAGATACTGTTATCCTAAGAAGTTTAGGGGAGTTTGAATTATTCCAGTTGGCCAAATATTTTCACAGAAGAACATATGAAAAGGGTGAAGTTATCTTCAAGGAAGGAGACTTCGGTATAGGTTTTTATATTATTGTTTCAGGGCGAGTTGAGCTGTCAACTGAGAGAAACGGAAAGAAATTTCATGTAACGAATCTTGATCGTAAAGATTACATGGGTGAGATTGGCCTACTTGAAGATGGCCATAAGAGATCTGTTACGGCCACTGCGGTAGAACCATTAGAGCTATTAGGAATTTTTAAACCTGATGTTCAATTAATGATTTCTGAGAGACCTGCATTGTCTTCAAAATTTTTACAAGCAATGAGTGAGCTTGTTGTTAAGAAGCTTCATATCCTGGCCCGTGAGATTAGAAAACTTAAAGTTGAAAATTCTCATCTTAAAGATGAAGTTGTTAATTTAAAAGAAGAGATCGCTAAGAATGACTAGTAATGATCGCCTAAGGGCCATTATTTTTGGATTATTTGTCATCTCTTCGATGATACTTTTCTTTGTATTTCCGCGAGTCGCAACGCCACTTTTAGTTTGTTATGTACTTACCTTAATTCTAAATCCACTTCTGTTGTTTTTTGAAAGGTTTGGAATTAATCGAACTGCATCGTCAGCACTTGTTGTTATTTTACTTCTTTTTTTAACAATCTATCCAATTGTAAAGGTAACACCTTTAATGGTTAGCGAAGTTAATAATCTAGAAGTATATATTCCAAAAGTAGAAAGCTTTCTTAAGTCACTCTATTCGCAACTACAGGCATTTGTAGCGGAGCGAACAGGCTACCACTTAAGTAGTGGATATCTTCTTCAATCAATGAATTTTATAAAAGATGAATTCAGTGCTTTTGTTCTACTTGTACCAAAGTATCTAGGCTCGGCTTTAGAGTTGATTTTCATCGTTCCTTTATTTTTATTTTTCACATTGAAGGATATGAGAAATTTTAGAGAGCGTATAACAAGGCTTCTGCCAAACAAGTACTTTGAAAAACTTTATCACCTATCGTTTCAATTTAATCGCCAGATTGGTGATTATATTTTAGCAAAAGTAATTGAGGCCAGTATTCTTGGAATAATAATTTTTACGGGCTTATTTTTTCTCGATATTAGATTTTCTCTTTTATTCGGCTTACTGGCTGCGGTAACAAATATTATTCCTTATTTAGGGCCAGTATTTGGTGCTATTCCTGCATTTATTTTCATCGCAGCTGAATATGGAATGGGAACTCACTTTGGTGGAGCCCTTATCCTTTATTTAGTCGCTAACGTTATTGATATTGCGATTGTATTTCCACTTCTAGTATCGAAGATTGTAGACCTACACCCAGTACTTGTTGTTGTTAGTGTTATCCTTGGTTCACAGTTATTAGGGATCACAGGAATGATCATTTCAATACCTCTTGCGGCAGCAGTAAAATTACTTATAAATCAGATGCTTAAGGACGTATACGAAGAGCGTTATTAGCTTTGACGGGCCTTGCTAGAAAGTGCTAGAATTGCCTCTATAGGGGGCAATGTGCACAAACTCATTTCAATCATATTTATTCTACTGATGACATCATGCGCAGTTAATCGTCCGCAAGGAAGTACTGAAGCAGAGGTTCTCTACAAAGAAGCAGAGAGATTAGTAAAATCTGAACGCTATATCATGGCGCTAGAAAAACTTAATAAAATCAAATCTCAATACCCATATAGTTACTATGCAACTTCTGCAGAACTTATGCAGGCAGATATTCTTTATAAACAAGAAAATTATGAAGAAGCTGCAGCCGCTTACTTATTGTTTAAGGATTTCCATCCTAAGCACCCTAAAATGGATTATGTGACTTTCAAAATTGCCGAAGCATATTATAAGCAAAAGCCATCAACTTTTGATCGTGACCTAACTCCAGCGAAACAAGCAATTAAGTACTTCAATGAATTAAGAAGCCTATATCCACAATCCGAATATCTAAAAGATGCCAGAGAAAAGATTGATGAATGTTATAAAATGATTAAGGACAAAGAATTATATATTGCTAATTTTTATTACAAAACTAAAGACTGGCAATCGGCTTCTTTCCGTTATGAACAATTACTTGCACAGTTTAACGATGATGAAGTGAAAAGACTTGCGAGTGATCGCCTTGTCACTATTGGTCTAAAAGGTATTAGACCAGACCTATGTGAATTAGTTTTTAAAAATTATCGCTACTTATACAAAGACAAAGATCTTTCTAATTTAAAGAAAGATGTTAAAAAGTGTTTAGAATAGGGGACTTTCACCATGATGAAATCTTTTGAACAAGAAAAATTATCAAAGAAGGCAAAAGTCGCTTTTGAAAATCGTGAATATAATAAAGCGATTTCAATCTATAACGAGCTTTTAGAAATTGATGCTAAAGATGCTGATGCACTTTTTAATATCGCTAATATTTTTCACTTAACAGGTGAGATATCAAAAGCAATTAAAGCTTTTAAAAAGGTTTTAGAAGTAAGACCGGATCATACAGATGCAGCAGTAAGTTTATCAGTTCTCTACAATGATATTGGTCAATATGAAGAGGCGAGTAAGATTTTTCAGATTGCTTCTCAGAAAGTTAAAGTAAACTCGAAGAGTGCTGAACTTAACGATAATCATATCGATAGGAAATTTGCTATTAAGCACTATGAACTTGCTGATCTATATTTAACTTATAATCGCTACGATGAAGCATTATTTGAATATGGAAAGGTTCTTAAGCTCGATCCTTCAAATTTAGAAGCTAGAGTAAAGATGGCCAAGGTTTATGCGAAGAAAGGCTTCGTTAATAAATCTTTTGAAGAGCTATCAAATCTAAAGAATGAAAGACCTGACTATCTTCCAGGTAGAATTGCTCTAGGTGTTCTACACTATGGTAAAGGGGATATCCTAAGTGCGACAAGTGAATGGGAAAAGGTAATCTCTGTTGATCCTCTTAATAGCGAAGCGCAAATGTATTTAAACTTTGCAAAGAACGCAACTGAAACAACTCTTTAAAATTATCTAAAATTTAAAAATAAAAAAAGCACCATTACTGGTGCTTTTCTTTTATATGATTTCTTTTTGGGAAATTGAATTAAGCTTCTGCTGAGTGATCAACTGAAGTTTCTGTTGAAGAAGATTGCTCAACAACAGTTGGCTCAGTAGCAACACTTACATTTGTACGAACTGAATCATCAGAGTGGAAATTCATGATCGACTTTTTTAATGCATTGTACATTTCAAATTTAACTTCAAGCTTGTTGTCTTGAAGAACAATTTGACGAGCTTTATGTGAATCATTGTTAATAATGATTGGTGCCTTAAGGTTTGCAGACATTTGAGTTACATCCGTAGGAATCGTTAGGATTGTATAAACGCTTGCATTAGAAAGGTTTTCTAGTTTTAGGCTATTTAGCTCAGCCGGTAGTAGGCTTATTGAATAATCATCTTTAAAAATTTTTGGCTCAATGATTGGGAATGCTGTTGCACCGTCATCAGTTGATTGTAGCCATAGGATTAGAGTTTGATCGCCTGGATCAACAACAAAGAAATCCTTAAGGTTTTCAAAACCAAGAATACCTTCTTCGAACTTGATGATATCTTTATTGTTTACTTCTAATTCCCCAAATCGTGTTGTGCTTACTTTCACTGTCGTTCCTCCGAATTCAAGTTAAAGAACTTGATAACAGATTTTAGCAGCCGTAGGGGCAAAAGAGCAAGCGGAATTTATTTCTTGTTGCGCAACGCATCCGTTAAGTCACTCAGACTTTCTGGGCCAGCTTGGGAAGCTTCGTAATTTTGTTCCTGGATAGCTTTATAGACTTCTTCGCGGTGAATTTTCGTTTCTTTTGGGGCCTTTATACCAAGACGAACTTGTTTGCCTTTAATTTGCACAACGACAATCTTAATATGATCGTCGATCGCTATACTTTCCCCTAGCTTCCTTGTTAAAACCAGCATTTCACATCCTCAATTTTGAACCGTCCTGATTCATCAGGTAATGGTTCATATATTATTCATAACTTTAAAAATCAAGTAAAAAATCAACTAAATAAAAAAAAAGTAGCAGCAGCGTGTTAGCGTAGAAAGTCCAATAGGTTCTTGTTTAAGAGCCCCTCGGAAGTTTTGTACGCTGTTTTTAAGATCTCTTGTTGACGCGTAATGTCTGAGAATAACTCAGTTACATCTGCATCGACGAGCTTGCTCTTTCTTTCCATATTGTCGATATTATTTGCTTCAATCGAGTTCACGTTGGCCATAACTGAACTTGCAACTGAACCTACACGTGTTCGCAATGTAACGAGACGTGTTACCGCTGTATCAAATTTTTCTAAAAGATTTTGAATTTGATCAGGGTCATTATTTTCTAGAGAGATAGCTAGAGAATCGAGTAGTCCAAAAATATTGGCCGATTCTTTATATTTTCCAGCATCTTCACTGATTGGTGCTGATGCAATCTCTCGGTTATTTTCATCGGACATAATTTCACGATTTTTACTTTTTTCTCGTGAATCTGCCATCTCGGGAAATTTCTCCAGAGGATGCTTAACTTGTGAATCTGTTTCTGATTCGGCCATAAAAACTTCCTTGCCGTGCAGGTTAACCTGAACGAAGAAGTCTTTACCCACCTCAAGAGTGATATGACCATTATCTCCCTTGTACTCACCATTTTCATTAAATGGAGTATCGAGAGTTTTAAAGCCAGAGAAAATATAGCGCTGTCCTACTCGTTTGTTAGCAATCGATAGGGCAAGGTTTCGAAGTTGGTGAACTTCGTTTGCAACATTATTTCTCACATCTTCATTATAAATATCTGAAGACTGTGCAATTGCAATCTCTTTAGCCTTTCCAAGAATATCTGTTAAGTTTTCGAGAGCTTTCTCTGTGATATTTAATTGAAGAAGTGCAAAGTCTGCATTTCGCTTAAATTGAGAATTATCTTTAGTAACACTTGAGATTTGAAGTGCTTCAATATTTGCTGCAGGATTATCTGAAGGTTTACGCATACTCTTAAGAGTCGTTCCCTTCATTTGCAGGTCTTCCATCTTAGACTTGTGCTTGTTAAGCGTATGCCTAATTGAAAGAGTCGTTGAATTTTCTGACACTCTAGTCATTTTTCAATAATCCTAATTACTGCTTAATTGATAAAACAGTATCAAACATTTCATTTGCAGTTTTCATTACTTTAGCAGCAGCTTCGTACGCGTGCTGGTACTTAATCATATTTGCCGCTTCTTCATCGATTGAAACACCACTAATTCTTTCGCGAATAGAATTAGCTTGTGCAAGAAGTCCCTCAGATTGTTCAGCATCGAGTTTTGCCTTACCAGTTTCAAGTCCGACACTACCAACAGTTTTAAGATAATCTTCTTCTAATGTTGCTGTTCCACCGGCCATTAATCTTTCGTGTTGTAGCTTAGAAATTGCAATGGCAACACGGTTATCCCCGGGGCTATTTGGTGATAGTGCCGTTGCGATATTAGATATATCTGATTTAATAGCATCACTTAAATCAATGTTAAGTGCAGCACCTTCTATTTTCATTGGTGTAGAGAAAAAATTATTACCAGTTGTTGGACCTTTATTATCCATTGCAGCTGGGTTTCCATTAGCATCTGTTTGAATTTCACGATTCACATATCCTCTTCTATGGATAGCATTAACATAATTCATGAAATCATAAGCTGTCTGATCTAGTTTTTCTTTTAATTGCTTGATGTCGTTATTACGAACTTTAATAACTGCACCTAGAGATCCACCTTGGAACTTTTCTGTGATCTGTTGACCTGAGCGGCTTTCCCAGAATATTTCCATTGAACCATCTTGGCCATTTGTTGATTCATCTTTACCAAATACATATGTTCCAAGTTTTTGTGCTTGGGCAGCAGTAACAAGTGTACCAACCCCTGGAGATTGTACGTTATAATTTCCACGCTCATCTTGATAAGTATGAATTTTAATAATTTTCGATAGTTCTTTTACAGATACATCTCGCTGATCTCGAAGATCTCCAGTTTCATCACCCGTTGCTTCAAGTTCTCTAATTTTTCTGTTTAGAAGTGCAATCGAATCAATATGTTGATTTGCATCCTTAACAGAGATTGCAATTTTATCATCAATACTCTTAGAGATTTCATCTAGAGTCTCTGCAATTCTTCTAAAGTCTTTTACGATTAGTTGAGCTTTGTCACGTACAACGGAACGTACTGTTTCGTTTTCTGGTTGATTCGCAAGATCACGAAAAGAGTTGAAGAAATTGTTAAGGATTTGATTTAATCCTTCATTATCAATTTCGTTAAAGATATCTTCAACGCGACTCATTTGTTCAGCTCTGTTATTGTAGTACGATTCACTACTTTGACTATCTCGTAATTTTCTTTCAACGAATTTATCGTGAACACGATTAATACTTTTAATTCTTGTACCACTACCAGTAATTAAACCATCTTTGATCAGTGGCATATTTGATTGTTGGTGAACACGTTGACGAGAGTAGCCTTCTGTATTTGCATTGGAAATATTATGCGACGTCACCTCTAGTGATTTTTTAGAGGCGTTAAGTCCTGTATTCGCAATGTTTAACAGACGTGTAGACAAATAAGCTCCAATTAAGGATTTCGCTCAAGCGATCTTTGCTGAGTGATACCCTTGGCATTATATGTAGATACTGTCTTAGTACCCATTGCACTTTCTCTAATCTCGCGAAGAGAGTTTAGCGCTTTGTTAATAAATAATTGGTTCTTCTTGTTTTGAGTTTGAATTTTTTCAATGATATCAACCAAAAGACCATTGAATCGAAAAAGATGTTTTCCTTCTTTTTCAGCTTCAAACTTTGAGAAAAAATCAATTAGATCTGTAATCGAATTAATTTTTAATTCTTTATAATCCCTTTGAATATTTGCAAGAATTTGATTTCTTGCTTTTTCATTTACTTCTATTTTTGAAATGATTCCTGACTTTTCAGCAACCTTTTCTTCTAGTTCATCTATCTTGCTATCAAGTAGGAGAGCGTATTCATCACAAGTTAAGTCAAATAGCTTGTAGTGAAGTTCACACTGTGACTTCCAGATATCTGTGATTTGAAAGTAATATGTAGCTAGTTGCGTTTTCATTATACTCCGAACTCTTCCCCAAGAATTTTGTCTGCCATTTTGTCGTAATCCATTTTGTAGTTACCACCTTGGATTTGCGCTTTAAGTGCAGCAATTTTTGCAGAGTTATCAATCTCGGGAGCTGCATCAACAGCTTTCTTGATGTGAGCAAAGTCTTTTACAGCATCTGGAATAGAAACTCTGGCATCATTTCTTGTTTGGTTATCGATGTAAGCTTTTTGAGCGATCGTATTTCTTTGAACTGGAGCTTGCTTTTGGATCTCTTGCGATCTATCGGCCGTAGTCTTAGCATTTGGAAAGAAACTTGATCTCGTATTTGTTACACTACTCATACTTTACTCCAATTTGTTTTGCCTGCTTCATTGCTATTCCTTGAGAAGGTTGAGTTGGTCCCTCTTCAATGCGAATTTGGTTCTGTGCATACTTATTTTTATTGTCCAAATAATTCTGATAATTTTGTTCATTCCTCATATGCTTTGGATAAATCTCATTCAAAATCATCTTCTGTATTTGGCTGTCTTCTTTAACAAGTGCTTTAGCACGTTCACTTGTAATTAGACCGTTATAGAAATTACCTGCTGTACTTTGTACGCCACTGTTAAGTGACTTAGTCATTTCTTTAACCATTAACTCGTTAAATTGTGCTTCAAGCCCTTGGGCAGCACCTTTGATCTCTTCAGGAATATAGTTTTCAGAATTTACAGGACGAACAGAATTTTGTGCATTTCTGTTTTGAATTTGTGGTCTATGAATTTTGATTTCATTCATAATACTCATCCTGAGTTTCTGGCCGCTCAATCCTTGAAAAGCCCATTATCATTAATATTTTAACATTTTTTTTAGTTTTTTTATACCTAGCCTAAAAAAATGGTAAAAAATGCTATTTGACATTGAAAGTTAAATTAGCTCAATTTCTCCAACTAGGGCACCGTTTCTCTTAAGTGCTTGAAAAATCGAAATCAGATCTTCAGGTGTGGCCCCCAATGCATTCAAGCTTTTAACGAGATCATTTAGTGTAGTAGTCTTGTCAACTAGTCGTACATTTCCTTCACTCGTATCTTTCTTTTTGTCATTTACTTGAATATTTAAACCACCATGAGAAATTGCAACAGCTTTAACTGCAATATCTCCACCAGCTACAATTGTACCTGTTCTCTCATTGATGATAATCTTCGCAATGCGATCCGTATGAACTTTAAAGTTTTCGATGATTGCTAGAAGTTGTACAATTTTTCTTTGGTACTGTATTGGTACAATAATATCAACAGTATTTGAGTCCTTTGCTATGGCATATTTTCCACCTAGCTCTTGATTAATTGTTTTTTCAATTCTAGCAGCTGTTGTGAAGTCTGGACTTTTCAGTGCTAATCGCAGTGATTTCTTCTTATCAAAATCTAATTGTAGCTCGCGCTCAACAATTGCTCCTTGAGGAATAAGTCCTGTCGTAGCAAATTTTTTACCGTTTTCTAAACCACCAATTGAAATTGATCCATTTGCTACAGCATATACGTTTCCATCACCACCTTTAAGAGGAGTGATAAGAAGTGTTCCACCTGCTAATGAAGAAGCATCACCAATAGATGAAACTTTAACATCCATTTTTTGACCAACTCTACTAAAAGACGGAAGTTCAGCTGTAACAATTACGGCAGCTACATTCTTTGAACTAATTTCATTTTGTGGGTTAAGTCCAAGCTTTTGGAACATACGCTTTAGAGATGTATTAGTTACTTCACCACCACCATCACCAGTTCCATTTAATCCTACGACTAAACCGTAGCCAACGATCGGATTGTTTCTTACGCCTTTAACATCGACAAGATCTTTTAAACGGCTCATTTTGGCTTCAATATGTGTTCCAAAAGATAGAAGAATAAGACCAAAGATTAACTTTTTAAACATCAATTACCTCAATACCGTTACAGAGCTTTCTAAGAATTTTGTTGAATCAATTGTGTCGTCTTCATTAATATCTTTACGCGATATTAATGCTTGTAACTCAACAAGGTGTTTACGATTTTTAAATAAAACATTTTTTTGACCGCGAACAAGTAAGTGGTCACGGCTAATCTCTTCGACAATTACTCCTGAGATTTTGTCGTGAACTTTGTTAGATGCACTCATGTCTTCGCCCTCTTCAGCAGTTGTGTTAGCTTGGGCCTGACCTGGTGTTGTAGCCTGTGTTGTACTTTCTGGAGTTTGTCCACCAAGAGAAGGTACTGGAGGGAAAGCTCTTTTAAGTTCCATCGTGATGTCATTTTTAAGACGAGTTTGCACATTTACTAAAATAATATCACCATTTCTCTTCCACTTGTTTTTAGTAAATAGATAGTTCTCATTTCCGTTTCCGGCCCAAAGGCTACCGGTGTTTCCTTGATCATGGAAGCTATTAGCGGTTACTCTTTTTGGTTGTGCTGCTATTTGATTGTTGCTGTACTTTCTTTGTACCTGAGGTGTCATATTTGGCGTATTTGAAGAAGTCTTTCTTCTGTCAGGGTAAGAGTTTCGATATTGGTCAAATGTATTATCAACATTTGCTCTTTTTTGTTCAAGCTCTCTTTGGTTAACCCCGTCAAGCTCGTTGTACATTTTGTTAATGTAGTTAGCACAAGATGTTGTTAATAGTGCTAATGTTAAAAATAAAATTTTTCTCATAAATCTACCTTCACTTCATTGAGTCCAATTACTTTCGCTGTGAATACTTTATTTGTTTTTATGTTTTTCACTTTGATAAAATCTTGTAGCTTGCCTGTTGACATTGGAAGAGCTTGTCCTGTCAGTTTGATACCATTGGTGTTAAGTATGACTTTCACTGGAACGCCAAAAGAGACTAGGTTAATAGGGGATAAGTCTCTCTTATTAATTGTTTCACCCGGAGAGATAATTTTATTAGATTTATAAAATGCTATCTCTTCTAAGTTTTTGAATACAGCTTTTTCATCAGTTGTATAAATAGTCTTCTCTTCAACATTATTTGTGTTGATTGATTTAAAGTTAAGACCAATTTCATTTTTTGCAACAATAGCTTTAATAGGCTTTTGAACAATTATTTCAAACCACTTAGCTACGCCATCAACAGATACTTTAAGTTTATTATGACCAAGTTTGTTACACTCATTGCACATGAGCTCAATTGTTGTAAGGTTATCTGTTTGAAGCGTTTTAATAGGAGATCGTGATTTGAAATTAACTTTCCAATCGTCTTGAATTGTAAACTGAGTTTTTACAATATCTTCCAAATCGATAATGACGGAATCTTTTGTCAGTAGATTTATGTCATTCTGCTTTAGGTCTCTGCTGTGATTCAAATAGAAGTTTCCACGTGCAGAGATAAGCATTTCGTTTAAGATCTCTAGTTGAGAACGGTTACAATTTTGTGATTCATATGGGATCTCAGAGTTTTCGACACGATAATTCTTTTGTGCCAGAGAAATCTCGCAAGAGTTCGCATAAGAAAAGCTTGTTATAAATGTTAGAAGAATTAGTTTAAACACTCTCTCTCAACTTCCTATTATCTTGTAATATTGTTTACTGTTTGTAGCATTTGGTCTGCTACTCCCATTACTTTTGAGTTCATTTCATATGCCCTTTGGGCCTTGATAAGATCTGTCATTTCATTCATAAGACTAACATTTGCCATTTCAAGTGCACCTTGTTGCATTGAACCTGCATTATTTGTTCCTGCAATTCCTTGAATTGGTTGTCCACTTGCTGTTGTTTGACGATAGAAGTTCCCACCATCATTGTGTAGGCCTGGGTTATTTACAAATGTGAATACTGGAATTTGACCAACAACTTGTGGTTCAACTTGACCATTGAAGTATGCTTCAACGTTTCCATCGTTTCCGATACTCACAGATGCTACACCTGGTGGAAATGTAATTCCTGGAAATACTTGGTAACCCTGTTTAGAAACAAGTTGTCCTTGTGCATTTACATTGAATGCACCATCTCTTGTATAAACAATTTGTCCATTTGGTTTAATGATTCCAAAGAAACCATCACCATTGATCATTAGATCAAATGGGTTGTTTGTGATTTTTGGTGCACCGGCCGAAAATACTTTTCGGACACCACTAATTTTTGATCCTGAACCTACTTGTACACCTACTGTGTAATTTGAGTTTGCATCCGAACGTGATCCAGCTTCTGTAATTGTTTCATACATAAGATCTTCAGATTCAGCTCTTTGCTTCTTGTACCCAATTGTATTTAAGTTAGCGACGTTGTTAGAGATTGTATTAACGTGCATCTCCTGAGTGGCCATCCCTGTTGCTGCAATATTAAGGGCCTTCATCATTCCAAATGAATAACGGGCCATGAGTAAGAATGTAATAAAAAGAACAATATTTTTCATACTACCTCAAAATTTGATCATTTCATTAACTGACTTAGAGCTAATTTGATCATAAGTTTTAATTGCTTTTTGTATTGATTCAAAATGACGGTGAGCTTTAATTAGCTCAGACATCTCAGACACGGCATTTACATTTGATTGTTCAATAAAGCCTTGGTGGACTGATGTATTAATCTGTTCTTTCAGATTACCTTCATTATTATTGATATAAAGTGAATTGCCTTCTTTTCTTAGTGCATGCATATCATTGAATTCAGCAATATTTAGTGAACCAACTTGATTGTTATTAGCGTAGACTGCACCATCTAGAGCAAATGTAATATTTCTCGTTCCAGGTGGAACTGATATTGGTTGGTTATCTTCTCTGTTTAAAACAGGATAGCCTTGCTGTGTTGTGATAACACCATCTTGACGTAGAGAAAGAGTTCCGCGCCTTGTGTAGCGCACACCTTTAGGTGTTTCAATGGCGAGAAATCCATTTCCACGAAGTCCAATATCTAACGGATTGCTAGTAGGAGATAATGTACCTTGCGTAAAATTTGTGAATGATCCATCTACCTTAACCATGGCATGCTCTGCTCCATAGCTTCGATAGAAGTCTTCAGGGGCCCATTCCTTATTAGGTAAATCAATATCTTCAACACCTTTATCTAGTGCTGTTAAGTATTCTTTGAAAGCGAGTTGATCTTTTTTAAATCCAGGCGTGTTTGCGTTTGCAACATTATTGGCAATTGTATCAACTTTCTGTTGTTGTGCGATTGCACCGGATAGCGGTACCCATAATTCTTTCATCTGCCCTCCTGGCAAATTCTTCTTTAACTATACCAATCGGGGTGCCAAATTACCTACATAGGTAAAAATGACCCATGATGTAAGTAGTGATTATCACACCTTTTTATTTAAAGAATATGCAAAGTATGGGAATATTAGTTCACATTGGAATTATTAATGTTGAATTTATGACACGGTGAGATATGGCCAAGAAAATTGATATTGAACAAAATTTAAAGAGATTAGAAGAACTAGTTCACGGACTTGAGTCGGGAGAACTTACTCTAGACGATAGTTTAAAAAACTTTGAAGAAGGGGTTAAGCTATATACTGATAGTAAGGGCTACTTAGAAAAAGTTGAAAAGAAAGTTCTAGAATTAACAGATAAGTTAGAAGAAAAAGAAATTGAATAAGCTAAATTTCATTCTTATATTTTTTGTTTTTGTCTTCTTAAGTAATACTTGCCAAAAACAACCTGAAGAAGAACAAAGAGTGGTCACAATCTCAGTCGATGCAGAGGAAACAAATATAATTCCTTCTGTCGATGAGCAGTCATCTTATACTGAGTATGGGCCTGGTCAGGTCAATCCAAATACACAAGCGTTACAAACTTCTGAAAAAATCAATACAGTAGGAATCATTATTGGTGCAAGTTCAGATTTTGATACTGATGTTATGGACTATGTTTCATGCCTGCTTAAAAATGATGTGAAAATTAATTTTGTTGCTGGTATTGGTAGTTCTTCGGCAATAGCAGCAATGTTAGCTCAAACAAAGAAGCCTGAACTTGTTAAGTGGAAGTTCTTTAGATTGAAAGAACGTACGAATGCACAAGAAATTGTAGAAAATTTAGAGCTAGATGCTAGGACAATAAAGAAGTCTAGTATCGCCTACTACTTAACAACAGTAGGAGTGAACGGTAATATCACTTTTATGACGAAGGGTAATATTGTCGAAGGCTTAAAAAATAATATTGAAAATAATAAGAAAATACTGGCCGCTCAAATTGAAATAACAAATGAAGATATCGCTCGTTTAATTGCCCAGAGAGTGTTCGTGTTTTCATATGAGAAAAACTTATCGGTTTCGAAAAATCAGATAAATGGTAAAATGATTCAAATCAATATGCCTAAGCAAAATTTTAGCTTAATGAAGAAGTGTGAAATTATAAAAGAGAATTTATGAAACATTTAAAAAGATTATTAGTATTAATGTCCTTCTTGGTTTTATTTGGAGGATTATTTGTTTTTTCAATACTAGTATACTTTTCTTTTACGTTACCAAAAATTAGTAGTCTTGCAGATTATAATCCACCAATCAAATCGAAAATTCTTTCAAAAGATGGTGTTGTTTTATATGACATTGGAAAAGAGAATAGAGAAGTCGTTGAGTTTAATGAGATACCTCCACGAATTGTTGATTCCTTCTTATCTGCGGAAGATTCAAATTTCTACAATCATGATGGTGTTGATTACTTTGGAGTACTAAGGGCTCTAGTCGCTAACTTGAAAGCGGGGCGTGTTGTTCAGGGTGGTTCAACAATTACGCAACAGGTAGCTAAGTCACTTTTACTTTCATCAGAAAGATCAATTACAAGAAAGATTAAAGACTTTCTTTTAGCTCAAAAAATTGAAAAGAGATTTAATAAGGAAGAGATTTTATTTCTTTATCTAAACCAAGTTTATCTTGGTGGTGGATACTATGGTGTAAAGTCTGCATTTCGTGGCTACTTTAATAAGGAATTAAATGAAGCAACCGTTGCTGAGTCAGCACTAATTGCAGGACTACTTGTTGCTCCTGGTAAGTATTCTCCTTATCGTAATCCACAACATGCAAAAACGAGACAGGCATATGTTCTTGGCCGTATGTTTGCGAATAAGAAAATTACTAAAGAAGAATATCAAGCTGCCCTAAAAGAAAAAATCAAGTATCAGCTTAGAAAGAATAGTCCATTCCTTGCGGGATATTTCACTGACTGGGTACGTAGACAGGCAATTGATATTGTTGGAGAAGAGAAGTTTTTAACTGAAGGCTTCACTGTTCAGACAACTCTTAATTACGACCTTCAAAAGACTGCTGAAGAAAATATCAAGATCGGTGCAGAAGAAATTGATAAACGCCAAGGTTTCCAAGGACCAATCGGTCATATCGAACTAGAAGAACTTGATAAGTATATTGAAGAGTTTCGAGTTGAGCTTTACAAAGATAAGTCTAATTATTTTACACTTTCTGAAAATAATGAAAGGGAATATGAACTGCAATTAAAAGAAGATGAACTCGCAGTACTTAAGGAGTTCACACAAGAGCATATGTCAAAGCTCTACTCTTCGAGATTCTATCCTGGTTATAATGCTGATGATCAGTTATTAGGTCAACTTGAAAAGGATAAGTTGTATAAAGCAGTAGTGCTTCGTCTTGATGGCCGTATGAGAAATATTATTATTTCTGTAGGTGGTATTACTGGAGTAATCCCTTATGAATCATTTCGTTGGGCACACGAAAGAAAATATACGGATGCACGTAAGTATTTCCCATATATAAAGAACCCTAATGATATTTTAAAGAAAGGGGATATTATTCATGTAAAGATTAAAGATTTCAGCACGAAGTTTTCAGAACATGTCTATTCACAATATGCCAATACTTATAAAAAGCTAAAAGATTACAAAACATTAGAAGAGCAAATGTATTTAGAGTGTACGCTTGAGCAAGAACCTAAAGTTCAAGCAGCTTTAATGAGTTTGAACCCATTTACTGGTGAAGTGATTTCAATGGTTGGTGGTGTTGATTTCGATAAAAGTGAATTTAACCGTGCACTACAATCTAAGCGTCAACCTGGTTCTGCCTTTAAACCGCTTCTGTTTGCCGCTGCTTTAGAAAATGGTTATCAACCCAATACAATCATTCTTGATACTCCAGAAGCACTTGGAGGAGCTAATCAGGCCCTTAATTGGAAACCAAGAAATTATGATGGTAAATTTAAAGGTCCAATGACTTTTAGAGAATCACTTGAATACAGTCGAAATATTCCAACAATTAAGATTGCTCTTGATCTTGGAATGGATAAGATTTTTAACTATCTAGATCGAATCAATTTTCATGCAGATATGCCAAATGATATGTCGATTTCTCTTGGTTCTTTTGGTGTAACGTTACTAGAAATGATTCGTGCATACTCTATCTTCCCTAATGGAGGAAAGAAGGTTCTGCCGAAATCAATTATTTCAATTACAGATAGAAATGGAAAAGAGTATTACTTCCAAGATGACTTTGCGACTCAGTCAAAACTTGAGCTAGAAAAATTAGCTAAAGAGTCAAAGAATCTAAATCAAACTGAAAATGTACGTGAGAAAGAAGGTGATTCTCATAATGAGTTTGAAAAAGAAGCAGTCAATCCGTATTTATTAAATTTAGATGAAGAACAGGTATACGATCCAAGATTAGCATTTATTATGACTAACCTTTTAAAGGGTGTTGTTCATAATGGTACAGGACGAGGCGCTCTAAGTGTAAGTCAATTCTTAGGTGGTAAAACAGGTACAACAAGTAGTTATGTGGACGCTTGGTTCTTAGGATTTTCTCAAAATATCGTAACAGGTGTTTGGACGGGGATGGATGATAACCAAACTATGGGATGGCCGGAAACAGGAACAAGAGCTTCGATGCCAATTTGGAAATCATATATGCAACGTTCTATTCAGATCTACGGTGAAAGAGACTTCCAAATGCCTCCAGGAATTGTGAATGTTTCGATCGATAAGAAGACAGGTGAGTTAGCAAATGGCTCTGGATCAAAGTTTTTGGAAAGTTTTGTTGAAGGAACTGAACCTGGCTCTAATTCTAAGAATAACTTCTTTAAAAAAGAGGAAAATAGTCAAGAAACAGGTGCAATTCTTGAAGATGACGACTTCTTTAACAATTAATCAAAATATGTAGTAAATTTTTCGATATTTTCTCCGAGAAGGCTAAAGAATACTTAGTTTCTCGGAGACACTTTGGAATTAGTTCATAAAAATCACAAGACATATATATATCTAGCAATAGCTCTATCGCTAGTTGTACATATCTCTTTGATGCCTTCAAAGCTAACTTCAATTTCTTTGTCATTAACTAAACCACAAGAAGAAAAAGAACCTGAGCGAATCCGTCTAAGACTTAATAGAGATAAGCCTCGTCAGATCGTGACAGCGGCCAAGACAAATCAAGAACTCGCAGATGATGCAAAATACTTGAGTGAAACAAATAATAAAGTCGATCGTGAAACGAAGGCGAAGGAAGTTGCTGCATTTAACATCGGTGGTGTCGGTAACTCAAAAATTGATCAAAAGAAACAGGGTTCAAAGACAAAGAAGAAAGAGCAACGTAAAATGACAAAGTCAAAATCTGGTCGAATCAGTTTTGAAGACTTTGCAGTCGCACAAAATTCTCCCCTCCAAAAGGATCAAAACCTAGTTAAAGGTACTAAGACAGGTAGCAAGAACCACAGAGGTATTGCTAGTTCAAATGATCACCTTGAAGATGTTAAATTAGGTGATTTTACTAAACTAAATACAGTTGAATATAAATACTACGGTTTCTACTTCAGAATTAAGCAACAGTTAGAGCAACATTGGGGCGCTACTCTGCGAGAAAAGATGGAGTCCTTATATCGTCAAAATCGTCGTGGACCAGCTGGTGAAAAATTTCTCACAAATGTACGTGTTGTTTTAGATAATGACGGTAAGATTATTAACGTTATTGTAAATGGTACTTCTGGAGTTAAAGAATTAGATGACGCCGCTGTAGAAGCTTTCAATAAAGCCGGGCCATTTCCTAACCCACCATCTGGTTTAGTTAAAAATGGTCACGCAAATATTGATTGGGGTTTTGCAGTTACAAAGAACTAAGTCTTAGTGCTTTGTATTTCCTTTAAGCATCTTCTTAATGTTGTTAATACCTTCCATGAGAACGTAGTCAGTCCAAACCTGATCTAATTCTTTTATCGTTTCAACGATTTTAATAGCGGCTTGATCGTATGAGATACGATCTGTCTCTGCTAGTTGTTGAATGGCATTTGAGATTGCAGCAATAGCAGACGAATTACAAGCTTGGTTTAATCTATCCTCATAAGTAGTATCGATCTTTTTCTCTTTACCCTTGATGATTGCAGTATTGATTAGCTGAATAGATTCTTGATTATGCATTTAATACCTGTCTCTATTTAATGATGAACATTGGAGATTGCGAGTATGAAGCCTTCGTAGGACTTCGTAAAGGAAAAAGTTGGTCAATTGAAAATATTTTTAAGATATAAATTTGTAAGTTACTGAAATAAAAAAATGCCCTCATTTCGAGGGCATATGTAAGAATTTGAAATAGATTTTATTTTGTTTATTCTTGACAAAGGCTTTCGTATTCTTCGTTAGAAAGTAACTCAGAAAGCTCTTCTTGATCTGTAATTTTAACTTTTATCATCCAAGATTCATATGGTTCAGAGTTTAAATTATCTGGTGAATCTGGTAGTTCTTCATTGATTTCAGTGATAACACCTGAAACCGGAATATAAAGATCACTTGCCGATTTAATTGATTCAACAACACCAAAAGTGTCGTCTTTTGAGAACTCTTGACCTACTTCTGGTAGCTCAACAAAAACAATATCACCTAAAGAGTTTTGAGCGAAATCTGTAATACCTACAGTTACGATATCACCTTCAATCTTTGCCCATTCGTGCTCTTTTGTATATTTAAGATCAGTTGGAATATTAGTCATTATTTGTGCCCTCCGGTAACAAATGGTTTTGTATGATAGTTTGAATCTATTACATTCTTTCGAATTTGTATTCTAAATTTCTTATTTTCAGGAAATAAATCACGCTTAACTAGCCCTAGGCAAATCCCTTGAGAGTTAGTTACTGACATCGTACCACTTGTTACTTTACCGATAACTTGATCTTGGTCATTTAGAATCTCGTAACCTTCTCTTGGAATACCTTTATCAATAGAAAGTTTAACTAGTCTATAGTTTGCAGCGGCTTCTAACAGTGCTTCTTTTCCAATAAATTTTTCTTTATTTAGTTTAACAGTCCACTTTAGAGCAGCATCGAGTGGAGTTAATTCGTCATTGAGCTCATGGCCATATAGTGGATAACAAACTTCAAGTCTAAGAACATCACGTGATGCTAGGCCACAAGGTGTAACTTGTGCACTTAAAAGATCCGACCATAGTTTCTGTATTGTTTCATGTGAACCAAAAACTTCAAATCCATCTTCACCTGTATAGCCAGTTCTTGCCATGATAACCGGAGCATCATTCCAAGCACTTTCGTATGCTGAGTAATAAGCAGCGCTTGTTACTGAGTCAAAACCTAGTTTAGAAAGTACTTCTTCAGTTTTAGGACCTTGAATCGCAAGAAGAGAATAGTCATCAGACTGATTCGTTAGTTCAATATCAAAACCTTCTGTTTTCGAAGATATCCAATTCCAATCTTTTTCAATATTGGCCGCATTTACACAAATTAAAACTTTTTGTTCTTCAAGTTTATATGCAATAAGGTCATCAATTACTGTTCCATTCTCACGGCATAGTGGCGAGTAAACAGCTTTTCCTGTTTCCGCATTAGTAAAATCGTTAGTGATAACATAGTCAACGAAGGCTACAGCATCTGGACCAGTTACAAAGAATTCACCCATATGTGAAACATCGAAAACACCGATGTTGCTTCTTACCGCTTCAACTTCTGCTTTTACTCCAGCGTACTGAATAGGCATTTCATAACCTGCAAAGTCTGCCATTTTTGCCTTAAGGTCGCGATGCGCCTGTGTAAGTGATGTTTGTTTCATAAATTTCCTTAGGTTTTTATTTTTTAGCTGCGCTAATTAAATTTTGAGAGACACTGAAGATTGTCATTGGGCCAATTCCTTTTGGAACTGGAGTAATTGCCGCAAGTTGATCTTTTATATTGTCGAAGTCGCAGTCACCGCAAAGTTTGCCATCAATACTTCGATTAATACCGACATCGAAGACAACTTGTGTCTGATCATTTCTGAAATATTCTTTAGTAAAGAGCTTTGGTGAACCAATTGCTGTCACAATAATATCGGCTGATTGAGTTAGCTCTTTTAAGTTTTGAGTTTTAGAGTGTGCAAGTGTAACAGTTGCATTTAAATTTGTTAGGAGAAGTGAAAGTGGTTTCCCAACGATAAGACTTCTTCCAACGATGACAACATTCTTTCCTGTAAAATCAATTCCGTAGTACTTGGCCATTGTAACAATACCTTTTGGCGTACAAGGAATCATTGATGTTTCACCAAGTTGCCCACGGTAAAGCTTAGCAACATTTTCGTAGTGAAAACCATCAACATCTTTATGAGGAACAACAAGGTCTGTTGTATCTACTTGAGAGAGCGATTTTGGTAGTGGAAGTTGTATAAGGATCCCGTGAACTGATGGATCTTTATTAAATTGGTTTACGATTTTGAGGAATTCTTCCTCACTAATCGAATCTTCTAGATTAACGATTTCGCAACTTGCACCAATTTTTTCTGCAAACTTCTTCTTACTATTTGTATAAATAACGCTTGCTGGATTATTACCTACAAGAATTACTTTTAAACAAGGTGTCGTACCCAAACTTTTTAGGGAGCCACACTCTTCTTTAAGAAGTTCAACCTGCCTTTCTATGACGGGTTGCGCATATAGTAATTTTGTCTCATTTTGCATTATCACATATTATCTTTATAGCTTGGTATTGGCAATTTCAGAATTAAGTCGTATTCAATTGATATGTTTTTTTGGTTAGGACTTGCATTACAATTAATCGGTTTCGCGTCAGTTGGGCTTTGTCTTTTTGTAGGTTTACAAAAAGGTGACTATGAAATGCTTGAGCTCTATCAATTTATTGGTGGATCTGCAGTTTTTTATATTGGCCACATGATAAAAGGCGTAGATCGCTCGTAAATTCGAATTTTTCGTTTATACTAAATCTATGTATATTCTAGGAATTGACCCGGGATCTCGTACCACTGGATGGGCGGTTATCGAAGTTGAAGGTCGAAAATTTAAATATGTCGATTCGGGTGTTTTAAAATTTGATAAGATACCGGAGTTTCTTGATCGTTTAGCAACGATTTCTTCTTCTATTAAAGATATTGTCTCTATGTATAAGCCAGATGAAATTTCAGTAGAGGCCCTAATTTATGTAAAAAGTATTCCCGCATTATCAAAGCTTGCTCAGGCAAGAGGTGCGCTAATTGCAGGTTTGTCTGATAAGTACCAAGGTAAGATCACAGAGTATTCACCAAACTTAATAAAATCTAGTGTTACAGGACATGGTCTTGCTTCAAAAGAAAGTGTTGATCGATCACTAAATATGATTTTTGGTAAGTTAGATTTCAAATCCCATGATGAGTCGGATGCCCTTGCTATAGCGCTTTGTCACGCGTTGAATCGTGGACAAAGGGCAAAAATAAAGGGAAAATCGTCTCATACTCGTACAAAAGCACGTACATTAAAAGAAGTATTTTCTAAGTAGGTTATATGATTGGTCTATTACAAGGCGAAGTTGTTTTCAGTGATGGAAACGAATTAATTCTTTTTACTCCTTCCGGAGTAGGTCACCAAATTTATTTTCAACATGTCCTTCCAGAGGGCTCTGTTGCTGCAATCTTCATTTCACATATTGTGAAAGAGGCAAGTGAGGAACTCTTTGGTTTTCGATCTTTAAGAGAGAAGAAAACATTTGAATTACTTCTAAGTGTAAAGGGCGTTGGTCCTAAAGGGGCATTTGCTCTTGTGACAAGTATTGGTGTGGATAACATCATTGATGCTATTACTTTTGATAATAAGAAGACACTACAGAAGGCTCCTGGTGTAGGTGCAAAAGCGGCTTCACAAATTATTCTTGATCTAAGTGGAAAAGCACAAAAAATAAAAATGTATTCTAAGGCATCAGCTTCTGCCACTCAGTCAACACAATCGACTTCACAAGCTCCACTTAATCTTGAATTATTTGAAGAAAGTGTCGCCGAAGTTGTTACTCATGATTCGGCTTTAATGAATGATGCGATCATGGCATGTAAGGAGCTTGGTTTTACTGAAGATAAGGTGATGCCACTTGCAAAAAGAATTTTAGATGAAAACCAAATTACAAGGGCCGAACAATTAGTTCACCTTGTTTTAAAAGAGGTGTAAATGTCTGAAGGACGTTTTTTTGATCCAACACTTGATGAAGAAGAAACAAGAAAAGAAATTGTTTTAAGGCCGAAAGATTTTTCTGAATATATAGGTCAGAAAAAAATCGTACAAAATATTGATGTGATGGTTACTTCCGCTGTTAAAAGAAAACAGTCTATGGACCATGCACTACTTTCAGGTCCTCCTGGACTAGGAAAGACATCTCTTGCCATGATTATTGCTAATGCGCTCGGAAGCCAGCTTCATGTTATATCGGGACCGGCCATTGAGAAGAAGGGTGATCTTGCGGCGATTCTTACAAATTTAGAGCCTCGTGATGTTCTTTTTATCGATGAAATTCATCGCATGCATATTTCTGTTGAAGAAATTCTTTATTCAGCAATGGAAGATTATCGCCTCGATATTGTTATTGGTGATGGTGCCGCTGCAAGAACTATGCAAATTGAAATTGCTCCATTTACATTAATTGGGGCCACGACAAGATCAGGGTTATTGTCAAATCCTCTTCGTGATCGTTTTATGGCACATTTTCATTTTGATTTTTATAAAGCTGATGAACTAGCAAAAATTATTTCTAATAACGCTAAGAAAATCGGAATTCAAATAGACGAAGATGCAGAGCACTTAATGGCAAGATGTGCTCGAGGTACTCCAAGAATCGCTAATCGTGTTCTTCGTCGCGTGCGTGACTTCGCTATTGTTCGTGATTCTTCTCACGTTAATATTAATGATGTGAAAAAATCTCTAGAAATGATGGAAATTGATGAACACGGGTTGGATCGTATGGATAGACGCATCCTTTCTGTTATTCAACAGTATTATGGGGGAGGTCCTGTAGGTATAGAAGCACTTTGTGCAACTCTTGCTGAAGACCGCTCTACGATTGAAGATGTTTATGAACCCTTTCTTTTAAAAGAAGGTTTTTTAATACGTACGCCAAGAGGTCGTGAGATCTCACAAATTGCAAAAGAGTTGATTAATGAAGAATAAGTTTTTATTTCTGTGTTTATGTCTTATTACGTTTAACATTCAAGCAACATATGATTTATCCGCATCAGCTGGGTATCGTTCTTATATCCTAGGAGCAGCGGCAAGAGTTGATGCTGGAGTCAGTCAGGAGATGTGGCGATATAACGAACAAATTTATGGCTTCATTCGTGAGTCTGCTTATTTCAATACAAGTGGTTCGATCAATTCCGTTGGTGGCCGTATCGATTTTTTTCCAGTTTCAATTTTAGGATTCACTGCCGGAACTGAACAAGTTTGGCGTTCATCGAAGGAGCTTTCAACTTTTGATTGTGAAACACAGATATGTGATGCAGACGGTACACGTTCGTATTTAAGAATAGAAAATGTTCTAGCTTATAAAAAGTTTGTCACAATAAACGATTATCAGAGAGAATTTTTTAAGTACAGCGGCTACTCAGGACTTGTTGTAAATGCTCTTCATTCAATGGAAATAGATACGAATGATATTGTGAATGTTATGAGAAATATCATCGCTTACCAGTATAGCGATACATATACATTTGGAGTTCTTCACTTTCGTTCTTGGTCAGAAAAAAGTAAGCAAGATACTGCTTATGTTGGAATGTTAAATCAGTTTAAAAAAGATAAGTGGACTTACGATACTATCTTAGGGGTAAATCACGACCGTGATGATCATGATCACTTCAGTGTGCTTCTACAAGTTAAATACGACTATAAAAAAGGTCTAAGGTTATTTTAATGAAAAATTTATTATTTATTACTCTCGCAATGCTATTGTCATCGTGTTCTCTCCTCTATGGGAAACTTGGTGGCGATTTTGATTACAAACCAAATGAATATGAAAAACTTCCTAAACATGTAAAAGACTTTGTTGAAAAGTCTTACGATGGAATTGATCTAAAGAAATTAAGAGATACTCACTTACATATCGTGGGTCTTGGGAATAGTGGAAGTGGTATTTGGGTAAACCCAGATATGCAAGATTGGTATAATCACTTATCAAAATACAATCGTTTTAATGTTTATATTTCCGCTTCTGGAGTTGATGATAAGTCGCAAGCAGATGAGCAATATGTGGCCCGTCTCGTTGAACTGATGACTTACCAGCCACACTTTATTCCAGCCTATGCACTTGCTTTTGATTATCATTATAAGTTAGATGGTACAAAAGATCTTACGCATTCAGAATTTCATGTGCCTAATGAATATATTTGGAAGTTATCACAAGAACATCCTGTGAATTTTAAAATGGTTGCTTCAGTACATCCTTACCGTAAAGATGCAATTCAAGAGTTAGAAAAATGGGCCGCTCGAGGTGTGAAGTTTGTAAAATGGCTACCAAATGCAATGGGTATCGATCCTGCAAATAAAAAAGTTATTCCATTTTATAAAGCGCTTAAGAAATATAATATGACTCTTATTACACATGCCGGTGAAGAGAAAGCTGTAGAGGGTGATAAGTTTCAAGAGTTAGGAAATCCACTTCGCCTACGTCATGCACTTGATCTTGGTGT
Organism: Halobacteriovorax sp. RT-2-3; assembly: GCF_047085075.1. Taxonomy (NCBI): domain Bacteria; kingdom Pseudomonadati; phylum Bdellovibrionota; class Bacteriovoracia; order Bacteriovoracales; family Halobacteriovoraceae; genus Halobacteriovorax; species Halobacteriovorax sp. RT-2-3. Next base: position 572,840 of record NZ_JBKIYF010000003.1, on the reverse strand, counting down.
TGATGTAATTATCTCTCACGCCGCTTCACGTGGAAAATGTGAGGATCTAGATAATGGTGGAGTACAAGCAGAGTGTTCTGATTTATTTTGGAGACTTTTCAAAGAAAAGAAATATGAGAAAAACCTCTTCACAGACCTATCGGCACTTATCATTTATGAAAGACTTAGTGAGCCTCTAATTGAAATGATTGAAAATAAACAATTTCACTCACGTGTAATGTATGGATCAGATTATCCTCTTCCTGCAATTAACTGGATTTACCGTACGACTGATCTTGTAGAGAAAGGATTTATTACAGAGGAAGAAAGAGAGATCTTAAATGAGATCTACTCAATCAATCCACTTCTTTTTCACTTCGTAGCACTGAGAACTGTTAGGCACCCAAAGACTGGTGAGAAACTCACTAACGAAGCCTTTGAGATGCCAGCTCGACTTCTTAAAAAATAAAAATTTATTTCTTAATAACTGCCATCGTCAGGCGAGAGATACAAACTAATTTGTCTTTCTCGTCTGTGATGCGGATATCCCAGATGTGTGTCGATTTTCCAAGATGGATGGACGTTGCTTTTGCAGTAACAATTCCTGATTGAACTGGACGCACATGATTTGCATTTATCTCCAAACCAGCAGCATAGAATTTTGAAGAATCTAAAATAATATTTGAAGCGATTGATCCAACTGATTCCGCAAGGACACAACTTGCTCCTCCATGAAGAACGCCGTATGGCTGTCTTGTTCTTTCATCTACAGGCATCGTCGCAACTAAGTAGTCGTTTCCTGCTTCAGTAATTTTTATATCAAGGTGCTCAACACAGCAGCCAGCATTGAACTTATTCACCTCATTTAGATCGAGATTATTAAATAAATTTTCCATCAATAAACCTTCTTTAACGTATTCATGAATTTAAATTAACGTTGTTTTAACATCTGCATTTATTTTACGGTTATTATTAAAAGAGTGGAAGGGTTGGTTAAATTTTGTTACAAAAGCCTCTAGGACAGGAAATTCAGTAATATTTTGCTCATGTATGACGATACTTGCTATATATTGCTGCTCAGTTTAAAATTACAGAAAGTACTTAAAATTAGGTGATTTTTAATGTTAAACCAAAGAACTATAGCGAAAAAAGTGATGATTACAGGAATTGGGATCCATTCTGGAAAGAAGGTGACAATGACTCTACATCCTTCAGAAGCAGATTCTGGTATCCAGTTTAAGAGAACTGACATTAAAGATTCACAAGTGCTAAAGGCTACTGCAGATACTGTAGGAGCTACTGAGAACAATACAGCAATTGGCTCAGGTCCAGGTGCAGTTCATACTGTTGAACACCTTCTATCTGTTCTTTATGGTTTCGGAATTAATAATTGTTATATTGAAATTGATGGGCCAGAGGTTCCAATTATGGACGGTTCAGGCGCTTCATTTCTTTATGTTATTAAAGAGACCGGAATCCAACAACTTCATAAAACTAAGAAATTTCTAGTAGTTACTAAAGCAGTAGAAGTAAAAGTTGGCGAAAAATGGGCGAGAATTGAACCTTGTGAAAAACTAGTGATCGATTCTACTATCGTTTTTAAGCACCCTATTATTAAAACTCAACGTAAAGTATTTGAATTTACTTGCGAGAATTACATCGCTGAAATTGGTCGAGCGCGTACGTTTGGTCTATTAAGAGATGTTGATATGTTAAAGAGAAAAGGCCTAATTAAGGGTGGATCTCTTGATAATGCAATTGTTCTAGATGATTTTAAAGTTATGAATCCAGATGGATTACGTTTTGATGATGAATTCGTAAGACATAAGATTCTTGATACTGTAGGTGATATCAGCCTTCTAGGTTATGAAATTGCTGGAAAAATCACAACTTACATGTCTGGACACCACGTTCACAATGTTCTTTGCCGCAAGCTTCTTGAGACACCTGATGCATATGAAATTGTATCGGCAACATCACTTGAGAAAGAAGCAGTTCAAGCTTTTGATCTGCCCATGGCCCTTGCGCCGTCATTTTAATCAGTCGATATAAAAATATTTAACATTTATTGTGTGAATTACAGCGTGTACAATGGTATGGATTTTCACGCGTTATAAAAGAGAGAGAATACTATGATTCTATCAAAGGGATTTTGGCAAACTTATAAAGAAGTGCCAGCGGATGCAACAATTGCATCACACCAGCTAATGATGAGAGCAGGTTTAATTCATAAGTCAGCAGCTGGACTATATAATTATCTACCAATGGGTTATCGTTCAATTCGCAAAGTAGAACAAATTGTTCGCGAAGAAATGGATAAGGCCGGATGTTATGAAATGCTAATGTCTGTTGTAACTCCAGGAGAGCTTTGGCAAGAAACTGGGCGCTGGGACAAGATGGGTGGCGAGATGCTTAAGTTTAAGGATAAGGCAGATCGTGATCTTTGTATTTCGCCGACAAATGAAGAGGCCATCACTGATGTTTTTAGAAAAACAATCAAATCATACAAAGATCTACCTTTAACGGTATATCAGATAAATACAAAATTTCGTGATGAGATAAGACCTCGCTTTGGACTGATGCGTGGACGCGAATTTATCATGAAGGATGCATATTCATTTCATGCGACAAAAGAGTGTCTTGATGAAGTCTATGACAACCTTTATCGAGCATACGAAAATGTCTTCAATCGTTTAGGTCTTGAATTCTCCGCTGTTGTTGCAGATGGTGGGGCCATGGCCGATGGTGAAGCGAAAACACACGAGTTTCAAGTGATCGCAGATGCAGGTGAAGATGCAATTATTTATTCAAATGAAGCAGGATATGCAGCAAATATTGAAACGGCAAAAACTTTAAGAAAAGTCGAAAGTGCAGCTAGAACAGGTGATATGGCCGAAGTTGCAACACCTGGTAAAGCAACGATAAAAGACGTTTGTGATTTCTTAGGAAAGAAAGAATTTTATTCAATTAAGTCTCTAGTTTATAAAGCAAAGAATGAAGAAGATGAAATTTTTGTACTAGCACTTCTATTAGGTGATGATGAGTTAAACGAACTAAAACTAGAAAAAGTTTATCCAGGTCGTGACTTAATCGCTGCTACTGATAATGAACTAAAGACATTAGGTCTTGAGAAAGGTTTCATTGGTCCAGTTGGGATCGATAACTTAGAAATTGTATTTGATGCACAGATCGATTTAGACGCGGCTTACATCGTAGGTGCAAATAAAGTTGATATGCACTTAGAGAATTTTGTCGCAAATGAGCAGCTTAAAGATATTAAGATTGCTGATCTTAGACTTGCCTGTTCTGGTGATTATACTCTTGATGGAAAACACCAAGTTGAGCTTAAAAGAGGAATTGAAGTAGGGCACATTTTCCAACTTGGTGACAAGTATACGAAGGGAATGGGGGTAACTATTCTCGATCAAAATGGAAAAGCTGCGACACCTTTAATGGGTTGTTACGGTATTGGTGTAACTCGTTTAGTTGCAGCAGCGATTGAGCAAAACCATGATGAAAATGGAATCATTTGGCCAGCAGCAATTGCTCCTTATAATTTATCTTTCGTTGCAATTACTAAGTCTGATGAATACAAAGCCAAAGCTGATGAACTTCATAAAGAGCTTGTATCAGCAGGGTTAGAAGTTATTTATGATGATAGAAAGGCTGGACCTGGATTCAAGTTTAAGGATGCAGATCTTCTAGGGTTACCTCTTCAAGTTGTACTTGGAGAAAGAGATCACAAAGAAGATGGCCTTCTAGAAATCAGAGTTAGACGTACTGGTGAAAAAATAAAAGTAGCTCAAGACCAACTTATTTCGAAAGTTAATGAGCTTTTAAAGGACCTGTAATGGAACAAGATATCATTGTAGGAGTACATTCGATTGTACATGCAATTCGTAATCCTAAACGTAAAACAATTGAGCTTGTTGCCTGTGAAGAGGGAATTGATAAGCTATACAAAATGGGTGGGATTAAGAAACAAGAACTTGATGGAATCAAAGTTAAATTAGTTTCTTCTCACAAAGTTCAAGAGCTTGCTAAGGAACTTTATACTGAACAGGAATTTCAATACTCAAGAGTTCCGTCAGGTGTTTTCTTGTTAACAAGTCAAAAAGAAATTTTAGAAACAAAGCCATTATTTGATTCAATTGATAATGGTGAAGAAGTTAAAATCTTATGTCTAGATGGAGTAACAGATGTCCACAACGCTGGTGCAATCATGCGTACAGCAGCGTTTTACAATGTTACTCATATTGTTTTTGCAGTAAAAAATAATTTCAATATTGGACCTTCGATGGCCCGTATTGCTTCTGGTGCTCTTGAGTATATTGACATCGTTAAATGCAATTCTTTACCTAAGTTTTTATCTGCACTAATTAAGCGTAATGTAACTCCTATAGGGCTTACAGAGCATACTGATGATAATGAGCTTGGTGAAATTAATGGAATTAAGTGCCTTGTACTTGGGGCAGAAGATAGAGGACTGTCACATGCAACAGTTCGTCTACTGGAAAAGAAAATCCGTTTAGAGCCAATGGGCAAAATTGAGTCTCTGAATGTATCGGTTGCTGCGGCAATTGCAATGGAAAAAGTTTTTTCTAAAAAATAAGTTAAAAAAAGCTTGCCAGGTTTTTAATTCTACTTTATAACTTATTTCCATCGCAAGAATGTTTGCTGGCATAGCTCAGTTGGCTAGAGCAGCGGTTTTGTAAACCGCAGGTCGTAGGTTCGAGTCCTATTGCCAGCTCCATTTTTTTACAGCGGTTGTGGCGAGGTTGCCGAGTGGCCAAAGGCAACAGACTGTAAATCTGTCGGGGTATCCCTTCGATGGTTCGAATCCATCTCTCGCCACCATTTTAAAAATAAATCTTTACAGATTGTTTTTGAAAGGTTATAAAAATTAAATCTTATGCGGGCGTAACTCAGTTGGTAGAGTGTCAGCCTTCCAAGCTGAATGTCGCAAGTTCGAACCTTGTCGCCCGCTCCATTAAAAAGATCCTCCTAGAGGATCTTTTTTTTTGCCAAAAATCCAAACTCATTATTAAAATACACTAATCTTATTTTTTTGCTCGCGTGGCTCAGGGGTAGAGTACTTCCTTGGTAAGGAAGAGGTCACGGGTTCAAATCCCGTCGTGAGCTCCATTTTGTTTTCTATTAATAAACTTTTTTGTGCCCTTAAGTATAGATTTTACTGGCAATTCAAGTTTTTTATGTTATCAAAATGGCATTATGTAATTTGTGGGTTAGATTTTAGCTTGGATGGCATTTTTTTTATGTTGAATCTAAGATGAATATAGTCGATACTTACAACTCAAATTAGCTTTTAGGTATATAGTTATTAAGACAAACATAATGTTTTGTTTAACTTTTTTAAGGAGACTTAAGTCATGGCAAAAGAATCTTTTGACAGAAGTAAGCCCCACGTAAACATTGGTACGATCGGGCACGTTGACCACGGTAAGACAACTCTTACAGCGGCAATTTCAATCACATTAGCTAACGCACTTGGTGGTGCCGTAAGAAAATTCGACGAAATCGATTCAGCACCAGAAGAAAAAGCTAGAGGTATTACAATCAATACTTCACACATTGAATACGAAACAGCTAACAGACACTACGCACACGTAGACTGTCCAGGTCACGCTGACTATGTAAAGAACATGATTACAGGTGCAGCACAAATGGACGGAGCGATCCTAGTATGTTCAGCGGCTGATGGGCCAATGCCACAAACTAGAGAGCACATCCTTCTTGCACGTCAGGTAGGTGTACCAGCGATCGTAGTATTCTTAAATAAAGTAGACCAAGTAGACGACGAAGAACTACTTGAGCTAGTAGAGATGGAAGTAAGAGAACTTTTATCTTCATACGACTTCCCAGGTGACGATATTCCTATCGTAGCTGGTTCTGCACTTGCAGCTCTTGAAATGAGAGACGATGCAATTGGTAAAGATAAAGTTCTAGAGCTTATGGCACGAGTTGATGAGTACATCCCAACTCCAGCTAGAGCAACAGACCTTGACTTCCTAATGCCAGTAGAAGACGTATTCTCAATTTCAGGACGTGGTACAGTTTGTACAGGACGTGTTGAAAGAGGGATTATCAAAGTTAACGAAGAAATCGAAATCGTTGGTATTAAAGAAACAACTAAAACAACTGTAACTGGTGTTGAGATGTTCAGAAAGCTTCTTGACGAAGGTAGAGCAGGTGATAACGTTGGTCTTCTTCTACGTGGTGTTAAGCGTGAAGAAGTAGAGCGTGGTCAGTGTCTAATCAAGCCAGGTTCAGTAAAGCCACACGCGAAATTTAACTGTGAAGTATATATCCTTTCAAAAGATGAAGGTGGACGTCACACTCCAATCTTCAAAGGTTATAGACCACAGTTCTACTTCAGAACAACAGACGTAACAGGTGATATTACACTTGCAGACGGTGTTGAAATGGTTATGCCAGGTGACAACACTTCTTTCGCAGTAGAGCTAATTACTCCAATCGCGATGGAAAAAGGTCTTAAGTTCGCAATCCGTGAGGGTGGTAGAACAATCGGTGCTGGTACAGTATCTGAAATTCTTGACTAATATTTGATATATTCAAGATATAAGGAAGGGGAGCTATGCTCCCCTTTTTTTATGCCTAAATTTTAATTTATCTTTTTAACAATCGATCTCTGGAATACAAGTTCCATTTTGTTGCCAATATCTATATGTATCAGCAATATCAGACCAAGGTGTACCATTAGTATCTTTTGGTTTACGTGTCCAAAAGTAATCAGCATCTCCAGTTCCACACTTGTGAGTTAGTTCGTGAAGTACAATCCCTTGACGGCCTTCAATATCATATTCCCAGTAGCTTGGTGTGATATATACAGTTTTACCGATAACAGCATATGTATAAGCGATTGCGCCACCATATGGCTCAACACATTTATGTTTAGTCCAGTAAGTTCTTGCCAGTGAACATTTCATTACTACGATGGCCTTGTTGATTTTCTTTTCAACATTCTTGCTCATGTACGGGTTCTGTTTTTTGTACTCTCTAAGATCCTTAATGATGCTTTTCATGTCTGCACGAGATTTCTGAGTATCTTTGATAAGCATGTCTCTCTGATCATCAGAACATGAATCTGATACAAAGATGGCCGCATTGATGTTTAGTGTAAGCATTAATAGTACTAAATACTTCATGTTGTTTTCTCTCCAAAATAAATAAATGTCGCGTTGGCGATTCGCTACACTACCCTCAGATTGAACCGTATTCAAGATTATGGAAATATTTATAGTAATAAGAGATTGACGAGGTAGGCCTTTTTCGGTAATTTATGTTTCCAAGTCAAACGGGTGTATAGCTCCAATGGTAGAGCGGCTGATTCCAAATCAGTAGGTTTGAGGTTCGAGTCCTCATGCGCCCGCCACTTTTTCCAAATATTATTTATTTTGACTGCAAATTTATCCTATTTTTGCGTTAGCTCTTGCCAAACCATGTTAATTAAGGGATATAATCTGGTACTTATACGTTTAATTTAGGTAAAAAAGGATTTGAGATGTCCCTCATTAAGAGTGAAGACAGCAAAAAATGGATTAATGCATTTGTTGCTGCCGTAAGTGCGATTTGTGGTTTTATTACTATTAGATTCCTCGAACAATTAAGTGAGTGGTTCGATCTTGAAGCAAAGGTTCCAAACTTTCCTATTACGGTACAAGTTGCAGGAATTGTTGTAGGTCTGATTGTCTTCCTAGTAATTGCTAAAAACAAGAATGCTTCTACTATGCTTGAGGATGTTTATGCTGAACTTGTAAAAGTTGTTTGGCCTAACAAAGATGACGTTTTAAAGACAACAATTGGTTTAGTAATCGCACTAAGCATTGTAAGTGGAATTTTTGTATTAGTAGACTATACATTTAGACAGCTACTAGACATTATTCTTTAATTTATACCTTTAATTGATTAAGTGAGATAGAAATGGTTGATAACAACGAAACAGAAAAAGAACTAACTAACGAAGAAATGGCCGTAGAATCGTCTGAAGGTGAAGCTACAGTTAATCCTAATTTTCGTTGGTACATTGCAAAGACTCTTACTGGTCAAGAAAACAAAGTTCAAAAAACTCTTCGTGAAAGAATTGTTAACTATAAGCTAACTGATTCATTTGGTGAAATTGTAGTTCCTGAAGAAAAAGTTACTTCTCATGCGGGTGGAAGAAAAAGAACTATCACAAAGAAGCTTTTCCCAGGTTACGTCTTAATTCAAATGCTTATGAATGAGAACACTTGGCACCTAGTAAAAGATACAGATAAAATTACAGGTTTTGTTGGCGGTACTGTTGACAAACCAGCGCCTTTATCAGATGAAGAGGCTGCATATATGACAGGTAAATCTACTGGTGGCTTCAAAAAGTCACGTACTACTGTGGACTTCTCAGAAGGAGAAGAAGTTAAGGTTATTGAAGGACCTTTCGCTTCATTCATCGGTACGATTGAATCTGTAAATGAAAATGGAAAACTGAAAGTAAACGTTTCTATCTTTGGTCGACCAACACCGGTAGAATTAGATGCTTCTCAGGTTGAAAAAAATTAATAATAGTTGGTAGAACAAAAGTTCGCAGGAGAAATTTATGGCTAAGAAAATCACAGGTTTCATTAAGCTACAAATTCCAGGTGGGAAAGCAAACCCATCACCACCAGTTGGACCGGCACTAGGTCAAAAAGGTGTAAACATTATGGAATTTTGTAAGGCTTTCAATGCAAAGACTCAGAAAGATGCAGGTGTAATGCTTCCAACAATCATTACAGTATACTCAGATCGTTCTTTTTCTTTCATTACTAAGACACCTCCAGCTTCATACCTTCTTAAAGATAAGCTAAAGCTTAAGAGAGGGGCACAGAAGCCAGGAACAGAAGTTGTAACAACAGTATCTAAGAAAATTATTGAAGAAATTGTTGAAGCGAAAAGACCAGACTTAACAGCAGCTACTCAGGAAGCAGCGGAAAGAATCATCGAAGGTTCATGTCGTTCAGCTGGTATCAAACTAGATTACTAAGAGGTGTTACAATGGCTAAGAAATCGAAAAAATATACAGAAGCACTTGCAAAAGTAGATACAACTAAGACTTACACTATCGATGAAGCAATTAACCTTGCTAAAGAAGTTAAGTTCGCAAACTTTGATGAAACTGTAGATCTAGCGTTCAGACTTGGTGTTGACCCAAGACACGCAGACCAAATGATCAGAGGTGCACTAGCACTTCCAGCTGGTACAGGTAAAACAGTAAAGATTTGTGTTATTACATCTGGTGACAACGTAGCTAAAGCTGAAGCAGCTGGTGCAGATTACGTTGGTGGTGACGATATCGTTGCTAAGATCGCAGGTGGATGGCTTGACTTTGATAGAGTTATCGCATCTCCAGATATGATGGGTAAACTTGGACGTGTTGCTAGAATCCTAGGACCTAGAGGTCTAATGCCTAACCCAAAATTAGGAACAGTTACTCCTAATGTTGAAAACGCAGTTAAAGAGCAAAAAGCTGGTAAGGTTGAATATAGAACTGAGAAGAACGGTATTATTCACGTTCCAATCGGTAAGTCATCTTTCACAAATGAAGATTTAAGAAAGAACATTGACACAATGATTACAGCAATTATTAAAGCTAAGCCTGTTTCTGCAAAAGGTACTTACCTTAAGTCACTTACTTTAAGTACGACTATGGGGCCAGGTCTTAAAATTGATACTTTAGAAGCTGCAACTATCGCAGCAAAATAATAAGGGGTTGATGATTGTCGGTGTAGCTGCTGATTAAGTTTGAAGCTACATAAAGCCTGCATGAAATCTCCCTCCAGTAGTTTAGGAGGTAAACGATGTTAACTAGAGCAGAGAAAGACGTTATCATCGATGGTCTAAAAAAGAAGATCACTGATGCCAACGCTATCTTTCTAACAAACGTTATTGGACTACCATCTAATGACGCCACAGCTCTAAGAAAATCTATCCGCGAAGCGGGTGGATCGCTAGTTGTTACTCGTAACACACTTTTTTCTAAGGCAGCGGCCGGAACAGATGCAGAAGGATTACTTTCTGGTCTTAAAGGTACGCAAGCTGTTGCTTTCGCATTTGAAGAAGCACCAGCTGTTGCTAAGGCACTAAAAGAATGTGGAAAAGCGTTTGAACTAGTAGAGCTTAGAGGTGGTTTACTTGATGGTAAAGCACTAACACCAGCAGAAGTAAATGCAATTGCAGACCTACCATCTCGTGATGAGATGCTTGGTACTCTTCTTGCGACATTTAATGCACCGATCTCAGCATTTGCTAGAGTTCTTAATGCAATTAAAGAGCAAAAAGAAGCAGGCGTTGAAGCTGCGCCAGTTGCAGCTGAAGAATCTGCAGAATAGTAATTAACAAAGTTAGAGTTAAAGTTATTTTAAATTTTTAGGAGTTATATATGTCTATTACAAATGATCAATTAATTGAAAAAATCTCAAACATGACTGTTCTTGAAGTAGCTGAGCTAGTTAAAGAACTTGAAGAAAAATTTGGTGTATCAGCTGCTCCTGTAGCTGTTGCTGGTGCTGCTGCTGGTGGTGCTGCTGCTGAAGAAAAAACTGAATTTGACGTTGTTCTTGCTGACGCAGGTGCTAAGAAAATCAACGTTATTAAAGAAGTTAGAGGAATCACTGGTCTAGGTCTTAAGGAAGCAAAAGAAATGGTTGAAGGTGCTCCAAAGACTGTTAAAGAAGCAGTATCTAAAGAAGAAGCAGAAGAAATCAAGAAAAAACTTGAAGCTGCTGGTGCAAAGGTTGAGCTTAAGTAATTTAAGCCCCTTGCTCATTGCATAAAAAATTAAAAAATACAGGTGTGGAGATTTAGCGATCTTCACACCTTTTTTGCGTTTGTAAAAACCGAAAAAAAAAGTTATTAAGTAACTAAAAAATATACGTGCACGTTAAAACAATTAAAACCCGGGAGAACCATAATGACTGAGGTTTTTAGACCAAACGAGTGGTTTCGTAAGAACTTTGCCTCAACACCATCTGTGTTAGAGACGCCTCCACTCATGCTTCTACAAAAGAAGTCCTATGATGATTTCCTTCAAAAGGACGTACCTCCTTCTCAAAGAGAAGAAATGGGATTACAGGCTGTATTCAACTCTGTATTTCCAATCCACGACTTTAACAAAACTGTATCGTTAGAGTTCGTAAGCTACTCACTAGAACAACCTAAGTACACTGTAAAAGAGTGTCGTCAAAGAGGCCTTTCATATGAAGCGCCACTTAAGGTAGTTGTTCGTCTAGTATTCTATGATGTAGCTGTTGACAAAGATGGTAATGAACAAAGAACTGTTTCTTCAATTAAAGAACAGGAAGTTTACTTAGGAAACATTCCTCTGATGGCAGAGACTGGTTCTTTTGTATATAACGGAACTGAGAGAGTTATTGTTTCTCAGCTTCACAGATCTCCTGGTATCGTTTTTGAACACGACGGTGGGAAGAAGCACTCAAGTGGTAAGCTTCTTTACTCTGCAAGAATTATTCCTCACAGAGGTTCTTGGCTAGACTTCGAATTCGATCATAAGAATATTCTATTTGCTAGAATTGATAGAAAAAGAAAATTACATGCAACTGTAGTTCTTAAAGCGCTTGGTTTCAGTACTGAAGAAATTCTTGATATGTTCTATAATATTGAAACAATCAAGTTTGCTAAGAATGGTGAGTTTGTAAGATCATTAGACCTATCTCTAATGACTGGAACTCGTGCAACAAATGATGTTCTTGATCCAAAAACAGGTAAAGCAATTGTTAGAAAAGGGAAGAAATTCTCTAAAGCATCTATTAAGAGATTAGCGGATGCTGGTGTAACTGAAATTCCTGCTCAGCTTGAAGAAGTTGTAGGTAAAGTTGCAGCTAAAGATATCTTCAATGAAACTACTGGTGAAGTAATCTGTCTTGCTAACGAAGCGCTTTCTGAAGCAAAGATTCAGGAACTAATTGCTGCTGGTGTATCTGAAGTAGAATGTCTTTACATTGATATGATCAACTTTGGTGATCAGATCAGAAACACTCTTCTTCTAGATAAAACAGATGCTAAAGAAGATGCACTTCTAAAAATCTTCGAAAGATTAAGACCAGGTGAACCTCCAGCGGTTGAAGCTGCTGAAGTTCTTTTCCAAGGACTTTTCTTTGATGAAGAAAGATATGACCTATCTCGTGTTGGTCGTATGAAAATCAATTATAAGTTTAAGACTGATGTTCCTGTTGAGAACACTGTTTTAACTAAAGAAGATATTATTACAACTATCCAGTACCTTGTTGAACTTAACAACGGTAAGGGACGTGTTGATGATATCGACCACTTAGGTAACAGACGTGTTAGACCTGTAGGTGAACTACTTGAAAACCAATTTAGAGTTGGTCTAGTTCGTATGGAAAGAGCGGTTAAAGAAAGAATGGCAATTCAAGAAATTGATACAATGATGCCATACGATCTTGTTAACCAAAAGCCAGTTGCTGCTGCCGTTAAGGAATTCTTTGGTTCATCACAACTTTCACAGTTTATGGATCAAACGAACCCACTTTCAGAAGTAACTCACAAGCGTCGTCTTTCAGCTCTTGGGCCAGGTGGTCTAACGAGAGAAAGAGCATCTTTCGAAGTTCGTGACGTTCACGTAACTCACTACGGAAGAATGTGTCCGGTTGAGACTCCTGAAGGACCAAACATTGGTCTAATTACTTCTCTTGCAACATTTGCAAAAGTATCTGAATACGGTTTCATTGAAACTCCATACCTAACTATTGGTGAAGACCAAAAGATTGGTGATGTAGAGTATTTCACTGCTTTCCAAGAGGAAGGTAAAGTTATCGCTCAGATCGATGCTAATAACATTAAAGAAGGTCAGCTAGTTGGTGCTCAAGTTGCAGCACGTGCTTCTGGTGAATTCACACTTGTTGATGCATCAGAAGTTAACCTGATGGACGTTTCTCCAACTCAGATGATCTCAGTTGCAACATCACTAATTCCTTTCCTTGAGCACGATGATGCCAACCGTGCCCTAATGGGATCGAACATGATGAGACAGGCCGTGCCTGTTGTTAAAACTGAAGCTCCTATCGTTGGTACTGGTACTGAAAGAATTGTAGCTAGAGATTCTGGTGCAGTTCTTGTAGCAAACGACAACGGAAGAGTTATCTTTGTTGATTCAAACAGAATTGTTATTCAAAGAGATAGCTTCAAAGACGGTGAGTCTGGTGTAGATATTTACAAACTAGTAAAATATCAAAGAACTAACCAGAACACATGTAATAACCAAAAAGCTCTTGTAAAAGAAGGTGATATCGTTAAGAAAGGTGACGTTCTTGCTGACGGACCTGGTACTGATAACGGTGACCTAGCACTAGGGCAAAACCCACTTGTAGCATTCATGCCATGGGGTGGTTATAACTACGAAGACTCGATCCTGATTTCTGAAGACCTTCTTGCAAAAGACGTGTTTACTTCAATTCACATCGAAGCATTCGAAGTTGAAGCTCGTGATACTAAACTTGGTAAAGAAGAAATCACTCGCGATATTCCAAACGTTTCAGAAGAGTCTTTAAAAGATCTTGATGAAGCTGGTATCGTTAGAGTTGGTGCTATCATTAAGCCAGGAGACATTCTAGTTGGTAAAATTACACCAAAAGGTGAAACTCAACTTTCTCCAGAAGAAAAACTTCTTAAAGCTATCTTCGGTGATAAAGCTGGTGACGTAAAAGATACTTCACTAAGAGTTCCTTCATCTGTTTACGGTACAGTAATTGATGCTAGAGTTTATACTCGTGAAGGTGTTGAGCTTTGTTCAAGATCTAAGGATATTATCGAGCAAGAGACAACTCTTCTAAGAAGAGATGAAAGAATTGAGATTAAGGCAATCCAAACTTCAGCAATTCTTAAGATTGCAGATATGCTTAAAGGTGCAAAAGTTACTGATGTACTTGTTTCTGAAGATGGTTCAGCTGAACTACTTTCTAAAGGAACAGAGATTACAGGTGAAATTCTTGCATCAATTCCATTTGAGCTAATTGGTTACTTACCACTACAAGCTGAGCTTGAAGAAAAACTATCTGAGTATTTCGCAGATGTTAGAAACAAGATCAACAGAGTTAGAGCTAAGACAACTGATGAGATTGCAAAACTTCATAGAGGTGATGAACTTCCACCAGGTGTAATCAAAAAGATTACTGTATACGTTGCGATTAAGCGTAAGCTTCAGCCAGGTGATAAGATGGCCGGTCGTCACGGTAACAAAGGTGTTATTTCTAACGTAGTTCCACGTGAAGATATGCCTTATCTTGCTGATGGTACACCTGTTGAAATCGTACTTAACCCACTAGGGGTACCTTCTCGTATGAACATCGGACAGCTTCTTGAGCTTCACCTTGGATGGGCCGGACGTGGTCTTGGTGAAAAAATCAAGGTTATGCTTGAAGAGCAAATGAAAGTTCACGAGATTAAGGATTTCATTTACAAAATTTATAAGACGCCAGAAGTTGAAGCTTGGTTAAAGTCTGCAGCAGATGATGTTGTTATGGCCCTTGCTAAGAAACTTACAAGCGGTGTTCGTTTCTCTACTAAAGTATTTGATGGTGCTTCAGAAGCAGATATCAGAGAAATGCTTGAGTTAGCTGATCTTGAGTCAAATGGTAAAACAACTCTATTTGATGGTAAGACTGGTGATGCTTTCGCAGAGGACGTTACTGTTGGTGTTATGTACATGCTTAAGCTACACCACCTTGTAGACGAAAAACTTCACGCACGTTCTACAGGTCCTTACTCACTTGTAACTCAGCAGCCACTTGGTGGTAAGGCTCAGTTCGGTGGTCAGAGACTTGGGGAAATGGAAGTTTGGGCACTTGAAGCATACGGTGCAGCTTATACTCTTCAAGAGTTCTTAACTGTTAAGTCAGATGACGTTATCGGTAGAACAAGAATGTATGAGTCAATCGTTAAAGGTGAGCAAGTACTAGAACCAGGTCTTCCTGAATCGTTCAACGTTCTAATCAGAGAGCTTCAAGCACTTTGTCTAGACGTTAAACTTGAAGAAGACAGAATTGAAGAATCTATTCGTTAATTTATGGCAGGCTTAGTCCTGCCGTATATTAAGAGGGCATAAAAAAATGAAAGACCTTTTAAACTTTTTTGATAAGCCAAAAGATCCAGTAAGCGTTGAAGGTGTATCTATCAAGCTTGCTTCTCCTGATACAATCAGAGAGTGGTCATTTGGTGAAGTAAAAAAACCAGAAACTATTAACTATAGAACTTATAAGCCAGAAAGAGACGGTTTATTCTGTGCAAAGATTTTCGGACCAGTAAAAGATTACGAATGTATCTGTGGTAAGTACAAGAGAATGAAGCACAGAGGTGTTGTATGTGAGAAGTGTGGTGTTGAAGTTACACTTTCAAAAGTACGTCGTGAAAGATGTGGACACATTGAACTAGCAACTCCAGTTGCTCACATTTGGTTCCTACGTTCACTTCCATCAAGAATGGCAGCTCTTCTTAACCTTTCTCTTAAAGAACTTGAAAAAGTTCTATATTATGAAGCATATATCGTAACTGCTTCAGCAACTGATGGTGTTGAAGGTGGTCTAGATGTAGGTCGCGTAATTTCTGAGCAACAATATTATGAACTTAAAGATCAAGGTATTGATTTCGAAGCTGGTATGGGTGGAGAAATTGTTCAAGAGCTACTTTCTAAGCTTGATATCGATCTTGAAAATAAAAACCTAAGACGTGGTCTTGCTAACGCAACTACAGAGATGGCAAGAACTAAGTTTGTTAAAAGATTAAGAGTTGTTGAATCTCTTATGAAGTCTGAAAACAAGCCTGAGTGGTTCATGATGGATGTTATTCCTATCCTTCCACCAGACTTAAGACCTCTTGTTCCACTTGAAGCAGGACGTTTTGCAACTTCAGATCTTAACGATCTATACAGACGTGTTATTAACAGAAACAACCGTCTTAGAAGACTTAAAGAACTTAATGCTCCTGAAATCATCATCAGAAACGAAAAGAGAATGCTTCAAGAAGCAGTAGATGCTCTATTTGATAATGGTCGTCGTGGTAAAGTATTTACTGGTGCTAACAAGCGTCCACTAAGATCACTTTCTGATATGTTAAAAGGTAAGCAAGGACGTTTCCGTCAAAACCTACTTGGTAAGCGTGTTGACTACTCAGGACGTTCTGTAATCGTTGTTGGTCCAAGCTTAAGACTTCACCAGTGTGGTCTTCCTAAGCTTATGGCACTTGAACTTTTCAAGCCGTTTATCTACAACAAGCTAATTGAAAAAGGACACTGTACTACTATTAAAGTTGCTAAGCGTATGGTTGAGCAACAAAAAGAAGAAGTATGGAATATCCTTGAAGAAGTTGTACAAGAACACCCAGTACTTCTTAACCGTGCACCAACTCTTCACAGACTTGGTATCCAAGGTTTCGAACCTGTACTTATTGAAGGTAAGGCTATCCGTCTTCACCCTCTTGTTTGTACTGCATTCAACGCTGACTTCGACGGTGACCAGATGGCCGTTCACGTTCCTCTATCACTTGAAGCTCAAATTGAGTGTCGTGTTCTTGCAATGTCGACAAATAATATTCTTTCTCCAAAAGATGGTTCACCAATTATTACTCCATCTCAGGATATCGTACTTGGTCTTTACTACATGACTCGTGTTAGACCATATGCTCGTGGATACGGGAAAACTTTCTCTTCTAAAGAAGAAGCTCAGTTTGCTTACCACTCAGGTAACCTACACCTACAAGCACCAATTAAAGTACGTATTGGTGGTGAAGTACATGAGACTACTGTTGGACGTACATTCGTATTCGATATCGTTCCTTCATGTCTAAACTTCGAAGACGTAAACATCATTCTTGGTAAGAAAGAACTAGTTAAGCTTCTTGACCTTGCTTACAGAAGAGGATCTGAAAAAGATACTGTTCTACTTGCTGATGGTCTTATGCAACTTGGTTATAGCAATGCTACAAAAGCTGGTATTTCTATTAACGTTGTTGATATGGAAATCCCTTCTGAAAAAGAAGGAATTCTTAAAGAAGCTCATGATGAAGTTCACGGAATTACAGAAGAGTATAACGAAGGTTCGATCACTAATGGTGAGAGATATAACAAGGTTGTTGACGTTTGGTCACAAACTACAGAGAAACTTGTTAAGGTTATGCTTGAGAAAATTTCTACTGATGAATTTACTTCAGATAAAGAAGGTGAAGAGCCAATTTACGCTCCTTCATTCAACGCTCTTTATATGATGGCAAACTCAGGAGCAAGGGGTTCTGCACAGCAGATGAGACAGCTTGCTGCGATGAGGGGTCTAATGGCCAAGCCATCTGGTGAGATTATTGAAACGCCAATTACTTCAAACTTCCGTGAAGGTCTATCGGCACTACAATACTTCACGTCTACACACGGTGCTCGTAAAGGTCTAGCCGATACTGCCCTGAAGACAGCAAACTCTGGTTACCTAACGAGACGTCTAGTAGATGTTGCTCAAGACGGTATCATTAGAGCTGAAGATTGTGGAACAACTGATGGTATTACACTAACTTCTCGTATTGAGTCTGGTGAAGTTGTTGAGCACGTTGCTTCTAGAGCAATGGGCCGTGTAACAGCAGCTCCAGTTATCTCTGCAGAAGGTAATGAAGTTCTTCCAACAGGTCACCTACTTACAGAAAAAGACCTTGTGTTACTAGAAGAGAAAGAAGTTGACCAAATCAAGGTTAGATCTGTTCTTACTTGTAACGAAAGACATGGTTTCTGTGCGGCTTGTTTCGGACGCGACCTTGCAAGAGGTACAATGGTTTCAGTTGGTGAAGCTGTTGGTGTTATCGCTGCTCAGTCAATTGGTGAACCTGGTACACAGCTTACAATGCGTACATTCCACGTTGGTGGTACAGCAACAGCTGGTGCACAAGTAAATAAAACAACTGTTCGTACATCTGGTAAAGTTGTATACAACAATGTTGTAACTGTTGAAACACCAACTGGTCTTCTTGTTATGAACAAGACTGGTGAGCTTATCATTAAGGATGCTCGTGGTGTTGAAAAAGAAAAATATCCAGCAATCTACGGTTCAAAGCTACACTTCTCTGAAGGTAGTGAAGTAAACGTAGGGGATACTCTGATTGAATGGGACCCGTTCTCGATTCCACTTCTTACAGAAGTAGCTGGTTTTGTTAAGTTTGAAGACTTAGTAGTTGGTGCAACTCTTGCTGAGCAAACAGATGCAGTAACAGGTCTAACTCAAAGAACTGTAACAGAAACTAAGGATCCTTCACTTCAACCAAGAATTACGATTCTTGATGCTGATGGAAACCCAATTATTGTTCCTGGAACAAACAGACAAGCTTCTTACCGTCTACAAGTTGGTGCAACTCTAACTGTAACTGAAGGTGATGAAGTTGAAGTTGGTAGCGTAGTATCTAAAGTTTCTCGTGAAACGACGAAAACAAAAGATATTACTGGGGGTCTTCCAAGAGTAGCTGAGCTTTTCGAAGCTAGAAAACCTGCTCAAGCATCTCAGATTGCTGACGTAACTGGTACAATCGAGTTTGGTGCTGAAGTAAGAGGTTCTAGAAGAATTCTTATTAGACCTGAAGATGGATCTGATCCAGTAGTTTACACAATTCCTAAGGGACGCTATGTAACTGTAAACGAAGGTGACTATATCCGTTCAGGTGAAGCTATTATGGATGGTCCAGCTAACCCACACGATATCCTAAGAGTACTTGGTATTAAAGAACTTGCAGGATACATCGTTGATGAGATTCAAGCTGTATACCGTCTACAAGGTGTAGATATCGATGATAAGCACATTGAGGTAATCGTTTCTCAAATGCTTAAAAAAGTTGAAGTAACTGATCCAGGTGACTCTACATTTGTTGTTGGTGACTCTGTAACTAAAGCAGAATTACTTGAAACAAATGAGCAACTAGTTGCTGATGGATATGAGCCAGCTCAAGCAAGACCAGTTCTACTTGGTATTACTAAAGCAGCTCTTTCTACTGATTCATTCTTATCAGCTGCATCTTTCCAAGAGACAACTAAGATCTTAACTCAAGCATCGCTTGAAGGTAAAAAGGATTTATTACGTGGTCTTAAGGAGAACGTACTTATGGGTCGCCTGATTCCAGCTGGTTCTGGTATCTCGAAGTACCGTGATTACGAAGCATTTGTTGAAGAAGATGATTCTCTAGAAGAAACTTCTACACTTATGCTATAAAAACTTGCTTAATTGAGGGGTGGTGTGTTACACCATCCCTCTATAGTTTATTATGGGCTTAAAAGCCTATTTTTATTGTGGAAATATTGTTGTAGTTAAGGAGCGGAAATGCCTACGATTAACCAATTAATTAGAAAAGGTAGAACTGATAAAGTTGAAAAAACTAAGTCACCTGCCTTAAAAGCGTGTCCTCAAAGACGCGGTGTATGTACAAGAGTATATACAACTACTCCTAAGAAACCAAACTCAGCTATGAGAAAGGTTTGTAGGGTAAAACTAACAAGTGGATTTGAAGTTACTTCATACATTGGTGGTGAAGGACACAATCTACAAGAGCACTCGATCGTTATGATTCGTGGTGGTAGAGTAAAAGACCTTCCAGGGGTTCGTTATCACACTATTAGAGGTACACTAGACTGCCAAGGTGTTGATAAAAGAGGACAGAGAAGATCTAAGTACGGTTGTAAGAGACCAAAGAAATAATTTTTAGTTAACTAATTGTGACACCGATTGCAACATGGCATGAGGTGAGTAATCGATCAGTTTTAACTGTTTCCGGTGAAGGAGAAAAAATATGAGTAGAAAACATAGAGCACAGACGAGAGAAGTACTTCCAGATCCGATCTTTCAAGACGTTGTAGTTGCTAAGTGTGTAAACGCACTTATGAAAGACGGAAAAAAATCTGTTGCTGAAAAAATCTTTTATGGTGCACTTCAAAGAGTTGAATCAAAAACTGGTGAAGAGCCGTTAAAGGTATTTAAGAAAGCCCTTTCTAACATTAAGCCAGCGGTAGAGGTTAAGTCTCGTCGTATTGGTGGTGCAACTTACCAAATTCCAGTTGAAGTTAGAAATAACAGAAGACAATCACTAGCTCTAAGATGGTTGAGAGACTATGCTAGATCACGTGGTGGTAGAACTATGGTTGAGAAACTATCTGATGAAATCATCGATGCTTCTCAAGGTAGAGGTGGCGCTGTTAAGAAGCGTGAAGACACTTACAAAATGGCAGAAGCTAACAAAGCTTTTGCTCACCTTAAGTGGTAGTTCGAAAATAAGCAATAAAGTCCATAATAAACTAATAGAAGGCTCCCTAATGGGAGCCTTTTTATTTCTAAAACCATTTATTCTCCAAAGTTTTATTCCTATCTAAAATTCCATATTTATGTTAATTATATGTCTGCAAAAATTAAATTTTTAAGGACTTTGTATGAGTTTAGAAAATATTCGTAATATCGGAATTATGGCGCATATTGATGCGGGTAAAACGACGACAACTGAACGTATTCTCTACTACACGGGAAAAAGCCACAAGATTGGTGAGGTTCATGATGGTGCTGCTACTATGGACTGGATGGTTCAAGAGCAGGAACGTGGGATTACTATTACTTCTGCTGCGACGACTTGTACTTGGAACAAAACTAATATCAATATCATCGATACACCAGGTCACGTAGACTTCACAATTGAGGTTGAGAGAGCTCTTAGAGTTTTAGATGGTGCAGTTGGTGTATTCGACGCTGTAGCTGGTGTAGAGCCTCAATCTGAGACTGTATGGGGCCAAGCTGATAAGTATAAGGTTCCTCGAATTGCTTTTGTTAATAAAATGGATCGCGTTGGGGCAAACTTTCAAATGTGTCTTGATGAGATCAGAGAAAAACTTGGAAAAACAGCGGCTGCTATTCAATTACCAATTGGTGCAGAGGATACATTTAGAGGTGTTGTTGATTTAGTTGCAATGAAGGCCGTGCTTTTTAAGGACGAAGACCTAGGTTCAACTGTGCAAATCGAAGAGATTCCTTCTGAGCTTGAAGATGATGCTCAGTTAGCACGTGAAGAGCTTATTGAAACATTAGCCGATTATGATGATCAGCTTGCTGAAGACTATCTTTCGGGTGAAGAAATTACTGAAGAAAGAATTGTTACAGCAATTAGAGAAGCTGTTATTAATCACGAGTTCGTTGCTGTTCTTTGTGGGTCAGCTTTCAAGAACAAAGGTGTTCAGCCTCTACTAGATGCGGTTTGCGCATACCTTCCTTCTCCAGTTGATCGTGGGGAAGTCAAAGGTGTTAACGGTAAGAATCACGATAAAGAAGAAATTAGAAAACCTGATACTGAAGAAGCATTTTCTGGAATTGCTTTCAAGATTGCAACGGACCCGTTTGTTGGATCTTTAACATTTTTCAGAATTTATTCAGGAACAATTAAGTCTGGTGCACAGGTTTATAATCCACATAAGGGTAAGCGTGAGAGAGTTAATAAAATTCTTCAAATGCATGCTGACAAAAGAACTGAATTACAAGAAGCTAAGGCCGGAGATATCATTGCAATTTCTGGTTTAAAGGAAACTGTTACTGGTGAAACACTTTGTGCCGAAAATCGTACTATAATTTATGATCTAATGGATTTTCCAGAATCGGTTATTTCAGTAGCGATTGAGCCAAAAACAGCAAATGATGAAAAGAAGCTAATGAGTTCCCTAGGTCAACTTAAGCTAGAAGATCCATCATTCTCTTTTCAACATAATAAAGAAACAGGTCAACTTCTAATTTTTGGTATGGGTGAACTTCACCTTGAAATTATTTGTGATCGTTTAGAAAGAGAGTTCAAAGTAGGTATCCGTGTTGGTGATCCTCAAGTTTCATATCGTGAAAGTATCACGTCAACAGCTAAAGAATCAGATACATTTCACCGCGAACAAGCTGGTAAAATGGTATTTGGAAACGCTGTTATTGAAGTTGAGCAAGCTGATTCGCAAGCTGGTGTCTTATTTGAAACTGAATTAACTAAAAGAGATTTACCACAAGAATTTATTGATGCTATTGAAAAGAGTATTAAGGATACATCTATGGGTGGTGCTCTTGCGGGTTATCCATTTATTAATATTAAAGCGAAACTTGTTGCCGCTGAATTTAATGATGATGAAGGTTCAGAAGTAGCTTATGCTATTGCTGCTTCTAATGCTTTTAGAGCTGCATGCCGAAAAGCTGGCCTATCATTACTAGAGCCTAAAATGAGTCTTGAAATCGTAACACCTTCTGATTACACAGGTGATATTATTTCAGACATTAATATGAAACGCGGAAAGATCCATTCGATGGGTGTAAAGCAAGATAAAGAAGTTATCGATGCAGAAGTTCCGCTATCGGAAATGTTTGGATACTCAACAGATATACGTTCAAAATCTCAGGGTCGTGCTAGCTTCACGATGAATTTTGATAGATATGAAGAGATTCCTATGAATATGGCCAAAGAAATACTTGAAAAACGAGGAATATACATCTAAAACACTTTAGATTTTTTAACTACTAAACTAAGTAATAACGCAGGAGTAAAAGATGGCAAAAGAATCTTTTGACAGAAGTAAGCCCCACGTAAACATTGGTACGATCGGGCACGTTGACCACGGTAAGACAACTCTTACAGCGGCAATTTCAATCACATTAGCTAACGCACTTGGTGGTGCCGTAAGAAAATTCGACGAAATCGATTCAGCACCAGAAGAAAAAGCTAGAGGTATTACAATCAATACTTCACACATTGAATACGAAACAGCTAACAGACACTACGCACACGTAGACTGTCCAGGTCACGCTGACTATGTAAAGAACATGATTACAGGTGCAGCACAAATGGACGGAGCGATCCTAGTATGTTCAGCGGCTGATGGGCCAATGCCACAAACTAGAGAGCACATCCTTCTTGCACGTCAGGTAGGTGTACCAGCGATCGTAGTATTCTTAAATAAAGTAGACCAAGTAGACGACGAAGAACTACTTGAGCTAGTAGAGATGGAAGTAAGAGAACTTTTATCTTCATACGACTTCCCAGGTGACGATATTCCTATCGTAGCTGGTTCTGCACTTGCAGCTCTTGAAATGAGAGACGATGCAATTGGTAAAGATAAAGTTCTAGAGCTTATGGCACAAGTTGATGAGTACATCCCAACTCCAGCTAGAGCAACAGACCTTGACTTCCTAATGCCAGTAGAAGACGTATTCTCAATTTCAGGACGTGGTACAGTTTGTACAGGACGTGTTGAAAGAGGGATTATCAAAGTTAACGAAGAAATCGAAATCGTTGGTATTAAAGAAACAACTAAAACAACTGTAACTGGTGTTGAGATGTTCAGAAAGCTTCTTGACGAAGGTAGAGCAGGTGATAACGTTGGTCTTCTTCTACGTGGTGTTAAGCGTGAAGAAGTAGAGCGTGGTCAGTGTCTAATCAAGCCAGGTTCAGTAAAGCCACACGCGAAATTTAACTGTGAAGTATATATCCTTTCAAAAGATGAAGGTGGACGTCACACTCCAATCTTCAAAGGTTATAGACCACAGTTCTACTTCAGAACAACAGACGTAACAGGTGATATTACACTTGCAGACGGTGTTGAAATGGTTATGCCAGGTGACAACACTTCTTTCGCAGTAGAGCTAATTACTCCAATCGCGATGGAAAAAGGTCTTAAGTTCGCAATCCGTGAGGGTGGTAGAACAATCGGTGCTGGTACAGTATCTGAAATTCTAGACTAATTTTTAGTTAAATATTGGGGTGATTTTTAAATCACCCCTTTTTTATGCTCAATATTTTGAATTGACGCGTAAAAAATATATGGCCTAGCGTAAAAATAATTTGACAATAGGCCCAAAAAAACAGTAAAAGTCAGGTTCAACTTTTAAAATTGATAATAGGATGAGTATGAAAGCTTCTAAGTTAAGAATTAAATTACGCGCATATGATCACAAGCTTCTAGATAGCTCAGTTGATGAGATCGTACAAACAGCTAAAGAGACAGGCGCAAGAGTAGCGGGTCCAATCCCATTACCAACAGAAATTAACAAGTTTACAGTTCTTAGAGGACCTCACAAAGATAAAAAATCTCGTGAGCAATTCGAAATGAGAACGCACAAGAGACTAATTGATATCGTTGATCCAACTCAACAAACTGTTGATAGCCTAATGAAGTTAGATCTATCAGCTGGTGTTGACGTAGAGATCAAGTACTAGTATAAACGAAAAAAATTTTTATTATTAACCATGCATGCATCTCTTGGAGAAGAGTGATGCTGTGGAGGCAAAATGACAGAAGAAACTCAAGCAGTTGAGACTACTGCTACTGTATCGCTTAATACTATCTATGGTGTTAAAGCTGGTATGACAAGAATCTTTGATGAAGCTGGGAATCACGTTCCAGTTACAGTTATCAAGTTAATTCCTAACAAAGTTACACAAGTTAAAACTTTAGACAAAGATGGTTACGAGGCTTACCAAGTAGGTTACTACGAAAAAAGAGAAAAGCTTGTAAACAAGCCAACTCAAGGTCACCTTAAAGCTGCTAATGTTGAAAATAACTTTGTAAAATTTGCAGAAGTTAGAACAGAAGGCGTAGATGCTGCTAACTTAGGTAAAGATCTATCTCTAGAGTCATTTGAAGCTTCTACATATGTTGATGTAACAGGTACATCAAAAGGTAAAGGGTTCCAAGGTCAAATGAAGCGTCACAACTTCAAAGGTGGACCTGCTACTCACGGTTCTAAGTTTCACAGACGTGGTGGTTCGATCGGTAACAGAGCGACTCCTGGTAAGGTTTGGAAGAACAAAAGAATGCCTGGTCACATGGGTTGTGACACAAAAACAATCCAAAACATCAAGGTTGTT
This sequence comes from Halobacteriovorax sp. RT-2-3, assembly GCF_047085075.1. Classification (NCBI taxonomy): domain Bacteria; kingdom Pseudomonadati; phylum Bdellovibrionota; class Bacteriovoracia; order Bacteriovoracales; family Halobacteriovoraceae; genus Halobacteriovorax; species Halobacteriovorax sp. RT-2-3. The sequence continues at coordinate 547,949 of NZ_JBKIYF010000003.1, read as the reverse complement.
GAAGTTAATCAAGATAAAGGATACATGCTACTTAAGGGATCAGTACCTGGTTCTAAAAATGGTTTTGTAAGAATTGCAAAAGCACTTAAGAAGTAATTGTAGGCTGAGGTAAGAAGTTATGAGTGATGTAACAGTATTAAATTCGAAATTTGAAAATGCAGGAACACTTACTGCTCCAGTAAGCTTAACTGCTGAAGATATTAATGTAGCGGCTGTTCACCAGGTTGTTAAAGCTACTCTAGCGGGAAGAAGACAAGGTAATGCTTGTGTTAAAGGTCGTTCAGATGTTAGCGGTGGTGGTGCAAAACCATTCAAGCAAAAAGGTACAGGTAGAGCTAGACAAGGTTCAATTAGATCGTCTCTTATGGTAGGCGGTGGAACTGTTCACGGTCCAAGCCCAAGAAGCTATGTTCAAAAAGTTAACAAGAAAATGGCAAAGGTTGCAATTCAATCTGTACTTGCTGACAAACTCCAAGCTGGAAAGTTGACAGTAGTAGATACAATTGAATCAACTGGTAAAACTAAAGAAATGTACACTCTATTAAACGGTAAGGGTTTACTTCCTGCTTTAGTAGTAACTGCTGATAAAAACTCACCAGCTCTTAGAGCAGTGAAGAACTTACAGTGGGGTAAAGGGATGGCTGTAGAAGGTTTCTCTGTATACGAAGCAGTAAAATTTGAAAACCTAGTTATCGAAAAGAGTGCATTAGAAACCCTATTAAATAAGTTGGTGTAGATTATGGCGACGTTAGAAAATGTATTAAAGAAACCACTTATCACTGAAAAGACTTCTGTTGCTACAGACAGCCAGAACCGTTTTGGTTTTGTAGTTGATCTTAAAGCAAACAAGCATCAAATCAAGAATGCTGTTGAAGCTCTATATGATGTGAAAGTTTTAAATGTAAAGACAAACATCACTCCAGGTAAAGTTAAAAGAGCTGGTAAAGGTGTAAAAAAGACTAGTAAATTCAAGAAGGCTTTCGTTCAATTAGCGGAAGGTCAAAAGATTGAATTTTTTAAAGGTGTTTAACTAGTTAGCTGAGGAAATTATGGGTATTAAAAGATTTAAACCAACAACTCCTTCACTAAGAAAGATGCAAGTCGTAAATAGTGATGAGTTAACAAAAGGTGTAAAGCCAGTTAAAGGCCTTACAGCTGTTAAGAAAAATTTTGCAGGTAGAAATAACTCTGGACGTATCACTGTTAGACACAGAGGTGGTGGAGTTAAGAGAAGATACAGAATTATTGATTTCAAAAGAAATAAAACAGATATCCCTGCAACTGTTCAAGCGATCTCTTACGATCCGAACAGAACTTGTAATATTGCACTTATCGCTTACTTAGACGGTGAAAAAAGCTACATCCTAGCTCCACTTGGTCTAAAAGTTGGTGATAAGGTAATCGCTTCTGCAGATGCAGATATTAAAGTAGGAAATGCTAAGAAGCTTAAGGACATTCCAGTTGGTACTCTTGTACACAACGTAGAAATGTACCCAGGAGCTGGTGGTCAGCTAGCACGTTCTGCTGGTTCTTACGTTCAAATTATGGCTAAAGAAGGTCGTTTTGCTCTTCTTAGAATGCCATCAGGTGAGCTTAGAAAAGTTGAAGTTGATTGTGTAGCAACAATCGGTCAAGTTGGTAATCTTGATCATGAAAAACGTAACATTGGTAAAGCTGGACGTAAGAGAAAGCTTGGTTTCAGACCAACTGTACGTGGTGTTGCTATGAACCCAGTTGATCACCCACACGGTGGTGGTGAAGGTAGAACTTCAGGTGGACGTCATCCAGTATCACCATGGGGAACACCAACTAAGGGTTACAAGACTAGAACTAATAAGAGAACTGATAAGTTCATCGTTAAGAGAAGAAAGTAGTAGGAGATTAATATGGCCCGTTCATTAAAAAAAGGTCCATTTGTTGATATTAGCTTAATGAAAAAAGCTCTACAAATGCAAGAAGAAGGTAACAAAGGTAACAAAGTGATCAAGACTTGGTCTAGAAGATCAACTATTGTTCCTGAGTTCATCGGACTTACTTTTGCCGTTCACAACGGAAAAAAATTCATACCGGTTTATGTAACAGATAACATGATTGGACATAAATTAGGTGAATTTGCACTAACTAGAACATACTTCGGTCACGGTGCAGATAAGAAAGCTAAGAAGAGATAGTAAAGTTAGAGTTGAATAAGGAGAGGTCAGATGGCCATTACAGTTAGAAACAGTAGAGTTGGTATCGCACCAAGAAAAGTAAGACAGGTTTGCGATCTAATTAGAAAGAAGAAAGCTTCTGAAGCGCTAAAAATCTTACGCTTCCAAGAGAAGAAAGAAATTGCACTTGTTTTAACAAAATTAATTAATAGTGGATTAGCTATCGCAGCTGATTCTGAGAAGTATGATCTAGATAACCTAGTTATCGGTACAATTAAAGCGGACGAAGGTCCAACTTTAAAGCGTATTCAGCCAAGAGCTCAAGGTCGTGCGTTCAGAATTAGAAAAAGAACTAGTCACATAACAGTTGAACTAAAAGAAGCATAGGATAAATTATGGGACAAAAAGTACATCCATACGGTTTTAGATTAGGTTATATTAAGTCATGGCATTCAAACTGGTTTGCTAACGATAGAGAATACGGTGAAACACTTCACGAAGATCTAGCGATTAGAAACTACATTGAAAAAAACATGAAAAATGCTTCTGTAGCTAATATCGAATTATCAAGAACTTCAAACCAGGTTAAGGTAACTGTTTATACAGCTAAGCCAGGTGTTGCTATTGGTAAAAAAGGTGCAGGAATTGAGAAAATTAGAAACGACCTTAAGAAACTTACTAAAGGTACACTAATCTTCAATATTGCAGAAGTTAAGAGACCAGATGCGGAAGCTAAGTTAATCGCGGAAAACATTGCAGGTCAGCTTGAAAAACGTGTAGCTTTCAGAAGAGCAATGAAGAAAGTTATGCAGTCAGCATTCAGAGCTGGTGTAAAAGGTATCCGTGTTAGAACAGCAGGACGTCTTGGCGGAGCTGAGATGGCAAGAGCTGAAGGTTATACAGAAAGAAAAGTTCCACTACATACTCTTAGAGCAGACATTGATTACAATACTGCTGAAGCTCACACTACATACGGTGTTATCGGTGTAAAAGTTTGGGTTTACAAAGGTGAGATCTATAAGTAGTAGGAAATTCGTTAGTGAATTTATTTTATTGAGGTAAATATGTTAAGTCCAAAGAAAGTAAAGTGGCGTAAGCAGCAGAAAGGAAGAATGAAGGGTAAGGCGAACCGTGGAAATACTATCACGTTCGGTGAATTTGCTATACAAGCCCTATCATGTGGGTATATAACTAACCGTCAAATTGAAGCTGCCCGTATTGCAATGACAAGAAAGATCAAAAGAGGTGGTAACGTTTGGATCAAGATCTTCCCAGATAAGGTCCTTACTAAGAAGCCAGCTGAAGTTCGTATGGGGAAAGGTAAAGGTTCTCCAGATTCTTGGGTTGCAGTTGTAAAACCAGGAAGAGTAATGTTTGAAATCAAGCACATCGATCCTGAGCTAAGTAAACAAGCACTTAAGCTTGCAATGTATAAACTACCTGTAAAGACTAGAATTATTTCTAGAGAGCAGCAGGAACTTTAAATCGTTAAGAGGAAGTTATGCAAAAGTTAGAATACAAAGATATAAGCGGTTTAAGCGGTAAAGAAATTGATGCAAAAGTAGCTGAAATGAGAAGAGCGATTTTTGATATCAACATGTCTAAAACGACAAGTGGTATCGAAAAACCTCATGAGCTAAAACTTGCAAAAAAGAATATTGCTAAATTATTAACAGCAAAAAATGCTAAAGGTGAGTAACCATGAGTACAAATACGTTTAAGAGAAAGCTAGATGGTGTAGTTGTTTCTGTAAAGAATGAAAATACAGTTGTTGTGAATGTTGCTAGACGTTTCAAGCACCCTGTTTACAGCAAATTCGTTACAAAAACTAAAAAGTACCACGCTCATAACGTAAGTTTAGAAGCGAATCTAGGTGACAATGTAACAATTATTGAAAGTAAACCTTATTCAAAACTCAAAAAGTGGGAACTGTTAAAGGTAAATAAGTAGGGCTTAATAAGCCTATTTTAGGAGTTAGTAATGATCCAAATGCAAACTAAGTTAGAAGTTGCTGATAACTCTGGAGCTAAAGAAGTAAAGTGTATCAAGGTTCTTGGTGGTTCAAAAAGAATGAACGCAAATCTTGGTGACATTATTGTTGTAGCAGTTCAGCAAGCACTACCAGGTGGAAAAATTAAAAAGGGTGATGTTAAGAAAGCGGTTATCGTTAGAACTAAGTACCCAATTAGAAGAGAAGACGGTTCATACATCAGATTTGATAAGAACAGCGTTGTAATACTAAATAATAACAATGAACCAGTAGGGACACGTATTTTTGGTCCTGTTGCGAGAGAGTTAAGAAACAAGAGCTTTACGAAGATCTGTTCTTTAGCGCCAGAAGTTCTTTAATCAAGGTTCAGTGAGGAAGTTATGCAAAAGCTAAAAGTTAATGATAATGTTGTAGTTTTAACAGGTAAAGACAGAGGCAAAACTGGTGAAGTTAAGAAAATCAACTTCAAGACCAAAGTTGTTTATGTTGGTGGTGTTAATCTAGTAAAGAAAGCAATTAAACCAACTCAAGAGAACCCAGCTGGTGGTATCGTAGACATTGAAGCACCACTTCACATCTCAAATGTTGCTGTAGTTAGCCCAAAAACAAATAAGGCTACTAGAGTAAAAATTGAAGAAAAAGATGGTAAGAAGGTTAGAGTCGCTGTGTCTTGTGGATCAGTACTGAGTTAAGGATAGAGGCAAAAATGAGCAGATTCAGAAAACTATATAATGACGAAATTAAAAATAAAATGACTGAGAAGTTTGGTTATAAGAATGTTAACCAAATTCCTAAGCTAGAAAAGATAGTAGTTAACTGTTGTACAAGAGACGCAGTAACTAACTCTAAAGTTGTTCAGTCGATTGTTAACGATCTTGGTACTATTACTGGTCAAAAGCCAGTTGTAGCTAAGGCTAGAAAATCAGTTGCTGGTTTCAAAATCAGAGAAGGTATGGCCTTAGGTGCAAACGTTACTCTTCGTGGTGATAGAATGTACGAATTCCTTGATAGACTTGTTAACATCACTCTTCCAAGAGTTCGTGACTTTAGAGGTGTTTCTTCTAAAGGTTTTGATGGAAAAGGTAACTACACTTTAGGTTTAAAAGAGCAGATTATTTTCCCAGAAATTTCTTACGATCAAATTGATAAAGTAAGAGGTCTAGGAATCTCAATCGTAACTACTGCTGGAAACAACGAAGAAGGTAGAGAGCTTCTAAACCTTTTTGGTATGCCTTTTAACAAGTAATTGAGGATAATGTAATGGCTAGAAAAGCGAAAATTGAAAGTAACAAAAAAAGAGCTAAGCTTGCTGAAAAATACGGTACTTTAAGAAAAGAACTTAAAGCTGCTATTATCAATGAAAATCTTTCTGACGAAGAAAGATTCGAAGCGATGATCAAGCTACAGAAACTACCAAGAAATTCAGCTGCAATTAGAGTAAGAAATAGATGTGAATTAACTGGTCGTCCACGTGCTTTCTATAGAAAGTTCAAACTATCAAGAATTCAATTTAGAGAGTTAGCACTTAGAGGAATGATCCCTGGTGTAACTAAGTCAAGCTGGTAATGGTTGAGGAGACGAAATTATGATGACTGATCCTATTGCAGATATGTTAACAAGAATTAGAAATGCAATTAATGCTGGACACGATAGAGTGGAATTTCCAGCTTCGAAAATGAAAGCAGGTGTTTGTAAAGTTATGAAAGACGAAGGTTATATTCGTTCATTCAAAATTATTGCAAAGAGCCAATCAGATATTAGAATCAAAGTATTACTTAAAGACGACGCTATCGTAGGTCTTGAGAGAGTTTCTAAACCAGGTCTTAGACAGTATCGTGGTTACAAGGACATCTCTAGAGTTATTAGTGGTCTAGGTACTTCAATCCTATCAACTTCTAAAGGAATTATTTCTGATAGAGAAGCGAGAGCGACTAAAGTTGGTGGTGAAGTAATCTGTAATATTTGGTAGTAGGGAGCGAGTAATGTCACGTGTAGGAAAAAACCCGGTAGTAGTTCCTGAGAAAGTTCAGGTTACAATAAATGGTACAAATGTATCAGTTAAAGGACCTAAAGGTGAGCTAGAGTACACTTTTAATGATAGAGTGACTTTTGCACAAGAAGGTAATGAAATTAAAGTAACTCCTGTTGATGAGTCTAAAAAGTCTCGTGCAATGTGGGGTACAGCAAGACAAATCGTTTTCAACATGGTAACTGGTGTTACTGATGGATTTGTTAGAAAGCTAGAATTCAACGGTGTTGGTTATAAGGCAGCTGTTAGTGGTGATACATTAACTCTTAACCTTGGATACTCACATCCAATTGAATATGTTCTTCCAGAAGGTGTAGCAGCGAAAGTTGCTGGTAAAGAAATCGAACTAACTGGTAGTAACAAAGAACTAGTTGGATTTGCTGCTGCAAAGATCCGTTCATTCAGACCACCAGAGCCATATAAAGGTAAAGGTGTTAAATACGCTGAAGAAACAATCGTAAGAAAAGCTGGTAAATCTGGCGGTAAGTAATAAAAAGTAGCCTGAGAATGGCCCGCAGTGAGGGCCTAGGGTGAGGAGTTTAAAATGATTAGAAAGCCTTATGGTAAAGCTGGTAAAGCAAGTACAGCTAGAAAAATTAGAAGAAAACTTGCTATCCGTAAGAAAGTAAACGGAACATCTGAGAGACCACGTCTATCAGTTAACCGTACAAACAAGCACATCACAGTACAAGTAATTGACGATGTTGCTAACAAGACACTTTTCAGTGTTCAAACTTATGGTAAAAATGCTGTTGAAGGAAAAAGCAATATTGCTGGTGCAACGCTTGTTGGTGCAAAACTTGCTGAAAACCTAAAGTCTAACAATATTTCAACTGCTGTATTCGACAGAAACGGACTTAGATACCACGGTGTAATCAAGGCTGTTGTTGAAGCTGCTAGAGAAAATGGAATTCAAATTTAGGAGTAAGTGATGACTGAAGAAAATAAAAGCGTTGAAAAAACAGTAAAAGCAGAACCAAAGAAAAGACAAGCTTCTAAAAAAGCTCCAGCGAAAAAGCGTCAAGCTAGCTCAATGGACGTTGAACTTGAAGAAAGAGTTGTTGCTGTAAATAGAGTTGCAAAGGTTATGAAGGGTGGTAGAAGATTTTCTTTCAGTGCTCTAATGATCGTTGGTGATAAAAATGGTCGCGTAGGTTACGGTCTTGGTAAAGCTAAGGAAGTTCCTGAAGCAATCAGAAAAGCTACTCAAGCTGCACAAAAAAGCATGATTTCAGTACCAGTAGATGCAGGAACTATTCCTCACTCAGTACTAGGTGAATTTGATGCTGGTAAGATTCTATTCAAACCTGCTGCAGAAGGTACAGGGGTTAAGGCTGCTGGTGCATGTCGTTCAATCCTTGAACTTGCTGGTGTTAAAGACGTTCTAACGAAGTCTTTAAGAGGTAACAACCCACATAATATCGTTAAGGCAACTTTTGACGCTCTTAAACAATTAAGATCTGTAGAAGAAGTAGCTAAGGCACGTGGTAAAGAAGCTAAAGGCTTAAGAATTAAAGGTTAATTGAGGTTGATATGACAGCGAAAACAATTACAGTAACATTAAAGAAAAGTACTATTAAATGTACTGAAAAGCAGAAAGCTACAGTAAGAGGCCTAGGTCTAAGAAAAACTGGAACTTCAAGAACTTTAGAAAACACTTCTGCTGTTAGAGGGATGATCAAGAAGGTAATTCACCTTTTAGACATTCAAGAATAAGCGGTATTAGTTGATTAAGAGGTAAATATGTTAACTTTAAATAACTTAAAAAGTCCAAAAGGTGCACATAAAAACATTAAGAGAATTGGTCGTGGACAAGGTTCAGGTCAAGGTACTCAAGCTGGTAAAGGGCACAAGGGTCAAAAGGCTCGTGCTGGTGGCGGTGTAAGAACTGGTTTCGAAGGTGGAGCAATGCCACTTTACATGCGTCTACCAAAAAGAGGTTTCTCTAACGCACCATTTAAAACTGAGTATGCTGAGGTATCTCTTGCTACATTAGAAGCTAAATTTGATGGCGGAGACGTTACAAAAGAAGCTCTAATTGAGAAAGGTATCCTTAAGGGTGCAGATAAAAGACGTCCAGTGAAAATTCTTGCTAACGGAGAGCTTTCAAAATCGTTAAATTTTGTTAATATTGAAAAGTTTTCTAAAGGTGCTCAAGAAGCAATCGAGAAAGCTGGCGGAAAAATAGCAACAAAATAGATAAAAGGATCGTCTGATGTCAAACGCTCAAGGAAAACTTGAAGAGCTTAAGAAAAAAGTCTTTTTTACTTTTTTATTATTAGTAGTATATAGATTGGTTGCGCAAATTCCTGTACCAGGAGTTGATGCGCAGGCGATCTCTTCTTATTTTGCGGAAGCTGGTGGGGGAAGTCTTTTTGACCTTATCAACACTTTTAGTGGTGGTGCCTTCAAGCGTTTCTCAGTTTTAGCACTGGGGATTATGCCGTATATTACTACTTCAATCATCTTTTCTCTTTTAGGTGAGGTTATACCTCAAATCCAAGAGCTACAAGAAGACTCAGAAGGTAACAAAAAAATTCAAAAGTGGACTAGGTATGCAACAGTAATTCTCTGTTGCATACAAGGTTACTCAATGGCTGCTGTGTTCGAGACATTTGTTTCTCCTGGCGGTGCTAGAGTTATCCCTGAACCAGGTATGCTTTTCAGAATTGTAACAATGATCACTCTGGCTGCAGGAACAATGTTCTTACTTTGGCTTGGTGAGCGTATTACAGAATTTGGTTTAGAAAATGGTGTTTCTCTTATTATCTTCGCAGGTATTGCAGTTGAGCTACCTTCTGAAGTTATTCAAAAGATTACACTATTTAGAAACGGTGAAATGGGTGGACTAGAACTACTTACTTTCGTGGCCGTAATTGTCGTTGCATTCTTTGTTGTTGCATTCATCGAAAGGGCTTTCAGAGCCGTTCCGGTTCAATATGCTAAGCGTGTTGTTAATAATAGAGTGTATGGTGGAAATCAGACACTTCCGATGAGAGTTGATACAGGTGGAGTTATGCCTCCGATCTTAGCTTCTTCTCTGCTAGCAGCGCCTGCAACTTTTGCTACTTTTATCCCTGCAGACAGTGTGTTCAAACCATACTTTGATACAATTCAACAAAGTTTGGCACCAGGGCAAATTTTATTTAATATTCTTTTTGCAACTCTGATTGTGTATATGACTTATTTCTATGCACCAATCCAATTCAAAACGAAGAAGATTTCAGAAATGTTACAAAAGAATAATGCTTTTATCCCAGGTATTAGACCAGGTGATAAAACAAAAGAATATTTAGACACGTTATTAAATCGTTTATCATTTTTTGGCGCTCTATTCTTAATCTTTGTTTGTATTGTTCCTTCACTAATCACAGGGGCTCAGACAAGATTTGGTGGTACATCAATGCTAATCTTAGTATCTGTATCAGTTAGAGTTATGATGAATGTTCAATCGTTTATGTTTGCTGATAAGTATGAGATGTCATACAAATCTAAAGGTAAATATAACGGTAACAATAGAAGGTTCTAATCCATGGCACCACAACTAATTTTAATTGGAGCTCCTGGATCAGGAAAAGGTACTCAAGCTAAGAATATAGTTTCAGAGCTTGGGTACACACATGTTTCTACTGGCGATTTATTAAGAGCAGAAGTTGCTAAAGAGTCTGACCTTGGTCGTAAAATTAAAGCGGTCATGGATTCAGGCGAATTAGTAAGTGACGAATTAGTATTAGATCTTCTAAAGGCTAATTGTGCTGTTGAGAAATCAACATATATTTTTGATGGTTATCCAAGAAACCTTGTTCAAGCAAAGGATTTAGATAGCGCTCTACTTGGTGGAGTACAATCTAAAGCAATTTACTTTGACATTGCACTAGATACTTTAGTGGAGAGGATTGTTAATAGACGTGTAGCTCCTGTTAGTGGTGAGATTTACAATCTAAAAACAAAGCCACCAAAAGTTGAAGGTAAGTGTGATGTTTCTGGAGAGGACCTTGTGCATCGTAAAGATGATAACGAGGATACAGTAAGGACTAGAATGAAGGTTTTTACTGACAACATCGAGCCAGTTCTTGAGTACTATGAGTCTCAGGGACGCCTTGTTAGAGTAGACGCTACAAAAGGGCTTGATGAGATTTTTGAAGAAATTAAAAAAATTGTTAAATAATTTATTATATAAGTAATTCGTCTTGCAATATGGCCCTGAGTCATATATAAGCAATTACTTTAGGTTTTGTATTATATGAGTAATCAGGAAACGATTGAAGTTGAAGGTGAAGTTACTGAACTTCTTCCTAACACTAAATTTAAGGTTAAATTACCGAATGGACATTCTGTTATTGCCCACATTAGTGGAAAGATGAGAATGCACTTTATAAAGATTTTACCTGGAGATAAGGTACTTGTTGAGATTAGCAAGTATGACTTAACGAAGGGCCGAATTACATATAGAAGTAAAAAACGCTAGTGTAGAATTTACGAGGTTGTTATGAAAGTTAGAGCATCTGTAAAGCCGATGTGCAAAGATTGTAAAGTTATTAAAAGAAGAGGCGTACTTAGAGTTGTATGTAAGCAACCTAAGCACAAACAAAGACAAGGTTAATCATAGGAAAGGAGTGTAGCTATGGCGAGAATTCTTGGTGTTGATATTCCTAGAAATAAGGTAATGAAAATTGCCCTTCAGTCAATTTACGGTGTAGGACCGAAAGTGGCTCAGGAAGTATTAGAAAAAACAAACATCGATTCAAACAAAAATTCAAACGAACTAACTGAAGAAGAAGCAAACGAAATCAGACTTCTTCTTGAAAGTGAGTACACTGTTGAAGGTGACTTACGTAGAGAAGTTGGTCTTAACATTAAACGACTAAAAGACTTAGGTTGTTACAGAGGGATCAGACATAGAAAAGGTCTTCCTGTAAGAGGTCAAAGAACTTCTACAAATGCTCGTACTCGTAAGGGGCCAGCTGTTGCAATCGCAGGTAAGAAGTCTATTAAGTCAATGAAGTAATTGTTAGGAGTTAATGATGGTTAAGAAAACAGCTTCAAAGAAAAAAGTTAAAAAGAATATTTCGAGAGGTATTGCTCACATTCAATGCTCTTTCAATAATACAATCGTTACGTTCACAGATATGAACGGTAACGCTATTTCATGGGCTTCTGCTGGTCAATTAGGATTCAGAGGGTCTAAGAAATCGACTCCATTCGCGGCACAGATGGCTTCTATGGAAGCAGCTAAAAAGGCTATGGAGCACGGACTATCTACTGTTGAAGTAAGAGTTAAAGGTCCGGGTGCAGGTAGAGAAAATGCTGTAAGAGCATTTATCGCTGCAGGCCTTAAAATCACTTCTGTTGCTGACAGGTCACCAATTCCACACAATGGATGTCGTGCACCGAAAAGAAGAAGAGTATAATTTTATAGATTTATATTAAGGAGTTGTCTGTGGACACATTTACAGCAAAAAATTGGACAGGAATGATAAGACCAGTAGCTTTGGAAATGGATAACGATAAGCTAACTAATACTTATGGTAAGTTCGTTGCTAAGCCACTAGAAAGAGGTTATGGACAAACTCTTGGAAACTCTTTACGTCGTGTACTACTTTCTTCACTTCAGGGTGCAGCTATTGTTGCAATCAGAATTGATGGTGTTGAGCATGAGTTTGGTACAATCAACAACGTAAAAGAAGAAGTTTCTGAGATTATTCTTAACCTTAAAGAAGTTCACTTTAAGATTAAAGATAAAGAGCAGGTAACTCTTACTCTTGAGAAATCGGTAGAGGGTATCGTTACTGCTGGTGACATTTCTGAGTCTGCAAATGTTGAAATTTTAAATCCAGAGCACGCAATCTGTAACCTTTCAACTGGTGGATCTATTAAGATGGAACTACTTGTTGCAAGAGGAAAAGGATACGTAACAGCTCTAGATAATAAAGAATCTTTTGATCTTCCAATCGGTTGGATTTATCTTGATTCTCTTTTCTCACCAGTTGCACGTGTTAACTATACAGTTACAAACTCACGTGTTGGTAAGAGAACAGATTTTGATAAGCTTACTCTAGAAGTTTGGACTAACGCAGGTGTTGAACCTTCGGATGCAGTAGCTTATTCAGCGAAGATCCTAAGAGACCAACTTGCTGTATTCCTAAGCTTCGAAGATGAAGAAGAAATCACAAGAATGGAAACTAAGCCTAAGAAGCAACAAAATACTGCTAATGCAGCTCTATTAAAGCCAGTTTCTGAGCTTGAGCTGTCTGTAAGATCTGCAAACTGCTTGCAGAACGCAGATATTAAGTATATCTATGAGCTAGTTTCTAAGACTGAAGGTGAGATGCTAAGAACTAAGAACTTTGGGCGTAAGTCACTAAATGAGATTAAAGAAGTACTTTCTCAAATGGGACTAGGTCTAGGTATGAAAGTTGATAGCATCATGCAAGATCTAAAAGAAGAATAAAAGTTGTTATAAGTTGAGGTAGAGATATGAGACATCAAAAACATAAGTATAAACTAGGTGTAAGTCCTTCACACAGAGTTGCAATGGTTAAAAACCTTGCTTCTGAAGTTATCGACCACGGTATGATTAAAACTACTCTTACAAGAGCTAAAGCAATCAAGCCAGTAGTTGAGAAATTAGTAACTCTTTCAAAAAATGATACTGTTGCTAACAGAAGACTTGCATTCAAAAAACTTAATGATAAGAATGCTGTAAACAAGCTATTTACTGAGCTTGGGCCAAAATTCAAAGAGAGAAATGGTGGTTACACTAGAATCATGAGACTTTCTGAGAATAGAGTTGGAGATAACTCTAAAATGGCATACATCGCATTTGTTGATTAATTTTTAATTCGAATGAGTTAGATAGACCCATCATATTAACGTATGATGGGTTTTTTTATTTAAAACTTTTTTCTAAAATATATGACTACATCTTCTAAAGTTTCTATTATTTTTATTATTGTTGCTATCACACTGGGATATTCTATTTACCATAAAGGTAAAATTGATTCTTATGTAGATAAGAGTCGAGACTATATTCTTAAGTCACTTCCAAGTGTGAAACTGGATAATTTTGCTGATAATTCTGAGGTTGAGCTACAGGATTTAGCACGTAATTCAAATGGTTTAGTAGTTCATTTTTGGGGAACTTGGTGTGCTCCTTGCGAAGCTGAATTTCCGGAATTTGTAGATTTTGCACGCAAATTAGAAGAAAAAAATGTAAAAGTTGTTTTCATGGCCGTTAAAGATGACGATATGAAAATTAAAAAATTTCTTAAAAGATTCAATGACTTACCGTCTAATTCAATAGTTATTCATGATCAAGCAGGAATTTCTATGAGTAAATTAGGTGTTGTTAAGGTACCGGAGACTTTCGTCTTCGATTCAAAACTTGAGCACAGAATTATGTTTAAAGGTCCGCAAGATTGGAAAATGGATTCATATTTTGTTCGTGTTCTTAGTTACTTAGGCGTGAAGTAAATTAATAATATTTCTTTAAATTCGTCTATTTTTTTATCATTCATAGTTAAGTTTTATTAAATTCTGCCGAAAAGTTTTACAGACTTTGCTTTGGCCAATCGTTTTTTGTGCCAAAGAATTAAACATCGGAGAATAAAAATGATCAACTGGAATGAACTAAAAGGACTTCATGTTATTTCTAAGCTCGAAGAAGTAATTCATAAGTGGTTTGGTGTAGAGGTTTTCTATGCTGATACTCATTTTAAGATTAGAAGTTCGCATACAGATAAGGACTATAACTTTAAGAATCTTTTCTTTGAGACGCAAATGTCCCTTCCACATGGTTATGATTTTGTTACTGCTGATGTTGAAAGATTTAGTGATGAATTAAGTCAGTCTGGTGAAGTTGTCATGATCTTTGACTCTTATTTTCCAGGTGTAAAGATGATGGGAACAAAAATTGAAATTGAAGGTGAGTATCATGGTACGGTTTTCGCTTTCCCATTTCTAAAAAGTACATTCACTGAAACTGAAGAAAAAGAGCTTGTGGCAGCACTAATTGAGCATGGTGCATCTCCAGAGGCAGCACAAGAATGTGTTAATGAAACAAGAAGATTATTCCCGAGAGAAATTGAATATTTAAAAGAATTAGTTGAGCTAGTCGCTGGTGAAATTTCTACATTTCACTATGAGATTTCTAAGCGTGAAGAAAGAATTCATATGCTTAACTCAGAGCTTGGTGAAAAATTTCGCTACCATAATATGATTGGTAAATCGAAACAAATGCAGAAGATTTATTCACTATTAGAGAGAATCTCAACAAGTGAATCATCTGTTCTTATTCAAGGTGAAAATGGTACAGGTAAGGAACTAGTTGCTAAGGCCGTACACTTTGCTTCTCCTCGTAAGGATGCCCAGTTCTTAGCTGTTAACTGTTCTGCATTCAACGAAAACCTTCTAGATTCAGAATTATTTGGTCACGTAAAAGGATCATTTACAGGTGCTCATAAAGAAAAATCAGGTCTTTTCGAATTAGCAAATGGTGGAACACTATTTCTTGATGAGATTGGGGATACTTCACTGTCTATGCAGGTAAAGTTACTTCGAGTTCTTCAAGAAGGAACGTACCTGCCTGTTGGTGCTGATTCACCTAGAAGAACTGATGTTCGTATTATTGCAGCAACAAACAAAGATCTTAAAACAATGATGGCCAAAGGTGAGTTCAGAGAAGACCTTTATTATAGAATTAACGTTCTTAACGTAAACCTTCCTCCATTAAGGGATAGGAAAGAAGATATCCCAGTACTAATGGAGCACTTTCTTAAGAAGAAGTGTGATGAGTCGGGAATGCCGATGAAGTCATACTCTAAGAAGTGTATGGAGAAGATGCTAGATTACCCATGGCCAGGTAACGTACGTCAGCTTGAAAATGAAGTTGAAAGATTAGTTGTACTTGCTGGAGACGAAAAATCGATTACTCCAGATAATCTAAGTCCACAACTTCTTGATCATGGTGCTGCTCCTGTTGAGTCAACTAGAGGTGTAAACACCGCAGGTAAGCTAAAAGATGCTCTTCAAGAATTAGAAATTATTATGATTCGTGAAGGACTTAAGAGATGTAATTTTAATAAGTCTAAGCTTGCAAAAGAGCTTGGGATGTCTAGGGCCAGCCTTATTATGAAAGTTGATAAGTATGGGCTAGATAAGCGTGCGAAAGCAGGTAATGAATAGATAAAACACATCAAAATAAAAAGATAGACACTTTTAGGCCCTCTCCGAGGGCCTTTTTATTTATATTTCTATAATTTCAATGATTTAACCCCTCGAAAATAACGCAATGTGATTGGGCAAATTGTCTTTTAAGGGTGTAATATGCTCGGATAATTTAATTACATAGAATCTCGAAAGAGAAAATGGTGGAGGGGATGTATGTCAACAACCAGCGAAAATATATTAGAGCAAAAAAGAGCTCTTTTAATCGACAGAAGAATGCAGGCCGAGCTTGGTGGTGGTGAAGCGAGAATCGCAAAGCAACACGAGCAAGGTAAGTATACTGCAAGAGAAAGAATTGAAAGACTTGTTGATCCGGGTACTTTCATTGAGTTTGATAAATTTGTTACACATCGTTGTGTAAACTTCGGAATGGAAAAGAAGAAGTTTTACGGAGATGGTGTAGTTACAGGTATTGCAGAGATTAACGGACAGAAGATTGCTGTTTATTCTCAAGACTTTACTTGTTGGGGTGGAGCACTTGGTGAAGCTCACGCAAGAAAGATCTGTAAGATCATGGACTTCGCTCTTGATAACAGAATTCCAGTTATTGGTATTCAAGATTCAGGTGGAGCTCGTATTCAAGAAGGTGTTGATGCACTTGGTGGATACGCGGAAATTTTCTACAGAAACGTAAAGGCTTCTGGTGTAATTCCTCAAATTTCATTAATCATGGGACCTTCAGCAGGTGGAGCAGTTTATTCTCCAGCTGTAACTGACTTTATCTTCATGGTTGATAAGTCATCTTATATGTTTGTTACAGGTCCAGATGTTATCAAGACTGTAACTCACGAAGAAGTAACAAAAGAAGACCTTGGTGGTGCAACAGCACACTCAGAAAAATCAGGTGTATGTCAGTTTAAGTGTAAAGACGAAGACGAGACATTTGAAAGAGTAAGAGAGCTAATGAGCTATATCCCTGCTTCTAATTTCAAGAAGCAAGCGCCTAAGTATACTTCAGATCCTGTTTATAGAGATAACTCTAAACTAAAAGAAGTAGTTCCAGGTAATCCTAAGAAGCCATATGATATGAAAGAAGTAATTCTTGATATTGTTGATGATGGACACTTCTTAGAAGTACATAAAGATTATGCAAGAAATATCATCGTTGGTTTCGCATCAATTGGTGGAATTAAAATTGGTATCGTAGCAAATCAACCAGAAGTACTAGCTGGTGTTCTAGATATCGATTCTTCTTGTAAAGCAGCTCGTTTCATTAGATTCTGTGATGCTTTCGATATTCCAATTGTTTCACTTGTAGACGTTCCAGGTTTTTTACCAGGTACAGTACAAGAGTACGGTGGGATCATTAAGCACGGTTCTAAGCTTCTATATGCGTACGCAGAAGCGACTGTTCCATTAATCACTCTTATTACAAGAAAGTCTTACGGTGGAGCTTATGACGTTATGGCATCTAAGCACATTCGTTCAGACGTAAACCTTGCCTACCCAACTGGAGAAATTGCAGTTATGGGTGCTGAAGGTGCAGTAAATATTGTATTTAGAAAAGAACTTCAAGGTCTTGAAGGTGAAGCTTTTGATCAGAAGAAAGCTGAGCTAGTTGCTAACTATGAGAATAACTTTGCTAACCCATACGTTGCAGCTGAAAGAGGATATATCGACGCAGTAATTCTTCCAGAAGAAACAAGAAAGCGTTTATATGAATATCTAGTTGTTCTAAAAGATAAGAACGTTGACCGTCCAAAACGTAAACACGGGAATATTCAATTATGATGATCAGACAGCCAAAGAACATGGAAAGAAGAGTATTAATTGCTAACCGTGGAGAGATTGCTTCACGTGTTGCAAAAGCTTGTCGTGAGCTTGGGCATACTGCAATTGGTATTTATACTGATAACGAACCTCAAGGAACTCACTTACAATTTTGTGACGAATGGGTTTACCTACAAGGTAAAACAAATGCTGAGACATACCTTAATGTTGAGAAGCTAGTTGCTCTTGCAAAGGAAGTTAATGCTGATGGTGTACACCCAGGTTATGGTTTCCTTTCTGAGAATAGAGATTTTGCAAATGCTCTTTCAGATGCAGGTATTACTTTTATTGGTCCACACGTTGAGGCCATCAGAGTTATGGGTGACAAGGCAACATCTAAGAAGCTAGCGAATGATGCTGGTGTTCCTACTGTTCCTGGTACAGATCACGCTGTTCCAACTGTTGATGAAGCAGTTGAAATTGCAAATAGAATTGGTTACCCAGTTCTTCTTAAAGCTGTTGCCGGTGGTGGTGGACGTGGTATGCGTGCCTGTAAAGACGAAACAGAAGTTCGTGCTCAATTTGAAGCTGTTGGACGTGAGTCGATGGCAGCTTTCAATAATGGGGATCTATTAGTTGAAAAACTAATTGTTAATCCTCGTCACATTGAAGTTCAGATTCTTGCAGATAAGAAAGGTAATACTTTCCACTTCTTTGAAAGAGAGTGTTCAGTTCAAAGAAGACACCAAAAAATTATTGAAGAAGCACCGTCTCCATTTATTGGAAATGATGAGCAGTTACGTCAAAGCGTTTGTGAAACAGCTGTAAAGCTTGCAAAAGCTGTCGATTATGATTCTGCTGGTACAGTTGAATTCATCATGGGTGAAGATAAGCAATTCTATTTCCTAGAAATGAATACTCGTATTCAGGTAGAGCACCCGATTACTGAGGAAATTACTGGAATGGATCTTATCGTATGTATGATCCAAGCAGCTTTTGGTGATGAGTTAGGTATTCCTTCTCAAGAATTTATTAGAAGATCAGGACATGCGATTGAATGTCGTATCTGTGCAGAAGATCCAATTACAATGCTTCCTGCGCCAGGACTTGTAACAGGATTTGAGACAAACTTCCCACAAGGAACTCGTTTTGATCACTGTCTATATAAAGGGTTAGAAGTAACTCCAGACTTCGATCCAATGGTTGGAAAGCTTGTTTGTAAAGGAATTGTTCGTGACGTTGCTGTTAGAAAAATGAATGCAGCTCTTGATGGATTATTCATTGAAGGACTTAAAACAAATCTTCCTCTTCTAAAAGAAATTATGACTGAGAAGAACTTTGTTGATGGTCACTACTCAACAGCTTACATTGGTGAAGTAGCACCTCAGAATAACGTGAAGACAGACCTAGATCATATTAAGCTTTATACGATCATCGCTGGTTCTGAAGCACGTAGGATGGGTATCTAAGATGAGAACATATTTAATTAATGATAATGAAGAAGTAATTGTTGATTTAACAAGAACTAAAGTTCACGATCACAGCTTAGTTGAGTTTGATTTTTCTACATTAAAAGATGGAGAAAGAAGTCTTCATGAAACAATGTGGTTAAGAAAGCTTTGTGGCCAATACTTTATCTCAAAAGATAAGAAAACTTGGAAAAAGATCCCGAGACAGGATCTTCCATCAAGAGTTGTTAACGTTGATAAAGTTTACTCACTATTCAGAGGTTACAAGCCTTCTGGTTTAGGTGGAGCTGACGCTGGTGAACTTCTTACTAAAATGCCAGGTAAAGTTGTTAAGATCAATGTTGAAGTTGGTCAGATAGTTGCTGCTGGTGAAACACTAATCATTCTTGAGGCCATGAAAATGGAAAACGAAATTAAGAGTGGTATCGATGGTGTTGTTAAAGCAATTCACGTTAAGGAAGGGGACGCCTTAGAAGAAAACGTCCTCATGTTAGAAGTAGAAGCATAGGACGCAAGTCAAGGAGAGCAAATGTCTTTTAATAATGGACAAGCACCAAGAAATGACTTCGAAAAAATGAAACAAGATTTAGATAAGGGGCTCAAGTTACTTGGGCCCTTTTTTATATTCATTGTTTTAGTTATTTTCGGATACACATCTTTTTACACTGTCGAGCCTGATGAAGAGGCCGTCGTAATTCGTCTGGGTAAGTATATTAATACTAATACTCCAGGCCTTCATTTTAAGATTCCATTTGGGGTTGATGAAGTAATTAAGGTTAAAGTTAAAACTGTTCTTCAAGAAGAGTTTGGATTTAGAACAAAGAGTTCGAGATCACGACGTTCTTCTTATTCTGGTGATAACTTTGATCACGAGTCACTTATGCTTACAGGTGACTTAAATGTTGCCTCTGTTGAGTGGGCCGTTCAATACCAAGTCCGTGACCCTTTCAAGTTTATCTTTCAAACAAGTGAGCCAGTAAGAAATATCCGCGATATCTCAGAATCAATTATGAGAAGAGTTGTTGGGGATAGATCAGTTACTGATGTCTTAACTGTTGGTAAAGTAGAAATTGAAGCTGATGCTAAGCTACTTATGCAAGAAGTAATTGATAAGTATGACATGGGTGTTTCAATCATCTCTGTAAAGCTTCAGGATGTTAATCCTCCACAAGTCGTTAAAGCTTCATTTAACGAAGTTAACGAAGCAAAGCAAGAACAAGAAAAGGCCATTAACGAAGCAGAAGGTGCTTATAACAAAGTTATTCCAGAGGCACGTGGTAAGGCGGAGAAAATGGTATCTGAAGCTGAAGGTTATGCAGCTGCTCTTGTAAACCGTGCAGAAGGGGATGTTGCAAAGTTTCAAGAAATCCTAAAAGAGTATCGTCGTGCCCCTAAGATTACAAAGAAGCGTCTTTATATTGAAGCAATGGAAGGGCTTTATAAGAAGTACGACAATCTTACAATTATTGATCCAAAGGTTAAGGGATTACTTCCTATTTATGACCAAGGAGCTAAGAAATGAATAAAGCATTAATTCTAATTGTTATTCTATTTATAGGTTTAGTTTTAGGAAAACAGTCACTCTTTATCGTAAGTGAAGGAAGACAAGCAATTATCACTGAATTTGGTAAACCTGTTGGTAATCCAATTACTGATGCTGGCCTTCATTTTAAAAAGCCTTTCGTTCAAGATGTACGTTTCGTTGATAAGAGAATTCTTAGTTGGGATGGTTTTCCAAATCAAATCCCTACAAAGGATAAGAAATTTATTAAAGTAGATACAACTGCGAGATTTAAAATAATTGATGCACTTAAGTTTATTCAGACCGTTCGAAATACTGAAGGTGCTAAAAAGAGAATCGATACAATTTTAGACTCTGCGACGAGAAATGTGATTTCATCTCACGATCTTGTTGAGGCCGTACGTAATTCAAATGCAATTATTGAAAAGTTAAATGCTACTAAAGTAGATGTTAACGAAATTGAAGAAGAAATAACTGGTGACATTGAAGATGTAAGCGTTGGTAGAGAAAAATTATCTCAATTAATCGTAAGCAAAGCCGATGGAGAGTTAGAACAATTTGGTATTCAATTAATTGATGTACAATTAAGACGTATTTCATACGAGAAATCAGTTGAGCGTAAAGTTTACGAAAGAATGATCTCTGAACGTCAAAGAATTGCACAGAAGATCAGATCAATTGGTGAAGGTGAAAAGGCCAAGATTGAAGGACGTTTGGTAAAAGATTTACAAACAATTCAATCAGAAGGTTATAAGAAGTCTCAATTGATTAAGGGCCGTGCTGAAGCAAAGGCTTCTGCAGTCTATGCTAAGACATTTTCTCAGGACCCAAGCTTTTTTGAGTTCGTACGTTCTCTAGAAGCATATAAAACATCGATTAAAGGTAAAACTAAGTTTATAATCTCTAACGATAATGAATTCTTAAAATACTTGAGGTAAGCATTGATTGAATATGTAATTGCAGAAAATCCAGATGATCGCGTATTACAAAAAGTTTCACAAGCTCTTAATAATGGAGAGCTTGTGTGCTTACCGACTGATACTAGTTGGGTTGTAATTGCTTCTCCCTTTAGCAAGAAGGGGATTGAGAGAATCTACAAGTATAAGAATGCTCCAAAGCTAAAGGCTTTCTCTCTTCTATGTGATTCGATTTCAATGGCCTCTGATGTTGCTAATATTGATGATGGTGTATTTCGCTATATAAAGAGAATTATCCCAGGTCACTATACATTTATTTTTAATGCCAATAAGAAGATTACTAAGGCTGTGGCCGCAAATAAAACTGATCATGAAGTGGGAATTAGATTTGTACCTTCGACATTGATTAGTCGCTTACTAGAAATCCATGGTGAACCGGTCTTATCAAGTAATATTGATTTAGATAAATTTACTCCGGCCCTATCTTCTTATGGTGAACTCTATTCTTATATGATTGAAGAGTCGCTTGCAGGTGTTGTTACTTTGATTGTCGATCCAGGTGAACACGAATTTGTAGGCTCATCAACTATTGTTGACTTCACTAATGGTGAAGCCGATGTGATTAGGCAAGGCGCTGGGATTTTGTAGTAATTCCAGTTGTTTAGGCTATGAATTCTAATGTTTATTAAATAGACAAGGTACTGAATTTTTTCAACTTTCAGTATCTTGGCATCTTTTTCTTCTATATTCAGTTCTATGTTAAAGAAGAAATTAATCCTTTTATCACTTACACCATTTCTGGCAATTGCTAATAGCTTTATTGAAGTTAAAGTTCATGACCTTAATGTTTCTAAGCAGGATGATATATTTGGTCGAATGGGCTACATGGAATATGAAAGTGCAATAATCTCGCGTGACACTCTTTCTTTTAATATTTCTGATCGAGATAAGAATAAATCAAGTGCTGAAGTTTATTTTAAGAATAATCAATTGAAGCTTGATAATGGTTCGATGACTGCTCAATTTGATATGAGTGGAAATACTTTTTTAAATACCCTCGATAAATTAAAAATGAATAATGCTGAAACTGCCATTAATGCTACTTACTTTAATATAAATGGTTCAAGTTTCTTTATGGATAGAGAAGGTTTAGAGCTCGAGGCAAATAACTTTTTTGTTTTCTGTACAACGAATGATCCAGATTATGATATGGCAAGTGGAGATGGAATTGTTAAGGGTTGTATGACCGAGCTTAATATTACTCCTAAATCGTACAAAGAACCTGTTAACTTTGCTTTAAAAAAGAAATTACAAGATGGTGCTATATTTACAGCAAGAGGAGACATTGGAACAATGCAGTTACAAGCTGCGAGATTCTTACAAATTGCTTCACCTTTACTTGTTATGGACTATAAACAATATGATGTTCAGGCAAAATCTGTAGATCTCAAGTGTGAGAAGGATGAGGATCTGATTGAGATCGATTCGGACTCTCTTATGAGTGGTTGTGAAAATACTGCGGCCTTAAATGTTCCAAAGATCTTAGTTTCAAACTCTAAAGAGAAAACAAAATTTTATTTTGATATTGATACGTTAAATGTGAAAAATGAGAGGCTTAACTTTCATTCAGATATTTTTCAATTTATTGATTCTAAAAAATCAGTAACAGTTAAGGATCTGAACGTTAAATGCCAAAAGCTTATTCAATCTGACTTATTAGATATTCCTTCAATGATCAAAGAATGTTTAATTGATGGATCTATAGACATTGCTAAGTTAAAAACAAATGAAGATATTAAAACAATTACAGATCCTCGTGGACGTGTGATCTCAAGACAAACAGTTTCGAGTCGATATAAGAACTTGGAAATTGATTCTTATAGGCCACTGGCAAATCTAAGCTTAGATAAATCTAACCTTTCAGATATTTCAATTAAAATTACTAATGGTGTCGCTAAGGTTAAGGCCCATGCATATAAGAATGTTCTTCTTAAGAAGAATTTTGATGTTGATCTGACGGCAAGTGTTTCATTTAATGAAAAAGAATCTCAAATTATTATGGATGTAACAGATGTAGTTGTTCCGTTTGGCTTCATCAAGGTTAAATGGATCTGGTTAATTGAAAAAATTATTAAGAATGCTATTGTTGGAAGTAATGTTACTTTTGAAGATGGTAAGTTCTATATTTCGATCTAGGAGATTGAATGAAGTTAGTTAAATTGTTTATTATTTCTCTTATTACATCTTTTGCTTTTGCAAATTCGACAAATATAAGCTGCCAGGGTGAAGGCCATTCTTTTAGTGTTCATGAAAATAAGGCCGTCATTAAAACTTTAGAATCTACTTATGATGTTTCAGTAAAGCAATCTGGGGCAAACTATACTGGTGTGCTTAAGGCTGAAGGTTATCTTGGTTTTCGATTCATTTTAAAGGGTAAGGAAGGAGAGTTAAAACTTGTTGGCCCTAAAAGTGTAACGAAGAAAATGAAGTGTTCAATTATTAAATAAAATATGAATTAATTTATTTGCAGCACTTAGAGGTGTTTCAACTTCATTTAAGATATTGTCGTTGAGCTTAGTCCATTCAGATTGAAGTGATGGATTAGCTCTAACTCTGTTCTCAAGTAGTTCATTAAATAGTTTCTTAAGCCAATCTTGATTTTGTCTTTTACGTTTTAGTTGAATTTTTTCCTGATTCTCCTGATAAATCTTTTCAATCAAGTCCCAATACTCAGTTACTCCTTTATTCTCTAGGGCCGATGCCATCATAACATTGGCACCAATCTTTCGATCTGTTTTGATTACTCCAAGGGCAGACTTATACTGAACCATTGTATCGTGAGCTTTTTGCTTGTTATCGCCATCTGCTTTGTTGATGACAATATTGTCACTTAATTCAATAATTCCTTTTTTAATTCCTTGAAGTTCATCGCCTCCACCTGGTAGCAGAAGTACTGTGAATAAGTCCACAATATTTGCAACATCGTATTCCGACTGACCAACACCAACAGTTTCGATTAGAACAACATCATAGCCAGCAGCTTCACATGCAAGCATGACCTCTCTAGTCTTTAGTGCGACACCACCAAGATTACCTGATGATGGTGTAGGGCGAATGAAAGCGTTTTTCTCTTGGGCGAGTTTCTCCATTCGAGTTTTGTCACCAAGTAAACTTCCACCACTTAGTGGAGAACTTGGATCAATTGCTAAGACTGCGACTTTTAGTCCCTTGTTAATTAAGAGAAGTCCCAGGGATTCAATAAATGTAGATTTACCAACCCCAGGCGTTCCAGAAATACCGATACGAATTGATTTTCCAGTTAGAGGAAGAATTTCGTTTAAGAGCTCCTGAGCTTCTTTTTGATGCTCAGCTTTCTTACTTTCGATTAAAGTGATGAATTTAGAAAGTGATCTAATATTTCCACTTTTTAATTTCTGGATATCAATTTGCATTACTTTTGTGCCTCTTTGATTTTTGTAATTACATCTTTTGCGGCTTCAGCAATTGTTGTTCCTGGTCCATAGATTCCCTTAACACCAGCTTCATAAAGGAAGTCATAGTCTTTTCTAGGAATTACTCCACCTGCAACAACGATGATATCTTCTGCATCAAGTTTTTTAAGCTCAGCAATTAGTTCTGGAATTAATGTTTTGTGTCCCGCTGCAAGTGAAGATGCACCAACGACGTGAACATCGTTTTCTACAGCTTGCTTCGCAACTTCTTCCGGAGTTGAGAAAAGCGGAGAAAGGTCAACGTCAAAACCAACATCTGCATATGCTGTTGCTACAACTTTGGCTCCACGGTCATGTCCATCTTGCCCCATCTTTGCAACGAGAATTCTCGGACGACGTCCAAAGTCTCTTTCAAATTGGTCAATTTCGTTTTTAATGCTCATCCATTCCTCATCGCTTTCAAATGATTTACCATAAACACCTGAAACAGTTTTTGTATTTGCATTGTAGCGTCCCCATTCCTTCTCTAGTGCATAAGTGATTTCACCAACACTACAACGCGCTTCCATTGCCTCAACAGCAAGTTCTAAACCATTGCCGTTTCCAGTTTTAGCGTAATATTCAAGCTTTGCCATACATTCACTAACTTTCGCTTCATCACGTGATTCACGAATTTCTTCAAGTCTTTTGATTTGTTCATTAAGAACTTGAACGTTATCGATTTCAAGAACTTCAACGTGATCTTCTTTTGTTGGCTTATACTTGTTTACACCTACGATTACATCTTCACCGCGATCAATACGTGCTTGCTTAAGTGCCGCGGCTTCTTCAATTTTAAGTTTTGGAAGACCTGTCTCAATTGCTTTTGCCATGCCACCAGCTTCCTCAATTTCTTTGATTAAGCTTCGAGCTTTGTCTGCAATCTCTTTCGTCAGAGTTTCCATCATGTATGAACCACCCCATGGATCAACAGTGTTTGTAATTCCTGTCTCTTCCTGAAGGATGATTTGAGTATTTCTAGCAATACGAGCAGAGAATTCAGTTGGAAGTGCAATCGCTTCATCAAAAGAGTTCGTGTGAAGAGATTGTGTACCACCGAATACCGCTGCCATTGCTTCAATTGTAGTACGAATAATATTGTTATATGGATCCTGTTCCGTTAATGACCAACCAGAAGTCTGGCAGTGGGTACGTAACATTTTCGATTTAATATTTTTCGGCTCATATCTTTCAACAATTTCAGACCATAGAAGTCTTGCCGCGCGAAGCTTTGCAATTTCCATGTAAAAGTTCATTCCAATACCAAAGAAGAATGAGAGTCTTGGCGCGAATTGATCAATCTGCATACCTGCTTTAATTGCAGTGTCGATATACTCTTTTCCATCTGCAAGAGTGTAAGCTAGCTCTAAGGCAGCATCTGCACCTGCTTCTTGAATATGGTAACCAGAAATCGAGATTGAGTTAAACTTCGGCATATTAGTTGAAGTGTATTCAAAAATATCTGCGATAACTTTCATTGAAGGAGCTGGAGGGAATATATAAGTATTTCTTACCATGAACTCTTTTAAGATATCATTTTGAATTGTTCCTGAAAGTTGATCAAGAGATACACCTTGCTCTTTTGCTGCAACAATATATCCAGCTAGAACAGGTAATACAGCACCATTCATTGTCATCGAAACAGATACTTTATCTAACGGGATTCCATCAAAGAGTACTTTCATATCTTCAACTGTATCGATTGCAACACCTGCTTTACCAACATCACCTTTTACACGAGGATGGTCTGAATCGTAACCTCTGTGAGTAGCAAGATCGAATGCAACTGAAACACCTTGTCCACCTGCCGCTAGTGCCTTCTTATAAAAATCATTTGATTCTTTTGCTGTAGAAAATCCAGCATACTGGCGAATCGTCCATGGACGTCCTGTATACATCGTAGCTCTTGGACCTCTGATAAACGGATCCATTCCTGGCATTGTATCAACGAGGTTATTATTTTCTAGATCAGCTTTTGTATAAAGAGATTTAAGTTCAATCCCCTCTGGAGTTTGAGTAACCTTAGGGCCTTTACCTCTTGTCTCTTTGTCAGCTAATTCTTTCCAAGTGTTTAAATTATCTTTTGAATTATTTGGCATTTATTCTCCTTCAAACCACTTTACAACTACGTGATCAATACCTGCTCTTTGAGCGGCTTCAATTCCAGTAGGTGAGTCTTCAAAAATTAGACATTCGTGTGTTTGAGCTTTAAAAAAATCCTGTGCCAATAGATATGGTGCAGGATCAGGCTTCGTTTTATCTACTTCTCTTTCTGTAATTATTTTTTCAAAGTAACAGTCTAGTTCACAATGTTTTAAAATTGGATGAGTTACTTCGTATTGACTTGCTGTTACTAGTGCAAGTCGGATATCACTGTCTTTTAAGCGTTTAAGCAGTGAATGAATATTTCTATGTCTTATATTATTTGCATCAGACTGGCCAATAAGCTTAACTAAGGCTTCATTTTTTTTAGTCAAATATTCGTCTAAGTGGTTTAGGCCTAATGCCTCTTGGATCATTGGAAAAACTTCACCATCGGACATGCCATAAGTTTCCTCCATTGATGGAATTTTCTTTCCTTGGCATAAAGATTTTACGACTTCGTAGTGAAGAGGCTCACTATTTAATATTGTTCCATCCATATCAAAGAAGATATAAGGTCTTGTTTTTGCAATGGCCAAGATCTCTTCAATAACAGCTTCGTCTAAAATACTGAAATCAC
This sequence comes from Halobacteriovorax sp. RT-2-3, assembly GCF_047085075.1. Lineage (NCBI taxonomy): Bacteria > Pseudomonadati > Bdellovibrionota > Bacteriovoracia > Bacteriovoracales > Halobacteriovoraceae > Halobacteriovorax > Halobacteriovorax sp. RT-2-3. The sequence continues at coordinate 520,724 of NZ_JBKIYF010000003.1, read as the reverse complement.
TGAGCTTTTTTCCGATCATATTCATTCCAACTTTATACCATAAAAACCTAGGAATTTGTTTCGTTGTTGTTTTGCGTCATGAGATTAAGTTATAATTTATAGATACGGAGGAGATTGTGAAAAAGCATACGACCAACATTTCTCTTGAACCTTCACTGCAGGCATATTTCTATGATGAACTGCATCGCATAAACCTAAGAAGGCAAAACCCTTTACCGCAACTATCTATTTTCTATTCATCATTAGTTATGGATAAGTTTGGTCTTTCCCAGCACTATTTTGAAGAGCAGAAAGATGGAAGATTAAGAGAGAAAACTCTTGGGTTGAAACTACTTCAAGCTGAACATCTTAATGAGCGAGAAAAGAAAAGAGAATTAAGAGATATCGCTGACACAGCTTTATTTTTATGTGGTTATTTCTCAAATTCGGTTAACGAGAAAATTATTGATTTGGGCTACTATTGTGAGGTTGGTAAGACTGCATATCAAAAACTAGATCACTATCAACATACATTCTATGATTCTAGTGGCTTCTTTAAGAATCTCGCTTCGCAGTTTTATGACATCATTAATCTGATGAGTTTACTGCAAAGCGATTGCAACTTAAATGAAGAGCAGTATCTACTCTTTACTAAGGATGTATCGTAGTTGGGATACCATTATTAAGTGATTTCCCAACTGTAATTGTGATCCAATTTTGTTTTAATACTTTTTTGATAATTTTTTGGAAATCTTCATATTTAAAATTTCTAATTTCTTCATTTGATTTATAGAAGTAATCAACACCAAGGCCATGTAATGCAGGAACAGAGTAAACATTTGCATAGTCGTCATTTACTTGAAGGTTAAGTTGATTTTGACCATCAATCATCATTTTAATGCGATCAAAATCAGATTTAGAGAGACCTTCTTTTTGTAACTTAGATAAAATAGCATTGATAGCGTTAATTGCTTCAACTGTTTTATCATGGCCACTTGCCATGTAAATTCCCCAATATCCTGCTTCTAGAGCATTCATATGAATCGGTTGAGCAACGTAACATAATCCTTTGCGATCTCTAACATCAACAAATAACTCAGAAGATTGACCAGATAAATGAGTTGTTAACATTTTGAAAACAACATTTTCTTTGGCCGTAAGTTTCTTTGTTTGAGTAGCAATTAGAATTTGTGTTTGTTCGCGATCAAAATCGATATGTGTTTCAACTGTTTTAATAGGAACAACTTTTTTTGCTTCTTTCTTCTTATCTTTTCTAGGTTTTAAATCTTTAAAGTAAAATTCAACTTTCTCTTTAACTTCATCTAAAGAAAGATCACCACAAAAAGTGATAAGCATTTCTTTTGTTCTTAAGTTTTTCTCATGAACTTTCGCTAGATCTTCTTTCTTTAGCGCTTTAACAGATTTTTCTGTTCCAATAGTTGAAAGGGCATATGAATGTCCTTTAAATAATAAGTTAGTAGCTTCATTAAAGCAGTGCCTTGTCGGGTCCGCTTTATTGGCTTCAATAGTTCTAAAGATTAACTTCTTTTCATGCGCAATAAACTTTGCTTGAAAAGTAGGGTGAATTAGTGACTTGAAAAAGTGCTTAGATAGGTCTGAAAAGTATTCACTTTGACCATGCATCGTCATTCCGTATGCATTCTTTCCAGAGAAGCTGTTAAACATCGTTGATTTATTATCAAGATCTAATTTTAGCTTTTCGTAGCTTAGACCTTTATAGCCTTTTGTAAGTTGTGAACTCATTAGGCTGTATAATCCGTTTGTCTTTATTGTTTCATCAACTAGGCCACCTTTGAGGTAAGCATGCATGACAAACGTAGGTGTAATTGCATTATAACGATAAAGAAGTTTAATCCCTGGCTTGATTTCAACAATTTGAGTTGCTGGATCATGCTTAGACTTAGTGGCCTTAATGGCTTGCTCTTTCGTATTCTTTTTAAGTTTCGCAATTTTATTCTTAAACTCCACAAGTTTTGGTTTGAACTCTTGCGGCTTTAATTCATTTGGAATTTGAAGACTTAGATGAAGTGAGCGTCCAAAAATATCAGAGTACTTCTTATTTACTTCTTTCAGACTAGTTTTTTTAATCTTGTTGATAAATTCTTGCTCGATCTCAAGATCCTTTGCTCCAGCGTAACTACTACCTAGAGAAAAAGCATAAGATTCAAGAGATTCTTTTTCATAGATTTTAGCTGCTACATATTGGTTTTTGATCTTTTTAATATCATTTTCTTTAAGTCCAACAGTAGTCGCTTCTGTTATCGTTTTTTCTAGCTCATGCATGACTTTTTGATAATTCTCTTTTGGGAAGTTGATTCTTAAAAAGTGAATACCACCGTCAGCAAAGAACATTGAAGAAGATGTACAATTATTTGCTATCGTATTATTTAAAACAAGATTTTTATAAAGAGGTGACGTCTCTCCATAACCTAGAGCATTGTAGGCGAGGTCTTCACCTGCTGCACTGTCTGATTTCATCGGTGGACATTCGATGGCCATTGTTAATTGGCACATACGTACGTCTTTTTTATGAATCTCAATCGTTGATTTTTTGTGAAGAGAAAATGAAGGTCTTTCAGATCGTTTACCTTTTGGTAGTTCATAACCTTCAATTGTCTTTATGTATTTCTTTTTTTCTTTTAAGTCACCTGCAACAACTAAGAATGCGTTAGCATTATTATAGTGATTGTTTCTAAAATCAATTAACTGATTACGAGTGAAGTTTTTAATTGTTTTTTCATTTCCAAGGATCGGGTGAGCGTAACCACCGTTAAAAGACATTTCTTGAATTCTTTGAAATGAGTATTGGCCTGGGTTGTCTTGGCTTCTACGATATTCTTCAAAAACCACTTCTCTTTCAGGCACTAGATCTTCTTGTTTAAACATTGGGTTAGATACCATATCCATAATGATATCAATTGATGTATTAAAGTAGGCGATTGGTGAATTTATATAATAGCAAGTGTAATCAAAAGAAGTGAATGCGTTTACTTCGCCTCCAAATGACTCTACATCGTGAGCAATCTTGGCCCCTGGTCTTTTTTGTGTTCCTTTAAAAAACATGTGCTCAAGAAAGTGTGCAATTCCAAAGTTAGACTCATCTTCTAGAGTTGAGCCTGCTCTGAACCATATCTGTACAGATGCACTTGTATTTCCTGGAACATCAACAAAAATGACTTCCAAACCATTATTTAACTTTTCTATTTCATATTTCATTTACATTGCCTTTTAATTTTAGGTATTTGTTAATTATAGTCTGGGTTACAAAAAAATAATATGGAAGAAATAAAGTCGTTATATATCCATTTCCCGTTCTGTCGTCATCTTTGTAACTATTGTGACTTTTTTAAGTCAATTAAAGAAAACGACGGACAGCTCGATGATTTCGAAAGGCTCTTTGCAGATATGTCTGCAAAGCACAGTACTATTCTAGATAGTCATAGGGCCACTCTTAAGGAGCTAGAGACTCTTTATATTGGTGGAGGAACACCGAGTTTATGGGGCAGCCGAGGTGCATATTTCTTAAGGGATTGGTTAAGAGACAATAATATTTCTTTGAAAGAGGATTGTGAGTTTACTCTTGAAGTAAATCCAGGGGCCTGGACTGAAGAGACATTAAGTAGTTGGAGAAGTATCGGAGCGAATCGCTACTCTTTAGGTGTCCAATCATTAAACCCAAATTTTCTTAAGATCATTGATCGCGTCCACAATATTGATGATGTCCATGAAACATTAAAGTATTTTAATAAAGGTAATTATAATTTCTCTGTAGACTTTATGATTGGTCTACCTTTTTCTCAGAAGTATAATCGTGATATTATTGCTGAGCTAACTGAGATTCTTACTTATAATCCGAGTCATATTAGTCTTTATATCCTAACTGTTCCAAAACATTATAAGCACTACGATGAGTTACCGGATGAAGAGTGGATAAGTGATGAATATATTAAAGTTGCTAACTTCCTTGCTATAAATGGTTTCAAGCACTATGAAGTTTCAAATTTTGCTAAAGAGAACAAGGCTTCAATTCATAATCTTAATTACTGGAGAATGGAGTCCGTTGCAGCAATAGGCCCTTCTGCCACTGGTTATCTTAAAAACAATCGCTATCGCTACAAGTGGAAGACCAAGGGTGCCGATGTCGTTGAAGAAAATTTAAGTGAAGATGAGTTTCAAATTGAGAGACTCTATATGAATCTTCGATCTAGCGTTGGATTTCCGATTAAAGATTCTTATTGGGGTGACTTGAGCGAGCTGGTTCAATCTTTGAAATCACGTGGATTAGCGATGGCCGGACGTGATCACTTTTATTTAACGTCCCGCGGCTTTCTTATCTTAGATACAATAATAGATGAAATCTTTCAAATTTCTAAGTAGTTTCAGGTACTTATAAAACAATTCGAAAAAAAATTATTGCTCAACGTTGACACTGGGCCAAAGGCTACCATCTTTAGGTTAGAGATAAATTTAAAGAGGTAGTTGTAATGTCTGAAACTCACGTTAATGAAGAAAATGAAAAAGAATTAGGACCTGAGACTAATGAAGAAACTCAGGAAGCTTCTCAAGTTGAAGAAATTGAAACTGAAAATGAAGTTTCTGAAGAAATGAAAGAGCTAATGGAATTTAAGGATAAATTTTATTACGTAGCGGCTGAGATGGAAAATCTAAAAAGACGCCACGAGAAACAACTACAGGATCAAATTAAATTTGGAACTGAGAAAGTAATGATGGGTCTTTTAGATGTTGTTGATAACCTAGAAAGAACCCTTCAAGCGATTTCAAGTGACGAAGATGAAAAGGTTAAAAATATTTACACAGGTGTAGATATGGTTAAAAACCAGTTCCTTGAAACACTTAAGACGAATGGTTTAGAAAAAATTGAAACAGAAGGTAAGATTTTCGATCCACACTTTCACGAAGCAATGGCACAAATGCCAGCAGAAGGAAAAGAAGATCAAGAGATCGTACAAACATATCAAAATGGTTACTCACTAAATGGTAGAGTGATTAGAGCAGCAAAAGTAGTAGTAGCAAAAAACTAATTATATAAAGGAGATTATAATGGGAAAAATTATTGGAATCGACTTAGGTACAACTAACTCATGTGTTTCTGTTCTTGAGAACGGAAAATACAAAATCGTAGCAAACGCAGAAGGACACAATACAACTCCATCTGTTATTGGTTTTGCAAACAACGGTGAAACTCTGGTTGGCCAAGTTGCAAAAAGACAAGCTGTAACTAACCCTTCAAAGACACTTTACGGGATCAAAAGACTTATTGGTCGTAAATTTGATACTCCAGAAGCAAAGTCATTCGCTGACGTAGCTCCATTTGAAATTTATGCAAATGATAATGGTGATGCATGGGTAAAAGTAGACGGTAAAGCAATGTCTCCTCAAGAAATTTCTGCGAAGGTTCTTCAAAAGCTTAAGAAAGCGGCGGAAGATTACTTAGGTGAGACAGTGACTGAAGCTGTAATTACAGTTCCAGCATATTTTAACGACTCTCAAAGACAAGCAACTAAAGATGCAGGTAAAATTGCTGGGCTTGAAGTAAAAAGAATTATCAACGAGCCAACTGCTGCAGCACTTGCTTACGGACTAGAATCTAAGCAAGATAAAAACATTGCAGTATTTGACCTTGGTGGTGGTACTTTCGATATCTCAATTCTAGAGATTACTTCAGACGGTGTATTCGAAGTAAAAGCAACTAATGGTGATACATTCCTTGGTGGTGAAAACTTTGATGAAAATATCATTAACTTTCTAGCTGATGAATTTTTAAAGTCAGACGGAATTGATTTAAGAAAAGACCAAATGGCACTTCAAAGATTAAAAGAAGCTGCTGAAAAAGCTAAGCATGAGCTATCGAACGTTAACTCAACAGATGTTAACCTTCCATTTATCACTGCAGATGCTTCTGGTCCAAAACACTTAAACGTAAACTTATCAAGAGCTAAGTTTGAGGCTTTAATTGCTGACCACTTAACTGCTCTTGCTAAGCCATGTTTAACTTGTCTTGAAGACTCTGGTCTTGAGAAGAGTGAAATTGATGAGGTAATCCTTGTTGGTGGTTCGACTCGTATTCCAGCTGTTCAAGAAAGAGTAAAAGAAATCTTTGGTAAAGAAGCTTCAAAAGGTGTTAACCCTGATGAAGTTGTAGCTGCAGGTGCTGCTATCCAAGGTGGTGTACTAGCTGGTGACGTAAAAGACGTACTACTACTAGACGTAACTCCACTAACTCTAGGGATTGAGACTCTGGGTGGTGTAATGACTCCACTTATTGAGAAGAACACGACTATTCCTTCGAAGAAGTCACAAACTTTCTCAACTGCTGTAGACAACCAACCAGCTGTTACAATTCACGTATGCCAAGGTGAGCGTGAATTTGCTAAAGATAATAAGTCACTAGGACGTTTTGACCTAAGTGGAATTGCACCAGCTCCAAGAGGTGTTCCACAGATCGAAGTTACTTTTGATATTGATGCTAACGGTATTGTTCACGTTTCTGCTGTAGACAAAGCTACTGGTAAATCTCAAGAGATTAAGATTACTGCTGGTTCAGGTCTTTCAGATGAAGAAATTGAAAGAATGGTACAAGAAGCTGAAGCTAATAAAGAAGCTGATAAGAAAGCACGTGAGATCGTTGATACAAGAAACAATCTAGATGCACTTATCTTAAGCTGTGAAAAAATGATCAAAGACAGTGCTGATAAAATCTCTGAAGACGATAAGTCTAAGTTAGAAGCAGCAATTAATGAAGCTAAAGGCAAGCTTCAGTCTGAGAATCTTGATGAGTTAAAAGCAGCTCAGGAAGCTCTAACTAATGCTTCTCATGCAATTGCTCAACAAATGTATCAACAGCCAGGTGCTGAAGCTGGTGCACAGCAAGCTGGACCAGAAGGTGATGCAGGAGCAAACGCTGGTGCGAACAAGCAAGACGACGATGTTGTTGATGCTGACTTTAAAGAAGTTTAATTAGAAATATAGAATTGAAGGGAGCCCTGTGCTCCCTTTGTTCGTTAATAGAGAATTTTAAATATGAGTGATAAAAGAGATTATTACGATATTCTAGGCGTAGCAAAAGGTGCTGATAAGGCTGAAATTAAAAAAGCTTATCGTAAGATGGCCATGAAATATCACCCTGACCGCAACCCTGATAACAAAGAAGCGGAAGCAAAATTTAAAGAAGCTTCTGAAGCTGCAGAGGTTTTACTAGATGATGGAAAACGTCAGCGTTATGACCAATTTGGACATGCTGGGGTAAACGGTCAAGCTGGTGGCTTTGGCGGTGGTGGTTTCCAAGGTGGATTCGGTGACTTTGGCGATCTAGGAGATATCTTTGGTGATATTTTCGGTGACATGATGGGTGGCGGAGGACGCGGCCGTCGTGGTGGAAGACGTCGTTCTGGAATTCCTGGAAATGACCTTCAAATGACGGTAAGTGTGACATTCGAGGAAGCAGCATTTGGCGCCAAAAAGAAAGTCTTTATCAATAAAGAAACTACTTGTGAAACTTGTTCAGGCTCAGGTGCAAAAGCAGGATCTGAACCGACTACATGTGATATGTGTCACGGGGCAGGTGAAGTTCGTCGTCAACAAGGATTCTTCACTGTTGCTTCGACTTGTCCAAAATGTCAGGGTTCTGGAACAATGATCAAAGATCCTTGTGGAACTTGTCACGGACAAGGACGTAAGAAGAAGAAAGTTGAACTAGAGGTTACAATCCCTGCTGGTATCGACCATGGTCAGCGTCTAAAGCTTTCTGGGGAAGGTGATGCTGGTGCTCAAGGTGGACCAAATGGTGATCTTTATATAGTTGTTGATGTAAAAGAACATGAAATCTTTAAACGTGAAGGTTTTAATGTTCACTACACTGTACCAATCAGCTTCTCTCAAGCAGCTTTAGGTGCTGAAGTTGAAGTACCAACACTTGATGGAAAAGTTGTTGTTGATCTTCCTGCTGGAACTCAATCTGGTAAGAAGATGCGACTAAAAGGTAAGGGAATTCAAAAACTTGGTGGTTATGGCCAAGGAGATGCAATTCTTACTGTACATGTTGAGACACCAACTAAGCTTTCGAAAGAGCACAAGGAATTACTTGAGCAACTTGCTAAGCTAGAAGGTAAGCAGTGTCATCCAATGAGTACTGGTTTCATCGATAAAGTTAAAGAATTATTTAGCTAATTCTAATATATACAGGGGAGACTGAGTGAATTAGTCTCCCATGTTTATAAAATCCTAATATTTCTCCTGTTTTCATCTATCTATATTTCAAATAAAATAGACCATACAAAATTAAAAAAGGTCGACTATGTTTAAGTATATTTCTCTAATTTTAATCACACTACTTGTGAGTTGCGGTGGTATCCAAATGATCAACCGAGACACTTCACATCTTTATACAGAAAAGTTTTTAAAAGATTTTGATGTTGCAAAGAAGAGTTTCGTTGATGGGAATAAGGAATTAGCGCTAGGACAACTTAATGCAATTCAAGATGCAAAGTTAAGGCCGGCGGAACTTGCAACAAAAACAAATCTGATTGGTGTAATTAATTATTCAAATCAAAACTATGAACAAGCTATATTTCAATTTAATCTTGCTTTAAATAGTTCAGGAGAAGATGGGCAACTTAATGCTCAAATTAAGTTAAATCTAGCAAGCAGTTACTATAAATTAGGAGATCTAGAAAATACATTCAAAACTCTTGATGGGACTGACTCAAGATGGCTTCTTAATCGTGATTTAGAAAATTTTCATAAATTACGTTATCGCGTTTCAAAGGAGCTTGATTTTCAAGCAGTAGCACTCGATTCTCTACTTTGGCTAAATTCTGGTGCCAATACTGTGGATGAATTAAAAGAGAAAAAATTCTATGGTCAACTTGTTACACAATACTTCATCGTGGATCAAGCTGAGCGAGTGCGTTTAGTTCAGGACTTTAAACAAGGAAAAGATTTTGTTTGTGCTTATCTTTCTTATTTAGAAATTGAGCAACTTATCAATCAAGGAAATAAGGGAAAGGCACAAGAAGTTGGAGACTGGGTTAAGTCTAACTACAATATGTTTCCTGAAGTCATTGCTCTTGTAATGGCACGTTTTGAAAACCTTAAGAAATATAGCAAAATTAACCTTCGCTCAATTGGTGTTGTTCTTCCTCTTACTGGAGATAAAAGTAAATTTGGTAAAAGAGCACTAGCAGGTATCGATCACGCTGTTAGAAAGTATAACGAACAGAATGCTAAGAAACCAAATTTTCAACCTATTCAAATTAAAATCTTTGATAGTATGGGAAGTGCAATTGTAGGTAAGGAAAAGGTTCGTGAGATGATTGAAAGAGAGAACTCTTCAATTATTATCGGTGGACTTTTAAAAGATGAAGCTAAAGCAGAATATGAAGCTGCGAGAAAGTATGGTGCATTCTTTATTTCTCTTTCTCAAATCTATGCGAGTAAAGATGATAAAGGCCACCTTCTAATTGAAGTTCCTGGTTCTGTAGAATCACAAGTTTCTTTATTATTCTCTGAAAAGTACTTATCAAAATTTGGTAACAAAGTATCTATCATTTATCCAAATACAGATACTGGTTATTCATATGTTGATTCGGCATGGAAGATGGCCGAAAAAGCAGGTGCTGAAATTGTTAGTATTCAATCATTTGATACTAATCAGACTGACCACAGATCAACAGTAGCAAAAATTCTTGGTCTATACTTTACACGTGAAAGACAAGAGGAGTTTGAACTTCTAAAGTCTGTTCATAAATTAGAAGGCAATACATCAATTAGACGAGTACAAACACTTGGTCCAATTGTGGACTTCGATTGGGTTCTACTTCCAGCGGCACCAAATGATGCTCTACAGTTAATCCCGTCATTTAATTACTATGATGCGTTTAATGTAACTTTAGTTGGTGGACCTAATTGGCGCTCTAGAAGAATCTCTAGAGAAACTTCTAAGCTTGGAAAACTATTCTTTGTCGACTCAGAAGTACCAAAAGGTGATTCTGGATTTGTATCAAGTTATCAGTCACGCTATGGCCAACGTCCAGGTGTTGTTGAAATTCTTGGTTTTGAAGGTATGGCACTAGCAGCGAATGTTCTATCGTTAGGTGATTTTACAAGCCGCGATGAACTGGAGAAAACGTTAGTTGATGCTAAGAAAGTTGCTGGTATTACTGGTTCTTGGAGATTAGAAGACGACGTGTGGATGAAGGACATGAATCTCATGAGCTTATACCGTGGTCGCTTAAATAAAGTGAATTTGACTAGTGAAAAACCGAATGAAAAATCAGTTGAAGAGGAAGTAAGTAACTGACGCTTAAGCGCCAGTTATATTACTTCTTAGCAGCGTTGATTCTGCGTAAAATTCTTGCTTTTTTCTTAAGTTGAGCTTTTCTCTTACTCATTTTAGCAATAGTTTTCTTTCTACCTGCACCCATAATCTTTCCTTTTGCGTAGTGTTAGAAAATAGTCTCGTTATACTAGAAAAAAATATCGAATTTGACAAGGGCCAAGTCATATTTATAGGTATGCGCGGTGTTTAATCTGTTATTAATGGTTGTCAATAAAATGAGCTAAATGGTACATTTTACATATATAAGCAAACGGATTGCTAATCAAAAGGTATAATGGAATGTGCGCTGCAAAGAAAAAAGTAGCAGCTAAGAAGAAAGCTGCGAGCAAAACGACGAAAAAAACTACAAAAAAAGTAACTAAAAAGAAGGCCAGCAAGAAAGCTGCAAAGCAGTCAGTGAAGAAAGTTGCAAAGAAAGCGACAAAGAAAAATCCTTTACGTAAGACAAGCTCGGCTTCTCATGCAAGCTTATCAACTGCATTTGTTGATGAACTTTCACTAAATAATAAATCTAAATCTCCAGAGCTAGGTGCTAACCTTGAAATGAAAAAGGCTGCTTTAAGAGCACGCCGTATTCACTGGAATGAAGATAAGCGCAAGATTGCAATTGATATGATTGAGCGCTACACGGGTCACGACTTTAGGGACTTCCAACAACAAATTATTCTTACTAACTTCCATTACTATGTTGAGAGATTCAACGCATTATTAGATGACCATGTTTATACTCAAGGTTCAGCTTTTAAAGCTTCAAGTTCTAAGAAAGCAAAAGTAACGATTATTGAGTTTGGTGTTGGTGCTGCCATGGCCGCGCTTATCGGTGAGCTAATTTCAGTAATTCATCCTAAAGCAGTACTATTCTTAGGACTTGCAGGTGCTGTTCATCCATCGTTAAAAGTGGGTGACTTCGTTCTTCCTATCGCTTCAATTAGAGCAGAAGGTGTTACTGAGCACTTTCTTCCTAGGGAAGTTCCTGCCCTTCCAACATTTAAAGTACAAAAATTTGTTTCTCAAATATTATTAGAGCATGGGCATGATTACCGTACTGGAACGATCCACTCTACAGATTACCGATTCTGGGAATTTGATGATCGTTTTAAAGAGCGCTTAATCGAACAAAGGGTACTTGCAGTTGAAATGGAAACAGCGGCACTTTTTGTTTCTTGCTTTGTGAGTAAGGTAAATATCGGAGCATTACTTTTAATCTCTGATTGTCCAATGACTAAGGATGGTATTAAAACGAAGAAGTCTGCAAAGTCTGTCTTCAAGAAATATACAGATATTCACATCGAATTAGGGATTGAAGCTATGGCAGACATTGCTGAGCGTGGTGAGAATATCAGACACTATCATTGGTAAAATTTTATAAAGGAATATGAAATGTTAAAGCAATTTTTTAATTTCTTCTCAAACGATCTCGCGATCGATTTAGGTACAGCGAATATTCTTGTATACGCTAAGGACAGAGGGATCATCGTGAATGAACCATCTGTAGTTGCGGTACACCAAGGATATAAGGGTACTGGATCAAAGGTTCTAGCTGTTGGTGCGGAAGCTAAGCAAATGCTTGGTCGTACACCAGGGTCTATCCAAGCGATTCGTCCTATGAGAGATGGAGTAATCGCAGACTTTGAAGTAACTGGTGCCATGCTTAAGTACTTCATCCAAAAATCACTATCAGGTTCAAAGCTAGTAAAGCCAAGAATCATTATTTGTATTCCTTTCGGTATTACTCAAGTTGAAAAACGTGCAGTAAAGGAATCTGCTGAACAAGCAGGTGCTCGTGAAGTTTACTTAATTGAAGAGCCAATGGCCGCTGCAATTGGTGCAGGACTTCCAATTACTGAACCTTCAGGAAATATGATTGTTGATATTGGTGGTGGGACAACTGAAGTTGCAGTCATTTCACTTGGTGGTATCGTTTACTCTCAATCTGAAAGAGTTGCAGGTGATAAGTTTGATGAAGCAATTGCTTCTTACATCAAGAAAAAATACTCATTATTAATTGGTGAAAGAACTGCAGAACAAATCAAAATGTCGATTGGTAATGCATACCCATTTGATGATGAAGTAAGAACATATGAAGTTAAGGGCCGTGACCTAGTTGCTGGTGCTCCTAAAATTATCGAAGTTACTTCTGACGAAATCAGAGATGCACTTTCTGATCCTATCGCTGAAGTAGTTGAAGCAATTAAGACTTCATTAGAAAAAACTCCTCCAGAACTAGCTGCCGATATCGTTGATAACGGAATCATTCTAGCTGGTGGTGGTTCTCTTCTTGCAAACCTAGATGTTTTAATTAAAGAAAGAACTGGTCTTCCAGTTGCTCTTGCTGAAGATCCATTAACATGTGTTGTTCGTGGATGTGGTAAGGCACTAGAGTCAATCGATCTTTTAAAACAAGTAGCGACTCTATCATAAGTCGAAAATAGGTTTACAATTGAATTCTCAAAATCTTTTTATCGAATTAGAGCTCTCTGATATAAAACTGAAAATCAGGGAGCTCATTGCCACAAAGAGTAAATTAAAAATTTGGACTAACTCACAGCAGGTAGCTTCTGTTGAGATTTTTGCGATTGAAGAAGATACTCTTATTGTAGATGATAATCACGCTCTTGATGGAGTCGTGATGGCGAACTTTAGCCTTCGTTATATGAGCTACTTTTTTAAAGGTGTCATTGAAGGTGGTAATCTAAAAATCGAAGGGAAAGTATATCGAAGTGAAAGAAGAGGGGATATGAGATTTAATGTCTCATATATGACATCTTCATATCTATATTTTGATGCAGTCGAAGAAGATACACCGTCTGCAGATAATGTACTTCAATTCAATAAATCTAAAAATAAAGAGGACTCATTCATTAAAGACTTTTCTTATTCGATGAATGATTTTCCAGAGCTAAGAGGTGCAAAATTAATTGATATCTCAAGTAATGGTGCTTCTTTTGTAATGTCTCTACAAGACTTTAAAAATTTCTCTAACAAAAAGTTTTCAATGGGAACTCTAGTTTTAGAGAAAAACTCATATGATATTTCAAATATTCAAAAAGTTTACGATATTGATTATGTAAATTTCAGACTTGATAATATTCCGATGAAGAAAATTGGGATTAAGTTTGAAAGTAATGGAGATTTAGATTCATACTTAAAAGAGCTTGATGATAAATCTATAATTTTAACTTCACTTGATGAGGAATTTAATAAGTATATTAATCAACAAATAGAGGAGTAGTTTATGTTGCGACCTCTTGGTGTGCTTTTTTTATTTTTAATTACTTCATGTAGTATACTGAAAGAAGATATTAATGATCAGCTATCGGCCAGTGCTAATCAGTATAAGCAATTGGAAGTCAGTGGTGAATATCTTGTTGATACAATGTCAGGATTCAATAAAAATCGTGAATATGTACGAAAAACTCAAATCATTTCACCTGTAAATAAATCCAAGGTTTATGAAAAGACAATTGTAATCTCTAAGCAAAAGAAGATTGCTAAGGATGTATTCTTTTTAGTTCCAATTAAATACGAATCCACTTTTTTCTTGAATAATGATATTTACACCGTGAGTGGTCAGATTGATTTAAAAAGTAGAAAGATTTTTTATAATCTGAATTCTCCTGAATATAAGTGGCTTGGACAGCGTGAGTATGATGTTCCTAAAAATGTTAAGGCCATATGTTTCTATGCATCTATTGTTGAGTGTGCAAAGGTTTCGGGCTTTATTAAGAAGGCCATTGATAAAAAGAATGGAGACATGAATTTTCATATTCTTTGGGAAAGCTTTCCATATTTCCAAGAACAATATTTAAATATACCAAAAGAGATTTTATCTGAAGCAAGATTGAGTTTTGATGATTTCGATAAGAATGGAAACTATCGTTTTCTTTTATCAGCTGGCGGACAAGAACAAGTATATATATTAAATAAGAGTTTAGATGTTGTTGGTCACTACTGGGCATCTCAAGGTCTATCAAAAGAGTTGGTAAAATGAAATTATTCTTAAAGTCATTTTTGACATTATTCTTTGCTATCACGACAATTTTCTTCGCGTTGAGATTAACTCCGGGGGATCCAGTCGAAAGACTTCTTGGTCCTGAAGCAAAAGTAGAAGAAATTCAAAAATACCGTGCTGAGCTTGGCTTAGATAAAGGTTTAGTTGAGCAATACGTTGATTTTGCAAAAGGTATTATTACTTTAGATTTAGGTAAATCATTCTTTAAGAAAGATCCTGTTGTGAAATTAATAAAAGATAACTTGCCTCCAACAGTTATTTTGGCACTAGTATCGATATTAATATCAACTCCTATCGGAATTGGCATAGGAGTTATCTCTGCGATAAAAAAATCTCAATTACCTGATACCGCAATTCGAGTTGTCACACTAACTCTACTTTCATTTCCAATCTTCTCACTTGCGCCACTACTGGTTTTAGTTTTTTCTATCAAACTCGGTATATTCCCAGTTTCGCAATGGACTTCTATAAAGCATATGATTATTCCAGTTACAACTTTAGTATTACCGCTGTCATCTGTAATTGTAAGGGTTATGAGGAATAAGTATCTTGAAGAAGAGTCACAACTATGGGTCTTAGTTTTAAATGCTAAAGGCTTATCTAATTCAGCAATAGTCTATCGTCTTGTGAAAATTTGTATGCCAACGATTTTGAATGTAGTTGCGATTCAGTTATCCGTTGTTCTTGCTGGTACGGTTATTACAGAAACTATTTTTGATATTCCAGGTTTAGGCTCTCTTTTATTTGAAGCAATAAATAATCGTGACTATCCACTTGTTCAGGGAATTATTGCATACTCTACAGTTATCTATATGCTCGTTTATGTATTAGTTGATTACTTAAATGAAAAGATTGATCCAAGGATAGGTTAATGAGAAAGAAGAAAATAAATAATGAAATGATCTTCGGTGGCTTTATTCTATCAATTTATATTATGTGGGCAGTCTTGTGGCTACTAATGAATGGATTTGATTATACTCCATCAAGTATTATATCTCATGAATTATTTAAGCCTTTTTCACATGACTATTTTTTAGGTACTGATATTAATGGTAGAAGTTTATTTAAAGTACTAAGTGTCGGTCTTATCTATACAGTAGGTATTTCATTACTTATTAGTTCAAGTGCATGTTTAATCGGTATAATTATTGGATATCTTTCTGCGATAAAAATAAAGTTTGTGTCCGAAATAATGGATATGTTTACTAATTTAATTTTTATTTTTCCTAGTATTTTACTCGCCATTCTTGTTATGTCTTTTTCTGGGCAATCATTTACAGGATTGGTACTTTGTTTAATTTTTACTTCATGGCCTGGTTACGCTCGTATTGCTCGCGGTGAGACAATGCGTGTTTTAAATTTAGGATATGTAGAAAGTGCTAGAGCAATTGGTGTAAGTGAATTTCGTTTATTTTATAAGTCAATTTTACCAAGTATTGTGCCAGTTATTTCCATTCACTTTGTTCTTGGAATAAGTGGAGTTATAATTAGTGAAGCTAGTTTAGGATTCCTTGGATTAGGGGCAAGTGAATACTCGTGGGGAGCAATCCTTGCTATGGCGAAGTTAGTTTTATTAGAAGCACCTCATGTTGTTATCGTGACGAGCTTACTAATGACTGGTTTAATTATTTCGTTAAATCTTTTTGGCGATGGCCTTAGAGATTACTTAGATCCAAAACTTAAAGGTAAAGGCAAATAGATGAATAATATATTAGGTCAATTATTTATTACTGGTATAAGTGGTACACAGTTAACGACTGAGGAAGAAAATTTCATTCAAAAAGAAAATATTGGTGGAGTTATTCTTTTTAAACAAAACTATGAGTCACCAGCTCAATTGGCAGAATTAATTAATAATATTCAATCATTAAGAGATAATTATCCACTCTTTATCGCAACAGACCACGAGGGTGGAAGAGTACAGAGATTTCGTGAAGGCTTCACTGTAATTCCACCAATGCTAGATGTTGCAAGAACAGATTCACCAAAATTATGTTTTGAAATCTCTCAGCTAATGTCTAATGAGTTACTAAGTTGTGGTGTTAATCTTAATCTGGGTCCAGTTTGTGATATTTTCACGAATCCAAAAAATACTGTTATTGGTGATCGCTCATTTGGTGATAACGCCGACGAAGTCACTAAGTTTGTTTCGGCCATAATTCGCGGTCAGCAAACAAGTGGGATTATGTCATGCGCTAAGCACTTCCCGGGCCATGGTGATACTTTAGAGGATTCGCACTTTAAATTACCTGTTGTTAATAAGTCGCTAGAAGAACTGAGAGAAAGTGAATTTATTCCATTTGTAAAAGCAGTAAAGGCAAGAGTGGACTTTGTTATGATGGCCCACTTAAAAGTCGACGCAATTGATCCGGAAAATATTTGTACATTTTCAAAAAAAGCATATGAACTAATCCGTGAGGAACTTCGCTTTAAAAAAGTTATCATAACTGATGATATGGAAATGAAGGCCATTTCAGATGAAATTACAATCGGCGAAGCAGCTCTTAAAGCTCTAACAGCTGGAGCAGATGTAGTGGAATATCGTTCTTTTGAAGCTTGTCGCGAAGCCTATACATATGTGAAGCAAGCTTTTGAAGCTGGTGATATTGATAAAGTTGATATCTCTCAAAAATATGAACGTGTCTTAGAGCTTAAGAAAAAATACCTATCAAATTACTCACCTACTTATATTCCAGATGTTGCTGGTAAGGTTGGTACTCGTGAGAATTTATCTATTGTTGAGCAGGTTAATCAAGGTTAGCACATAGGGCCAATATTGCCTCTAACTGCTTGAAATCAATTATTTTTGATATTCTTATGTTATGACTAAAGGTCTCATAACTTCCTTATTGTTTTATATGTTTACGTTGCTCGTTGCATTCGATGCAAATGCGCAGAGCTACGGAAATTATTCAAAGCGCGATCATGCAAATTTACTTGATGTCTCTTGTAAAAAAGGAAATCAATCGAGTTGTTTTGAGCAAGGACTTCTTTACCAAACATTTACTGATAAAAGCTTTAAGCAAGATGGAATTAACTATCCTGCCGAAGGTAAGAAGCTAATTATTAGTGCCTGTCAAAATGGTGAGCAGAACGCTTGTGATTATCGAAAAGGTGCGGAGTTATTTGAAAGTTCACAGCTTCTAATGTGGGCCGGAATTATTCTTATTGGTATTGCTGTTTACATTGTCACGCAGATGATGTTTCAAGATAATGAATCTTTCCAAGCTGCGCAAAAATTAGAAGAAGGTGGTTCTAAGAAAGCTGAGAATGTAAAAAAGCACGGCTTTATTCTTCAATATTCGAGACCATTTTTTAAACGCTATATTTCACCAATTGTTTCTTCTATGAAAAATAAGAAGAAGATTAAAGAGAAGTATAAAAGAAAGCTAGCAAGTGCTGGTTTAACTGAAGATATGACTCCTGAGGATTTCTTCGCATTTAAGTTATTTCTTATTATTGGTTTCCCAATTATGTTCTTAGCTGTCAGAGAATTTACTGAAGCAGACTGGAAACTTTCTCTTATTCCTGTAATGGCAATTGTTGGATTCTTATATCCGGACATTTGGATTAAAGGAAAAATTGAACAACGCCAAAAAGATATTATCAACGGAATGCCTTTTTCTGTTGATATGCTAGCACTATCTGTTGAAGCGGGACTAGACTTTATTGCTGCGATGACTAAGGTTGTAGATAAAGCTAAACCTGGTCCACTTACACAAGAATTTGAAATTCTTCTTAAAGAAATTAAAATTGGGGCCAGTCGTGCGGAAGCTCTAAGAAATATGGCATGGCGAGTGGACTTAATTCAGATTTCGTCATTTTGTGCAACTCTAATTGCTGCAGACTCTGTTGGTGCTTCAATTGGACCAATTCTAAAAGCACTCTCAATTGAGATTAGACAAAAGAAATCAGCGCAGATTGAAAAAGAAGGTGCAACTGCTGCAACAAAGATTCTTTTTCCAATGATGGCCTTTATTGTACCTTCAGTTCTTCTTATGATCTTTGCTCCACTCGTTGTTGAGCTAGTTGGAGGGAATTAATGAAGATTTCTTGTAATGGTATTGAAATATGTAAGCAGGCCATTGTTGCAGATTCTTTTTATAAGAAACTAAAGGGGCTGATGTTTTCTCAGAGCATGGATGGCTTTGATGGCATGATTTTTTATGGAACAAATGCAATTCATACCTGTTTTATGAATTATAAAATCGATGTTGTCTTCTTTAATAGTAAGAATGAAATTAAGAAAATATACCGTGGACTTAAACCATGGAGACATACGCAAATTGTTTTTAGTGCAAGTCGTGTACTAGAGTTGGCAGATGGACAATTGCCTCAAGAGATTAAGGAAGGGGATACTCTAGAGTTATGTATAAATTAGTTGTTGTTGCAGGTAAACTGCGTGGACAGGAATATATTTTAGAGGAAGGGGAAAATACCCTAGGGCGCTCAGAGGATTGTAGCGTTCACTTTCCTGTAAATGGTGTTTCAAAGAAGCACTTATCCGTTACTGTTACTCAAGATGTAGCTTTTGTTAAAGATCTTGGAAGTTCAAATGGTACATTTGTTAATGGTAAAGCAGTCAAAAGGGCCACTGTTAAAAATGGAGACAAGATAGCTCTTCCTGATTCAATTCTTCAAGTCGTTTTTGTAAAAGAGAAAAAGAAGATTATTAAAAAAAGAATTGAAACTGTTGAAGAAGATGATGAACCAACATATATCACTGGTGGTGAAATGCCAGAGAATATCTTTGGAAAGATCATCTGGCTTTTTAAATATCGATTAATGCCACTAATTCATGGAATTAATGAAGAATATGAATGGCGTGTTCTTACTGGTATCTTACTTTCTATCTTCGTTGTTGTGACGGTAACTCTAACTATTTTTCCAGTAATGAAAACGTCTCAGAGTCTACTTCTTTTAGAAGTTGCTAAGCGTGGTGCACATTATGCGGATGAAATTAAAAGACAAAATAGAGGTGCATTAGCTAGAAAAGATCTTGATCGTGTTGATACAAAGTTTATGGAACAAGGAAATAACGGTGTTGTTTCTTATGATCTATTTGATATTGACGGACGAATTGTTAGACCGCTAACAAAGCTAAATATGTACATTGATGATCCTTTCTCTGTTCAAGTAAGAGAGTGGGCCGAAAAGACAATGAAGAACTCTAGTGACCTTCCAATGGTAAGTCGATTGTCAAACGGTGAAATTGGAATCGGTCAAAAGATTAAGGCAACAAATGTTAAGACAGGTAACCTTGATGTTGTTGGTGTAATCGCCATTCGTTTTAAACCAGCATCAATTGCGGATGAGGCATCTAAAAGTAGGGTTGCTTACCTAGAGGCACTAATTACGTCATTTATTGCTTCAATCATCTTCTTTGCCATTGTTTATTATATGACGATTAGACATCTAGATGAAATGAAGTTTCAGATTGAAGAGGCCTTAAGAGGAAATCGAAAAAGTGTTGATAGTGAATATTTATGGTCTGAGATTGATCCATTACGTTCATCTATAAATTCCATGATTCAAAGAATTAGAGAGCTGCAGAAAACTGACGATGATATGAGTTTTGATGAAATGGAAAGTGATGAGTCCTATGTTTCAAGCTTATATGAATTTATGCAAGGGGCACAGGGAGCTGTCCTTGTTCTAGATTCACAAAAGAATCTTTCTCATATTAATACGCTAGCAGAAGATATCACGGCGATTAGAGGTAGCTCTTCTGAAGGGATGAGCCTCTTAGATGTGGCACGTGAAAAGGGATTCGCAGCGACAATAATTGAGTTATGTGATGCCTCTGCGGATAATGGAGGAACGTCTCAGAAAGGTGAATATGAGCTTTCTGGGCATTTCTATAATATTTTTGTTACGAGTTTAATAGGGCGAGATAATTTTGCAAAGGCGTTCTATGTTACACTAATTAAAGAGGACTAAGTATAAATGGTTGCCGCAATTAGAATGACAAAGAATTTATCTTCCCCAGAATCATCTGGGCAGTACCATCGTATTATTTGTATGACTGGTAAGAATAAAGGTATTTGTTATTACTTAAACGGTAATCGAGTAGTTCTTGGTCGTCTAAGTTCTAATGATATTCAAATTCTTGATACTCAAGCTTCAAGAGAACACATTGAATTAACTCGTGTTAATAATGAATATACTCTTACCGATCTTAAGTCTCAAAATGGTGTCATGGTAAATGACTTGAAAGTGACTCAACATAAACTTAAGTCTGGTGATAAGATTATTGTTGGCTCTACAGTTTTTAAGTACTCATTCATCGAAGTAAAAGAGGAGAAGGCCCTCGTGGAATATGAGGACCCTGAAGAAGACGAAGATGATGAAGATGAGGAAGAAGAGGAAGAGGTAAAGAAGAAAGCCAAAGCTAAGAAAAAGAAAGGTCCTGCAACACCTGAGGAAAAGAGAAAGAAACTTATCTATATTGCAGTAGCAGTTATGGGCTTGTTCTTTTTTATGGATGGTGGTGATACAAAAACAAAGAAGGCAACAGTAAAAAAAGAAGGAAGTTCAATTATTGATTCCTCAAATAGTAATACTGGCCGTAAATATGTTGAAGATCTTGAAACTCGTGAGAAAGTTGAAGCTTATATTCACCGTGGTAGACGAGAAGCACGTGAAGGAAACTACTTTAGAGCAATGCAGGAATTTAATCTAGCTCTAACACTTGATCCAAATGATGGTAACGCTGCTTATCACTTAAATATTGCAAAACAGAGACTTGATGAAAAAATTAAAGATATGTTCAATCAAGCAACAAAGAATAAAGATTCTTTAAAATATAATAGAGCTTTAGGTACATATTGCTCAATTTATAAACTTTTAATTGAATACAAGACAGATGAGCGCTTTATCGAAGCTAAAAAGAACGTTGAAGATATGGCCGAAAAATTAGGGATGAAAAAGAGTGATAATTACTGTTTCTAAAAATGGAACAATTCTTAATCGTATTGAGATTAATGATCAGGTGATCATGGGGCAGAGCTCTAGCTTTCTTATTGGTCGATCTGATGAAGCTCATGTTCACTTAGATGATCCACAAATTTCAAGGCGATTAGCAAGCCTTAATTTTAATGGTGTCAGTTGGACTTTAAATAAGTTATCAACATATGACACTGTTCTTGTTAATAACGCTCCAATGTTTTTAGAGGAAATACCAGTATCGAGTGGCTATTACCTCGTTTGTAATGAATTTAAAGTTCTTTTTGAAAGTCTAGAAGTTGAAAGTCCAGTTGGTGATGATCCTGTTGAAGAAATCGTTAACGTTGAGCCAGAGTTACCTGAAGATGATTTTGAAGCCGCTGAACAAGATGATATTGAAGAAGAAACATCTATCATAGATGGTGGATCTGAATTTGAAGAAGAAACTCAAGCTTTTGATGCACCTACTGAAGAGGGATCATCTGATAACGAGAATGAGTTTAATGCTGAAGAACTTCTTGATTCACAAGAAGGTGGTTTTGAAGAATTTGGACAGCAGGAAGAAGGATTCTCAGAAGGCTTCGATGAAAACTATGAAGAAAATTATGATGATGGTTATGATGACAACTATGGTGATGAATCTTACGACATTGATACACTAGACGATGATATTGGGGATAAAACTCAAGTATTCTCTGGCTTTGCAAATTTTGTTCTAGAGTTATTTGGTGAAGATGTTCCTTATGATCATTTTAATTTAGACCTGCCTGAAACATATATTGGTCGTGATCCAAGTAAATGTCAGATTGTCTTATCTGATCCTGAAGTCTCCTCAGTACATGCGGTAATTAAAAAGAATAAGATCACTTGTGTATTAGAAGATTTACAATCGGCCAATGGCACGATTTTAAATGGTAAGCGAATAAACCAAAAAGAGATCACAAATGGTGATGAATTTATTATTGGCTCAACTACTTTTACAGTTAAGATCGCTAGTGACTTTATAAAGAGTCAGCAAGATATGCTGATGCCTGTAGAAGATAACCAGGTAATTGAAGTTGAGGAAATTGTTGAAGTTTCTGATGATGACGAAGATTTTGATGGCCTTGAATTATCTGATGCTCCTTCAGCTAGTGAAGAAAAATCTATTATTAAGAGAATTCTTAATGACCCTGAAAAGCGTAAGAAAGTCCTAATCTATACTGTTGTATTATTGGGTCTTTATATGTTTTTATTTCCAGATAGTGGCGAGAAACCAAAACCAACGGCTAAAGATAAGCAGGCTAAGGAACAAAAAAAGAAACAGGTTGTTACCTCGGTTGATAAAAAGCTAACAAAAGAGCAACAAGAAAAAGCAGAAGCTTTATATCAGTTAGCAACACGTTATGCTAATGAGGGTAATGTTGCGGAAGCAATTACTGAGTTTGAAAGGTTATTTATGATCACAAAAGATTATAAACAAGCCCAAACTTTCTATCAGTTGGCTAAGGATAAATATGCTGAGCTCGAAAAAGCAGAGCTTGAAAGACGTGCAGAAGAAAAGAGAAAATTAATTCAGGCAAAAGTTAAGACGCTTCTTGATAAAGCTACAGAAGCGGTAAAAGAGCGTAATGTCACTTTGTCTCGTGGACTATTTCAACAGATTAAAGAACTTGATCCTAATAATTATGATGTTGCTAACCTTGAGTTAGAACTGGATTCCTATATTAAGGAAAAAAATCGAAAAGAACTTGAAGAAGCGCAGAAGAAAGCTGAACGCCAGCGTATGGTAGATGCTCTTAAACCAGGTGAAACTTTATTTCTTCAAGAAGAATGGTATAAGGCAATTGGAGCTTTAGAGTTATTCATTAGTGAAAAATCAATGGATGAAGATCTAATGAAGAAAGCAATTGATATGCTTAAAAAATCACGTCAGAATCTTAAGAATATAACTGGCCCACTTTTGGGTAAGGCCCGTTCACTTAAAGAAGCAGAAGATCTTAAGGCATCTTATGAAGTTTTTAAGGAAGTCTTACGCTATAATCCTAATGAATTAGATGCGCAAAGTGAACTCGATGATATCAATGATACGTTAACGAGAAGAGCCCGTAAGGTATATCGTCAAGGTTTAATCTCTGAATCGTTAGGTTCATTTGAGGATGCCCGAGAAAAGTTTCAAGAGGTGCAACAAATCTCACCTATGGATAATGAATATTATATTAAAGCGAGTGAAAGGCTAAAAAATCTATGAGAGAAATTCAAAGCTTCTTTGCTAGAACACATCAAGGGCCATATCTTAATCTAAATGAGGATAATACCTTTATTAATCTTAAACAGAAAATTTTTGGTATATTTGATGGATTTGGAGGTTCTGGAATTTCTGATAGAAATCTAGAAAGTGCTAAGCAGTCAATTGATCTTTATTTCTCAAAGTTGTCTGGAGATCCGAATGCTACAATGCCTTACTTTTATTCACCTCAGTATGTACTAGAAACTAATGCTCTAGTGAATGCGATGTTTATTGCCCATAAAAACTTACTGAATATCAACAAGAGTAAACCTCTTAATGATAAAGGTGGGGTTTCTGCTGCTTTAACGATGCTTTCTGAAAATATTTTATCAATCGTTTCATGTGGTAATTGCCTGGTTCTTATGTACCGAGATGGGGATTTATCTCTAATTAATACACCTGATTGTGTTAAACAGATTTCAATTTCTGATAACTCGCACCAAAAAAGTACATTTCCTCTCGTTGCTTTGGGCCTTTATGAAGACTTATCCCCTAAAATTTGGGAGTTAAACGTAGAACCAAATGATCGTATTATTGTCTTAAGTGATGGTGTCTACGGAAGTTTAAGCCTTCATGATATTAAAAGAATTATTCAAGAATCAACTCAAGATGAAGTTATTCAGATTGATAATCTTTTTGACGGTGCAAATCGTCGAGGTAATCTAGATAATCAGTCAGCTATTATCTATTCAATCGTATAGAAACATACCGTAATCATTAAAACTGTCTCTTGCTTAGCTGGATTTTTTGCGTAACAATATATTGAGGTTTTATATGAGTAAAAAGGTATTAGTTGCTGACGACAGTCAGACAATCCAAAAAGTAATTAGTATTACATTCGCAAATCAAGATTTTGAAATTGTTTCAGCTCTTGATGAGTCTGAATTATTTTCTAAAAATGACGATTTTGATCTAATCTTATTAGACTTTGGTCTTTCAGATGATGGATATAAATTAGGTGAAGAAACGCGTAAGAAGTTCCCTACAACTCCAGTTCTGGCGATGCTAGGAACATTTGATATCGTTGATGAAAATAAGCTACGTAGTAGCGGATATTCTGACAAAGTTGTTAAGCCATTTGAAACAGAGAAATTTATTTCACTTTGTAATGAATTGATTGAAAGTGAAGTTTCAACAACAGATACGACACAAGATTTTTCAGATGATAATCAAGATGAGCTTGAAGATGATAATTTCTCTGGTTGGGATGTTGATAGCTCAATTGCCCAAACTGAAGAAGATAAGACTCAAGAATTTGATTTGAGTCAACACGATTCATTCACTGATGACGATGATTCAGATAATAATCTTGAGTCAGAATTGGATGGTTGGGGATTTGATCCTACTAATTTAAAGGGAAGTGATGTAACAAAAGAATTTGATACTCTACCTCCTGTTATAGAAAATTTACCTCCAAAAGAAGAGCAACCTAGCTCGACAATACTCGATGTTAGTAACTACTTTGGAAATCTTGATGAAGAGCTGGGTGATGACTTTGAGCTTCCTAGTCAAGAAGAAGAAATAGAAGAAAATTTTGAGGACTCAGAAAGTGAAGAAGTAGAGCCTGTGTTTACTGAATCAGAGCAAAGTGGTTTTGAATCTGACTTTTCAGATGACTTTGAAGAGATTTCTGATGAGAACTTATGGGACGCTGATGAGGAGTCTAGTGAAATGTTCTCTTCTCCAGAAGAAGATGAGCATGAGATAAATCTTTCTTCAGTAACTCAAATGAATGATGACTTTTCATTTGGTACATCAACGACAGCATCGATTAATACTGCAACTTCTACAGCTCCAGCTACTACGGCCCCGGCTGTAAATATTGAAGAGCTTAAGGCCGAACTAAAGAATGAAGTTGCACCAATTATTGAAAAATTTGCACGCGAGTACTGTGAGCAAAATATTGAAAAGATTATTTGGGAAATCGTTCCTGATCTGGCCGAGAACTTAATTAAGAAAGAGCTTAAAAATATCAGTAAGCAAGTTCTAACATCAATTTCAGAATAATTATTTAATAACGAGAGAGCCTGTATAGGCTTTCTCTATTTTATCCTGAGTCTCAATAAGGGCCTCTCCAAAGTTTCCAATTCCTCTGAAAATACCTTTTATAATAGAATCTTCGTCGATGATTTCGACTTCTTTATTTAGGTGATAACATCTGTCATTCCACTGTTTTATAATTTCTTCTTCTGTAAGACGATTGCCTAGTAAGTAGTTGTAAATATCTAGCGGAATACTTTCAAAATCATTCTCACTTAATTTCGTACCTTCTTTAAGCACACCATATGTCTCATGTGGAACACCTCCATAGTTAATACCTATTCCGACGATATAGTTATCATCATCTTTATTAACTAAGATCCCCATAATTTTTTGACTATTCTCATTAAAGATATCGTTGGGCCACTTAAGGAGGAGTTTGTGCTCTTTAAAATAATTACTAAGTATAACTGCTACTTCTAAAGCCAGTAGAGTTGGCTTTTGGCCTGCCTCTAATTTACAAGAGAAACAAAGACTATCTTGTAAATCTTCCCACTTATTATGTCTTCGGCCCCTTGCCTCAGTTTGTACAGTTGCACTAATAAGTAATTGGTCATAATTACGTGCCTCTTCAATGGCAATTGTTTGAGTCGATGGAATTTCTTTAAAATGTAGGTGTTTCATAGATTTTCTCATTATGTTATTATCGAACAATACTAATAAATTCAGAGGTATTCAATATGTCACTTATCGAACGTTCTACTCCAAGAGAAGTTAAATTTTCTATTAATATCAACCCGTATGCAGCAGGATCAGTTCTTGCAGAATTTGGTAATACAAAGGTTCATATCACTGCTTCGATAGAATCAAGCGTTCCTGGTTGGATGAAAGGTAGTGGAAAAGGTTGGGTGACAGCAGAATATTCAATGCTTCCAAGCTCTACTCACACAAGATCAAGAAGAGAGCGTTCAAAAATTGGTGGCCGTACTCAAGAAATTCAGCGCTTAATTGGCCGAAGCTTAAGAGCAATTATCGATCTTAAAAAATTAGGTGAGCGTATGATTACTCTTGATTGTGACGTTATGGTTGCAGACGGTGGAACAAGAACGACTTCAATCTCTGGGAGTTTTATTGCACTTGAACTTGCTATTCAAAGTTTAATCGCAAGTGGTGAGCTTTCTGAGAACCCAATTATAGAGCCTCTTGCAGCAATTAGTTGTGGAATTAACGGCGAAGGTAAAATCATTGCTGACTTAAATTATGAAGAGGATTCGAGCTGTGATACAGATATGAATATTGTTATGACTGAGTCTGGAAAATTTATTGAAGTACAGGGAACTGCTGAAGGGCAAGCATTCTCAAGAGAGCAAATGGATGCGCTAATGGATTGTGCTGCTGAATCTCTTAAGGTTGTTTTCTCAAAACAAAAAGAAGCACTAGGAAAGTAATGAAAAAATTTATTCTAGCTACTGGAAATGCTCATAAAGCCGAAGAATTTGCAGTTTTATTCAAAGAGACGAATATTTCAATTAATGCAGCTTCTGCAAAATTAGATGTTGTAGAAGATGGAAATACTTTTCAAGAGAATGCTCTTAAGAAAGCTCAAGCTTATTTTGAAGAGTTTAAAACTCCTGTCGTCGCAGATGATTCAGGAATTACTGTTGAAGCACTTCCTCAAGAGTTAGGAATATACTCTGCGCGTTTTGGTGGTGAAGGTTTAACAGATCGCCAAAGGGCCGAGCTATTATTAGATAAGTTAAATGGTGAGCAGAATCGAAATGCTTACTTTACTTGTGTCTTATGCTTTTATTTATCACCAGAGGAAATATATTTTTTTGAGGGGAGAATGGAAGGTGAGATTTCAGATAGTTACATTGGAGAAGGAGGCTTTGGTTACGATCCTATATTTTGCCCAAAAGCCTTTCCAGATCAGACTGTAGCGCAATTAGAAGAGTGGAAAAACGAGAACTCCCATAGGGCCAAGGCCGTTGGTTCCGCTATAAAGTTTTTTCAAGAACTTTAAAAAGGTTTAATTTCTGGGTTGCCAAAAAGGTTCAGATCACTTATAAATAGCCTACCCAAAATTTCAATGTCGGAGTATAGCGCAGTTTGGTAGCGCACTTGCTTTGGGAGCAAGGGGTCGCAGGTTCAAATCCTGCTACTCCGACCATTTTAAAAATCCCTTTCTATTTTCTTTTATCTTTCGGTGACTCAAGCACTACGTATGTTGATATTGAATTTACCTGTGGAAGTGTTCCAAGAACTTCTGTGTGAAATGTTTTATATGAAACAAGATCAGTCGTTTCAATTCTTAGAATGTATTCAAAGCTTCCCGTAACGTTGTGACACTCGATTACTTCGGGTGATTCAGCAATCGCCATTTCAAAATCTTTTTGTGACTTCTTTGTGTGAACAGATAATCCAACTGTAATATAAGCAGTAAATCTTGTTCCTAATTTTGCTCGATTGATTCGCGCGCGGTAGCCAGTGATGACCTTAGATTTCTCTAACTCTTGTACTCTTCTAAGACATGCAGAAGGTGAAAGTCCTACGATGGAGGCTAAATCAGAATTACTGATTCTTCCGTCATTTTCTAATTCTTGCAATATTCTTTCGTCAATAGTGTCTATTTTCTTCATATGTTGCAAATTATCTCTCAAATGTATGATTCTTTGCAATAAATTTATTCTTAAAATCGAGTAAACTGTGCCACATGAGCACGACAAATCTATACGCACTTTTAGCTTTTGCCTTTGTTTCCGCCATAACGCCGGGACCAAATAATATTCTTCTAATGGCCTCTGGCGCCAATCATGGTTTTAAGAGAACCGTCCCTCATATGCTTGGGGTTTACTTTGGTTTTATCTTCATGATTGCAGTAATTGGTTTTGGAGTTTCGGATATTTTTAAAACTTATCCAGGCATTCAAAAAATTATGCAGATGGCATGTGGTACTTATTTAGCATTACTTGCATTTAAAATTGCATTTAGTACTTTTGCAAAGGAAGAAGCACAGATTAAAAAACCAATGTCGTTCATTGAAGCGGCGATGTTTCAGTGGATTAATCCAAAGGCTTGGACAATGGCACTTTCAGCTGTTGCCATTTATACAAATGGTAATACATTAGGTGTTGTTGCAGTTATTCTTGCTTATAGTCTTGTTGATATTCCGGCAATTTCTGTTTGGGTCTTTGCAGGTTTAAAGCTTAAGTCTTTTCTTGAGAAAGGGTATCGCCTTGCCATTTTTAATATTATTTTGGCCGTGCTACTTTTTGGTTCTTTATTTCCAGTTTTAGTTTTGAAGTAATATAGAAAAGTAGAGGAAGAACTTCCTCTACTTTTTATTTTGTTATTTTATTTGGGTTATCATCTGCTTTCGTAAAATTCTCACCAAGTTTTTTAGGCTGAACTTTTTGAATTGGAAGCTCTGCGTGTGCAATCTCTGTATTAAAATCGACCGGTAGTTCGATCATTGTCTTTCCTGTTAGGATGACCTTAGAAACTTTCTTAACGAAGAAATCAAATATTTCTGAATCAATTTTTTTCCCAACAGTTCGTTTCATAATTTCTAGAGCATCTTCTATTGGAAGTGCCTGTGAATAAGATCGTTTCGTCGTGATGGCATCAAAGAAATCGGCGATAGAAACGACTTTTGAGAAGATATGATGATCTTCTCCCTTGATTCCTTTTGGGTAACCAGAGCCATCAATATTCTCATGATGTTCAATAATTACTTTTTCAATAGACTCTTTTTTAAGTCCAGGAAACTCAGGGTTTGCTTCTCTAAATAGTTCAACACCAAGCTCAGGATGCTTTTTAATTTGTGCAAATTCTTCATCAGTAAGATTGCCTGTTTTATTTAATATTTCTGTCGAAATTTTTGTTTTGCCTAGATCATGTAAAAGGCCACCAAGTCCAATCGCAACGAGATCAGCTTCACTTGCCTTAGGTTTTAATTGTTTATAAATTAAAACACTGTACATACTTACATTAATAGAATGGTCGTAAGTGTAAAAATCATGGAATGATAAATCACCAATTAGTTTTTTTAGGCTATTAATATCATAGTCTTTGATAACATCGACCATGGCCTTCATTGAATCATGACAACCATCGAGTGCTTCACCAAGAATTTCTGTATTGAATTCTTTCCCAGGATTGAAAATATCATCAAGGTGCTTCACGGCTGAATCTTTGATAACGGAAACCTTATCAATCGATTCTATGTTCTCATCTTCTGCTAGAGACTGAAGGTAGAGCCCACGCTCAGATTCAAGAACATGTATCCTTTGATACTTTTTAAAACCTTCTACATCATCATCGGTGAGAACTTCTCCAGGCCGCACTATTTTAACATAGTGATCCTTGCCTTTGATCGTAGAAGAGTTGATGTAGATATTGTATAGAAGCGGCTTTTCTCGAACAACGAGGTGAAAGTCGATCGTAAAATAAACTGTTTTTGAGTTGCTATCCATTGCACTTTTATCGGCATAATCTCCGTTCAGATAAAGTCCTAGTACGAAATACGTACAAGTAAAAATATTGTGTTAGTTCTTGTTAGGATTTGCTTTGTCTAAGTTACTGAAATTGCATTTCTTATTTAGCGGAACTGAAATTTTAAAAGTGTACGATTAGGTGCTTGAAATGGTACATTAAGGCCTACACAACACACATTATAGAGATAAATTGACGGAGTGAATCAAAGTGCAACTGAAAAGACTAATTATCCAGGGCTTTAAATCCTTTAAAGATCGTACAATTATTAACTTTGACGATGGTATTACAGGGATCGTTGGGCCAAACGGATGTGGTAAATCGAATATTGTTGACGCCTTATTTTGGATTATGGGTGAGCAATCAGCTAAACACCTAAGAGGGAATTCAATGAAGGACCTTATTTTTGCTGGTTCTTCAAAATATAATCCTGCTGCATGGGCCGAGGCAACACTTGTCCTTGAGAATACTCATGGAAAGCATATCCACATCGGTGGGAAAGTTGCAAATCCTTCAGAGATTCAATTAACAAGAAAGCTTTATAGAAACGGTGATACTGAATATCGTATCAACGGTGAGCCGGCTCGTTTGAAAGATATCCAAGAAGTATTTATGGATACAGGTGCTGGTGCAAAGTCATACTCAATTATTGCCCAAGGGGAAATCAATAGACTTGTACAAGCAAAACCTGTTGAGCGTCGTACAATGATTGAAGAGGTTGCCGGTATTACGAAATTTAAAGTTCGTAAGAAAGAATCAATGAGAAAAATTGAGGCAACTGAGCAAAACCTTAACCGTCTAAACGATCTAACAATTGAAATTGAAAAGAACCTAAAGTCTCTTCAAAAACAAGCTGAAAAAGCTGAAAGAGCGCGTACGCTTAAGGATAAAATTAAACGTACTGAAATCTCTGTTGTTGCACATAAAGTATTCGAAGATCTTCGTGAGCTTCGCGATGGAGGTAATGAGCTTCTTGAGAAGAAAGCAAATCTTGAAGCTTGGAGCATGAAAAAAGATTCTCTTGAGATCTCTCTTGAAGAAGAGCGTTTTGAAAGAGAAGAGAAGACTGCAAGAATTGATGAGTCTCAAAAAGAAAGAAATGAAGTTTCAAATAAATTAGCTGCTGCTGAAGAAAGACTGAATGCACTTTGTAAGTCTTTAACTGATAAAGAAGAGCAACTAGAGCAAAGACAAAAAGAGATTGATGAACTAGCTCAAGAGATCGAAGAAAGACTTCTTAAAAAAGAAGAAATTGAAACTGAAATCAACGATGTTATCACTTCTTCAAAAGAAGATTACGATTATGAAGCAGCAAGCGAGAAGCTTGAAGCTTTAAAGTCTGAGCTAGAAGATAGACAAGCGCAAATTAGTGAGCTTGAAGAAGAGCTATCAATTAAGAAAGAAGAGCTTGTTAAAATGGATCAACAAGCTTTCCAAAATAATTCAAAACTTGAAGAATATGCTGCAACTCTTCAAGACCTTGCGACTGAAATTGAAGCAATTGAAAAACAATACTCAGGTGTTTCAAGTGAACTTGCAAAGGAAAGAGATGATGTTATGGCCGCTAAGAATTTAGTGGAAGAGTTAACTGAATCAGAAGTTACACTTAAGGAAACGGTAAACGAGCTGACGCAAAAAGATCGTGATCTTGAAACAGAACTTAAGAATTTAACAAAAGAACAAATTACTAAGCAATCAAGACTATCTTCATTAAAAGAAATTCGCTCTTCACTTGAAGGAGCTAAAGAGGGTGTTTCTAAATTTTTAAGTGAAGTAGATTCTGATAAATATACTGTACTTGGTAATATTATTAAATGTGACGATAAGTACACTAAGGCCGTAACAGCACTTCTTGGAGAGTTCTTAGAGTCTCTAGTTACTTCTGAGAGTGATCTTTCACTTCTTAAAAATTGGGTAACTGAAAATGATGAGAATGCACTTGAGATCTTACTTGCAGATAAGTCTGCAGATGTAATTTCTGCTGAGGCACGTGAAAGAATTCAAGTAAAGCTTGGGGTAGAATTAACGACTCTAAGTGATATCATTGAACTTCCAGAAGAATATAAAGCTAAACTAACTCCATATTTATCAAGCCTATTTATTGTTGAAAGCCTTGATCTTGATAAAGTTGTTTCACTAGAGAGTTCAATCTCTTTTGGTGGAATCTCTGATATCAGTGGAAATATTCAAGTACGTAATCGCCAAAATGCAACAGTTCTTCATGTAAAAGGATCTGGTGAACAAGGGCAAAGTGCAATTGAAAGAAATAACACAATTGAAGCACTTGAAAACGAATTAGTAAGTCTTAATGGAAAAGTTGCAAACCTTGAAGAAGCCGTTACAGATTCAAATGAATTACTAAGAAATAAAGTAGATGAGCTAGAGAATGCTCGTCTTACACTAAGTGAAGCTCGTGCCGATTTCGCTGCTAAAAACTCAGCTCTTGAGTCTAAGCTAGCATCTATGGAATCTGGTAACACGAGACTTGAAATTCTAAAGAATCGTAAAGATGAAACTTCAAAGCTAAGACTAGCTATTCTAGAAAAAGAAGAATCTTTTAATAAAGATAAGTCTGAGGTTGAAGAGGCAATTGCTGATATTAGTGAAAGAGTTCAAGACCTTCGCGATAGTTATAATGAAATGAATGAAGTTTATGAAGCAGACCGTGAGGTTTATGTTTCTAAGCAAGTTGAAGCAAAAACTTTTGAGCAACGTGTGAATTCGCTACGTTCTCAATCAGAAGATATTGAAAAGCAAATCGAAAAACAAAACCTTCGTAAAGAATCAAACTCTGAGCTTATCACTAAGCTAGAGGGTGAGCTTGAAAATATGCAGGTTGAAATCGAAGAACTTGAAATTTCAAATAACGAAAAAGCCGATATCCTTGCAAGTAAAGATGAAGTTCTTAGTATTATGAAAGATGAGTTCTCTGAACTTCTACTTGCAATGCAAGAAAGAGAAGATCAGGTTAAAGAACTTTCTAAAAATATCAATAAGGCCGATAAAGAGGTTGCTGAAAAAGAAGTACGCCTTGAAAGATGTCTTAATGAAGAAGAAGAGAATGTTCGTAATATCTTCGAAAAATACCGTGTTGATCTACGCGAATCTCTTGGACGCTACCTTGAGTATACTGAAACTGATTTTGAAAAACTTAATGATGTTTCAACAATGTACTTTATGGAAACAGAAAATGGTCCAAAAGAAATTGAAAAAGAATCATATGAATTTGTTCGTAAGTATGGCCAAGATCTTAAAGATCAAGGATTTAAACTTAAGAACTACAAGTCTGAATTTGGTCGCCTAGGTGAAATCAACTGGCAAGCAATTGAAGACTACGATAGACAAAAACTTCGTTATGACTTCTTAAAAGTTCAAGAAGTTGAACTTAGAAAGTCTCTTGAAGACCTTCAAAATGCAATTGATCATATCGATGAAAAATCGAAAGAAAGATTTAAAATCGCTTTTGAAGAAGTTGATACGAGATTTAGAAAAGTATTCCCAATTATCTTTGGTGGAGGGGAAGCACGTCTAGAAATCGTTGGTGATATTGATGATGCTGAATGTGGTGTTGATATTATTGCTAAGCCACCAGGAAAGAAAATGCAGAATATTAACCTAATGTCTGGTGGTGAAAAGGCCATGACTGCGGTTTCTCTAATCTTCTCGATCTTCCTAGTTAAGCCATCTCCTTTCTGTCTACTGGATGAGGTTGATGCTCCACTTGATGATGCAAACGTTGGTCGTTTTAATGAACTTCTTCGTGAAATGAGTGCTGAATCACAGTTCATTCTTATTACACACAATAAGAAAACAATGGAGCTAAATGATACACTTTATGGTGTAACAATGCAGGAGCCTGGTGTTTCAAAGGCAGTTTCGGTACAATTACAGTAATGAAAAAGCTACTACCTATTTTAATGATTTCAAATATGGCCTTGGGATTTGTCCCAAGGTCTTTTTCTACTCAATATAAGCAAATTGTAAAAAATCAGCTTACTGGTACTCCAAAAGAGTCAACAGGAAGATTTGATTATGAATACCCTGGTAAGCTTAGGCTTGAACAAAAGGGTTCAGATGCTCTTGTCTATGTGACAAATGAGAAAACGACTTGGATTAGACGAGATGGTTTCATGCCTGGTGATCCAGCAGAAATTATTATTCACAAGGGTAGTGATAAGGGTCTTTCAAACTTCTTTGATTTACTAAAGAATGGCCTTAAATCAAATAAGAATTATAAAGTTAAAGACGGTGATAATTATAGTGTACTTGTTTTTTCTGAGACTTCAGTTAAGTCGACAGGCGTTGTCGAAACAAAGCTGACTTTTAAGAAAGGGAAAAAAGAGTTCTCTAATATTACTTCAATTGACATTAATTATGCTGATGGAAAAGTTGTTAAGCTTGAGCTTAGCAACGTTAAGAACGAAAGCTTTCAAGCAAAGCACTTCATCCTTAACGTTCCAAAGAATGCTAATGTGTCATATCAATAAAGCCACCACGAAAGAAATTTTCTTTTAGCGTTAATGGTTCATTACTCAGAAGACGAGAGTAGATCAAGTAGTTTCGTGCGACTAACTTTACGTACTTTCTCGTTTCTTTATACGGAATTTCTTCAATAAACTCTAAGTCCGGAAGGATGATTCGACTTCTCCATCTTTTAATAGGAGTACCTCCAGCATTATAGCTCGCAACAAAGTCGATAAAGTTATTATCCCTTCTCTTCATAAGCTCATTTAACAAGAGACTTGAAAAAGTAATATTAATATTAGGATTATATAAGTCTTCATATCCTTCATATGGGATTTTGTAGCGACGAGAAAGTCTCTTTCCTTGCTCTGGAATTAATTGAAGTAGTCCAAAAGCATCGGCAGGTGAGCGCGCATACTGATTAAAAGCAGACTCTTGACGAGCGATGCTCATCAGGAGTGGTGTCGTTACTGTTTTAGATCTATTATTTTCAAGAAACTCTTTTTTAAACGCTAGAGGAAAGGCAAATTGTGGATCTTCTTTTAAGATTTTTTCTTGCGTCTTAGAATCTTCTCTGAAGAATTTAAAGATCATAATATTGTAGTATTTTGCAGCGTAAAGGTCACTAAAGCTAACCTTATCATTACTATCAATAATTTTTTTCGCAAGGTCAGTATTACCAAGATAAACGGCCCAAGCAAGCTCATCAATCGAGATGTCAAACTTTTCTCTGTAATCAATATGCTTAAGTTTTGTGTGATTCATGTGAGCAATTTGGCCATAGTATCCAAATTGATCTTCTTTTTGAATTCTAAGTAAAAGTTTTTGTGCTTCATCGAAGCGGTTAAGCTTCTTTAGGCCAACAAATTTCCAATAAAGAAATCGGTAGTTTGGCTCATCATTTTTTTCTTCAAAACGATCAAACCATTGAATCATTTCTTCATAGTTGCCCGCCTTGTAGTTTGTCCAGGCAACATTCCACACAATACTTTCAAGGTGTTCATGCTTTCCTTCAACAGCAGCATAAGCCTTCTTATAGAATTTTATGGAGCGATCATACTTTCTAAGATCCTCAAAAATACCACCAATCGTGTAGTAAGTTGTAACGACATACTCCGTTGGGACTTCCTTAAAGAGAAGGAGGTTCCTTAGAACTCTTACCGCCCTTTGTAATTTGTCTTCTGTCCAATAGATTCGAGCAAGCCTAATAGTGTATTCAGCATGTTTTTCTTTTAGCTCTTGGCTTTCTCTGTTTTTTTGAAGGTAAAGAACTAGGCTTCTAATATTGTCTCTAAAACTATCGTTTTTTCTTTCCCTTTTATATGAGTTTGCAAGTCTAAACCAAGCTTCAACTTTTTCTTCTTTTACAGTATCTTTGTCGCGAATTATTTTTTTGTAATATTCACGGGCCTTAACAAACTGTCGATCTTGTTCAAAGCTTTTGGCTACATCTAAATAATTTTCTCGCTCCGGCTCTTTTATGAAGCGAGGAGAGACATCAATTAATTTTTGATAGATTCGTTCTTGTTGTTGACTACCATCTTCGAATTTCTTCATGGCATCAAGTAAGAGCCTTTCAACTTCACCTTTAGTATTGAGGTAATCCACCTTATTTAAGACAGCACTAGCATAGACATCTGTGTAGTAAGTTTTTGAAATAATTGCATCAATTAGTTCTTCTCTTGCCCAATACGGATACGCTTCAGTATTTTTATACTCTTCACTTAATTCTTGAATGCTCTTAGTACAATTCTTGTGATAATTGGCCCTTAACCATGGGGACAATGGAAATTGTGTATGCAAGAATTTTTGGTACTCGTTACAACTAACAGAATTATTCTTACTAATTTTAGAAAGTAAGTTTGTTAGAGCACCATCTTGTGGTTTCGTTTTAGGAGGTCTTGATAAATTCGTACAAGACAAGGCCAAAATAAATATAGTTAGTAAGGTAAATCTCATTAACTACTAGGATAGGCCTTTAAGTAACTTCCTTCAAGTATGTGAAAACAGGCATTTCTGTTCCTAAAAAAATTACATAAGGCATTGAAAAAACGTCGGTTTAACACTATAAGTAGCTACTTTAGCTATACATGGAGAATTATATGTCTGAGATTTCATCTCAAGTTAACCAAAAATTTAATGACCGCACGGTTTATTTTACTTCACTAGGGTGTTCAAAGAACCTCGTTGATGCACAGGTTATGCTCGGGCATATGGGACTAAATGGTTTTAAAGTTGTAACAGAGCCTCAAGATTCTGAGGTTATTGTTGTAAATACATGCTCATTCATTGAAGCAGCTAAGCAAGAATCTATTGAGATGATTCTTGATCTTGCAGACTATAAAGATGAGGAAGTTGGTAATTGTAAGGCACTGGTTGTTTCTGGTTGTATGGCCCAGAGATATTCAGATGAACTTGAAAAGAGCTTGCCTGAAGTTGATATGTTCATTGGAACTGGTGAATACAATAAAATCGTTCCACTTTTAACTGCTCTTGAAAATAATAAATTAGAGAAGAAGTCATTTGTTGAAGTTCCTAGATTTATTCATACTGAATTTGATCCAAGACTTAATACTTCTCCGTTCTATACGGCATGGTTAAAGATCTCTGAAGGTTGTAATAGAAATTGTACTTTCTGTATTATTCCAACTCTTCGTGGACGTCTAAGATCTCGTACTGTTGAATCTCTTGTTGAGGAAGCAAAGCAATTGTCTTCAACTGGTGTTAGAGAGCTAAATCTTATTTCTCAAGATCTTTCTGATTATGGAGTCGATCTGAGTGATGAAAATAATCTATTCGAACTTCTATCAGGTCTTGAGACTGTTGATGGAGTAGATTGGGTGCGTTTATTCTACTTTTACCCAGATGAACTTACTGATGAAGTTATTGAAAAAATGGCAACTTCTTCGAAAGTATGTAAATACCTTGATATGCCGGTTCAACATTTCTCAGATTATGTACTTAAGCGTATGAATAGAAAGATTACTGGTGAGAAAATCATGGAGCGTATCACTAAGCTTCGTGAAAGAATCCCTGGAATTGTTCTTAGAACTTCAATCATCGTTGGATTCCCTGGTGAATCTGAAGAGGACTTTGAAAAATTACTTGAAGGTATCAAGCAAGCACGTTTCAACCACCTTGGTATCTTTAGATACTCAGATGAAGAAGGAACACCTGCTTACCGTTTAAAAGATAAAAATTCGCAAGAAGTAATTGATGATCGTTTTGATCGTCTTTATGAAGTTCAAAAAGAAATCGCTAGAGAATTAAATCAAGAATTCCTAGGTGAAACTGTTGAAGTTCTTGTTGAAGGAACTCACGAAGATACTGATCTTCTAATTGTTGGTCGCCATTTTGGTCAGGCACCTGATATCGATGGTAAGGTTATTATCAATGACTTAAATGAGAGAGATTTAAAAATCGGTGACCTCGTTAAAGTTGAGATCACCGATGTATTAGATTTTGATTTAGTTGGACGTGTAATTTAGATTACTAAGGTTCTTCTTCCCAGTCATTGTAAGGGAACGGTATTAGCTGACGTCCAGTAATTGCCGTTCCTGCACCAAAAGATGCATGTAGCGGACGTGTAAGCTGAACTGCATTTGAGTAAACTCTTTTAACTATATAAGTTTGTCCACCAATAATAACGTTCATACCTGAGTAGAAATCACTTGATGATACTGTGTAAAAGTATAGTGACCCAACTGTCCCACTCCCTGTTGTAATAGCAGTATATGAGTTTCCTAAAGTCGGTGCTGTCGCATCTGTACAGGCAGAATAATTTGTTGAGTTTGTGTAATCATCCCAATCACTAAATTCGTTAAGAGGTTCATCAAAAACATCTAGGTTTGTCCCTTCATCCATGCTCGCAATAGTAACCTTATCAAGATTGTTCATCTCATAGTTATTATCCCAATCTCTAATGTGTAAGTTTATTCTCGCTTGAGTAACTGAGAATTCATCAAGACAAGAGAATGTATAGTAAGGCTGTGCCCCCATAAATGGATCAACTATCTGGTTTGGATCATCTGAAAGGCTTACACTTTCCGCGTGAAGCTTTATACCCTCTGAGTAATATTCAGTATTATTAATTGAATTATAACAAGAGTTTTCATGTGCAAATGAAGCAATTGAACGGTTTGATCTCGCACCTCTTTTTTGTGGAGTTTTTAAGATACTCTCATAATTTGCACCACTAAATGCCTCTATAACAAGCGACTGAAAACCATCTTCAAGCTCATCTGTTGTGAAGACGTCTTCAATTGCACCCTTTCTACATAAGTATGCATTTCCCTCACATTGATGTTCTAAAACCTCGACAGTATTTCTATAGTAAGCTGGATCTCCAGTGTCTGCGTTTGCTTCTGTATATGTATAAACAAGCTCGGCATATTCAAAAGAACCATTGTCACAATTTAGATCATGGTATTTACCTGAACATAGATCATCAAGTTGACCACCGAATA
Source organism: Halobacteriovorax sp. RT-2-3 (assembly GCF_047085075.1). Classification (NCBI taxonomy): domain Bacteria; kingdom Pseudomonadati; phylum Bdellovibrionota; class Bacteriovoracia; order Bacteriovoracales; family Halobacteriovoraceae; genus Halobacteriovorax; species Halobacteriovorax sp. RT-2-3. Next base: position 481,737 of record NZ_JBKIYF010000003.1, on the reverse strand, counting down.
GAACACCGTTGACATAAATTCCATCTGCATAATAACTATTTGCTGGAGTTGCACCTCCTAACCCATCTGTCGCAGTATTATCGGCTGGAGCTACTCCCACAGCATCTGTTGAAGTACCAGTTACAACTTGTACGATATAGCGAGCAGCTGCACTGTATGCAATGTCTGAATTTGAACTGCGTGTCATCATTGGTCTTTTCTTGTAAAAGAAAAATGGCTTATAGCGAATACTATGACAAATACCTGGGCCAACATTTGCTTGTAGCTTAAGCTCTCTAAAGTAAAGGTTATTTTCACCAATATCAACATAACAATCAATATCGATTACATCCTCAATATCAGATGCTAAGGCCCTTGGGTTGCTGATGATATCTCTTTTCTTTACTCGACACTTATTAAAGAAGTTATCTTCACCATCTTTGTGAGTGAAGAACTTCGGAGTATTTTCTACTTCAACATTTACTTCAAAGTAATCTTCGATCAATAGATCAAATGATGCTGAGAAGCTTCCAAGAATATTTTGAGCAGTTACAGTATACGTCTTAGATGAGGCTGCAATTTCAGGAATACCGATAATATCACCTGTCTCTTCATCTAATGTTAAACCTGGAGGAAGTTCTGGGCTTACACTATATGCAATGTCTTCTCCTTTTGGAAGAGTTGACTTGATTACTGAATCAACGCCACGATGTAATTCAAATGTCGTTAGAGTTTGAAAATCACTGATTGTCGCTCCGTTTGCACTATACGGTCTAACCGATGAGAATGATTCTCCTGGAAGTGTCATCGTAATTGGCACTCCATTTGTACTTTGTAATAAAGCAGTATTGTCACTACTATTAATTTGTGAAGCAACAAGGTTCGCTCGTCCTGTATTTGTCAGTATATCCATTCCACTAACAAGAGAAGATACATCAGTAAATGTAGCTCTCATTACAGGGGTCCAAATTTCATTTAGGATGTATGCCGTAGCATTACCACAATCTTCAAGTGCATTATTAGATGCAATAAAATCTTCACTAGAATTAGTGTCGTTAACATTCTTCGTTTGGTTAACAAAGATGATATTTGCTAGTCCAGCATCTGTTGGATTTCCTGTTACAACTGCGCGTGCAAACCTGTCTGTCGGTGCAGATGGAAATCTCATACATAGAGCTGGTCTTGTTTCTAAGTAAGTTGGTGTAAATGCAGCAGTTGAGTTAAGACTCATAATATGTGTAAGAGACACTGGAGTTGTTTGAATTACTGCTTCTTCATCTAGGAAGTTTTTATAATTATCAACTGAGATATCCTTTACAAATTCACCACTGATAACTTGAACAATTAGGTATTTTTCGTTCCCATCAATATCAAGAATTCTTTTAATGATACCTTTTGCACCATTGCTTAGTGGTGGAAGTGTTGCTGCAGAAATTTCTTGTCCTTCAGTAAAATTTGAAGTCGTCTGAACAAGATTTTTTACTTTGAACGCAACAAGTTGTGAGTACGATAAATCCTCTGGAGGATTAATAATACCAAGATCAAGCTTGAACGTTCTTGTTGAAATGTCATTTTTAACGGTAATTGTATATTCAATAGGAGATTGATAGTTATGATCTCCTACACCAGATGTATCAATAATGTATCCAAATAGTGGACTGTCTACATTTTTTACGAGCCTTAATGTAGAAGGTAAGTCTGGTGTAATTGAAATATCAGTACTGTTGTTATAACTGATATGTTCTGCGACAGCTTCTGATGTATCATTAATCAACTTTAAGTTGATATTTGAATTTGGTTGGAAAAAGTATTTAACTTTTTGAATTGTTCCTTCTCTATTTGAAAATGGAAAAGCATTATCAATTAAGTCGCCAGTATATAGAGTACCTGAAGTAAGTGTACCGTAAATATTGTTACTACTATCCTTGTAAGTGATTGTTCCTGTTGCACCATTTTCAGTTGTAAATGTCTCACTTGTTAAACCATTTGTAAGGAATCCGCTATTATCATCTAGCTGAAATCCCACAAAAACAGGTCCTACAAAAGGAAATGCAACAGTGTTTGTATTTGTTCCATCGTAATTATAGTAGCATGTTCCTGCGCTTAGATACACGTCACCAATTGTTGGGGTTGCTGGAGGAGTTGTTCCGATTCCCGCACCTGTACAATTGAAAGACTGCTGTGTTTCAAAAGTAAGCCTATCAGGAATTGGTGCTTGAATTGAAACTCTCGGTTGAGATGTTGTTGTTAATGTTTGAGCCGATTCTGTAGAAGGGCTATAAAAATTAAAATTAATTGGTGCTAGTGTAAAACTTCTAACAGGAGAAACTGAACTATTTGTTAGCTTGATCAGACCACTTTGATTACTTGTCGTAAAGTGCGCTGCATATGTAGTAGTGATATCTGAACCAAAATTAAAACCAGGATTTGTGATTGGATCTAGGAAGTTATTCTTAGATGCATTTGATAAAGTAAAAAAACCATCATTGTCGATAATATTGTAATCTCCAAATTCACCATCTGGAATTATAAATGTAACAATATTCTTACCGGCCGTTGAATTAGCTAAGCTAGAGTCACCAGTGATAAAAATGTAGTTGCTTGCATTGTTGTAGAAAACGGAAGTCGGGTCAGTAATCTTACTTCCATCAATCTCATTACCGCCCTCGTCGATAAAGTCACTTGGAGGATCAACAACCTCTCCAACTGCACTTGATGCATCATCACTGCTTGCGCCATCTTCCTTGAACTTCGTTAAGCTATCAGGCACACATGAAGTTGCGATGAGCAGAAGGATTAATATTAAATGTAGAGACGGTTTACCTTTTAACGTTTTCATAACTTCATTATCGAATGATTCTTAAACAATCTTTACCAAAATTCATTTAGTCAGTGTTTATCGGAAGTTAGAGGTATTAATTGCCTAGAACCTAGACACAAAATTGACAAATTTTGTTGGCTAAAATTTGCTAACTTCCTAAAAATTCGAAGCGCCATTATAATGGTGTTTATATTGATAAATACTCGAATTTTCAGGGGAGACTTGTGAAGAGATTCATTCTAATTTGTTTAATTTCAACTTCTGCTTTTGCACAGATAACATTCTTGCAAGATTTAAGGCCATTTGTAGAAAAGAATATATCGACATCGTTGGCCGATAAAATTTGGGGGGAAAGAGATGAAGTCGAACTTCCTGAGATTCCTATTGTTAAAAAGGATGCTAAAGATCTAAGTGTTTACTCTAAAAAAGAATACAAATCACCTTTCACTAAAGAGCAGATGTCTCAATATAACTTATCATTTATTAATGAGTTAATTAAGGCCACGCGCGAACTTGATGCAAATAGAGATGAGTTATCAAAATGGTATGCAACTCTAGAGCAGGGGGGAACTCGAGAAGGAGTTTATCGCTCACTTGTGCTATCGCAATACTACCAACGCTTAGAAAATTATAACCAACAAACTTCAAGAGTTGCTAAGGAAATTACAGTTACAATATTTAAAAAATATTTGAATAAGGATTTAGATATTAAAAAACTTGATCCTTTAAATATTTACTCAGTGAAAAGAATCTTGGTTGAAAATGCAATTGAGGTACAAGATGCATTATTGGCCCGTTCGCAAGATGAGTTTGCACGCTGGTATGCTGTTTATTCTGCTGAGTTAGCAAATGAATTTCCAATGTGGAATAGTAAGTTACGCTCGGCAAAGGAAAGTGGTGTTCACTACCGTTGGGCCATGAAGATGACTCCTGATGTTGTAAAATCAGAATTTATCTTAAAGACTCACTTATTATTTAATCGACTTCAAAAGAAACAATAGTTAATCAAAGAATGCGTCTTCTTCCATTCCTGTTAAGGACATTAGAAGGCGCTCTACTCCTAGTGCTATGCCAGCACTTCTTGGTAAACCGTTTTCTAATTGCTTTAAAAATCTCTTAGGCCAAGGAAGATTGTATTTATAAAGATCCTGTTTTAATGCTGCATCTTTCTCAAAACGTAAAGTTTGCTCATTTAAGTCAGTAAGCTCATTGAAGCAATTGCAAATCTCTATTCCACGACAGTAAACTTCAAATCTTTCACATACTCTTGAGTCATCCTCTTTAATGGTAGAGAGTGCTCTAAGTGGAGCAGGAAATTCATAGAGCATAAGAAATTCATACTTTTCCATTTCAGGCTCAATATAATTATACATAAGGAGAAAAAAGAGGTCGTCCCATGCGTAATCATCTTTATTTCCTGATAAGCTAATTTTTGAAAATTTCTTATCAATTAAATGATAAAGTTCATCGCGATCCATAAGTTCTAAAATATCAATGTTAAGAACTTCTAAAAATATTTCTTGAACAGTTGCTTTCTTTATCTTGTCATTTAACTCGATAACTCTAACACCTTTAGACTTTAGGTAGTCGTGGCAAAATCGATATAGGTCTATTGTATCTTCCATGATTTTTTTATAATTCTCATTGGCACGATACCATTCGAGCATAATGAATTGTTTTCTGTGAGTTGAGCTATTTGGCTCATCACGAAAGCAGTAGCTCATTGTAAAAACTTTTTCTAGGCCCTCTTGAAGTAGCTCCTTCATATGAAATTCTGGAGAAGTATGTAGAAAGAGGTCATGAGTTTTATTTTGATGCACAGAGTGAATTGCAAAGGGATGAATATGAACTTCCATTCCTGGATTTTCAACAATTGGCGGCGTTAGCACATCCATAAAACCATCTTTATTGAAAAAGTTTCGAATTGCTTGTTGTAGATGAAATAGTTTGATCTTATTTGTCATTTTCATGCCAATTTACGCCTTAAATATTGATTTTTATGCTTACATATCATATCTCTTAAACACACAAAATGGAGAATATATTATGTTGCAACTCGTTGCTCTTTTACAGTCTTGGGCAGATCAGGCCCAGCTAAATATGACGATAACTATTGAAATGGCGTATGCATTTATCGCGCTATGTTCAGCACTAGGTATCAGTGGATTTACTGGTATTTTCTATCTTCTTAAGCCAAAGGCACAATCAAAGCTTCCAGATCGAGAGGTCAAAGAAGAGATTACTTCTGAAACTAAAGAAGTTGAAGCGGTCGAAGAAGTTGCTGTTGCTGAAGAGGTAGCGAAGGCGCAACCAGCACCAACTCCTGTTCCTGAGAAGTCTTGGAAAGAAAGACTAACAAAGGGTTTAAGTAGTTCACGTAATGGTGTTTGGGGAAAAATTGGAAGTCTATTTGGTGCTGGTGGTCTCGATGAAGACGCGCTTGAGGAGGTTGAAGAACTTCTTTATGGTGCAGATCTTGGGCCAAAGGCAACAAGTGAGCTGATCGAATCTCTTGAAGAGAAAGCAAAGAGCGCTGACTTCGATGAAGCTCAATTTAAAATATATATTAAAGAATTCTTAAAGAATAAAATGGCCGACGTTCAATCAAGAAACGAAGGTGATCTTTTTGAATTTAAAGGAAATGCAACGGGAATGCCTAAGGTTATTATGATCGTAGGTGTAAACGGTGCAGGTAAAACTACAACAATTGGAAAATTAGCAACAAAACTTACTCAGCAGGGTGCAAAAGTTGTTGTTGGTGCATGCGATACATTCAGAGCAGCAGCTGTTGATCAGCTTCAAGTTTGGTGTGAGAGAGCAGGTGCGACAATGATTCGTGCAAAAGAAGGGGCCAACCCAAGCGGTGTTGGATACGATGCACTGCAAACAGCGATTAATGAAAAAGCTGATTACTGTATTCTTGATACTGCGGGACGTCTTCATACTGCAGGTAACCTGATGGAAGAGTTAACAAAGAGTAAGAATGTTCTAAAGAAGCTAATGGCAGATGCGCCACACCATACTCTCTTAGTAATTGATGCGATCACTGGTCAAAACGCAATTCGCCAAGCAGAGGAATTTCATAAGGCACTTGATTTAACTGGTCTGGTATTTACGAAATGTGATGGTTCATCAAAAGCCGGAAGTGCAATTTCCATTGTTGATAGTCTACAAATTCCAATTACCTATATTGGTGTTGGAGAAAATGTCGAAGACCTGAGTGTGTTTAATTTAGATGAGTATCTTGACGCACTAGTAGGTAATTGATTGATTGACTGAAATCCTTTGTAGGACTACAATTAAATAACTATGGATATAAGTACGGAAGTAAAAGAATATCAAATTTTAGGTCATAACTTTAGACTCAAAGAGTCTAATGAAGATGAGGTTGTTTCAGCAACTGAAATTGTTGAGTATGTTGAATCAATCGCAAGCAATATTCGCCAAAAGGCGCCTTCAATTTCTAACTCACAACTAGCAGCTCTAGTTGCACTTGAGTTGGCAAAAGAAAAGCTATCCTTAGAAAGGGAATACAGAAGTGAGATTAACGAAGTTAAGTCTCTTTCTGATAATGCACTAAAGTTGATTGAAGAAGCACTTCCAAAAACTCATTAAGATGAGTCTTGAAAAGAAACAGCTTCGAAAAAAGGTATTAGAAATATTAGCTAATTTAAGCTTAGATGATCAAAGACAGCTGTCTGAGAAAATCTGTTCCAATATCGATTCTCTTTTAAAATCCGAAAACTTAAATCCTAAGCACCTAGGGGTTTTCTTTCCAATTCCTGGTGAAGTTAATTGTTTAAATTTGAAGGCGAAAGCAATACTTAGTTTCCCTTCGTTTGGTGAAGAATCAACACAGATGTGTTTTCGAAATACACCAATAAATGAACTTGAAATAGTTCAAGCTTTTGGAAAAGAATTTAGAGTTCCTAGAGATAGTGATTCAATAATTTTTCCTGAAGTTATTTTAGTTCCAGGGGTTGCCTTTGATAATGAAGGCCATCGTTTGGGAAGAGGTAAAGGTTATTACGACATTTACCTTAATAGATTGATTAATATTGATAAGAAGAAAGTTATAAAAATAGGAGTTTGCTTTAATCAACAGTTAAGTGATGAAGTTGTCTTTGAGGAACATGATCAAGCAATGGATTTTATCGTAACTGATCGGGAAGTGATTAAAGTTAATAAATAGGAGAGAGAAATGAGTATGGATTTAATCTTAGCTTCACTTCTTTTCCTTGTCGTTGGACTAGCAGTTGGTTTTGTTATCCGTAATCTTCAAGCTAAAAAAGAAGTGCTTGAAAGAGAAGCGAAGGGTGACGAAATAATTGAAAAGGCCAAGGCACAGGCAAAAGACATTAGCTATAAAGCAAGAAAAGAGGCAAAAGAGGCAGCTCAAGAAGAAAAGAAGGAAGCTGACAAGTATGCCGAGCGTGTGAAGCGCGAACTTAACGATCAGGAAAAAGATCTAAATAAGAGACAAGCAAAGCTTGAATCGAAAATGGATGAACTTGATGAGAAGACTAAGAAAGTCGAGAAGCGTGAAGAAGACGTAAAAGAAAAAGAGCTTGATGCTCTTAAAGAAAAAGAAAAATTTGTTGTTCGCCAAGAAGAGTATGCAACTAAATTATCTGAAGTTGCTGCTATGACAAAAGAGCAAGCAAAAGATGAACTACTTGATACGATGAAAGAAGAAGCTCAAGTAGATTTTTCTAAAATGATCACTCGTATGGAAGAAGAAGCTAAAGAAGAAGCTGAAACTCGTGCGAAGAGAATTGTTGGAATTGCAATTCAAAGATACGCAGGTGAGCACGTTGGTGAAAAGACGATCTCAACTGTAGACCTACCATCTGATGATGTTAAAGGTCGACTAATTGGTCGTGAAGGTCGTAACATCCGTGCATTTGAGCAAATCTGTGGTGTTGACTTAATTATCGATGATACTCCTGAAATTGTTGTTATCTCTTCATTCAACGTTGTTAGACGTGAGATTGCTAAAGATACAATTGAGAAGCTAATTGCTGACGGTCGTATTCACCCTGCAAAGATTGAAGAATTCCACGATAAATCAAAAGCTGAATTTGAGAAGAAGCTTCTTTCTCTAGGTGAAAAAGCACAAATGGAGATTGGTGTTCATGGTATCCACCCTGAAATCCTTAAGCTTGTTGGTGCTCTAAACTTTAGAACTTCATATACTCAAAACCAATACCAGCATGCAATTGAAGCAGCGTTTATCTGTGGTTCAATGGCAGCTGAGATGGGGCTGAATATTAAACAAGCTCGCCGTGCAGGTCTACTACACGATATCGGTAAAGTACTTGATGCATCTGCTGAAGGTTCACATGCTGTTATCGGTGCTGACTTCGCTAGAAAGTATGGAGAGTCTGCGGACGTTGTTCACGCAATCCGTGCTCACCACGATGACGAAAAACCAGAATCAATTCTTGCTCACATTGTAGCAGCAGCAGATGCGATTTCTGGAGCAAGACCAGGTGCTCGTAAAGCACTTACTGAGTCTTATGTATCTCGTCTTACTGATATTGAAGAAATTGTTAATTCTTTTGAAGGTGTTAGCAAGTCTTACGCAATCTCAGGTGGACGTGAAGTTCGTGTCTTTGTTGAAAATGACAAGGTTACGGATGAGGAAACTGTTATGCTATCTCGTAATATTGCTAAGCAAATCGAGGAGCAAATGTCTTACCCTGGAACAATTAAAATTACAGTTGTTCGTGAGACAAAAGCAGTTGGAGTTGCTAAGTAAAATAACTTCCATTTATAATATAAGTAAGGCACCGATATGGTGCCTTTCTTTTTTGGAACTTCTGGAGATGAGATGAAAATTGGGATTCGTTATTATTTATATTTTCTTCCGGCATTGATAATTTTCTTTATTGCATCCGCTATTTTTAGTTTTTCAACTGAAGAATATATATGTTTCTTTACGGCCATTTCATTTGCAGGTCTTTACTGCCATCCAAACCGTGACGAATACTTTGAAGGACGTACAAGTCGCTTCAACTTTGCCAATGCGGTTATGAACTTTTATACGATCTTAGAAGACCGTATTCCTGATAACACTTGGGGGAATGTCGTCCTTAGACATCTACCAGGTTTCTTATTTTTCTTGCTAGTTGGTCTTGTTGGGATTTCAACTCAAGCGCGAATTGTTTACGTCGTTGGTGTGCTTCTTTTTGAAATCACATTTTATTTCTTTATTAAGAATAACTCGCCACAAATTGATCTAGATGAGCACGAAACTCATGAATGTTCTGAGCACGAAGAAAACGGCCACGAATAGTTTCAAAATTTTCATAGTCATCAAATAGATAGCGGCAAAATGCCTTAAATCTTTTAAGAATAGTTGAATCGACAAAACCATACTTTCGATATTCTTTTTCTAACTCATAAAAGTAGAGGTCTAGATTTTGAGCGCGTACCTTTAATAGAAATTCGTCACTGATGAAATCTAAATTGCCTTGATACTCTTTATAGATTGAAGCAAGCCATGGTGTCTTAAGTGCGCTTCGACCACACATGACAGCATATGGATTACATTGATCGAAGATTCGATTGATATCTTCAATAGTCCAAATATCTCCATTGGCAATGATGGGAAGATTGGAAACTTTGACGGCCTTTTCGATATAGCTCCAGTCTGCTACGCCTTTATAAAGCTGGTCTCTTGTACGAGCATGAATTGTGATTCCATCAACGCCACAATCTTCAAAAAGTTTTAAGAGATCAAGATAGAGACTATCATCGCGATATCCAATTCTAATTTTAACTGTAAAAGTATTTTTAAAACCTTCTCTAATTTGCTTAATAATTTTTTCAAGGGCCTTGAGGTCAGACAAAAGATAGGCACCACCTTTATTTGAATTCACCTTTTTTGAAGGACAGCCAAGATTCAAATCGATATGGTGATAGTTCAATTCGCTGATAAGTGAGATGGCCTGCTCAGTTTGTGCAATTTCAGAAGTGAGAAATTGGTAAGCCGTTTGATTAGTATGGGCCTTTTTTTGTAGATAAGGCTCACCAAAGTGTTTGATTAATGTTTTTGCGTGAACATTACCAACAGATGGTATTCGATAAAAATCAGTATAGTAATAATCCCAGTCGCCAAATATTCTTTGAATGACCTCACGATATGGGCCATCCGTCACACCTTCCATCGGAGCGAATATGATTGAATTTTGTTTAAAGGGTAATGTACTCACCCTTGGTTTATAAACAATAAAGGCGCAAAAAGCTACGTTGCTTTTTTAACATTTCAAAATTTTTAGGGTAAAAGTTTATTTATGGAAATCGCAATTGTAATCCCATATTCACTTGAAAGTGATGGGCTTGTTCTTTGGGGACAAGTTAGAAAAGAAGATGGCCCACTCGATGGCATGATTGAATTCCCAGGGGGAAAGGTCGAGTCTAGCGAGAGTGTTGAAGAAGCCGCTCGTCGTGAGTTTATGGAAGAAGTTGGTTTTGGATTAAATAAAATTAATCTCTTCACTCAGCTCAAACATGAATATTCAGACCGAAGTGTTTTCTTATATGTCTATGTTACTGAATATACAAAAGAAATGAGTCTGATCAGTCAAAAGATACCTTTTGAAAACGCTCAAAATGTTGTAGAAAACCTTAATATTCCAGCAGCAAATAAAATCATTATCATGCGCTTAGTTGAGCATTTTATACGAGAGAGTAATTTGAATGAGTAATACATTTGAAATGGCAAAGTACTTCTTCTTGGCCCTGGGCTTTGGAGTTTTTACTTTCGCACCAGTAGCAAATTCTAAAATGACAGGTGGAGGCTTTCAAAAGCTTTTATCAACGACTTGTCTTGTGAGTTTATTCTTTGCGGCCATTGCTCATATTGTAACTGGAAATAGTGCTACAGACTTAGAAGCAATCCTTCTTTATATCAGTACAATATGCATCCTTTTTCATCATCAGTTGCATAATCACTATGATGAGAAGAATACTGCTCTTTGGATTTTATATGCGATCCCAACTTTAATTGGCTTTTACGCTCTCTACCTTTTTCAAGATAAGAACTTAGTGAATTACCTATATATTGGCTCTTCTGTTTACTATCTTGGTGCTATTACTTATGCCATGATCTTAGGTCACTGGTATCTTGTTACACCAAAGCTTTCGGAAGTTCCTCTTAAAAAGGCTACCCTCGCTATGTGGGTACTACTTGCTGTTAAGCTTGTTTGGTCTGGATTTGAGCATACTAAACTTGGGCCTTACTTAGTTACTGGAACTGAACTTGGTGGCGGCTATGCTTTCAATTGGCTAATGGTTATCATGCGTGATGTTTGGGGATACTTGGTTATTTTTGGAATGAGCGTCTTTGGGTGGAAGCTTGTTAGTATGCGAAGTATTCAAAGTGCGACAGGGATTTTCTATGCCATGACAATCTTTGTCTTTATTGGTGAAATGATTGCGATTTATTTATTTTATACATATGGGTTACTACTATGATGGAAATTACTTTAACTTGTGAAGAATGTGGTTCAGCTGTTTCTTTTCACCCTAATAAAGAGGTGACAGAAGTTGAGTGTCAAATTTGTCATACCAAAGCTCCTGTGAAGATGAATGAGGAGCACGAACAGGGTATTCTTAAGGATTGCCCATGTTGCGAAAGAAAGGATTTTTACAAACAAAAAGACTTTAATCGAAAAATTGGGGTAATGCTCTTTGTAATTGCTGCCTTAGCGACTTTATATGTGGCAACAACTCAATATGCCCCATATTCTGTGGCACCTTTTATTATTTTATATGTATTTGATTTTGCACTATTTAAGAGACTTCCTCCTGTTGTTATTTGTTATAAGTGTCATACAATCTTCAGGAAGGTCAGTAATATCAATGAGATATATGATTTTAACCATGAAATGAATGATCGTATTGTTTACTCGGATCATGACTTCAAGGGCGAACAACTCGATCATCACTAGGGTTTGTGGCTCAAATCCTTGAAATTTGTTGGTTTATGATGTATTGAATCATATCAGAATTACTGATAAAATATTTATATCTAAACGAAGGGGTAGCTCAATATAGATTCCTACCCGTAACAAGGAAACTCCTTATAGAACCTCCGCTTTATTGTTGTTACTTCTTAAAAAAAATCTCAACGAAATTTACTAAACAAGGACAAGGCAATGACTGATGTAAGCAGCCTTGAGATTGTCCTATTAATAATCTGCTTTATTGGCTCAGGTTTCTTTTCTGGTTCAGAAGCGGTCCTACTTTCGATTCCTCACGATCGTGCTAGCCAGCTTATTCAAGAAGGTGGTGCAAAGGGAAGAGCAATTGCATTTATGATTGATCGCCCAAGTGAGATTCTAACGACAATTCTCGTTGGAAATAACGTCGTCAATATTTTTGCCTCATCATTAACGACAGTTCTTGCCACTCGTTTATTTGCGGATGATGCCATTGGTATTGCAGTCGGGGCGACAACTTTTGTCATTCTAATTTTTGGTGAAATTATTCCAAAGACATTTGCACGAACGCACGCTGAAAGCTTATCTCTTTTTGTTATCCGTGTTCTACAAATTTTCTATTATCTACTTTATCCTGTTATTAAAATTATGGTTTGGCTTATCCACACTGTTCTTGGTGAGAATGCTCAGCTAACAGGTAGAATTGTAACGAAGGATGACCTTGAGTTTATGATTCAAAAAGCAGAGAAAGAAAATACGATTGATCATAAGCAAATTGATCTTTTTAACTCAATCCTTGAATTTCCAAAGATTAAAGTAAAAGACATTATGATTCCTCGTAAGGAAATCAAGAGTATTCAAGTTAATAGCTCATATAAAGATGTAATTAGTGAAATTGAAGAATCAATTCACTCACGTTATCCAGTTGTTGATGGTGAGATTGATAATATAGAAGGTTTCCTTCACGTCAAAGAGCTTGCTTTTTTAAAGAGGTCTGAGCGTGACAACTTTACTCTAGTTAACCACTTAAGAGACCCATTCTTTGTTTATGAGCACATGAAAATTCAAGCGGTTTTCGATCATATGAACCGTAAGAAAGTTCACATGGCCCTGGTAAAAGATGAGAACGGTTTAATTGTTGGTATCATTACACTAGAGGATATTATCGAGGAGATTCTTGGCGAGATTCAAGATGAACACGATGATGATATTGATGAAATTACAAAGGACTATCAAGAGAGTGATCTTATTGAAGGTGTTGATATCGATGGTGCAACTAATCTAAGAGATCTTGATCACGATTACGATATTAAGATACCACTTAATGATAATTATTCGACTCTTGCTGGCTTTTTACTTGATATGCTTGGAAATAACTTTCCTGAAGCAGGTCAGATTATTATCTGGGAAGGCTATAGCTTTGAATTAACTGAAGTCTTTGACTATGAAATCAAGCAAGTTAAGATTAAAGATGTTGATGGGGAGAAGCACTTCTTCTCTAAGAAAGAGGCCAAAGAGGCCACTGAGAATACTGACGATCTGTTAGAAATTCCTGTTAAATAATCCAAATTAAAATAAATTTAGCTAAAGCTTACATAGAGGGAATCTATTAGATTCCCTCTTTCTGATAGACTATACTAAATATGAACTAGTCATGGAGTAGTTATGTCTAATAAATATCAAATTGCAGTAATCGGTGGTGGCGCGGCCGGAATGATGGCCACTCTACGCGGTGTTTTAAATAATGATTCAGTTGTTCTTTTTCCTGGAACACCTAAGGATAAGAAACGTTCTCGTGAGAAATGGGTATATAAAGTTGAAAATATGCCTGGTACTCATAAATATAAAAAAGGTATTGAAGAGCCTAACAAAGAAACTCTTGAGTGGATTGAACAATCTGAATTTAAAGATAATCTGACTTTCGTTAAGGGAAAGGGTGTTACTGAAGTAACAAAGTTAAGTGACGGAAGTTTTGAGTTAATCGATAGTGCAGGTGAAAAGTATCAAGCAGAGTATGTTGTGCTTTGTACTGGAATTATGGATGTGCAGCCTCATTTTAATGATAGCATCAAACCAATTCTACCTTTTGCAAACGCTCAAACTGTTGACTATTGCCTGCGTTGTGATGGCCACCATGTTTATGACAAGCATACTTCAATTATTGGTCACACTTCTGGTGCAGCCTGGGTTGCAGTGATGCTTAAAGAACGCTACAACACGCCTTCAATGTCGATCTTAACAAATGGTGAGACTCCACAATTTGATGAAGAGACTCAAAAATTAATCAAAGCCTATAAGATTGAAGTGTTCACTGAAGCCATTGTTGATATTCTTGGTGATCGCAAGAGCGGAATAATCGAGGGTTATAAGTTTGCTAGCGGAAGAACGCTAGAGTCTGCCTTTTCTTTTGTTTCGCTTGGAACAATCGTTTATAATGAACTTGCCAAAGCTATTGGTGCTGAAATTGACGGTAGAGGCTATGTTCTAGCTAATGATAAAGGTGAAACAAATATTGAAAACTTTTATGTTGCAGGTGATTTAAGGGCCAACCGTAAGAAGCAAATCTACACAGCTTGGGATATGGCCGTTGACTCACTTGATGATATCAACGCCAAAATCAGAAGAAAGAAAAGGGCAGCGTTATTAACTTCACAAGGTTTAGCTTAATTATATTAATTGTCCTGACTACAGTAGTAGTCAGGGCACAAAATAAGACAACTCAATACCGAAGTCTTTATCAATCAAAACAAGGCTTAACAGAAGCCGAACTAAAGAATCTTTCAAATCTAACTGTTGTTTTCCTTCCTGGAATTCTCTCGCAATCAGCAATAGAGGGTTCAGGTCAGATCGTGAATCTTTCGTATTTCACAGGTGATTACTTTCGCGACTATATGGATCTATTAAAAGAACATAAAGTAAAATTCAAAAGAATAGTCGTTGAATCAGAAGATCCAGTTAGTAAGAATTCAAAATTTATAAAAAGTGAGATTGATAAGATAAATGGACCAATACTCGTCGTCAGTCATTCTAAAGGTGGACTCGAGTTCTTGGATGTACTTATTAATAATCCGCAGGTTTCTAAAAGAGTTATTGGTTGGGTTTCAATGCAATCGCCTTATCATGGTTCGGTCTTAGCGGATTATTTTATTCAGAGCTCGTTTAAGAAAACTGTTATGGGGTGGCTATTTGCGCTGCTTGGTGGTGATGTTAGCGGAATGGAATCAGTTGGAACAAAAATTCGTTCTGATTATATGCAGGCCAATGCTGCTAAAATTGAAGCGGCACTTGAAAATATTAACCTTCTTCAATTTATTACATTCATCAACGAGCAAGAAGGAAGAGAGACATCACTAGAGATTAGTCGTAACTTTATTTTTGAAAGAGTTGGGCGCAACGATGGAATGGTTGATTTAAGATCTTCATTACTAAAACCTTATCGCCATGTAATCATTAACGACGTGGATCACTTAACAACAGTGCTAGATCAAAAAAATATGGACTTTCTAAAAGGTGAAAATGAATCTTGGAGATTTGATCGCAAGCAACACTTTCGTGCAATTCTTCAACTTATTTTAGAATCGAAATTTTAATATCACCTGTGACTTTTGCACGACAAGCTAGACGGATATTACCTTCTGCAACTTCAGTGTGCTCGGGAGCGATGGCCTCAATTGTATTTTCTTCGATAATTCCTGGCTTTTGTAGATTGCAACTACCTTCGATAATTTGAATACGACATGAGCCGCATGACCCACTTAGACATCCATGGGGTAGAGTGAGACCTTGATCCTGTATTGCGTCAAAAATTGTCTGACCTTCTTCGATTGTAAATTCAGTTACTTGCTCATCATTTCCAATTAGTGACACTCTGTGCATACAGTTTTCATCCTTGAAAGTTTATTGTTCTTTTCAGCTCTAATAGCACTATTTTAGCATCATTAATTCCTGCGTAAATTCAGGTAATTATTGCAAACTTTCTAAGGAGAAAAAACAATGCCTAGTTTTGAGAGATTATACAAAGACGGACACGAAGAAGTTATCTTTTTTAGTGATCCAAGTTGTAACCTTAAGGCAATCGTAGCGATTCACAACACTGTACTTGGACCAGCTTTAGGTGGAACAAGAATGTGGCCATATGAATCAGAAGAAGAAGCACTTAACGATGTTCTAAGACTTTCGAGAGGTATGACATATAAGAATGCTGTTGCTGGATTAAACCTTGGTGGTGGTAAAGCTGTTATCATCGGTGATCCAGAAAAAGATAAGTCAGAAGCTCTATTCCGTTCTTACGGACGTTTTATGGAGTCATTAAACGGTCGTTATATTACTGCAGAAGACGTAAATATTAGTGTTGATGATATTGAGCACGTATTTACTGAAACTAATAACGTAGCTGGTGTTGCTGAAATCCACGGTGGTTCAGGTAACCCATCTCCATGGACAGCACGTGGTGTTTTCAGAGGTATTGAAGCAGCATGTATGAAAGTTTATGGAAACCGTTCACCAAAAGGTAAAGTAGTAGCACTTCAAGGTGCAGGTTCTGTTGGACGCTACCTTGGTGAGTACCTATACAATGAAGGTGCAGAAGTTTACGTATGTGATATCAATGAAAAGAACCTTGAGCTTTTCAAGGAAAAAGTTCCAAATGCAAAAGTTGTTGGGATCGATGAAATCTATGACGTTAAAATGGATATCTATGCTCCATGTGCACTTGGTGCAACAATCAACGATGACACAATCGATCGTCTACAGTGTAAAATCGTAGCTGGTGCTGCAAATAACCAACTTGCAGAAAACCGTCACGGTAAAATTCTTAAGGAAAGAGGTGTTCTATACGCTCCAGATTATCTAATCAATGCTGGTGGTGTTATGAACGTTTCAATCGAATTTGAAGGTTGGTCAGAAGATAAAGCAATCAGAATGGTTGATTCAATCTATGATACAACTCTAGAAGTTTTCAATATTTCTGAAGAACAAGATATTCCAGTTTACCAAGCGACAGATATCCTTGCTGAGTCTAGAATTGAATCAATCAAGAATATCCAAGGGAAATTCCTAGGTCACGTTGGACATAGATTCCCAGGTAGAAAAAAGCGTTAATCTCAATCAAGATTTTACGATATAAGGGCCCGTTTTTACGGGCCTTTTTTATGTCTAGAGGCACTTTGTGCCACGAGTTAAAATCAGTCGCTTCTTAAGGTAAAATTAGCCTGTGAAGAAGTTGATTTTATTTTGCCTATTAATTCACTCAAGTATTTTTGCAATACAGTTTGAGGATGCAGTTTTTCCAGAACTCATTACGTCTTCCCGTGCACTTGCCATGGGAAATGCCTTTATTGGTAAAGTCGATGATGCTTCAGCGGCATTCTATAACCCTGCCGGACTAGGTACTTATCGAGGCCGTCATTTCCATCTTTCTAACTTCCAATTTGAGACGAATAAAGGTTGGATGGAAACGCTTTTTGGTGGAGATGTAACTGGTAATGCTGGTGATTTATTTGAGGCCCTATCACTTGAAGGTGCTAGAAAATTACTTAATCAAAACAAGGGAACAGTTGCTCACAGCCGTTTTCAAATGATGCCAAATTTTGCGACTAGATATTTCACGATTGGTTATATGTATTCAGTTCAGCAAAGAACATTTATCGGTGATCAGGTTGGTGACCAATTTGAATACGCCCAAAGAACAGATACTGGTCCGTATGCAGCTTTTAACTTTTCTCTCTTTGGAGGAATTTTTAAATTTGGTGCTTCTGCTACTTATTTATTTCGTAAAGAAGCTGTTGGACAATCGGATCCAAATACTCCACTAGCATTGGCGGATGATGATTATAATCGCGGAAGAATGCTATATCTAACAACTGGAATGAGAATAACTCTTCCAACGGCCTTTATCCCTACGCTTGCTGTTGTTAGCCACAATACAACAGGTGATAGTTTTAAAAAAATGAATGGTGCTGGAGCCCCTGATAAAGTTAAACAAAGTTATGACCTTGGGCTTTCTATTACGCCACAACTTGGTAGAACTGTACGCGTTCACTTAGAAGTAGATTATAAAGATTTTTTAAATGCTCATGATACAGTGGACTTCAAAAGAAAGCTTGGGCTTGGTCTTGAGTTTGATCTACGTCGTATCTTCTTCTTGAGAATGGGCTACGGCGATGGCTTCGGTTCTGGTGGAATTGGTATTCGCACTAAGAAAATGGAGTTCGATCTCTCAACTTATGCTGTTGATACAACAGATTCTGACTTCAGAGGTAAGGTCGATCGTCGATATGTTCTAGGAATTTCTAGTGGCTTCTAGCCAAATACCTCTAAATAGCTGAAATCCGTCAAATATTATTTTAAAATTTAATGCACAGCATGTGCACCTTTTGCACTAAAATTGGTAATCTAGCTCCACTTAAAAAGGGGCGTTAAATGCTTGATAAAACTGCAAAAGGATCAAATGTGGGTTCTACCAACTTAGATAAGAAAAAAGAGATTATTAAAAAATACAATCTTTCGAAAGAAGATCTTATTTGGATGCTTCGTAACGTTTTCGTTTCAAGAAAACTAGACGATGCAGAGATCACAATGAAGAAGCAGTCTACTGCGTTCTTTCAAATTTCTGGTGCAGGACACGAAGGTGTTTTATCTGCTCTTGCAAAAGTTCTAAAGCCTGCGCATGACTGGTTTATCCCATACTACCGTGATAGAGCACTTTGTACTGGTCTTGGTGTAACTCCATATGAAATGCTTTGCCAAGCTAACGGAAATATCGGAGACACGGCAACTCACGGGCGTCAGATGCCTGCTCACTGGGGTAACGTAAAACTAAATATCGTTCAAAAGTCTTCATGTACTGGAACTCAGTTCCTTCAAGCATGTGGTGTTGCTGAAGCAGGACTTGCACTTAAGGACCTAAAAGAAAAACACAAATTTGATACTTCAAAATTCTTAGTTGAAGATGCTGAAGTTGTTTATACTTCATGTGGTGATGGAACAATTGCTCAAGGTGAGTTCTGGGAAGGACTTACAACTGCTTGTGCTAATAAGCTTCCAGTTCTTTTCCACGTTGAAGATAATGGTTATGCCATTTCAACAATTACTTCAATGCAAACACCAGGTGGATCAATTTCAAAAGCACTTGATGAATTCCCAGGTTTAAAAATCATTGAATGTGATGGTAATTGTCCAATTGAATCATACAAAGCAGCTGAAAAAGCAGCTAAACATATTAGAGAAGGGAAGGGGCCAGTTCTTCTTCATTCTCATGTAACTCGTCCATACTCTCACTCTCTTTCTGATGATCAATCAATGTATCGTACGAAAGACGAGTTAGCGCAGGAAAAACAAGTTGATGTATTTAACTCATATCCAAAAACTCTTATCGCACTTGGTGTGATGACTGAGAAAGAAGTTAATGATCTTCTTGAAGAAGTTTCTCTAGAAGTTAGACGTGCAATGAAAGAAGCAGTTGATACTGAATGGCCAGCGCCAGAAACTTCACTTGATCACTTATACTCACACGATATTGATCCAACTTCTTCAGACTTTGAAACTCAAGGTACTTTTGAAGGAAAAGATGATGTTCCAATGGCGTCAGCTATCAATGCTGTTCTACGTTCTGAGTTCTCTAAGAACCCATTACTAAGAATGTTTGGTGAAGACGTTGCAGACTTCTCTGATCTTGAAAGACTAAATAACCCAGACCTAAAAGGTAAGGGTGGTGTTTTTAAAGTTTCTTCAGGTGTTCAAAGAGCATCTTTAGAAGGACAAGTGTTTAACTCACCACTAGCTGAGGCAAATATCATCGGTCGTGCAATCGGTATGGCGATGAGAGGACTTAAGCCAGTTGTTGAGATTCAATTCTTTGACTATATCTGGACTGCATATATGCAACTTAAGAACGAGATGGCGACGACTCGCTACCGTTCAGGTGGAGACTTCAAGTGTCCAATGGTTGTACGTGTTCCAATCGGTGGATACCTAAGGGGTGGATCGATTTATCACTCTCAGTGTGGAGAGTCTTTATTCACTCACGTTCCAGGTATTAGAGTTGTCTTCCCTTCAAATGCGGCGGACGCAGCTGGGCTTTTAAGAACTGCAATTAGATCAGATGATCCTGTTATGTTCCTAGAGCACAAGCACCTTTACTACCAAGGTTATAACCGTACTGCAGATCCAGGTGAAGAGTATATGATTCCATTTGGAAAAGCTCGTATCGCAAAACAAGGTGCTGATGCAACTGTAGTCGCTTGGGGAGCTCTTGTTCAAAAATCAATTGATGCTGCTAAGAAAATCGAAGCAGAAACAGGTAAGACTGTTGAAGTTATCGACCTTAGAACTCTTGCTCCATTTGATATGGATGCAATTAAGAAGTCACTTGAGAAAACAAATCGTCTTCTTATTTGTCACGAAGAAACTAAGACTTCTGGTTTTGCTGGTGAGATCGCTGCATGTGTTAACGAAGAATGTTTTGAGGCCCTTGATGCTCCAATCCTTCGTGTTGCTGCAAAAGACTCTCACGTTGCATACTGCCCAACTTCAGAGGATTTCATTCTTCCACAAGTTGCAGACGTATACGAACAACTTAACAAACTTTTAAATTACTAATACCGAGGCCAGCTCTTATGATTAATTATTTAAATGATAAGAGCTGGCTTTCTCACTTAGAAAACGAATTCCAAAAAGATTATATGGTAGAGCTCGCTGAATTCTTAGATTCAGAAGAGGGTGACGTTTATCCTTCCCAGGATGAATTCTTTGCAGCTCTCAATCTTACTCCACTCGATAAGGTAAAAGTTGTGATTCTTGGGCAAGACCCATATCACGGTGAAGGACAGGCCCACGGGCTAAGCTTTTCTGTAAAGAAGGGAGTTAAAATTCCACCTTCTCTTAGAAATATCTATAAAGAATTAAATGAAGATCTAGGAATTGAAATTCCCCAGCATGGCTTTCTAGAAGACTGGGCAAAAGAAGGAGTTCTACTTCTTAACAATTGTCTTAGTGTCCGTAAGGCACAAGCAGGCTCTCACCAAAAGAAAGGTTGGGAGAAGTTTACAGCAAAGATTATTGAAGTCGTAAATGATCACTGTGAAAATGTTGTCTTTATTCTGTGGGGCTCTCCTGCTCAAAAGAAGGGAAAGAATATTGATGAATCAAAACACTTAGTAATTAAGACAGTTCATCCATCACCATTATCTTCATATCGTGGTTTCTTTGGCTCTAAGCCTTTTTCACAGGCCAATGCCTATCTCGCTCAAAAGAATCGCGAGACTATCTCTTGGGAAGTTCGCAATTAGGCCAATTGTTACTAGTGCTAAGGCATGCTTCTTTGTTCTTTGAGAGTAAATAATTACTCCAATTAAAATGAGAAAATTTACATGAATAAAGCCTAGTGCTTGCGCTAAATCGTAACTTATCTCTATTAATCCCGTATATGCTGAAATGAACCATTGTGCGTAATTAAAATAATCAATAAAGAATAAATTAAGAAAGAGAATAGGATAAATGAGTGTGAAAATACTTGTTAGTAACGGTGAGAGAACGATTGTTGCTGGATAGATTATACCCGTAAATTTATGAGCTATAAAAAGTTGGGCCAAAAAGAAGAGTAGATACATTTTATAAAGACGAAACTCTTTAATTGAAAAGATGAGAGCAAGAAATAGTGTACTTAAGTAAAATGATAGTGGAGAGAATCGATAAGTTCCAAAAAAGAAATCCGTTACAAGAAAGAAGATAAAAATTTGTAACTTAGAATAGTTTGTTTCTCTCATCTTATTTAAAATAAAGAAGCTTCGAATTAGTGCCACTCGTCTGAATGAATAATAACCTGGAAGAAAGAAGTAGAATCCTAAGCATAGGACAAGTTCAATAAAATTGGATACCTTTGGATACTTTCTTCTTAGTAGATAGAAAATGAGAAAGAGGGAGCTTAAGTGGAGTCCTGAGGGAGTCATGAGATGAAGCAAATTTAGGTGAGATAGCTTTCTTCTGAATTCTTTATCTAGTCCCCATTTTTGTCCTGTTAAAACTGAACGGTAGAAGTAAAACTCAGACTTTTTGTGAAAAGCTGCCTTCGTTTTAATTGGAAGCTTTATTTTTGGGGGACGATTATATTGCTTGTTGTCATCTTTTGAGAAAAGTGGATTAATGAGTAGAAATGCAAAGAGAAAGATAATATTGAAACGCATTGCAGCTATATAAGTCAAAATTGAGCAATTATCAGGATTTTTGGGGGTTTCGGGAGTTTTTTTTCTCATTTGAAAATGGTAGAAAAAACATCTAAACGGAGTAAGAAAGAAATGAATTTATTAGTAAATAAAGCACTACAAGATTCGATAGAGATCTATTTCAAAGAGGATGATCTAAGTCGTAACCTGAACTATATTCAATCACTTCCAAATGATGAAGTTCAATGTAAGTTAAAGATTAAGGATGATATGGTTCTTTGTGGCCTGCCTTATTTTATTGAAGCCTTTAACTACCTAGGTGCTAATTTAAATTATGAAAACTTTAAAAAGTTTGAAGGTCAAAAATTCACAAAGGATGAAATGGCCGAAATTGAATTTAAACTTCCTTTCTCAATTGCTCTAACAGGAGAGCGAATTGCTCTTAACTTAATTCAAAGAGCATCTTCAATTGCAACATACACAAATAAATTTACAACTCTTGCACATGATAGTGGCGTAAGAATTCTCGATACAAGAAAGACTCTTCCTGGATACCGTGCACTTGAGAAGTACGCAGTAGTAACTGGTGGAGGATATAACCACCGCTTCGGTCAAAGTGATATGTGGATGGTTAAAGATAATCACAAGTCATTCTTTGGTGGTGTAAAAGAGGCGATTGATTTCTTCAAATCTAAGAACTCATTTTATACGCCAATCGAAGTTGAGATTCATGATCTTAATGAACTACAGATTGCACTAGGTGAAGGTGTAAGACATATCATGCTTGATAACTTCTCTCCTGAAGAGATTAAAGAAGCTGTAAAAGAGAAGCCAGAAGGTGTTACTTTTGAAGTTTCTGGTGGTGTTCGTTTAAATACATTAGAAAGCTATCTGATAAAAGGTGTCGACGCTATCAGTATAGGCGCTCTTACTTACGATGCTCCTGCTGTGGATTTATCGCTAAAGTACGCGAGAGGTTAGAGAAGTGAATAGTTACGACTTCGATGTTCTTATTTTAGGTTGTGGAATTGCAGGTCTTGCTACTGCTGCAAAGCTTGCAGAGAGTAATTTAAAAGTAGGAATTGTGACTCGTGCAAAGGATCCTCAGGTATCGAATACATACTGGGCACAAGGCGGAATCATTTATCCAAATGCAAGTGATGATGCTCTAGGAAAAGATATTCAAGTAGCATCTTCTAATACTTCTAATCCGCAAGCGATTGAAACATTAAGAAATTTTGGAAAGTTAGCGATTGATGAACTCTTATTAGAGAAAGCAAATGCTAATTTTGAAAGAGATGAGAATAACTCATTAAAATATACAAAAGAAGCCGCCCACTCAATTGAGAGAATTCTTTATCGTGGTGATTACACTGGTAAGGAAATTCAAATTAGTCTTTTAAATTTACTAAAAGATCAAAAACGCTATCCAACAGTACACTTCTTAGAAGCACATACTGCAATTGATTTAATTACAGCTTCCCATCATGGTATTTCAATTTCTCAGCGTTATGAGGAAAGAAAAATTCTTGGTGCTTATCTATTAAATCAAGAAAAGGGTAATGTTGTTAAGGCCATGGCAAAGAAGACAGTTCTGGCCACAGGTGGAGTCGGTGCACTTTATCTTCATCATTCAAACTCTGGAGCAAGTCGTGGTGATGGGATTGCAATGGCAAAGAGAGCTGGTGCAGATATTATTGATATGGAATTTATTCAATTTCATCCAACAACATTCTATGATTCATCTTCACATGGACGCTTCTTAGTTTCAGAAGCTGTGCGCGGAGAAGGTGGAGTTCTTGTTAACTGTAATGGTGAAAGATTTATGGGCAAATACCATCCAGAGATGGAACTTGCTCCACGTGATGTTGTTGCTCGTTCAATAATGGAAGAAACTATTGAGACGAGACACGAGTGTGTTTATCTCGATATTTCACATAAAGATGGAGAGTGGATTAAAGAGCGCTTTCCAACGATCTACAAGCACTGTCTAGAACACGGTGTGGACATGACAAAGGAGCCTATTCCTGTTGTTCCTGCTGCTCACTATACTTGTGGTGGTGTTAAGATTGATATGAAGGGACAAACCTCAATTAAGAATCTCTACGCTGTAGGTGAAGTGTCTTGTTCAGGACTTCATGGCGCAAACCGACTTGCTTCAACTTCACTTCTTGAAGGTTTAACTTGGGGTTATCTTGCGGCTATTGATATTTCAGAAAATATTGGAGAGGAAACTCTTTATTCGCATCTGCAAATTAAGAATTGGCAAGAAGAGTACGCTTCAATTGATAAGGCCCTTGTTCAGCAAGACTGGATGACTCTAAAGCTTACAATGTGGAACTATGTTGGTCTTTCAAGAACAACAAATCGTCTTAAACGAGCACTAGCAATGTTTAATGAAATCAATGATGAAGTTTCTCGCTTCTATCGAAGCTGTAAACTTGATGACAGCTTAATTGGTTTAAGAAATGCTATTGAAGTTTCAACGATGATAGTTAAGTCGTCCATGAGAAATAAAGAATCGATTGGTTGTTTCTATCGTAAAATGTAAAAAAGAAGGCCAACACCCTTGAGAGAGCTGGCCCGAGAGCAAGTATCAGTTGCGAGATTTCCTGCTTATCTACATCCAGTAGAAGAAGACTAGGTATGATATATCGTCTCTAATAAAGATTTGTATCTGGCCGTATTATCCTTGAGACTGGTGACGTAAACACGATTGCCAGGTGTTTCAAATTTAAGCTGCAGATTTAATAAAGTTTAGTAAGCTAGTTCCCCATTGGTTAGGTGAAGCAATCAATGCTGCTTCAAAACTTAGAACTTCTTCAACTTCTTCCTTAATTTCTTCGATATCTTGAGTTTCCTCGTAAATATCAATTTTATTCTGGTCACCATCTTTGATAACCTTATATACTTCAAGATCCAGTTCACAATCTTCAATGATTGAATTCTTTAAAGTGGAATACTTCCATGTATTCCCAACGATCTTGCATCCATCAAAATTGCAAGCTTCAATATGTGAAAATTCGAAGCTGCAATTTTCAAACGAACAGTTGATAAATTTACACTCTTTCATCTTCGAGCCAAAGAAAATGCAAGACTTGAAGTTTACAGCGATGAAAGTGGTTTGAGAGAAGAGAGAACCAGATATGGTTAAGTTACTTAAATCACTTGATCTAACTAGCTCTTTTTCAATTACTTCATACTGTCCATTTGTGAAGTCAGATAATGTCTCAGTCATAATGAAGTTTGTTAAAGTGGCCATGTGATCCCCCCAAGCCTTGCTTAATTTGTGGATTAGTTCATCCACACTGCAATAATAACCATTCTTGACTAGTTGCGTCAAGCAATAAAATTGCATCAAGAAATAAAAATTAAAACCGATAATGATATTAGGGACTTTTGAGGCATAAAATTTCAGGCCGCAATTGCACCTGAACGAAATATCAGCTAGTTGCAGGTGTTTCAATATGCAAGGAGAAGTATATGTCTGAATTTAACAAAGAGAAATTAGACGATTATTTAGGAATTATTAGGAAGTACATGCAGGTTAGAGGGCCGATGACACAAAAAGATCTCGCTGAATCAACTGGTCTTGGTGTTTCTACTGTTTCTCGCTTTCTTTCGATGAAGACAACTGAGATTAATCCTCAGGTAGTCGCTAAAATTACGGCCGAATTGGATATTCCTCTTCATGAAATGATCGATTTTGTCGAAGAGCACTTTACGGATCACTTTATAAGATTAGTTAAATTCTATAAAGGTGATGAAAAGAAAGAGCAGCCTACACAACAACAAGCGCAACCTCAACAGAAACCAGCCGGTGGTGGATTTGAAGAGGCCCTCGTTGACACAATTAAAAGTGGAACAACTGGCAATGCTCAAATCAATGCTAATCCAACAATGAAGATTGGTGGTAAAACGAGAACGATGCCATTTGTTACAGATACGAGTAATGAAGAATTGTTAAAAGAGCGTATGGCCCAATTAACACCAAGGCAAAAAGCTTACGTTGCTGATTTTTTAAGTCTTGATATCGACGCTAGAGATTTAATTGTCGATCTTGGAAATGACTTATTTAGATATTTTAGACAAAGGGGAATGATTGCTTAATGCATTTTAAAAAGACACTCCTTGCATTCATATTTTCATCTGCGGTAGTAGCACTTCCGCAAACGGTGGAATTTGTCTTTTTATCAGCGGCTCCTAAACAAACACTTTTAGAACAAATTCTATTCAAAAATATCTCACGTAAAATTGCCCAAAATGACGATCACTGTATAGAGATGGGTGACGGATGCTTTGATCCGCAAACAGGTTACATGGTTGGTAAGTCAGGCAAAGACTATGTTGATCAAGAGTATGGCACACCTGATAAAGATGTTGCTGTCGAGAATACGATAGATTCCGATATGATTAGATGTACAGGTGCATATTTCGATATTTTCTGTGGAAAGGCCAAGAAAGTTGAAAAGAAGAAAGTACCTAAGTATGAGGTTTGGATCGATACAAGTGCGTCACTTCGTAATTCAGATTGGTCTAAATCTGGAGACACTTGTTACCGCAGAAGTTTTGTAAGCCGTTTAACTTATGGCTGTCCTGTCACAATCAAGGCTTTTGACTCATCAATTAGAGAAATTAAAAATGACCTCTATCTTTGCCAAACGAAAGGTGGCAATAACACACAAAAAATTATTCGTTGGGTAAAGAACTCAGATGCAAAGTATCTTTTTGTTCTGACTGATATTGATGAAGCCAAAGGAGAGTTAATGGACTTCCTTAGTAATATTGGTGCGACGATCCATGGTGTCGGAAGTAAGGGTTTTTATCCAGAAGATCTATTGAAATTGGCCGATACTTTAAAAGCATCTTGTCAAAAATAGTAGAAATCGCTACAAATAATCATGTTTAAAAAACTTCTTAAATGGTCGAAAGATACTTATACAGAGCTTCCTTGGCGAAGAAATAGAACTGTGTACAAGACACTTGTCTCTGAAATAATGTTGCAACAAACAACTGTAGGTACAGTTCAAAATCACTTTGATAGATTCCTTTCAATTTATCCAGATATTGAAACACTTGCTTCTTCAACTGAGGAAGAAATTTGCGTTGCTTGGAAAGGTCTTGGCTACTATCGACGTGCTCGAAACCTTAGAAAGGCCGCAATTGATATCGTTGAAAACTTCAATGGTAAAATTCCAACAAAGTACGAAGACCTGATCTCTATTACTGGAATTGGAGAGTACACGGCCAATGCTATTTTAAGTATTGGACAAAATAAGAGCGCACTTTCAATTGATGCAAATATTGAAAGAGTTGTTAGCCGTATCTATGGATTAAAAGGTGCCAAAGGGCCAAAGCTTCAAAAGTTAATTAAGAAAAAATTTGAAGATGGAGAATTTCCTGAAATTGCAAAGTGCAAGGGACGTGAAATCAACGAGGCCCTAATGGATCTTGGTCGAATCTATTGTCAGGCAAGAAGTGCAAATTGTGTTGGTTGTCCTGTTCATAAAGATTGTGTTGCTGGTAATTCAAAAGATGCACTTGAATATCCTGAGATTCCTGTGAAGAAGATTGCTAAAACTTATGAGCTTGATTTACTAAGAATAATTGTCAAAGAAAATGACTCTATTCTTGGATATCGTAAGGCCGATGATGAGTGGCTTTCTGGTCAAATTGAATGTCCGACTTTTATTCTAAATAGTGAAGATAAGAAACTTAAGCAATATCCAGAGCTTGATTCAAAGTTATCCTATAAGAAGTTAAAGAAGTATAAAACGGCCATTACAAAGTATAAGATTACTAATTATATTCTTGAAATTTCTCATGCCGAATTTAAGAAGAGTTATTCCGGATCATTTAGAAAGTATAAGCTAAATGAGAAGTTAAATATTTCGACGGCAACAACGAAGGCCCTTGCTAAGCTGTAATGAAAGTAAATTGTTTCACGGCCATTAAAGAAATTCTTCTTGCGGATGGAATAAAGATTCCATATGAACGAGTTTATGAGTTCTTTGATTCTGTTGAAGACAAGTCTTTTGTAAAACATCGCCTAAGTGAACTAGCTGTTGGTGACTTGATTCTTTGGCGAAAGAATACCATTCCATTTAGTGGTGATACTGGTCACATTGCAATTATTAGAGAAATTCTAACTGATGGTTGGATCAGAGTTTATGATTATTCAAAACAGCCTCATTCAAATGAAGTGTGTACTCGACCTGGACTTGGAGAAGGGGAGTTGAAGTTAATTTTAGATGGAGATGAAATTCTTGGATTTATTTGGTCAAAAGAAATTAAGAAGACCAAGATGACAAAAGTCCTGGGGATTTCTCCCCAAGACCTTAAAAAATTATTCTAATTCTTTAATGAAGAAAGTGTAAATATCGGCAAATTCTTTGAAAGATTCAAACCTACCTGAAGCACCGGCATGTCCCGCATCCATATTTGTCCAAAGAAGCTTAACTCGCGAATCTGTTGCGTTATCACGTAGTTTATAAGTCCACTTCATTGGTTCCCAATAAGTAACGCGAGGGTCATTTAGGCCAGCAATTGCAAGTACTGCTGGGTAGTCTCTATTTTGTACATTTGAA
Organism: Halobacteriovorax sp. RT-2-3; assembly: GCF_047085075.1. Taxonomy (NCBI): domain Bacteria; kingdom Pseudomonadati; phylum Bdellovibrionota; class Bacteriovoracia; order Bacteriovoracales; family Halobacteriovoraceae; genus Halobacteriovorax; species Halobacteriovorax sp. RT-2-3. The sequence goes on along the minus strand of NZ_JBKIYF010000003.1, from coordinate 453,242 downwards.
TACGGACAATATGACTTGATATAATCAAAGTATTCCTTATCATTTGGATTTCCCCACTCTTCATACTCAAGCTGAGTTAGGGGAAGACTATCATCAAGCATTGTGTTTAGAACGTCGACAAATGGAACATCTGCGCAAGCTGCACCAATGAGGTTTTCTGTGTCGAGGTTAATTGTTGCACCAACAAGCATTCCGCCAGCACTTCCCCCCATAATTCCGATTTTACCTTTTGCAGTATATCCCTCGTTAATCAGATACTTTACACAAGAGTAAAAATCTTTAAATGTGTTTTGCTTCTTTAGAAATTTTCCATTCTCATACCATGCACGTCCCATTGTAGAACTCCCACGAATATGCCCAATAGCGTAAACGAAGCCACGATCAAGGAGTGAGATATTATTGCGGTTAAACCATGGATGAATTGAAATTGAATATGATCCATATCCGTAAAGAAGACACTTGTTAGGATCACCAATCTTAGTTGTCTTTGCTCTAATGATTGTCATTGGAACGAGGACTCCATCGTGAGAAGGGATAAATTTTCTCTCGACAACATAATTTTCATGATCAAAGCCAGGAACTTCAACTTGATGAATATGCGTTGATTCACCTGTTTCTACATTGTAGTCAAAAGTGGTACTCGGAGTCGTTGGTGAGCTGTAGTTGTAACGATATACATTTGTATCAAAATTTGCGTTATTACCACCGCCTGCATGATAAGCATCTTCTGGAAAAGTAATTTCTCTTCTTTCATCTCCATTGATAACAAGAAAGTGATTTAGTCCTTTTTCGCGAAAGCTTACAACTTTGAAATCTTTAAATACATTAATATTTGTAAGATATCTCTCAGGACTTCCTTCAACTTCAACGGAAGCAGTCGCGTAATCAGGGTTTGTAATTGGAGTTCTTAGAACTGAGAAGTTTTCGCTAAACTTATTTGTTAGAACTAAGAAATCGTTCCCATCTGCTTCAACTGTATATTCAATCTTGTCTTCTTTAGGGAAGATTTCAATAGGGTTTAGATCACTCGCATCAGCTTTCAAATATGAGATTGAATTATTTGAAGATCCACCCGCATTGATTAGTAAGAACCTGTGATCCATTGTTTCTTCAACAGTAAGGAAGTATTCACCAGACTCTTCAGTATAAATAACTTTATCAAATGAATTATTTATATCAGTAACGTGAACTTTAAATGGACGCATATTTTCATCCATTTCAATATAGGCGTAGTGCTTTGAATCGTTAAACCACACAGGGCCGCTATTAATTTTCTTAGGACCTTCTTTAATGATTTCATTTGTTGATAAGTCTTTAATATATAGATCGTATAGCTCATCACCATTGTCATCAATCGTGTAGATTAAGTAGCGATGGCATGGAGAAATTTCAAATGCACCAACATCAAGGAAGTCACGTCCCTTAGCTAATTCATTTTCATCGAGACAGACTTGTCTTTCATCTGTGCCAATGTGGCGACGAAAGTGAATTGGGTAATCTTTCCCTTCTTCATATCTTTCAAAATACTCATACTCATCATGTGGGTATGGGCATGTTTCATATGTTTGAAGTTCACGAGATTTTAATTCTTCAAAAATTGTATTCTTAAGTTCTTCAGAGTCACTAAGATAGTTTTTGAAGAGTTCATTTTCTTCATTGAGAAATTTCATAACGTCACTATCTTCTTCGCGATTTCTCATCCAGAAGTAGTCGTCAGTTAAAACCTGATCGTGAATTTTTGTTTCGTGTGGGATTTTTTTGGGTTGAGGATAATTCATTCTGCCTCCGTGTTTGAAATGTAAGGAAGGGAGTGAATTGCGTTAGCAATACACTCCCATAAAGAGTTAAGGTATAAGCCGGGTCCTGTATTGGACTATCATTCGTCTAGGCCAGTAGTTACCCACTGGCTCGAGCGCTTAACCCGTCAACAAGGGCTGGCTACCCCATGAGTCGACCTATTCAAGCTTGCACCGCCTAGAGTTTACCTGTTTTCACTACAGCAGGTGAGACGAATCTCTCACTGATTGGCCGGCCGAAGCTACCCCAATCGAGTTCAAACCCCTGTACTTCCTTTCTGTTGCACTTGTCCTAGTCTCACGACCGACGGGCGTTACCCGCTAAGCTGCCATATGGTGCCCGGACTTTCCTCCCGTCTATTACACCGAAGCATAATAAACCAGCGATAGTCTCCTTAACTCTTTGCGAATTTATGCCCTATGTCACATCAAATGTCAAAGTCTTGTTACACCTCTGGTCATGGACTAAGGGAGTATGGTAAAACTTTTTTTAATTATATTCGTATAAGTTATATAGCCAATCGCCTTGGAGAATGGATGAAATATATTTTATTGGCTCTTGTGTCATTTTCAGCAAGTGCAAATCTAAAAAATTATGTACGTGAATATTTAAAAGATTCAACAGAAGTAAAAGAAGCTAGCTATAACTTTGAACTCTCAAAACTTACTCTAGAACTTGAGTCTGGTGATAAGAGGCCATGGACTTTAGGTGTTCTTGCTCAACATGATGATGTTGGACTGATATCAAACCCGAATAATCCAAATCTTGTTAACACATACAAAGCATTCAACTCTGGAGTTGAACTATCGAAAGAAAATGTTTGGGGGGGAAAGTTTTCTATTACTGGATCTTATATTGATTTTAGTGGTGGGACTGAATATGAAGGTTATAACCAAGAAGTTTCATATACTCAGGATCTAGGAAAGAACTTCTTTGGACGTAATGACGATGCTGATATCAAAATTGCCGAAAAAAATGTTTATTCTTCTAAGTATGCATTCGATGCCGAAGTTTCTCAAAATGTTCTTGGCTTAATTGAAACATATTATGACTATAAGAAAACAAAGACTTTAATTCAGCTTAAAGATGAAGCGATGAAACGTGCTGAAAAGAGACTTAAGTTTGTTCAAAAGCAAGTTAGAGATGGACTTAAGGAAAGAGTAGATCTTTATTCTGCACAAGCTTCTGTGAACTCTGTTGGAGAGGAACATGCAGAGCTTGAGTCACAACTTGAAACTTACAAGAAGTCATTAGAAAGTAAACTAGAGAGGGCCCATTCATTTAGAGATATAGATTTATATAAAATCGAAAAAATCAAAATGGAGCCAATTACTGATGGAGAGATTGATTCTAACCTGACAATTCAAGCATTGAATAAGAAGCTAGAGGCTTTGGAAAGTGCAATTGAAAAGTACGATAACTCAGTATTTCCAACAATCGAGCTTAGTGGTGCATATAAGACAAATAGTTATACTGTAGCAGGTAGTGGGAATGTATTTAGTGATGGTACATTTGGTTCTGATAATGACGCTACCGAAGTTGGTCTACAGATTGTGATCCCACTTGGTATGACTGTTGAAAAGAATAATTTAAAAGAAGCGAAAATTAATAAGCTAAATACAGAGTATCAACATAGACTAGCTAAAATTCGAACAAAGAATCAGCTAGAAGCTCTTAAAAATACGATTCGTCTTATTGATAAGACAATTGATTTAGTTCTAAAGAGACACAAGTTAGCGACTCTATCAGTTAAGGAGTATAATAAGCTCTATTCAAGAGGGCGTGCTGACTTTGATAATGTCATCTCAGCTGAAGAAAGACTTATTAGTACAGAGAATAAATTTGTTGAGTATATCAGCCGTCGCCAAAAGTTATATTTTAGCTTACTTGATATCTATGGAAAGCTTGGTAATTACTTTCAATAAAAAATTATAATGTTCGCAGGGTGCTAGGGAGAATCAATCTTCCACACCCTCGGCATAGAATTAAATCTTTTCCACTATTAAACTCACTACATTCAGCTGCAGAATAAGTTAAGCGACAACTTCCACAGCTATTTCCCTGAAGAAATGTCGCAGCACTGTGATGATTTTTAACTTTTGCTTTTAGGTATAGGTCTTTTGCACGAATACCTACCTCGTCTAGGAGGCCATCGATTTGTTTATTGAGATCATTTACTTTAGAGTCATTACTTAATTTTATTTGTGTAACTTCTTCGTTAATTTCTGAAATGGTCTCGTTAACACCTTTAATAAACTCTTGTGTATTAGAAATTTCAGTTTCAATTTCCTCAATTTTCTCAAGTAGCTCTAAAATAGTATCTTGCTTTTGATTTGAATCTACTTCTAGGGAAGATATAGTTTTTTGGATGGCCTCTTCTTGTTGAGAGCTAGTAACAGAACTTAAATTCTGTTTTGCCTGATCTAGCTTCTTGTCTGTATCAAAGAGTTCTTTCTCAAGAGAACTTAAACTTGCTTTTGTTTCAGTAAGTTGCACACTAAGTTGATCATTTAACTCTGTTTTGTTGTCTAGTTGTTTATTTAAAAAATCAATTCTTTTCAACTCTTCGTCTGTCGCGGACTCTAGGCCCTCAATGACTTTTTCTAAATCCATGACATCTTTTAGATATTTTAAGTTTTCCATTTGTAATTAATAACATATTTACCTAGCAGTCGCGATTGGAATATTTGTTTATTTGAGGCGATAATAGGGAAACAGGAGTTGTAATGCGCGGAAGTATATTCGGAAAAATGTTTTCTATGACCACGTTTGGTGAGTCACATGGCCCGGCCCTTGGAGTCGTTTTAGATGGTGTTCCAAGTGGACTTGATTTTAATTTAGAAGATCTACAAAAAATGTTAGATAAGAGGGCACCAGGACGCTCAAAGGGTGTGACTGCAAGAAAAGAGCCTGATCAAGCGGAAGTTCTTTCTGGAGTGTTTGAGGGAAAAACTTTAGGGACTCCAATCGCCGTTATTATTCGCAATACAAATCAAAGAAGTAAAGATTACGAAAAATTAAAGGATAACTACCGCCCAGGTCATGCTGATCGCACTTACGATTTAAAGTATGGTATTCGCGATCACCGCGGTGGAGGACGTAGTAGTGGACGCGAAACTGTTGCCCGTGTTGTTGCAGGGTATTTTGCGAGCCTAGTTTTACCTCAAGTTAAGGTTAATACTTTTATTTCAAAATTAGGCCCTTTTGAATGTGAAAATATAATTAAGAGTTTTCCACAGAATCTTGGAACATATAACTTTGGTGATCCATCAAAAGATGCTGAAATTGAAAAGTACTTAATAGATTTAAAGGCGAAAGGAGACTCAATTGGTGGTCGAATTTCAGTAAATATTGAAAATTGTCCAGTAGGTCTAGGTGAGCCAGCTTTTGATAAATTAAAAGCTGATCTTGCAAAAGCTGTTCTTTCAATTGGAGCTTGTGTCGCATTCTCTTTTGGTGCAGGTTCTAAGATGGCAGATATGAGTGGACAAGAAGTAAGCTCTAATAGTGCTAACTTTGGTGGAATCGAGGGCGGAATCAGTAATGGTGAAATGATCAATCTTGATTTAACTTTCAAGCCAACATCGACTGTTGGAGCAAATGCTAAAGAGGGACGTCATGATCCTTGTATTCTACCAAGAGCTGTTGTTGTCGTAGAGTCAATGGTTAGGGTAGTATTGGCCGATCATTTTTTAAGACAGAAGGCGTACGAGGTATAATTTGTCAGAAATAAAGTTATTTGATGAAATTAATGATGTTAATAAAATCCTAAATGAGATTGACTCTGATCGAATTCTCGTTGTGCTCGATTCTAATATTAATAGTCTTTATCTTGATCTCATCGATGTTCGAGAGGGGATTGAAATCTATATTGCACCTGCTGGTGAAGATTGCAAGAATATCTCTGAAGTAGAAAGGGCATGTGAGTTCTTTATTGAAAAGGGTGTACATCGTGGAGCTCATCTAGTTGCTATTGGCGGTGGCGCATGTTCTGATTTTGCGGGCCTAGTTGCTTCATTATTGCTTCGTGGAATTAAGTGGAGTGTTATTCCAACGACACTTCTATCAATGATTGATGCAAGTATCGGTGGAAAAGTTGCAGTTAATTCAAAATACGGAAAAAACCTAATTGGTGCTTTCCATCTTCCAGAGAAAGTTTATATCTGTGCAAAATTTTTGGAAACACTTGCGGAAGACGACTTTATTTCGGGTCTGGGAGAATTGGCAAAATACTACTTTCTTGATGAGCAAGTTTTTAATTTGATTAATAATGAAGCAAGCTTTGATGAAATCACACTTCGTTGTGCAAAGTATAAGCAAGAAATTGTTGAGCAAGATTTCAAAGAAGGTGGAATAAGAAAAGTATTAAACTTAGGTCACACTCTAGGTCATGCAATTGAAAAGGTTTATGAACTTCCGCATGGTGTAGCCGTTTATTGGGGCCTTAAGTTAATTTTTAATATTTTTCACAGAGATGAAGAAAGCCAATTCTTAAATCAATTCTCAAGTATTTTTGGGCTGGATGCCTTGATGTGTCCTTGGGAGGATTCACTTCCAGTTGATGAAATGATGGAATTCATCGCAAAAGATAAAAAGATAATAAGTCGTAATACAATTGAAGTGATTCTACCAAATGGTATTGGCTCTCCGTCAATTCAAACGGTATCTTTAGATGATATTAGACAACACCTATTGGCCTATGCAAATGGTGCAGGCTCATCTAAGAGTTATATAAAGAAAATAAAAGTACCTTCATCAAAATCTTTTGCCAATAGAGCTCTTGTGCTTGCAGCAATATATCCACAAGACATTCAACTCATTAACATGCCTGAATCAACAGACGTTGTTAATATGCTAAGCTGCCTAGAAAGTATTGGCCTTACAATTGAAAAAGCAGAAGATGGAATTATTATTCGTGGATCATTTCCAGAGTGTGAGATCGAGACGGAAGATGTGGTCGAACTTTACTCCGGTGATGGTGGAACGACAAATCGTTTTATTATTCCACTTCTTGCACTTGGAAAAAATAAGTATAGCCTTATTCCAAGTGAAAAAATGTTTGAAAGACCCATGGATGAATTAGTAAGTGTCTTAGATGATCTTGATGCAGTTGTAACACGTGATGAAAAAACATGGTTTCAAATCCAAGGTCCAATAAGTATTTCTAGAGGAGTCTATGAAGTTGACTGTAGTCGATCAACGCAGTTTGCTACAGGTCTTGCTATGGCCTTATCTCCACGTGATATTGATGTTGAGCCAGTTAACTTAACAACGAGTCGCCCATATTGGGACATGACTCTAAATTTAATTGAACGATTTAAAAATGGTGAGCAAGTCTTTGAAGTTCCTGTGGACTTTAGTTCTCTTGGTTATCCATTAGCTTATGGGTGTTTAACAGGCCCTGTGCTCGTTGAAAATTGTAAAGGTATCGACCGTTTTCAAGCAGATAGTAAGTTTATTGGTTTACTTGAGGAGCTTGGAGGTCAATTTGACTTCACATCAAATGGTTTACTCTTTAATGGAATGGATAATCTAAATGGATTTGAGATCGATTGTCGTGATTGTCCGGATCTTATACCGACATTATGTTTCCTTGCTTCATATGCTAATGGAGCAACAATTATTAGAAGTGTTGAAGTCTTAATTCATAAAGAATCAGATCGCTTAAGTGCTGTAATGGACTTAATGGAACTTTACGATATCGAACATCACTATAATGAAGCAGAAGATTTTCTAGAGATTATAGGTACCAAGCCAGATGGACGAATTGTTGATATTGTACCACCTCGTGATCATCGTATGGTTATGGTTTCTTACCTCTACCAATTGGTTAACGGCGGTGGAAATCTTGAAAATAAGGATTGTGTCGAGAAGTCGTTTCCTGATTTCTTTGAGGTAATCGCCTAGTGAAAAAGATTGAAGTCATAATTGTTTCGGCCTTTATTTCGATTTCAATCATTTGCGAAATATTTGGTTATCGTGGAAATATTTATCCATTTTTTAGTTGGAATCTCTTTAGTGTGTCGAGGACTAATTAAATGATTAGTAGTTTCTCTCAGATATTCTACTTAATGACATTTTCAATTATCAGCATGTTTTTATATGAGAGTTTTCCATCTCAAAAACAAACAAATTGGATATCTTCATTTCTTCCAGTAAGTTTTCTTTTTCCAATTTTATGCTTATGGACTATCTCTACATTTGGGGCCATAAGTGATTGTTGTCGAAAATATTTTCGTATTCTCTATTCAATATTACTCTTTTTAATAATAGGAATGACAAATGGTGCTGATATCGACCACGATTTATTCTTATGGCTTTATATTTCGATAATTCTGATTTTTGAAAATAATAATAAAGATCCAAGTTATGATGTTCTAAATTTATCTAAACTTCTAACTGTTCTAGTATATTTTATGTCTGGGTTTTGGAAGGTTTTTTATTCTCTCACAAGTTTCTTTTCCGAAGGACAAGGCTATCTTCATTTAAATGGCTTACATAAAATTATATATAATTATAATTCTAGTATTGGTTATAGCTGGCCAGTTTTAGATCAAGTACCAACGTTTATATTCTTTATTTTTGGATTACTTATCGTTTTCTTAGAACTGAGTGGTCTAATCTTATACTTTAAGAAAAAGTCGGCTTTATACATTTGGGCGCTGTTAATAATTACCTTTCATTTACTGACTGTTGCAGTTATGAAGATTGAGTTTGTATCAAATATAATTCTTCTAGGCTTAATTTTTTGCTTTCCTAAGAAAAAAGAATCCAGCCAATCTTCTCGTTAATATACTGAAGTGTAAAAAAACGTGACTTATCAAGATCTACATTCTTATCAATAACAAATTGGCCCGTATTATTGGCAATCATATGTTTATTACTACTTACTGTTGGCGTTTGTGATAATTTACTTTTAACGACCTTAAAGTGAATACAAGATTTTACGCTCGTTGGATTCTCAGGAAGTTTATAATTCATTCCCGATTTTAAAGTTACACATGTTCCAAAATCATTGGAAATTAGGATGTTACCTGAGTCAATTACTTTGGAACGCGAAAATGCGTGTACAATTGATTTGTAGGTAAATAGCGAGAAAATTGTAGATAAAATAAAATTTCTTCGTTTCATGATACTATTATATAATAGATTTATAAAAATATAGAAAATTATTTATTAGAGGATACGGTTATGACTTTAAGAAATGGTACGTTAACAAATTTTAATACGGCGACATTTTCGACAGCTAGTGTAACAGGACCTGACCTTTACTATTCAGGTGGAAGTTTTGTTGCTTATAATCACCTAGTTGCAAGATTGGATATTCGTGCTGCTCGTAACTTAAGTGTAGGTTCAAATATTAATGCAGGTGGAAATATCACAAATGGTGGCTCTATTACAGCAACAGGTGATGTAAGAGGTGCCAGAGTATGGAATGCTGTTTGGAATGATGTTGCAGATTATCAGCTTCTTAATGATGAATTAATCCCTGGAAAGTGTTATTACGATACTATTGAAGGTGCACGTATATGCTCTGAAAGATGCCAATTAAGTGTTATTGGTATTGCGTCAGATACTTTTGGTTTTGGTGTTGGAAAAGGTAATGCAGGTCTTGAAGTCCCTATAGCCATTGGAGGTTGGGTTCTTGCTTATGTTGACGATGAGTACCCGTGTGGAACACCATTAACAAATGATGAAAATGGAAACTTAACGGAAATGTCTCTTGAAGAGAAACGTGATTATCCTGAAAGATTAGTTGCTATTTATAAGAAAAAAGAACACAAAGATACATTCGGTGATGGTAATATTGAGATTCAAGTTGATGGCCGTCATTGGGTAAAAGTTAAGTAATAAAAGGTCTACTATGATAGTCTTATCAATTGCTTTTTCGGAAGCTTGTAACTTAAGTTGTAGTTACTGCAATGTTGATAAGCTTTCCAAGAAATCAATCAATACAGATTTATTTTTTGAATCATATAAGAAGGTTCGCGCTGAAAATCCTGATGAGTTAATTCAGGTTGATTTCTACGGTGGCGAACCTCTTCTTCATTGGGATAAGATTGTTCGAGTAACTGAAGAATTAAAAAATGAAGATAATATTCAATTCTATATGCCAACGAACGGTCTGCTATTAGATCAAGAGAAAGTCGATTTTTTAAATGAAAATAACATTCGAGTTTCTCTTTCATATGATGGACTATGGCAAGATATCAATCGTAAACAGCATGATAATCGCGCAACAAGTTACTTATATGAAAAGAAGCTTCCGCTTATTAAACAACTTAATGATTTAAGCTGTCACACCATGATTTATGCAGGAAATAGTAATCTTCTTGAGAATCATCTCTTTATCAAAAAAGTTTTAAATCTAAATCCTGATCTTACTCTCATTAGAGATGTTGATGTTTGGACCTATGAGAGTGCAAATGATGTAAACAAAGGATTTAGTGAGCTTGTTGATTGGTATATTGAAAATGTTGATGATGTCGAGATGCCACAAATAATTCTCACTTACTTAAGACACATTCTTCGCTATACGGCCAAAGATATAACGATTGATTATTGCGGAGCAGGAGACACTCATTTATCTTTTTCAGAAGATAAGCTAATTGCCTGTAATCGCTTCAAAGATGACGACCTTTATTTAAAAATCCCAGAATATAAGAATATGGCCGCTTGTGAGAGCTGTAGTGTAAAAAAATTCTGTAGAAAAGGTTGTTTATATGAGAACATTAAGAACGAAGGACCTATTGAAAATATTTGCATAATGTATCGCCATTTTTATAAGGAAATACAACGCATGATTTCTGAAATTAGGTCTAATGAATATTTTACTAGAATCTTGAAAAGAGAAGTGTATGAATCTTAAAGCTCTAAATCGCAGTATGTTTTTGGCGGCTGAACATTTATTTGAAGCGGGTAAACATTTGATGCCAATTTCACCAGAATATGGTGAAAGGCTAATGCTCGAAGCAGATGAAATTCTTTCAATGATAAAGCCAGAAGTTGAGAAAGTATCAGATGAAAAGTTGGACGGAATTCTAGATGAAATCCTTAACGTGGAGATAGAATAATGGTCGCTTATAATTTTGAAAATCCAGCAAAAGCTAAAAAAAGATATGCAAAGAATTTCTTTACTTTAGAAATTACAACGTCGGCACTTTGTGACTTAAATTGTACTTATTGTTTCGAAGGTGAAAAAGTCGATAAGGCTCGTCTTGATAATGAGCTTCCTGTTATCTTTAAAAGAATTGATAGTATCCTTGCGGATAAAAATTGGTTCCAAGAAAAATATGATGGTTTAAACATATCTCTTTGGGGTGGAGAGCCAACTCTTAACCCTAATTTCATTATTGAGTTGATGAACAATTATCGTGACCACGATAATGTTGACTTTCACCTTTATACTAATGCTTTCAATATTCACAATATGAGAAAGATTATTGAAAATGTAGATACAAGCAAACTTCATGTACAGGTTTCCTATGATGGCCGTGCCGTTAATGACAGCTATCGTTTAATGAAGAATAAAAAGCCTTCGAGTAATCATGTTATTAATAACCTTTATGAGCTTGCTAATCTTGGGATTAATGTAAGTATGAAGGCAACTCTTCCTATTGATAGTATGGAGAATCTTTATTCATGTTGGGAAGATTATCATGACATTCAAAAGCTTCTTTGGAAGGTATCAAAAGATATTAATATTAGTTATTCTCCAACGATTGACTATATTACAAAATTTTCTCTTGATGAGAAAAAAGATGCCATCAAGGTTTTTAGGGCAGAGTTTTTAAAAATTGCAAAAAGAGAAATCGAGTTCTATAAAGAAAATGGTCGCTACCTATGTTCTTGGTTTGGTGGTGAAGATAACCGCAAGCATTGTTCTGCAGGTTATAATATGGCCGCTATTGATCAACGTGGAAATCTCTATGCTTGTCACGGAGCGATTTATTCAAAACATAAAGAAGAGTTAGCTTATAGCGATATCAATGATGATGCATTTGTTGAAAAAATAAGTGCATATACGCAAAAATTTGAAGAACCACTTAAGAAGATTCACAAAGATTGTCAGGATTGTGTTGCAACTACTTGTATGATTTGTCCTGTGGCAAGTCACGAGAAGAGTGAAAAAACAGACTTCTTTGAAAAATGGACTGATAATTGGGTTAACGAATTATGTGGTTTCTTTAAAACTTTTGGTGAGATTGATCGAGCTGTACAGAAGCATATATACTCTGTTGGTGTAATGACTACAGAAGAGTATATTGAAAAGGAGGTCACAAATGGCATGTAGTGGTGGACACTGTACCTTTCACAATACAGGAACAGCTACTTGTTCAGGGCACCGAGGTGTTTGTACGTCAAATAGAGGTGTAACCCTAAGTACTGGAGTTGCGACGGGTAATAAAGTTTTAAGTAGTCATATAACTAACTTAAGAAATAATATAGCTGCGGAGTTAGCACGATATCGTGTACACCCTTTTTATAATCCAGGAACTCCTTCGGCGTCACTTGGTGTTGGTGTTAGAATTACAAATGCCGCATCAGCATCAATGAATAACGAGATTAATGACCTTTCTCCTAATAATGATTCAACTGTAAGTTATACGCCAGCACCAACAGGTGTTTCTCCGGCCGATAATAGACCTCGTACCGCGGATGATCCTACTGCTGGTGGTTCATCGGGAGCGAGAACATGGAATAAGTATGGACAAAAAGTTGTTAGATCACATGTACAAGAATTATTGAATTACTATAATACAATTAGAGCAGATTGTATTTGTAACTCTGATTGTAATTGTAATGCTGTATGTTCATGTCACAATAATTGTGGATGTCACTATTAGATTTAAAAGGAATTAATTATGATGTTATATGATGTAGCTTCTGTAGAGGATCGTGGATCACACTGGTATGTAACGAATGTTTATCCTCATACCCTTGATCCTATTGAAAGACATGAGAAGTTATTAAATCTTTCAGCAGTATCTGCTTCTCTTATCAAAAGGGCCTTAGAAGAAGGCTATGAAGTAAGAATTGCAAAGCCAATTGAATTTAATGAAGTAATGCCTCATGAAATCAAAATTATCGAAGGTGATGCTAACGATTATAATTTTGCAAGAGAGTCCGCAATTAAAAAGGCCCGTATGGTCGTAACGCAGGATCTTGCTTCTGTAAGTGGTTATACTTTTTATAGCTATATGTGTTTAAATAATGAGCTTTGCGATAAGGGCTACTTTATTACTGCTGAAAACCGCGAGTCAAAATATTTAGAAATCTTAGAAACAGGTAATGAAGAACTTATTCAAAAATTAGAAGATTACCTGAATATGCGCGATCAGATTGAAAGAATCAGTGCTCTTAATAAGAAATTTGATCACTTTAGAAAAATCGTTAACGAAGAAGAGTGTACTGATAAAATCGACGAGCTTACAAATAAGTTCTTAGAGGATTATTATTCAACATTCTTCTAGAATTATTCTCTATTCGCAAAAAGATCACCGTAAAGTAAATGGAACATTATTTTACTGCTTCGAGTATTTCTTATTCTCAAGAGCTCGAAGCAGTGATGTGAAATTTGTCCTCTATAACTGCACCCAAGAAGAAAGAATCAACTGGATTAGTGTTTTCAAAGAAAGATACCATTTTCCGGATGAATATATTTCTGACTTTCTCGTTACTAATAGTGTTTATGATATTTTTAAATTAAAGCCTAAGCGTTGTATGATTCTTGATATTCATACGCTTAAACTTCTTGGAGAAACAATTCCATGTGACCTGGTGGTTTTTTCAAATGAAGGCCATGAAATGCGACGTTATGGGATGAAAAAGGTCAAGTATTACGGATTCTATGAATATCAAAATTTTGATGAGCAAGAACTTTTAAAATTCTCGTTTGGAAATTATAAAGATCTTAATACAGTTGATAACTATGTCTTTGTTAATACGCCATCTCTAGACTATACGAATGTTGTGATACCTGAGCTCTACAGGGATCGAAAACTAATTTATAAAATCGCTAATAAGCATCACGAAAATTTACACGAGAAATTTGATACAATGTTGTATTACCAATCTGGTAAAGTTGATACAAATAATCGTCTTGTTCCCGAAAGCCTTTATTATAAGAAGAAGGTCGAAATCTTTAAGAGTGTTATTCAAGACTCCGTAAATATGCGATATAATGATATCTTATTAAATGGATTTGAAGCTTATCACTTAACGGATGAAGATAAGTTAATTCAAGACTTTTTGGATTAATATGATTCTTAGATTAGATAAAGAAAATTATGATCTCTGGTTAACATATAGCTGGAGTGCAAATAATCATGGCCTATGTGGACATACATACGAGGTTATTGATTACTATCTTTTTTTGAAAGATTATATGCGAGTTGGAATTCTTCTTTGTGAAGATATTGATTGGCCTACATTTAGAGATTCTGTTGTTGGTAAATACATCATTTCAAATGAAGAGCTGTTGCAACTTGAAAAAGATACAATATTTGTTAATCGTCCTAATTTAGTACACGCTAATAATATTCTCTTTACTGATGGTGGTGCTAAATCACTTATGGGAAAACATATTCTTGCACAGAAGATATTTCACTTCGCCTGTGGTGATAAAGAACTTCAAGATAACGATAAAGATAATGTTTATATCTTACAAGATGCCCGTATTTATCGTGATTGTAAGAATGCTATTGATTACAAAAAACGTATCAATTTTGATCGTCTTAAAAAGCCTACAAAATCAAATCGTTGTAACTTGTTGTATGGCACAAAAAATTGTCGAAATATTCCGGATCAGATGTACTTGGAGCTCCTTGAGCAATTTGATGGTGATTTCATATGCTTAACTAATAGGGAAAATCGACCTGAAGGACGTTTAGAAGGCCTTTCTGAGCGTTTTGACTTCCCGGAAATGCCAATTCCAGACTTATTTGAAAAGTTTGATAGATATATCTATACGCCCGTCCCACGTAAGTTTGATTGCAGTCCTCGCATGATTGCAGAATGTAAATTTTTTGAAAAAGAGGTTGTGTATTATAATATAGACTACTGGGATGAAGATAAAGGCCTCTACTGGAGAAAGTGGGATATCGACAATGACTTTGAATCGATATTCTTAAAAGAGGGAGATCCCATACTAGAAATCTTGGGAGCACATATTGGATTATAATATTTTTAGCCACTCAGGATTGAAGCTAATAAATGATAAATTCAATAAAAGAGCGAAGCTCGATACGGGAACATTCTGTAATTATGAATGTTACTTTTGCTATTATCTTGATGATCTCGATAAAGTGACTCCATTAGAAACTATTAAAAAAAGAGCACAAAAGATCTATAACTGTGGAATGCGAGAAATTGATCTTAGTGGTGGAGAAAGTTCAGTCCACCGTGATTGGTTTGCTATTCTCGACTATTGCAAGGAAGTAGGTTTTACAAATATTTCAGCACTTACTAATGGTGCGAAGTTTGCAAACTTAGAATTCTGTAAAAAATCGCAAGAACATGGGTTAACGGAATTACTTTTTAGTCTTCACGGAGTTAATGAAGAAAATCATGATTCAATTGTTGGAAGAAAGGGTGCCTTTCGAAAAATGCTAAAGGCCATTTCAAATTGCCAAGAAATAGGCATTAGGGTTCGTATAAACTGTACTGTAACTGATAAGAATGCAGAACTACTCAATGAATATGTCGAATTAATCAATAAGATCATGCCTTATCAATTAAACTTCCTTCCTCTTAATTATTGGGAAGATGCTGATCGACTTGAGTCACAAAGTTATGAACATCTAAGTAAATATATTAAAAAGGCCATTGATAGTCTCAACAATAGTATTCAAATTAATGTCCGCTATATCCCATTTTGTTTTATGCAGGGGTATGAGAAATATGTCGTTGGTGTTTATCAGCATATTTATGATCGTAATGACTGGAATATTTATGCTTACGATGTGGAGAAAATTGAAGAGAAGGTTCTCGATACAAAAGAATATTTCGAAGTTGCCGCTCAAAAGAGAAAGCACACGTACACAAAAGGTAAGGAGTGTTTTAATTGTATGTACTTCTTTGTATGTGATGGCGTAGAAAAGAAAATTTCAAATGTACAAAAGGTCTATCCTGTTGATGGTGATAAAATTGATGATGTACAACATTATCGTCGTGGCCATTATCCAGAGTGTGACTATAAGTAGGTAAGTTATGGAAAAATTACCAAATTCATTAGCAAAAGAAGATATTCTTGAAATAGAACTCGAGTTGACAGGAACATGTAATCTCGACTGTCCACTTTGTTCACGAAGTTATTCAAATGCTAAGCATTTAGTTAAATATAATGAAAGACCAGCAAGTGAGATTATTGCTCAACTTGATGAATACCCAAATATTAAGATGTGCTGTATGGCCGGAATGATTTCTGAGCCAACACTCCATAAAGAATTCTTCACGATAATGGAATATTTAATTGGTCGTGAAATTGAAGTCGAGCTTTATTCGAATGCTTCTCTACATACGACAGATTGGTGGCGAAAGCTTGGTTCGATGATGAGTCCTAGAGATCACGTATTCTTTACAATTTGTGGATCAACTCAAGAACTACATGAAAAATATCGTGTTCGTTCTAATCTTCAACAAGTGTTAGACAATCATGCAGCTTTTAAAGAAGGATGTAAGTACGATATCGATTATCTACAGCATATCATGTTTGAATATAATGCTAAAGATTTTGAAAGTGATGCGATGAAAGAGATTCGCTCTCGCTTTAGTCGTGAGTATAATATTAATACTCTTCCATACAATGAAAGATTTGGTTTCATTAAAGATGAAAAAAATGACATTGCATTAACTGCAGATTTGGCAAAAAGTTATAACCTAATTTCTCGTCATGCTAAGAGACGTTACGAACGAAATAAATCTGGTGAAATTAAATGTCAGATGCGTTGTAAAAGTCTTGAAGAGAAATTTGTGGCCATTGATCAATGGGGTGAAATCTTTCCATGCTTTCTCTATCGTATCTATAATGTTGGTGAGAAATTTAATTTAGATTATTCAAAAATTAATCAATTTAAATATGACTTCTGCTATGAGTGTGAAGCCATGACGACAAAAATGCTAGAAGATATAGGTTTAGAGAGGATGGGGTAATGAGCTGTAAACAGACGACATTACATCGTAGTGAAATCTTAGAGCTTGAAATGGATCTAACGGGTACTTGTAATCTACGCTGTCCTCTGTGTACAAGAAACTACGCACATGCGGGTCATTTATTAAAACGTAATGTACGAAGCTATGAGCAAATAAAAGAACAATTAGATACCTTCACTAATCTTGAAGTTTTTTACATGGCCGGAAATATATCTGAGCCAACACTTCATCCTGAAGTTAAAGATATTTGTCGATACTTAGTCGAACGTGGTGTTGCTATCGAACTATTTACAAATGGTAGTACTCATAATCCTAAATGGTGGGCCGAACTAGGAGAGATACTATCATCAAATGATCGCATTTATTTTACTATTTGTGGCTCAACACAAGAGCTACACGAAAAATATCGTGTAGGTAGTAAACTTCAAGATATCTTGGATAATCATCAAGGATTTATTTCGACAAATAAAGAAGGGATCGATCATATACAGCATATTATGTTCAAATATAATCGTGAAGATTATGAAAGCGAGGCGATGAAGAACATAATTGCCCGCTTTAGTAAAACTTTTAATGTCGACACTGAAGGACAGCGAACATTTAATGAGTATGTAAAATCCTTTGATAAGGATTTAATACGTCCTGAAGATGAAAGAAAAAGAGCGATTGATGCTTTATTTAATATAAAACCATCACCAGGTGAGAGTGAGGATATTGAAATAAAATGCATGAGTCTTAGAGATCGTAAAATTTATATTGATCAATTTGGACAAATATCACCTTGTTATGGCCATGCTGAATATGAGGGACCAGGACATTTTTCTGGAGAAGTATTTGATTATGGTGAAGTATTAAGCTTTAAATTTAAAGACTGTTTTAAATGTGAAAGAAGAATTCAAAAATTAATTGATGTAATGGAGTTAGACTTTGTCTGCTAGTAATGATGCCCTTATTCGTAGTGAGAGAATTGAAATTGATCTCACAGGTACTTGTAATGCAAAGTGTCCTTTGTGTGCTCGTAACTATAAGCATATTGAAGTTAAATATAATGAGAGACACTTGAATGAGATTACTAATCAATTAGATCAGTTTCCAAATGCAAAGTATGTACATTTGGTAGGTGCTTTCTCTGAACCAACATTATATCGCTCTATTTTTGATCTTTGTCGTTATTTAAGAAAAAGAGATATCGCTATCGAAATATGTACAAATGGTGACACGCACAATCCTGAATGGTGGGCCGAGTTAGGTACGATATTAGGTCCTGATGATAGTGTCTACTTTACAGTTTGTGGTTCAACACAAGAGCTTCACGAAATCTATCGAGTTAATACTAGTCTTGCTAATATTAGGGCCAATGCGAAGGCCTTTCGTGAAACAAATCCCTATGGAATTGATTATATCCAACATATCTTATTCGATTACAATGCTGAAGATCTTGAAAATGGAAGTATGGATGAACTTTTAAATGAGTTTAGTAATATCAATTTGACGCAAACATTGTATCGCCGAGAAACAGAGGTATATAAGAACCCTTTTAATCTCGATAAAATGCTTATTACGCCTGAACTTAAGAGAAAGTATGATGTCATTATAAACTCGGCCAAGAAGAAATGGGGCGAGAAAGTTAGTGGTAGTAAAGATTATGATATCGATTGTCGCTCATTTCACAATAAAAGTATTCATATTGATCAGCATGGTACAGTCTTTCCATGTTATGTATGGCTTGAAGAAAGTCGCTTAGAAAAGTGGGATCTTGATTATAAAAAAATTCAAAATTTCGAATATGAATGTTGTCAAATTTGTGAAAAGAACTGCAAGCGACTAATGGATATGTGGGAGCTTGAGATTCTATAATGCAATATAATAAGTTTGTTGAATTCATAGAACTTAGTTTAAATAACAGCTGTAATTTACAGTGCCAGGGTTGTCCAAGCCTTAATCCTGGTCATAAAAATAGAAGAGAGCTCGATTTTTCAAAAGTCCTGCCTATAATCAAAAAATTTAACCCTAAAGAAGTTTTTGTCTGTGGTAATGATGGTGAACCATTAGAGCATAGTGATATTAATAATATCCTCATTTCATTGGGGGAAAATTTCTCACAAGATATCCTTATTGCAACTAATGGGGAAAACCTACTCAGTCTCGATGTGGATAAACTAAAAAAATATAAAAACATGGTCTTTCAGGTTGCCATTGATGGACCAAGACAAGAGATACATGAACTAACACGTTGTGGAAGTAGTTTTACTAAAGTTTTAAGTAATATTGAACAAACAAAAAACTTTTTAAATATTGAACCAATTTTTTCTAGGCATGAACTTAACGAAGAATATGCAATTGAAACTGCGGAATTAATAAATAAAAAATTTAGCCTGGATTTATTATTTAGAGATACTACATTAGTTACGAGAAAAATTAAGCCTCCAAGAAAGAGAAGTGTTAAAGGGAATATGGATTTTCTTTATGATAAGAAGTATTCAAAGCCTGTTGTGCCCTGGTTTAAAAGAATTTATATCAACTCTGATGGAAGTTGTTATCCGTGCGTTTCTTTTATTTATGCAAGTACAGAAGTAAAGCCAGTAAATATCTATTCATATGAGAGTACTTTTGAGTTTTTTTCTGATTTTATAAAATTTTCAAAAGAATTTTGTAACTGCTATCAAGCTCTAGGAAATACCACGCAGTGTAAACTTAATTGTGATTTTTATATGAATGATTTTGAATATGATGATTTAGAAAGTATTAAGGATATTTCGTGATTAAAAGTAATACCTCATTTGGTAAGTTAAACTCTATAATAGTTGGACGAGAACTTGAGATTAGTAAGCGTATCGCTGATTTTACTTTCCAGCACTTCTACGGAGAAAATTTAACACATGCAGTATATGATAGGCTAGAACATGCTGGTCAAGAATACTATGTGAATCATGATCTTCTATTAAAACGAAACAAACAGCTCGATGATTTGGCAAACACTTTTGAAAGACTTGGTATTGAAGTATATCGTCCTGAGCGATTGGGGCAGGTCGTAACAATTAAAACGCCTGATTATAAAACAGAGCTTTCAAGTGCCAGTAATGTACGTGATGTATCTTTGGTATATCGTGACTATATTATTGAAACTCCAACTTATGTAAGAAATAGATTTTTTGAAAATACCCTTTTGTATAATGTGTACAACGGATTATTTGATGGGGGACGCGGTGGAAAATGGATTCGCTCACCACACAATAAGTTAATTGAAGAAACTATGGATTTAAGTCCTTGGGATTCAGTAAGAGATTATGAAAATTTTGATCGTTCTAAATATACAATGGCCATTGATGGAGCACAATTTCTACGTATTGGGAAAGATGTCATTGTGAATGTTAATTCTTATAATCACTATCTAGGACTTGAATGGGTGAAGTCATTTTTTCCCGAGAGTGATTTCCATATTGTTAATGTAGCGGATAATCATATTGATGGTGTTCTCGTTTGCCTTAAGCCTGGTACATTTTTAGTAAATCCTAAGTATCGAAATATAAAAGATTTCTTGCCTGATAAATTTAAAAATTGGGATTGTTTATTTCCTGATGACTATAAGGCAGAGCCAGTTATTGAATCCGGTAAAACGGATATCGATATTCAACTTGCAAGTACACGTGGGATGGATATCAATATAGTAAGTGTTGATGAAGAAAATGTTTTAGTAAGTGAAAGTGCTGTAAATGTCATTGAACTTTTAGATAAGCATGGTTTTAAACCTCATCCTGTTAGATTAGAGAATTGTGAAATATTTGGTGGTGGGATACATTGCTCTACCCTGGATATAAATAGAGACGATGAATATATCGATTATACAAAGTAGTACATATGAAGATTGCACTTATAACAATGATTGAAAGTAATGGCCAAAGCACTAACGATGAGAAGGGGATTACTTTTGAAAATCAAAGACATTATGAAGATGAGGCGATTCTTTGTTTTGAGAATTGGCGAACTAACGCTGGTGAATTGAAGGATATTCCAATATATACTTATTGCCCAACTCACAATACTGTTTCGCAAAAGACTAAAGAGAAATTCAAGGAACTAGATGTTACCTATATAGAAAAGTATCACGAAGAAACAAAGTATTTTGAATCAGGTTTTGTGAATGTTCCTTTTTGTGGAATGCTTCTTGAACAGGAATTAGAGGAAGATATTCTAATTCATATTGATCTCGATATGAATTTAATTAAACCAATTGATCCAAATTTATTTGATGTCGTTTACAATGAAAATAAGATTGTTGTAGGGCAGTATGATGATATTTCTAAGAAAGACCAGCGTTTTATCGGAGAAGATTGGGATAATCCTCTCGATACTGGATTTATCATTTCTCGCCGCGAAAGTGAATTTTATAAATTTTTCTTTGAAGAACTTATGAAGCTTTATGAAACTAATGGTGATGAGCGTTGGCAAAAAAATTGTCAAAATGTAGAGAAGTACTTCTTGGAAGAATATGTAATAGAGAAGGCTTATAATGAAGGCCGACTAGATGTTTTTCCAATTCAGTATTATCAAGTAGGTGAAGGATATGCATCTATTTCTACTTTCCCTAAAGAAAAATTGAAGAATATCTACTTTTGGCATGAGCATCTTTATCCTAGCTCAAAGTATGATAAAGTTAGAGAGCGTATTGCCTACTTCAAAAGGATGAAGGAAGTCTAGATGGATATTGAACATATCATGCGAGAAAAAAAGATTGAATTTCTTTATGCAGCTCAAAAAAAGCTAAAAGAGGAATTTGATATCGATGTACCAGTCGGTACAGGATTTGGTAAGAGTAAAAGCTTTTATTTTATACCTGTAGGTAATCGTAAATATGTTTTTAAGCCGGCGCTTAAGTATCTTGTTACTGATGCTCCAGATATCGATCGTAAACTGAATTTTACTTTTGATGATCTCTTGAATAAATATCGTAAAGTAATGAATAAAAAAACAATTCTACCTACGCTTCTAGAAGAATCTGTGAGTTTTCTTGTTTTTGAATATTATCGCGAAGAAGATGGTTGGTTCAAGATGGATGATCTTAAAAAAAGCGATTGTGAAACAGTTGTAACCTTAACAAGAAATTTATGGGGAAGTGATCGAAATGTGCTTTTCCCTTTCTATAATCAACTCTATTCTAAAGTGTATAAGCATTTAGACAGCGGTGAAATTAAAATTGTCGATCTAAAATATGTTGAAATTCAAAAACGTCGACCAATTTTTATGTATATCTGCGATTATAATATAAATACAATATTTTATTTTGAAAAAAATCTCAATCCATTCTACGACTTAAAGGATATCTTGTCGCGAGAGTACCCTGTGTATGAAGCCCAAGAGAAAATTTTATATAAATAATGAAAATACCTCTTTTTCGTCCATATTCTAGTAGCTCATTACCAATGGAAATTAAAAGGGTGATTGAATCAGGTCACTGGACTGGTGGACGTGAAGTTAGCGAGGTTGAGAATATATTAGCTGAAACATTTAATTTTCCCAATTTTACTTGTACAAGTAGCGCTACTTCAGCCTTTGAAATTTTAATAGATACATTTTATCCTGATTCAAAGGTCAATATCGTTGTTCCAGTGAATACATTCGCAGCTACTGCAGAAGTACCTCGAAGATTAGGGCATAAGGTTATTTTCTGTGATGTAGATGTAAAAACAGGAATGATTGATATAGCGTCTCTAAAATTGATATTAAATTCTCATAAAGTTGATTGTGTTATTCCCGTATCAATTGGCGGGCATCTTTATGACAGAGAGAAGCTTAAAGAATTAAAACAAAGCTATGGATTTGATATTATTGAAGATTTAGCTCAACTTATTTATAAAGATTGTTTCGATCATTTTGTTGATGCAGCATTCTTTAGTTTTTATCCTAATAAAATACTATCATCGCCTGATGGAGGTGGTTTTGTTCTATCTGATGAAAGTAAATTAGAAGATTTACGTAAGGTTCGCTTGCATGGAATTAAGCGTATTTCTCCGATAGAATATGATATTGAATGTCTTGGCCGAAAAGCAAATATGACTGATCTTAGTGCAGTTATTTTGAAAGATCAGATATATGCTCTTGATGAAAAAATAAAACGTCGACAATCAAGAGTTGCTCGATATCAGAATCTTCTTAAGGATATTCCACAAATCTCTTGTTTAGATCATAGTGAAAATATTATTTCCTCTCTTTTTGTCATACATGCTAAAAATAGAAAAGAGCTTCAAATTCATTTGGCTGATAATGGAGTCCAAACATCTATTCACTTTAAACCTCTTCATTTACATTCATATTGGAAAAAAGATGAGTTAGTGTTTTCAGGTGCTGAAAGCTATTACTCTACATCTTTAAGCTTACCTTTTTACGAAACTCTCGAAGATAATGAAATAAGTTACATCGTGGAGCTTATAGCTAAATTTTATTCTAATTAATAATACGCTCGATGTAGAAGGACTCAGCTAATAATTTCCCGCACTTTGTGCCTTCTGTTTTTGCGAGAACTTCTAAATTTTCAATCGAACGAGGATGAGGGAAGGCATGCAATTCACTTTCGTAAGCGCACATGGCCTTAATCTTTATTTTCAAGTCCTCACTATCTATTGAATTGAAATAGTTTTTTCTTGTTTGTTGATATTGCGAAGATTGAAATTCAATACTTGAAGGTATATCAAAAGAAAAAATATGGGTGGTTAAATTCTCTGGTAGTGCTCTAAAAGCAGTTAATACTGCTTTATTGGTGATTTGATGATCAATATTCAAATCATTAGATGAGTGTGTGTAGACAATATTGGGACAAAATTCTTTTTTAACAGATTCTATCTTCTGTATTATGTCGATGAGCTCATGGCCATCTAGGCGATTGTCTTTAAAATCTAACTTTTTAAATTTTTCTACTCCTAGGATATTCATGGCCTTTAGGAATTCTTGATGACGGTTTTCTACATCTTTCCCTTGTGCAGAAGTACTGTCCGTTAGGACTAGTATGAATACTTCATCACCACAATTAATATGTTTATTAATTGTTGCTCCACAACCTAGTACTTCATCATCTGCATGGGCAACTACTACTAATACTTTGTTTTTCATGGCGCTACCTTTTCAAAACTCCAATAATCATCACACTGGCAGACTTCAAAAGGGCATGTGATTGCTGTCGTTTTAAAGTCACAAGTTAGAATGTGTTTTTTCGTGTTTTTACAAGCATAGGATACTTGAGCATCATAATGAATGATAAATGCCCTAATGTCACACCTCCAACCTTTAAGCCTATTATAACCATGATTTAAAAAATCTGATTTAGAAAGGTGGTGAATCGAGTTTTTTAATTTTATTAAGGTTGTTTCTTTATTTTCTAGTAGAGTTATTTTAGCTTCACATTCTTTTATAAAGGATTCGATTACTTCTTGATATGCTTCATATGAAACTTGTTGTTGTGTCTCATTGTGTAGTCTTATGCAATTTAAAGTTAATTTTTTATTTGAAGCTAGTCGGTATAAATCATCAAATATATTCTTATATTGATTATACTCATCTATTTTATTAGTGAATAGAAAGGCAATATCAATTTTATACTGGCCAGATAGAATATCCGCTTTTTTTACAAAATCTTTGTTTGGGTATTCAGGGTGAAAACTTGCAGTGATTTTGATTTTGTTATTCTTAGGTATTTTAGACCAAAAATTCTCAGGTTTTACAAAATTTGTAACTATTCTAATTTCTCTTAATTTTTCAATCTTAATTAATTCTTCAATTATTTCTAGGAAATTTGGGTGTAGAGTGGGTTCACCACCAATTAAATTAATGATGAAGTCTTCTTCTATTGCCTTGAGTTTCTTTAAAACGATTTTACTTAATGTTGTATAATTAGTGTCACTTGTAAAAGGTCTGTAATAGCAATAACTACAGTCAAATTGACAATGAGATACCATCTCCCAATTTATGTTTAGAGGGGATCCTTCTCCAATAGCAATAATGTCTTGATTGTTATATTGCATTTTTGAGTTCCTCAATTGCGATTCGTCCGCTCCCATATATATTAGTAATACCTTTTTGTTTTAAGACTTCTTTATATAATGGCGCTTCGTAATTATATGGAAAACAAAAGTCTTTGATTTGAATTCCTTTCTTCTCGAATTCACTTATCATCGTGTCGGTATCATTTTTTAAGTGACTATGTAGTTCTTTTAAACTTATATTTTTTCTTAGATCTTTATGTTTATGAGAGTGGCCACCTATATAGCAATTTGCTGTATTTGCTATTTCTTTAATTTGGCTCCATTTCATATAATTATTTGTTACTTTATTCTTAAAGAAAAGCTCATGTGCCCTTGCACATGGAATTGTCTCTTTATTTTGAATTTCGTCTTCTGGAGAAATTATATTTGTAGAAATAAAAAAGATTTTTGGTGTGTCAAATTTTAAGAAATGCTCTAAGTATTTGTACTGAGAATAAAGACCATCATCAAATGTAATGATATATTCTGAAAG
The DNA here is from genome assembly GCF_047085075.1 of Halobacteriovorax sp. RT-2-3. NCBI lineage: Bacteria > Pseudomonadati > Bdellovibrionota > Bacteriovoracia > Bacteriovoracales > Halobacteriovoraceae > Halobacteriovorax > Halobacteriovorax sp. RT-2-3. The sequence goes on along the minus strand of NZ_JBKIYF010000003.1, from coordinate 427,787 downwards.
ATCCAAATTAAGCATCCATTCATATACTTCATGAATCATTAATATAGGTTTATCCAATTTATTCATCATAACCTTGCACTATGTCTTTAATTATTTCTTGAAGTGTAACTTTAGGAGTATAGAAGCTTTTTAGTTTTTCAATATTTGGAGATCTCTTCAAAATATCTTTTGAATTCTTACTATACTCATGGTTAAAAGGTATCTTTTCTATTTTTATACTTTTATCTAATGTTAACTTGATTTGAGTTGCTAATTCTTCGATCGTGACTCGATTTTTATCATTTCCAATATTAATTGTCTGATTATCAAATCGATCTTCGTTGATAAGATATTTCATTGCGCTGATAAGGTCCTTAACGTGGCAAAACGCCCTCGTTTGTTTTCCGTCTCCAAATATTTGTATTCTTCCATCTCTTTTAGCATCCCTAACCATTTTAGGAATAACCATGCCATACTCAGGTGATTGTCCTGGTCCTGTTACATTAAATAGTCTTAAAATAATATGTGGAATTTCGTGACTCTTGATTAAGAACTCTGTCATAAGCTTGTTGCAGGCATATCCCCATCTAAGTGTATCGGGAGAGCCTATTTGTAGATTTTGCTCTTCTTTACAATCCTCTTGGTTACCGTAAACCTCAGAACTTGATGCAAAGATCAACCTTGTTTTGAATTTGGCCAAAAGTGGTAGTAGATCGTGATTTATCTTGTTCTCATTAATGATTGCATCTCTAGGTGATTGATCAATTTTTTTTACTCCTACAGCGGCAGCAAAGTGACAAAAAATTGTGGTGTCTTTTAGTTCAGTATTAAGCCAGATTTTATCCTCTTCAGACATATTGGCCAAGTCCATATTTTTGTACGAGATTTCACCACATATACGTGCTAAATCGTCTATTGTAAGGACGTTTGTCGATAAATTGTCGATTATCGTGATGTCGAATTCTTGAAAGAAATTCTTGGCGATTTCGCTACCAAGGAAGCCAAGGCCACCACTTACTATCATTTTACGTCTGGTCATAAATTCAGCCACTTGCAGTAATTTTATCTATTGGTAAAATTATTTAGTTAATAATAATGCATCAAATTTTAATTACACTTATAATTATAGCATATTGCATGTTTCTGGGGTGTCTCAATGAAGAAGAAAAATAACTCAAATCAATTTGGTTTTACTCTCGCTGAAGTAATGGTTGCGGCCGGTCTTATCGGTGTACTATCGCTTGCGGTTGTTAATATGATGAGTAATATTAACAGAACTTCTAAGCGTGCATCTCAAGTCTTTAATGTTCAGCAAGAAACACAAAGAATTACGGGGATTTTATCTAATGGAGATGCCTGTAAGAATACGTTACAAGGAATAGATATCGGTAATGCTCCTAATTATTCAACTACTCAAAATGTACCAGCGATTAAAGATGCAAATGACGATAATATCTATACAATAGGTAAGGAATTAGGTGCAGGTCCAGATACTGTAAACGTTAATTCAATGCAGGTAAGAAGATACTTTGATCCTAAGACAGGTACTTATGGTTCTCTTCAAAATTATACAGTTGGAGCAGTCCCTTTTACAAAGTTAGAAGCACAACTACTCATCACATTTAGAAAGGGAACAGTTGGAACAAGTGATGATGTTATTAAGAAGAGTTCTGTTGGTAGTATCGATATTACAAAGCGAATCAGCATGATGGTCGTTGTAAATGCTGCAGGACAAATACAGTCTTGTTATAGTACAGCGGATGAGTTCCTTGATAGTGCTTGTCGAAATCTAGGTGGAACAATTGATGGAGTCGATGGTGGTTGTAAAGACGTTAAGCTAACAACTCTTAAAACTACGCCAGATACTTCAATTACTAATGCTGTAACTATTGGTAGTAGTGATTCTGCTGCAATTGGTGATGCTGGTGCCGCCAATGCTCCTTTACGAGTAAAACTAGGAAGTGCAAGTCGATACTTATCTGTTGATGATAGTTCTATACAAACGAATGGTGGTCCACTTGAATTAAACCCATTTGGCCGTGTCCAAGTTGGTGGTGGTGCAGGATCTTCAGAGATTAGTAATGGAACAACAGCACCTGCGAATGCGCCTCTTAAAGTTATGGGAGCAGGTTCAACTTTTATGGCCTTTGATGAAAATGAGATTCAGGTGTCAAATGGTACATCAACTGGAGGCTTACATTTAAATCCATATGGACCAAGTGTGACAATTGGTAAATCACAAGAAGTAGCGCATTTGAATTTATATGGTAATTTGAATATAGGTGATCCAAGTTCGACAATTACCACTACTAGAGTTATTAATTTATATGACGGTTCGTACATTAACTTCCTTTCAGACGAAAGTGTTAAAGATGATGTAGCAGTATTAGATGGGGTACTAGATAAACTTGAAAGAGTAAAAGGTGTTTCATTTGTGTGGAAGGATACTGGAAGAAAAGATATTGGTTATATCGCACAAGATTTAGAAAAGGTATTTCCTGAAGTTGTTGAGAGAGATCCTGAAACTGGTTTACTGAATGTACAATATACAAAAATGCCAGCAGTAAACACTGCCGCCATTAAAGAGCTTAAGCGTGAAAACGATGAACTCAAGTTTAGAGTAAATCTACTAATGAATGCTCTTTGTAATGGTGAAGATGCACATAAGTATGAAGAGGTTTGCTCTATTCCTATAGCACCTTTAGAATAAAAAAATGAATAAGACAAAAATCGCCATTATCGGTGTCGGATATGTGGGAATCAACTTAGCTGTTAGATTCCCACAATTCTTTGAAACAATTGCATATGATATTGATGAAGAAAAGATCAACCTTCTAAAGGAAGGTGTCGATCCGTCTAATCAGTTCTCTAAAAATGACATTCTTGAATGTGGCTGTAATTTCAGCTCTGATGTATCTGCTTTAAAGGCCGTTGATTTCTATCTAATTACGGTTCCTACTCCTATAGACTCTAATCAACAACCAAACCAGGATCTTGTTATTAAGGCCATAGAGGGGCTTAGAGATTACCTGAACCCTGGAGATACGATAGTTATCGAATCAACTGTCGTACCTGGTACTACAAACGCGCTTAAAGAGTATCTTGGTAGGGATGATGTGAACTTTGCTTTTTCTCCTGAAAGAATTAGTCCCAGTGATAATACTGTAGCGTTTGAAGACATTGTTAAGGTTGTAGCCTGTGAGTCTAGTGAGAAGCTTGAAGAACTTGTTGGAATTTATAATAAGATATTTAAGCAAGTTGAGAGAAGCTATGACATCATTGCAAGTGAATTTGCTAAGCTTCTAGAAAATACGTCTAGAGATATCAATATCGCCATGATGAATGAATTCTATCTTGGTGCAATAAGCAAAGGTATCGATTTCAATGAGGCCCTAAGGCTTGCACGAACAAAGTGGAATTTCCCAAATGTTAATAAGGGCCTTGTCGGTGGACACTGTATTAGTGTTGATCCGCACTACCTTTCTAAGTTCCTAGATAACTCTTCAGATTCTATAATACTTCACTCACGCCGTATAAATGATTCTATGGTTGAGTCTATTGTAAGTAGGGTTATTTCCTTAACTAAGAATAATGATAAAATTCTCGTACTAGGTCTTACGTATAAAAAGAATTGTAATGACTTTAGAGACTCTAGAGCGATGCAAGTCTATGAAGAACTTAAGAATATAAGTGATCGAGTTGTCGAAGCTTATGATCCTTATCGTGATCATAAAAAAGATAAAAACAGCGGCTTTGATTTTGTTCTAACACTCGTTGCTCATAATGAATTTGTCGAAATGACTGCGAATGATTGGTTAAATCTTGTTAATCAAAGCGGTGCTATTTTAGACTTTGCTCAAGTTCTAAGAGACGAGTTAAGTAGTTCGATCAAGGTCTATTATTAGATAAGGTTACAATCACAGTGATAGCGGAAGAGAGTTTCAAAACTATCTTCGCTAATTCTATGCTTATTTCTCATAAATAGCTTAAAGGCATCACCACGGTTCAGGGTTTGGCCATGTTTCGAGTTACAGGCCAGTTTGAATGAAATATGAGGGTAGCGATCAAGGAAGTCATCAACTTGATGATGATTATCATTTGTTACAATAATTACGTAGGTGACTTGTTCTTCATCTAAGTCAGGAAATTCGATTTCGTGATCTAGATACTCAACACAGTGATAAAGGACTTCATCAATATGTTTTAAATACTTATCACCGTATCTTTTGATAAAAAGACCATTTGTAAAAACATCAATAGTACAATTCAGTTTTACTAAATGATCAAAAACCTTTTCCATTGTTTTGGGATCGATAAGGCCTGGCTCACCCCCGCTTAAGCTTACTTGTGCACCTTCTGTAACAGAGTAAACTTTGTCGAGCAGCATCTCCTTGCTAATTGGATTCTTTTTATTGCGCTCATGAGTATCAATTATGCAGTAAGTACAATCCCAATTGCAGTTGAATGTAGTAATGATAGTGAATTCATCACGCTTTGCTGTCATATGTTAATTGTAACATGGTCCAAAATTGTAAAAAAGCTTTATTTTCTCTAAAGATTTTAAATACTTAAGTGAGCCTTGAAAGCAGCGATTTTATTGATAAAATAGATTTATCAAGGATGATGAAATGACGATAAAAGCAAAAGATGTGAAGCTTGAAGTAAGGCTTTCTAATTTAAAAGATATTGATGGAATTCATGATTTAGTGGCCCGTTCTTATACTGGGTTTCCTGATGATTATACAAAGGGAATGATTCGCGGTCAGATTACAAATTATCCAGAAGGAAACTTTGTTGCTACACTAAATGGTAAAATTGTTGGCTACTCGGCAAGTATACTACTTCCTGAAAAAACAGTATTTAAAAAACACACATGGGCCAGTATTACAGGAAGGGGATATGGCTCGACTCATGACGAAGATGGTGATTATCTCTATGGTTATGAAACTTGTGTCGACCCATCAATTCGTGGTCATCGAATAGGTCAAAGATTATATAATGCTAGAAAAAGACTTGTTAAGTATGAGCGATTAAAAGGTATCGTATTTGTCGGTCGTATTCCAAGTTTACATCGACGTATCAAACAAGTTGAAAGTGTTGAAGATTATATTGAAAAAGTAAAAGAGAAAAAAATTAGAGATACAACTCTTGGCTTCCAACTTCGAAATGGTTTTGAAGTTTTAGGTGTTCTTGAAAAATATCTTCCTACTGATAAAGAGTCGATGGGATATGGAGTTCACTTGATTTGGGAGAACCCTGAATATCAAGCGCAAGAGAGTAAGAAAGATCGCCCTGTTCAGCAAAACTCAGTTCGAGTCGTTAGTGTTCAGTATCAACAACGAGGTATTTCTAGCTTCAAGGAGTTTGAAGATCTTGTTGAATACTATGTTGATGTAACGGCAGACTATCGTGCTGACTTCGTTCTATTTCCAGAATTGTTTACGATGCAGCTACTTTCAATCAAAAATGAAGAAGTTGAGGCCAATGTTGCAATTGAGCATATGACTGCTTACACAGAAGATGTAAAAGCGCTCTTTCAGCGCCTCGCTGTAAAGTATAACGTCAATATTATCGCTGGTTCTCATCCAACAAAAGTTGGGGATCGTGTCCATAATATTAGCTATATTTGCCTTCGTGATGGACAGATTCACGAACAAGCAAAAATCCACCCAACGCCAGATGAACAATATTGGTGGAATATTGAAGGGGGAGATGAGGTTAAGGTTATTGATACTGACTGTGGCCCGATTGGTGTTTTAATCTGTTACGATAGTGAGTTTCCAGAGCTCACAAGACACCTCGCCAATCAAGGGATAAACATTCTCTTTGTTCCATTCTTAACTGATAACCGACAAGCCTATTGTCGTGTGAAGTTTTGTTGTCAGGCCCGTGCCATTGAAAATCAAATCTATGTGGCCATGGCCGGAAATGTTGGAAACCTTCCTCGTGTAAACAATGTCGATATCCAATACGCTCAAAGTTGTATTCTAACTCCATGTGACTTTCCTTTTGCAAAAGATGGAATTGCTGCAGATACAACGCCAAATGTTGAGATGGTCGCAATTGCAGACTTAAGAATTGATACACTTTTAGAAGCAAGACAAAATGGAGCTGTGAAAAATTTAAAAGATCGCAGACATGATTTATATTCTGTCGTCTGGCATGGGAAGTAGGTGGCCTTAAGTGGCCACCAGTATCTTAATTGCTCTTAGCTGGTATTTTACTCATTCCATATTCAGTAATTGCAGTAATCGATAATGAAGGATTAACTCCAGGATTCGCTGAGATCATTGATCCGTCAAAGACATACATATTTTCGTAATTGAATACTTTATTGTCTTTGTCGATAACACCTTCTTTTTCACTTTCTCCCATACATGCTCCTCCCAGAATATGTGCCGTCGAAGGAATCCCTGTTAAGGTTTCAGTAAACATAACCATTGGCTTTCCATCAATGATTTTACAGTACTCTTTGGCCATTTGATGTGCTGTTTTAATAAACGCAGTAGGGGCCTCTCCTTTTGAGAGAACTGACTTCATTCCAAAAATACCCTTTGTGAATTTTAGAGTACTATCAAGGTGCTGCATAAATAGATGGATATTTGTTTGTTTTGCGAAATCTTTTACTGTTAAAACTTTAAACCACTTAATAGGATCTCTTAATGGCTCTATCGCAAGCTTAATCATTCTTAAAAAGAAATTAGGCTCTGAAATCATTGGAACCATAAGCACACGCCAGAATCCCGATCCTTTGCCGTAACGAGTTGGCTCAAGATGAGAGTGCTCATCAATGTCGATAATTGAACCAATAGCAACTCCCTTGGTCATATCAATATCTTTCCTATAGGTCGTATTGAGAATAAGCGCTTCATTATTTGTTCTGATAGTATCACCGAGAGCTGGTGATAATTTTGGAAGCGTTGTCTTTTTTAAATCAAGTAGTAAGTTAATAGTTCCTAGAACACCTGCACTAAAGATAACCCCATTGGCCTTCAGGTTTCTTTTTTTTCCAAAGTACCTTGTCGATTCTTTTAAAGTAACTTCGTAACCTGTCTTTCCATTAGCACCATCGAGAGGTGAAACTTTTACTGCTTTATTTTCAGCAAGAATATCAACTCCAAGTTGTCGTGCAAGATAGAGGTAATTCTTATCAAGAGTATTCTTTGCATTATGACGACAACCTGTCATGCAGGCACCGCATGAGATACAGCCAGAGCGGCTTGGGCCTTTCCCATTAAAGTATGGATCTGCTACTTCTACACCTTCTTTACCTTCTTCTCCAAAATAGACAGAGACCTTTGTTGAATCAAAGTAATCTTCTCGTCCAATATTTTTAGCAAGTTCGAGCATTGTGTGATCTGCATCACCATAGTGTCTTGTCTTTTCTGCACCAAGCATTTTCCAAGCAAGATCGTAATATGGAGAGAGCTCTTCTTCCCAATTATTTAAATCTTTCCAAGGGCCGTGATTAAAGAATTGTGACTTAGGCTTTGGAAGTGTATTTGCGTAGACAAGAGATCCGCCACCGACACCAACGCCACTTAGAACTGAAATATGCTTAAAGAAGGTCAATTGCTGGATACCAAAGAACTTCAACTGAGGAAGCCACATCCACCTTGGAAGATTCCAATTAGTTTTTGGAAACTTCGTTGTATCAGAGAAGTCTTTCCCTTTTTCAACGACTAAGACACTATATCCTTTTTCAGCAAGTCTTAGTGCTGAAACCGAACCGCCGAAACCTGATCCAATAATAATATAGTCGTAACTTTCTCTGATTGTTGTATTTGGCATATATCCCTCAAAACTTTCGATCACTCATAATTATACATAAGGATTTCAATATGTTGAGTGTTTGAATATTAATTATTGATTAAAGTAATCTTGAAAATTCTCGTATTTTTAATGGTTTAACAAAAGCAGGAGCTTCCTTATTTGATGTTATAATAAAGGAGATTTTGGAGGAATTATGAAAGCAACAATCACATTCTTAGTATTGGCCATGGCAACGTCTTCTATCTTCGCCAAAGGAAGACCACTTCTTAGATGCCCAAAGCAAGATAACAAGATTATTATCTGTCACGTGCCTCCAGGAAATCCAGATAAGGCCAAGGAAATCACAATCAACAAAAACGCAGTTCAAGATCACTTAGACCACGGTGACTATGCTGGCTACTGTGAAAACACACAGTATGCTGATAAGAAAGAGATGTGCGGAATTTGCGACGTGGATATTGATCCTACTTGTAGCTAATCATCGTTTTTATGGCGCGTACGGTATAGTTTAGTTAGACTTGTATGTTTTTCAGACAGTATTCTGTAATGATTCCAATTATGACCTCAATTCTATTAATTCTGTCATTATATTGAAAATGATATATGCACCTATGAAATAGACGATTATATGAGAATAAATGAAAGTAGAGGTTATGAATTCTAATTTAAATGAAAAATTATACTATGAAGATTGCGAACTTTTAAAAAGAGTGGCCGTATTTATCATGGCCATAACTATTTATTATGTAAGTTGGTACTATGGGAAAGATATTTTAATGAATCTTTTCTATGGTTATATTAAAAACGGAGTTTTAAAACCAAAGCTTTTTTTTAGTCACTTACTTATTTATGGATCAATATTTAGCGCGATTTGCTCATATATTATGATTTTTATTGCTTACAAATTAGGCGTAATAAGACTCCCAAAGTATTTAGTTAATATAAAGGCGGCCCTCTTATATGGTATCGTAAGTGCTCTTGTTTTATCTGTGCTTTTTATTATTTATTGGTTAATCCGCGGATATGATTTTCAATTTCTAATTAACTCTCAAAGTATTCTTGGGAATATTTTCTCTAATTATTATGAAGAAATAAGTTATAGGGCCCTACTTGTTGGTGTTACTCTAGCATTATTCCGCAATAAATGGATTGCGATAGTCATTCCATCATTGATTATGGTTAGTACACATACTCAATATCCATTTGAGTTTAAATGTCTTGTGTTCTTAGGGTCTTGTTTTTTTAGCTATGTTTATATCAGAACATCTAATTTAGTTTCATCTTGGTCATCACATCAAGTATCAGATATCGTCTTAGATACGATTCTAAAAGTTTAAGAAAAAGATACGCGCCACCTTATAAATTATTGGAGATTTGATGAAAATTATCGACTCAGTAAAAGATGTTAATTTTAAAACTTTTCCAGGTGGAGATATGTTCAGCGTACTTGTTGGAAGGCATGACTCAACAGGTGCAAGCGAGCACCATACAGTTGCAATTGTAAAACTTCCTGCAGGTACAAAGTCAGACGAGCATTATCATAAAGAAAGAGAAGAGTCATACTTTGTAATTAGCGGTACAGGAAGGGCAATTATTAATGGAGTCGAGAATCATATTAAGGCCGGAAGTTTGGTCTATACGAAACCGAATGAAAAGCATGCCTTTATAAATGATGGTAATGACGAATTTATTTATTTGATAATTACAGCACCCTATTGGGTACCTGAAGATTCACACCATTAACTAAAGATAGACTAATTCGTGGAGAGAGTTATAAAATTATTTAAAAATTTCACAACAAGTTAGTTGGCCATATTAAAGAAGATAAAAAAACAGAACTTGCCAGTATGATTAACTATCCTCTGAGGCTTTCTGAGAAAAAAGTTGTGAAAAGCAAAAGTGAATTTATACAAAATTACGATTCTATTATTAATAAAAAAATTAAAAGAATAATTCTAAAACAAGATCAAGATTCCTTTTTCTGTAAGTCAACGGGGCTTATGTATGGAAGAGGGGAAATTTGGGTGAATAATTTCAATAAAAAATCAGAATTGAGAATAATTAGTATTTTTTCAAAATAACTTTTCCTCAGTGTTGTTGATCTAAATGGATTGAACACTATTATACTTTCTACTATTAATTTTAATAGTTGGTTAACACTTTAGGTGTAGAGTCATCGTACATAATCTAAACTAAGGAGTTATCATGCCAAAATACATCATTGAAAGGGAGCTTGCTGGTGCTGGTAAATTATCGCAAAAGGATCTACAAGGTCTCTCTCAGAAATCTTGTGATGTTTTAGAGGAAATGGGACCAAGTATTCAGTGGGTACAAAGCTATGTAACAAATGATAAGATCTATTGTGAGTACATTGCTCCTAATGAAGATCTTATTAGGGAACACGCACATAAGGGTGATTTTCCTATTACTAGTATTGCTAAGGTTGGAACTATTATTGATCCCACCACAGCTGAGTCTTAAATTTATTTTTAAAAATAAGGGCCTTCTCTATAGAAGGCTTTTTTGTTGTTAAGTCATGCAGACTCGAATTTGTTCGGCTTCATTTTTAGAATTGGTTTCGTGGTGTGAGAGGGATGCTCTCTCGCCCTTCCCTGATCAGTACGCGCCACCTTTTGAGTATTTCAATTCTTTAGCAGTTAATTATTTTTGTTTTTCCCAAAATTTGATTGGAGTATAAGTTTGTTCTTACGTTTGATGTCATGCTGTATTAGCGATATTTATAAAATGTTAAATAATCCATTAATAGAAGCTAAAAAAGTCATTTTAAATTTGTAAGTCGTTGTAATCTTCAAAAGGTGGCGCGTACCGCTGGTGGAAAATAAAAAAACCACCGCAAGGGTGGTTTTTATATTTGGTGGGCCATGCAAGACTTGAACTTGCGACCACCCGGTTATGAGCCGGGGGCTCTAACCAACTGAGCTAATGGCCCTCAATTGGAATTTTGAAACTTAAATTTATCCAAGTTTTGGTAATCTGGCTACAAAATTTTGCTATGTGGCAGTGGTGCGATGTGTAATTGGCGGGAGTAGTCAAATACGCAAAATAATGAAATGATTAATTTATGACAAAGTTTAGTAAGTATAGCTCTAATGGAAATGACTTCATTCTCATTGATAATCGCGATGGGAAGCAAGACGTTGGCAACACACAAAAATGGCAGCAACTATGTCAGCGCTGCTTTGGCATTGGTGCCGATGGTGTGGTTTTTCTGGAAAGTAGTGACAAGTATGACTTTCATATGCGCTACCTCAATGCCGATGGCAATGAAGAGAGTATGTGTGGAAACGCAACTCGCGCCATTACTGACTTCTATCGCCGTACGACGCAAACAAAGAATACTGACTTTAAATTTACCACGGGAAGTGGGCTCTACTCTTCGGGTATTGAAGGTGATGTGATCTGGGTTCACATGGCCGTCATTAAAGATGCTGACCTATACGATCTCTCTAGCAAATATGAAGATGCTCAGGATTCGTACTATATTAATACTGGTGTTGAACACAGTGTATTTATGGTCTATGACGCGCAAGAAGTTGATGTTGATTCTGTTGGCAGACGCATTCGCTTTGATGAAGATTTCCCTCGAGGCTCAAATGCTAACTTCATTAATCAAATTGATGAAGGTGAGTGGCGTATTCGAACATATGAGCGTGGGGTCGAAGCCGAGACCTTTGCTTGTGGGACGGGGAATGTCGCAGCGGCATGTATGCTGTGGGATAAGGAATATGAACATAGAGACGAAATAGAATTTCTCACAAATGGTGGTATACTATTTGTTAAAAGAGTCGATGGCTTCATCTATCTAGGGGGCCAGACAAAACTTGTCTATACTGGTGAATTTAATGATTAAAAAGTTTTTATTACTTCTCCTTCTATGTCTAAACACATATGCCACAATTTTTGTGGAAGTTGTGATGACTCATGAAAAGGACTTCGAAGGGCAAACGATTCTCATGAGTGAACTTCACTTCATAGAAAATATTCAGCCAGAAAAGATGAGTCGATTTGTGATGAAGAGTAAGATCGATCTTCTCTTAAGTGGTCAATTTGTTGATAGCGGTGAAATCTATGGCCCAGGTGCTATGGTTAGAATAGAAGGGAGAGTTCTTTCCAAAACGCTCTCAAAGAGTTTTGAACTGAGTCTTAATTTAGGAACTGAGGGTGATGTTGTTTTCAGTGAACCTGAGCTTGGTCAAAAAACAAAAATTAAAATCAAACCAGTAGTTCATTAATGTCTGAAGAAAATTTTGAAAGATTAGATAAGAAACTCGTCGAGCTTGGCCTTGTTGCTACTCGCAGTCGTGCCCAACAGGTAATAGGTGATGGTAAAGTTACTGTTGCGGGTAAAGTTGTCACTAAAACGTCATATAAAGTTTCAAGTAGCGATGACGTTCAACTTAATGAAAGTAGCGAAGAAGTTGGCCGTGGCTTTCATAAAATTGCCGGTGCCCTCGAAGCATTTGATGTTATTATTGAGAATAAATTAGTCGCAGATGTTGGTGCCAGCACTGGTGGTTTTACGCAATTTTGCCTAAATCATGGAGCCTCTAAAGTCTTTGCCATTGACGTTGGGCATGGACAACTTGCACCAAGTCTTGTTAGTGATGCTAGAGTGGTAAACCTCGAAGGAACAAATATAAGGGAGCTTCATAAGTTAGACAAAGCTGTTGATCTTTGTGTTGTTGACCTTTCATTTATTTCCCTGAACTTGATTTGGAAAAATTTAGTTGATATCAGTAATGACGATGCTGAAATGATCGTTCTTTTTAAACCTCAATTTGAAGTTGGAAGAGATGGTATTGGTAAGAAGGGAATTGTAAAAGATAATAGTTATGTTCTAAGGGCCGTTGAAGAAATGAAGATTCAATGTGAGGCCATGGGACTTGGGATTCTTGGATTTAAGCCTTGTGTAATTAAAGGACGTAAGAGTGGAAATCAAGAATACTTTTTATATTTAAAGAAGAACGCTAAATCTCTTCTTTCGCTAGAAGATTTGAATAAAGAAGTTGGAGAATAAAATGAGAGTATGTGTATTTTGTGGATCATCAAGTGGAAAGGGTGAAACGTATCTAAATTATGCCAAAGACTTAGGTGAGAAGCTTGTCGGTAATGACCACTACCTCGTTTATGGTGGTGCCTCTATTGGTGTAATGGGAAAGATTGCAGATACAATGCTGGCTAAAGACGGACACGTTATTGGTGTTATGCCAAAGTCTCTTATTGATTGGGAAGTAGGGCATCAAGGTCTAACTGAGTTTATAGAAGTGGATACAATGCATACTCGCAAAGAAAGAATGTATGAGCTTTCAGATGTCTTCGTGACTTATCCTGGTGGGTTTGGAACACTTGATGAATTATTTGAAATTACAACATGGGCACAGCTTCAATATCACAAGAAGCCAATCTATTTAGTTAATGTAAACGGCTACTTTGATCACTTAATTAAACATATTGAAAATTCAGTTGCTGAGGGATTTATCTCGAAAGAGCACTTTGAGTTGATTACGATTTTAAATTCAAATGAAGAATTAATGGAGAGGATCAATTAAGATCCTCTCATATATTTTATTCTTGTAGAATAATATAAATATTGGGCTCGTCGATTTCTATTTTATCATTTTCAAATCTTTCTAATTCTTTGAAAATTGTACGACGAACATTAAATAGTCCAGCTTTTGCCTTATCAATTCTAATATTAACAATTTTATTTCCAAGGTCGTAAGATGCACGTCCTTCAAACTTAACTTTTACACCTTTAGAAACATTTCCTTTAAGGTGGCCATCAAACTTTCCACCACGAATATTAAGCTTTAAGTCATCAATTTCGACAGCACTTCCAAGAGTTTCATATTCATTTGTTAGATTGTAGAAACTTCTCTCACTACTTTGAAAAAAGGCACTACCAACATTTAGACTAAGATAATTAAAACAGTTTTGTAGAAGCTGCTCGTATTCATTACCTTCACGGCTTTGCTTTTGACACTCTAAGCTTGTTCCGGATAGACGAGTTGAAAATCCTTCTCCACTAGCTTGTACTTGGTTTAAGTTCAATCCAATATTAGTGTCGCCGTTATTGTAATTAATATTTGAGATTCCAATTTTATCGGCATCGTTGATTTGAAGTGATGAAAGGTCTAACTCAAAAGATTCGTTATCAATAGAGAAGATTAATGTTCCACCATAGTTTTCAACTTCTAGATTTGGATTGATAAAGTCTCCAAAGCCCTTAATTGAAATTTCTTTACTTGTTCCCGTCCCTTTAGGACTTGTATAATTAGCATTCAGTTGGTTGATTTTTCCAATAGGAAATGCTGGTTTCTCATTAAGATCATTGGCATAGGCCGTGGAAATATTGGTGAAAATTAGGCAATAGGATGCCGCTATCATTTGACATGACTTCTTCAACATAAACAACTCCGTTTGATTGTGTGTGGTTACAAACAAAATCGGGATAAAGTCATGCTTTACGTAGAATTTGATGAGCTCTTAGAAAAAAGGGTAAATAATGCCGCTTTAGTTGAGTCTAAGTTGTTAAATTTACATTCATTGATACAGTAGTTGTTCACTTTGATAGACTATTCAAGAATCGAGTTTTTGTGTTAAAGTGCGAGAAATGTTCAAGAAAATTACGTTCCTATTTATCCTCTTTCTATTTGTCTTAGCAGGCTATGTATTATCACGTGTGCCCGTTCTAAACATTAATAGACTGGCCAGTGGTTATGTTAAAACGACTGTAAAGAATGAAGATGTGTCTTATCTTGTAACAAGTAAGAGACCTCGCAATTGGGCCTATATCAATACTATGCCGAAGCATGTTTACTATGCCTTCATTGTTAGTGAAGATTGGTCATTTTATGAGCACCAAGGTGTCGACTTTAGACAAATCTATCATGCTGTTACTGATCACTTAAAAGGTGAGAAGTTGAGAGGTGCAAGTACAATTTCTCAGCAGCTTGCAAAGAATCTTTATACTAAGAGTGAAAGAAGTCTTGAACGAAAAGTCTTTGAACTTTTTACGACAATGTATTTAGAAGAAAAGTTATCAAAGAATCGTATTCTTGAAACCTATTTGAATGTCATTGAATTTGGAAAAGGCTTGTATGGAATAAAAGACGCAAGTTGGTACTATTTTAAAAAGCGCCCTGCTGATTTAAATCCAAAAGAATCTGCTTTTTTAGCAATGTTACTTCCTAATCCAAAAATTTATTCACAATCGTTTAGAGACAAAAAGCTAACTGAGTATGCAACGACAACAGTTAACTCAATCCTTCGAAAAATGAAAGTTACTAAGGCCATATCGGAAGAAGAGATGTTAGCCTATCAAAAGGAAGCCCTTTCATTTGAGCAGGTAACTGTTAAAGAAAGTGGAAGTAAGCAAATACTAGAAGAGGAATTCTTTGAGCTTTAAAAGTGCCTTGGAGCAAGTATATTCAAATACATCATTGAAACCAGCAAAGAAGCGTCGAGAGCTTCTTGTCGAGCAAATGTTTGCTAATGAAGCTTCTGGTCTTGATTGTCTTAAGTGTACTGGCCGATGTTGTACGTATGAAGCAAATTCGATGCAAATGACTTCAATTGAGGCTCTAGAGGCTATGGCCGTTCTTGAAGAGAAGAATCTTCTTAATGATGAAACTAAGAAAAGGCTTGAAGATTGTATTTCAGAGTTTCGCCTAGATAAGTATATTCAAATAGGCCCTGGAGAGTTTTTTAGAAAGTCATATACATGCCCTTTCTATTTTTATCCAAGTTTTGGTTGTGGACTAGGTGTTGATCATAAACCTTACGGATGTATTGCATTTAATCCATGTGAAGCGAATCAAGAGGATGGTGGGAACTGTCAAAGTGATCTATCAATTCAAGAAGAACGCAATGATTTGTATGAAAGCGCAGAGGATAGAGCTAATAAGTATCTTTATGAGCAATATAAGATATCACAACTTAAGGAGCCTATTCCAATAAAGCTCCTAGAGTTGTGGGATAAGTTTAAGTCTTAAAATACGATAAAGCGAAAACCAGCTACAATATTTGAATGATATTTTTTTTCATCATTGGCACTCGAATATAAAAACATCATTTCTATATCATAATGATATCCAGCATAGAGAGCAAAGCGTTCGTTGAATTTATATTCAACATCAAGGCCTATAACAAAGAATAAGGTTCTTTCAAATGAACTTTGATTACTACTTTCAAAATCATTTTTTATAAGTCTTACTCCTGCAAGTGGTTGAAGCCATTTATAAGGAAAGCTATATGTGAGTTCAAAGCCATTCTCATTGTATTTCGCAATCTGGTCAGTGCCATTTTCGTCAATTAACTTGTCTTTATATGAGCTTTTAAAGTAACTAAATTTTCCAATGAAAATATCGTTTTCAAAAGACATGCCGATAAAGTATGTATCTGATTTATTCTTATAATCAATTTCATAAGATTCAAATCCCATCGAGTAATCCCAAGATGTCGTTTCATAATATACTGTCGACTTTTGGGCACCACCGATAATTCCATACTTTTCAGCACAAGATGTTAAAATAAATAAAAGTGAAATTAATACTAGTTTCATTAATTACTTACTTTGAAAAATTGTATCTTAGGCCAACAACATAATTGTAGTGATAGTAATCAACTTCTGTTGTGATGTTAGTCTTATAGCCTTTTTCGTAATGATAACCTGTATAAACATAGAAGCGATCAGAGATAGGCACTTCAAAGTCGAGTCCAAAAATAAATGAAGCATATGTTCCTTCATTGCTATTTGTTTCGCCTGTATACTCTGAATTATAAAATTTCACACCGAAAAGTGGTTGAAACCACCAAAGTTTAAATGCTGTACTAATTTCGATTCCACTTTCTTCAATTGAATAATCTTCAGTTACGCTTTCATATGTATATGACTTCTTGTCATAGCTATTAGCAAAATAAGTAATTTTAGTAAGTAGAATATCTGTTTCTTCTGAGATACCAATATGATAACCAAACCCACTATTTTTAAAACGAGGAAGAGTTGTACTTGTTCCACTCATGAGATCGTTGATTGTTGCTTCTTCTTCATATGATGGCATTTGTGCACCAGCAACTATTCCATATTTTGCTGCACATGAAGTTAATAAAAATAGAATTAAAATTGGAAATAAAACTTTCATATCTCTCCCTTAAATAAATCTTAAACTCATTGTTAAGTATTATTAAAATTTATTTAAGAGAGAAAAAAGTTCTTTATATGTTGTTTGAAATAAGCTCTGAGAGCGGTTTTGGAAGGATATTGTTAGGTACTTTCATAATAATATGGCCACCTTCTTTGTTTTGAAATTTGCCAAAACTATCATCAAAACGAAATTCCGCATTTTCAAAAGTACGCACATTAATTTCATTGCCATTGACCTGATCTACAAATGAAGATTCAAACTTAAGTTTATCTAAAGAGAGTTCTTCGTTCAAAATAAAAAACCAGTGATAGATTTCTGACTTTGGAGCGTCATCAGCTAATCCCAACTTTTTTACTTCGATAATCGATACATTCTCATTCATAAAATAGAATAATGTTTCAAATTTTTTTTCCATATAAATATTTTACGTTGGAAAATACTAAAGAGTAAAGAAAACGACTGGGATATTTGAGTTAAGAATCATATTAGGAAATTTATACGGTCAGATGTGTATTTGGGAATGTTCAAAAAGATATATAAGAATGAATTGCTATAAAAAAGAAAGTAGAAGTGATTAAAGTATACTGAAACACATCATCTAACCGATATAAATCCTAAATCTGTAACTATAATAACACCTTGGTAGTTAATGTCAAATAAAAGTTTGGTATATAAAACAGGTTGAATTGAAAATTGTAAATACTTGAAAATAGGGAGTGAGTAGGGAGGGGCCCTACTCACAAGGTTATTTATGGTTAGGCGGCCTTATCACCACCGACGAGATCTATTACTAGCCTTACAATGTCGTCTAGATTGTCTGCTTGGCCTTTAAGGTTGGCCGCTGAGCGTGAGGCTTCTTGTGCAGAATTGTTGTTTTGTATTGTTGTTTCATCAATTAATCTGATTGCATTTGTAATTTCATTTACACCTTGTGTTTGTTCGTTACATGCACTTGCAATCTCTGTGATTTTTCCATTTACGTTTTGTACATTGAATACAATCTTATCTAGTACTTCCTTGCATTGTCCTGCTTTCTGGCGACCAGCTTCGACTGTCTTTGAGCTACTTTGAATAACTTCATTCACCATTGTTGTTGTACCAGAAACAATTGCTTCTACATTCTTGATTGATTCATCAATTAAAACTTTTATTTCATCTGATGCTGCTCCCGACATTGAAGCGAGTGAGCCAATTTCTTCTGCAACAACTGCAAATCCTTTTCCACTTTCTCCCGATCTTGCAGCTTCAACAGAAGCGTTGAAAGAGAGCAGCTTTGTTTGAAAAACAATATCATTAATTACTTTTGTTTTATCTTCAATTTCTTTAATGATATTCAAGATCTCTTGTACTTGCCCGTTACTGCTTTCCATTTTCTTCATAGCATCAGTATTACTATTAGAAATATTCTCAATTGCATAAAGCATTTCATCAATCGTGCGTTTACCATTTTGTACTTCCATTTCTGAAAGCTCACCCGATTTTTTCGAATCCTCTGCAAACTCAGTGTTTCGACGAATCATTGATGATATTTCATCAACTGAGGCAACAGTTTCTTGAAGTGAAGCTGCTTGTTCATTTGTTGCAGCCGATAATTGTGTTGAAGTGTTGTAAGTAATTTTAGAACCATTAGCAACTTGAAGAGATGTTTCTTTAAGTTGATTTGCCATCGTTAGAAGAGGGTTAGAAACACTTGTTTTTAATACGTAAGTAAAAAGTGCACCGATGATTAGTAGTCCTACGAAACCAAACATGGCCTGATTGAGAAATACACTAAAGATATAGTCATTTACATCATCAACATAAATTCCTGTACCAAGTACCCAGCCCCAAGGTTTATATAACTCAACGTAAGAATACTTTTCAACAAACTTATTACTATCTGTTTTACTATTCCAGATATAGTTAACGAAACCTTTATCTTGTTTTTTTACAAGTGCAACAACGTCATTAAAAAGTGGTTTCCCCGCTTTATCAACAAATGTCTTAACACTTTTTCCTTGAAGGCTATTACTAGGGTGAACGATCATTCTTGGCTCAAGGTCGTTAATCCAAACATAATCATCCATATCTCGTCCATAACGAATTGATGCTATGTAATGCTTAGTAATTTCTTGGGCTTCCTTTAGCGAATATTCTCCGGCCTTAACTTTCTCATCCATTGATTCAAGAAAATGATAAGCAGTCTTAGTAACGTCTTCAATTTGATTCTTCTTCTCTTGTAAGAGAGCAGCTTTTGTTGAGCTATAAGAATAGGCAATGAAGATTGAGGTAAAGATAAAGAATGGTATGAGGGCCATTAAAATTATCTTAGTATTTAAACTTAGACTTTTCACAAACGTTTTCATAATACTCCTGATTTTCTATACATTTTCTAAAGATTCTTGCTATAACTTCGGTAAAAGAAATGTATTTGTTAGTGATGTTAATCAGTTTTTATGTTCGAAGAGCTAACAATTTTGTAAGTTTGAAATTAAATTTGTTACAATTTATCTGAGTAAAACTAATATTGGTGAGAAAATAAATGAAGTTACTTTCAAACAAAATATTTCCATTCATAGGTTTGATTATTTCTGTGATTTATCTTTTAAATCCCACTGCAGGAATAATTGAAATAATCCCAGATAATATTCCATATGTTGGCAATCTCGATGAGGCAGGTGCTGTCCTATTATTAATAGCTTGTATTAAGAAGCTAAAAGAAAAGTAACATTCATTAAAAATACTCAAGTAAAATGCTCGGGTTGTCGATAAGAACCCTATGAATATAAAAGACTTAAAGTACGGGGTGGCCGTACTGGCAATTGGTGCATCTACTTTTTACTTTACTGAAAACTATATTGAACAATCAAGAACAATCCAGCGATCAATCGCAAGTGAAGGGCTTGTTAAAAATTGTATGAGCGCAATTAGCTCTTTCCTAGGTCCTAAAGTTATTGAGCCTTATGCGAAAGTTAATCTTGTGCTTAAAGATAATGAAAGAAAGGTTAACGGGAAAATTGTTGCTTATGCACGTGGTGGTATCGAAATTAGAGGTTACGGTAGCCACCAGTTAATTTCATATGATGAAATATCAACAATTAACGGAAAAGAGCTTAACTCAGTTGAAATATATCGTTTACTTCTTGCTGCTGAAATTAATAAAACAAGTGCAGATCATATAATAGTTCGAGTTCTAAATAATTTAGAGTTTGAGGATATAAAAGGTCAAAATTTTAAAACAGATGGTGAGACTATTAGTTTTCAAAATTTACAAGGGGTGAAATATCAGATTCCTTTAGAAGAGGTTTATCATTTCTCTTCATTTGATCCTTCTGCTGCTGCGAGAAAAGAAGTACAAACCTATGAAGGTGAATTTGTATCTGTACGACTTAACAATGGTGAAGTTGAAGATGGTGTAATCGTGCTATCTGAGGATAGGAAATTTGCAGAACTCACAAGTGTTCATGACGCAACAGAAGTTGTGCAAATTCCTCTCGAAGAGATTGAATTAGTTTTCCAGTAATAGCTTTATAAAATAAACTTTAGAACTAGATATGGTGTAATATTAAAGACAATCACTAGTAATTTGAAGTTTGCTAAATATTTAAAATACATCTTAGGGAGCTTCTTTTCTTTAATACCAAACATACTTGAATGTATCTCAATGACTTGTTTTTTTAATACTAAAATCATAAAAGTTGATAGTAGTAAAAAGCTCATATTTATAATAGAACAATACCCTAGGAATGATGTGAATGTTTCGAAATTCATTGTTATAACCTTAGTCTTTTTGAGGAAGATTTTCAGCAAATCCTTTGAATGCATAAGATAAAATATCTCGATCAACAGGTGCTTTAGGGAACGGATACTTCTTGTTCATACTCTCAGCATTTTTTGATGAAAATGCTTCAACAAGATCGATGATCTGATCAACACCGTTTCTTTTTCTAATAGTGTATTCTAAATCATTACGATCTGTTTTTTTTATAACACCATTCCAGGCAAGATATTTATTTCTAATATCGTAAACAGAGAAATTGATATCCATGCTTCTTTTTGTTGTTGTCGTAAGACTTTTATCACCGGTTTCTTTTCCTTCTGAATTCGTTAGTGCCGTTTCAGTTCTATCATTTTCAACAATATCACTTTCTACTCTTCCAAATACTATATAGCGACGATTCGTTACATTTTGAGAAAGTATTGTAAGTGAGTTTTCACTAAGGATTCCATCTTCTTCTACTTCTCTTAGTAGTTCTCGATATAACCCTCGGCCAATCTTTTTAATTAAAGGTCCAGCGTTATCGACAACTAGATCTCTTCTTTTTTCTTGTAATTCAACTCGAAATTGATTTGCTGTTGTTATCTGTTTTTTATAATCCCAATTCTCACTTGTATGAACTATTCCAGCAATAGTGAGGCGTCCATTTTGTACATTTGAATATGTAAAATCTGCGGTTTTTCTAAGTCCATGTACCTTAGTTGCACAAGAAGTAATCAGTAACGTACTTAAAAGTACTAGGGATTTTAACATTTAAGCCTCCAATTTAGATAAATCTATTTTATTAGACCAAAGCATACTTAACAATAGGTTAGTTTTTACGTGCTTATGATTTGGAAAAATTAAGATGAAATTAAATGTATGAACCTGTTTTTCTGCTATTATGAAGATGGTAGGAATCCTTTCTGGATGACTGCTCAGCTCGCAGCTACTGTCTGTGGGCATCGAAAGAGGTCCTCGCATTTATGCGAGGGCCTTTTTTTTGTTTTTTAAAGTTGAGCAAATATGTCAATTTGATTACCATCTGGATCTCTCACTGATGCATATCTTTGACCCCAGAAAGCATCCCAGGGTTTCTTCTCTTTCTGATATCCAGCTTTGATGATTTTATCAAAAATTTGATCAACATCATTCGATGACTCTTGTTCAAAGCAAAGAGTGATTCCTGGAGTAACAGGTTCTTTCCATTCGTTATTTATTTCTTTTAATAATTCATGCGAATCGAGCATAATTCTGATTCCTTGCTGTGTTTTCGCTTCATAGTGTCCTTCACCAAACTTTTCAAATTTTAATCCAAGAAGTTCGTAAAACCTGAGAGAGTTTTCAATTTTTTTACATGCAATACCTATTGCTTTCATGCTCATAAAGACTCCGTGTTTTGAGTTAGTTTTAATTGTCTTGTTTTAACCTTAGCTTAATTTGACATGATTTACTCACTGGCATTTATTTAATATACAAATTTTTTTCGGGACTGAACAATATCATAGGAGGATATGTGAAAAAGTTAACAAATATGGCAGTTGCCTTGGCCGTTATCTCAACGGTCGCAACGTCTGTTTCTGCTTCATCGAGAGTAATTCGTGACAACCGTTTAAAAGATTTAGGAATTGCGCCAGTACTTGGCAGGGGATATTCAATAGCTACAAATACATATCAAAGTACTTGTTTGAGTAAGATCGAAACTACACAACCATCTTATGACTTAAAATATCGATACATTGAAATTGAACAAGATTGGGAAACACAATATCGCCGTTCATTTGAAACGAAGAATACATTTAAATTTTTATTCCTTAAAAATAATGTAAATGTCTTTTCAGAAGTAGAAGGCAATACTACCTATCACTACCACTATATATTTGCAGACATTGATGTTGATAGTTACTACCATTCTTTATCAGAAGGAAATAGTGATTTAAGCGAGAGTGCTGCAAGTCTCTTAACTAAAGGGGATGTGGTTGGTTTCTTTGATTCCTGTGGGCCATATTATGTTCGCTCGATTGGGAGACACTCTAGCTTTCTTGGTCTTCTACGCTACCGTACGACTTCAGTTGAAAGAGATGTCAATTTTGAGTTAGAGTTAAAATCTAAAATGCGAGGGTTCTTCTCTGGTGGATCCACTGATACAACGATATCAACTGAGTTTAGAACTGAAACTCAAACAAAACGACTTGAAATCAATATTTGGGCATATGGGCTTGGTAAAGGCGAACTAGCGGATATTATTCCTACTGACATAGACAGCTTTAAAGATTCTGTACGTGATGTTGTAAAAACAATGCAAGATCCAAACGCTGGTCGTATAACGACAATGGAAGTAGCACCTTGGATTGAAAATACTCAATTTCAAGATCTCTTAGAACTTGAAGATGAAGAAGATAAGTTACTATTTGAGAAAAAGAAGAATTTAGAAGCAAATGCTGAAATTATAAGCGAGCTAGATCGTATTGATAGAGCTCAAGTAGATCAATATTTTAAAGCAAGTAATTGTCGACGAATTTTAGAAGATGAGTATTTGAATATTGATGACGACTTTGGAGGAGGGTACGAACCAGAGAACACATTCTTCTCAAATCTTTCTCAACCGAATAGTCAGAGTTCCGAAATTTCATTAGAGGCGTTTGATGCTGTTCTTTCAACTGATAAGGTGGAGGAATACTTAATCGCAAATTATATTTTCAATTATGGTCAAGCTGAGCCTACACCTGAGCCAGAAACTGGAGCCTTGGCCTGTATTAAGGCAATCCATGAGCAGGGTATTGATCAAGTACATTTTAGAAATATACCTGCGTGTGTTGAAGCAAGACTTACGGGGGTTCCTGTTTCACCACTTTTAGATAACTACTGTATGCCAGAGTTGGCCAGAGTGATAATTCCTGATGATGCATAATATATGAAAAGAATATTAGAAATATTTTTAGTGATTTTCCTAGGCGGGGCCAGTTCAATGGCCCTTCCTCTACAAAATACAATAAATGAAGAAAACTTTCACTCATCAATCTACATTGATGATCCTCGCGTGACACAAATTAATGGTCATCTTAAATTACTGGATGGTTTTTCAAGAAAACTATTTAAACAATCAAATACATGTTTCAATCTCGAGAACTTTAAAGGCACACAGCAATCTAACATTCAACTTGATTTTCATCAAAAAGTGATTGGAACAAACCTATTTAATCCATTCTTCAGTAAATATTATAATAATATTTATAGTAGTCATGTTGATAAAATACTTAAGGCACAAGATCAAAAAATAACGAATGCATTCCAAATCGCACTACATAAAACTACATATGCACGGGAGCGTGATACTGATTATGTCGACATAAATACACGATATAATCAATTAATTGTGAATGGTGATTTTTTTGGCTTTAGTGAGTTATGTAGTAGTGGCTATGTGAATTCTTTTAATAAATATGCAGGTGCTTGGTTCACAATTGTATTCAATCGAAGTGCAGATGGTGATGACACAGTCTTCACAAATTTGTTTGAAGCATATATTCGTTTATTTGATTCAGCGGCCGAGCCAAAGCTAAGAGCACAATTGAATAGAGAATTAGCTAATCGTGCAGTTGTTCTCTATGCAGAATTTCGTGGGGTTAATCCACTTTCTGTGCCAATTCAAAACCTTCGAGATATTGAAGAATTTAGAATTCTCGTATCAAAAATAAAATCTACAATGCTTTCGTCAGATGCTGGTCTTTATATGGCAATGGAATACACTCCTTGGGGTTATAACGATCAATTTCAAAC
The DNA here is from genome assembly GCF_047085075.1 of Halobacteriovorax sp. RT-2-3. Classification (NCBI taxonomy): domain Bacteria; kingdom Pseudomonadati; phylum Bdellovibrionota; class Bacteriovoracia; order Bacteriovoracales; family Halobacteriovoraceae; genus Halobacteriovorax; species Halobacteriovorax sp. RT-2-3. The sequence continues at coordinate 403,352 of NZ_JBKIYF010000003.1, read as the reverse complement.
TTCATTTTATAATTATCTTGTACGTAGTTCAAAGCAGCCCATACCTTTTGAGCCATCTCGTGCACATTGGTTTAACTTCTATCAAAATATGGAAGTCGCACGACTAATGAGTGATGCAATTGCTTATGAAGCAAGTATCGTAGAACGTTTCGAAGTTTGTCGCAATCAAATGCTAAGGGATTGGCCCCTTCGTGGTAATGAGAAGAAATTATTTGTAAATCATCTCGACTCTGACGGAGCTGGAATTGCACTTGCAACTATCTACCAAATTCTTACAGAAGAAGCTTTAAAAAGTTTAAAAGATAAATTAACAAATTTACAAAGTGGTGAGGAGAACTCTGTTTCACTCTGTAGTAAAAAATTAAATGGTCAAATATTTCTTTCAAATCATTATAGAGATCTGTCAGAGTGTAAATGGTTTGATGATTTTACTAAGTCACCTTCGTTAGTGCTAGATGCACTTTGTCCTTTGACTCCAAAATAGCTTAGGTGATGTGAGTGTGAAAAAGGATACCCATGAAAATCTATATATTTATATTTTTACTAATATTTATGTCTTGCGCTAATGTCGATCAAATTGATCGTGGACTATTATCAAAACAAATTATGCAACTAGATCCCCATCCTGAAGAAAGTATTTTTCAAAATGAAGTACGTGCTTTTAGAGAAGGTGCTGTTGGCGGTACAAATGCTGTTGGGGGTGGATGTGGATGTAACTAATCTCAATAAAGTATTGTTTGGAAGTATCTTGTTATTTCTTGCAACAAAAAATACATTTGCTGAAATGATGGAAAGTGGAAAAACCAAATTTAAACTACTTTTTAATATTTATCATCAAAATGGTGATGAAGGTAATCAAGTTTATGATGACTCCGGAAAGGAAGAAGCAAATGTTATTGAGCCTATGATCTTTATAGAACATCAAATAACAGAAAGTACTGCTATTAATGCACATTTTGTTTTTGATTTTTGGACTGCTGCTTCTGATACAAAGCTTGATGGAGCGACAGGGGCCAGTGGAGCAGGTCGTAAAGAGCAATCTCGATTCTCAGGTAATATTGGTGTGCGCAAAGAAGTTAGTGATTGGGAAACAAGTGCATCAATTGGATTCTCTTCTGAGTACGACTATCGATCCTTTAATGCAAGTTTAGGCGTTCAGAGGTCAATGGCCAAGGACAATTTTACATTAGGGTTAAATCTTCAATACTATAATGATGAGGTAATGTTATTTGAGGACTTAAGCTCTCCTCCTACGGCCAAAATCTCAGATTTCCTGCCACGTGATATCTTTGCAGCGAGTTTGACAGCGTCGCAAATATTAACAAGACAAGACATTATGCAAATGGACTTTACATTTGTACATGCCAGTAAGTATTTAGAGTCAACTGCCAGTTCAGTCTCTGTTGGTGGTATAAGGCAAGTAGAGAAATTACCTGAAACTCGAAGTCGCTACGCAATCTCTTCTAAATGGGTTCATGGTTATAGTGATGAAGTCGCTACAAATATCTCATATCGTTATTACTTTGATCAATGGGATTTGAGGGCACACACTTTAAGACTTGCTTTGCTTAAAGAAATTAATGATGATGAAAATTTTTTCGAGCTTGCGCTTCGTTATCATAATCAAACAAGTGTTAAGTACTACCAAGACTCATTTGTGACTGCTAAGGATTTTATGACAAGTGACTCCGATCTCGCGGACTTTTCATCCTATGAGCTAAGTGCTTTTCTTTCTAGTAATTACGATTCTAAAAATATTTATGGTACTGAATTTGAAGATATTATCTGGAATAATGGGGCCACATTTGCCAAACGCTCAAATGGCCTAATATATGCATATATTCAATCCTCTATTGGATTTCTATTCTAGGGAGGCAATGATGAAGTCCATACTTTTAATTATATGTTTTTTCATAAAAATGAATATTTTTGCGAACAAAATTGATAATTTTACACTTCCTATTTACGACACAAAAGAAGAATTTAATCTAGCTCATTATTCTAAAAACTATGAAAGAGTTTATTTAAACTTTTGGGCATCTTGGTGTAGCGCATGTATCCAGGAAATCGATGAGCTAGAAGGTCTAAAGTCTAAATATGTAGATAAAAAAATACTTTTCATTGCAATCAATGCTGGAGAGAAAAGAAAAAAGATAAAAAGATTTTTAACAAAGAATAAATTCTCTTACCTTATCCTTGAAGATAGTGACCGAAGAGTTTCAAAACAACTAGGAGTAACTGAGCTGCCACGCTCTATTATTATCGATAAAAATCGAAATATTTTATACAGCTCAGATCGGCCACCAAAGGAAATATCGTTTTGATTCATAACGAAAATCAACTAACTTGTGAATATAGGTTTTCTGCCATGGGCGGAGAATTTCAACTTCTTTGCTTTCCACAAAGCTTTCTATCTCGTGAGGATGTATTAAAAATTTTTCATAAAGCAGAAAAGGAAGTCCTTCGTATTCAGTCGAAATTTACAGACTTTGAAGAGAGTCCATTTAATGAAATAAATAAGTATGCAGGAATTAGACCAGTTAAGGTTGATGATGAGATTTGGAATATTATTAAGATCGCAAATAGGATATCAAGAGAATCTAATGGTGTATTTGATATTTCATTTGCAACAATCGGCCATTTATGGCGTGAAGCTAAAGAGAATGGTAGAACACTAAGTCTACTTGAGCGAACACAGATGAAAGCTTTTATTGATTATCGCAATATTCAGATGAATTATTTTTCTAAATGCATTTTTCTTCCTTTCAAACAAATGCGAATTGGACTTGGTGGTATTGGTAAAGGTTATGCGATTGATATGATTTATGAGCTATTATTAAAAGAAGGTATTTCAAACTTCTATATAAATGGTTCAGGAGATATTCGTGTACACTCGCTACCAAGCGCACCAAGAGCCTGGCGTATCGGTATTAAAAATCCTTTTTCAGCAGATTCATCAAAGTCCATCGGAGTATTACAAGTTTCGACAGGAAGTATTGCTTCTTCTGGCGGTTATATTCACTTCAATCCTTACAGTGAGGGGATGAGTGATCATCATATTGTGAATCCAAGAAGTGGTTTTAGTAATGATGAAATAATAGCTTGTACTGTTATTGCAGAACATACAGTTGAAGCCGATACTACGGCCACTATTCTAATGAATTTAGATGTCATTGAAGCAATTAGATATTTAGATAATAAGAAACTTATTGGTTTTGTGATTGATAGAAACGGCAAAACTCATCTTTCGGTTAGAGCACTTTCTTCTTTTGGACTATAAATCAATAAATCCCAAGTAGCTGAATTTTCAATTTACTTGATCAATATGCCTTGTTTACTTGGCGTGATCGAAAGTTTTTTTATTTATTATCTAAATAAAAATACAGGAGGTGACGAAGTGTTCTTAAGTATTTAGAGAATTCAATAAATTATCTTCGTAAATACTGTGTATGGAATCTAGAGTAAAGAGTGGGGCGTTAAGCATTCATCGGAGAGTAAAAAAAATGTTCAGAGCAAGTTTTAAAAAGAAATTATTACTATTGTGTTTTTTCATGTCATCAGTAAGTTTGATTATTGGTGGTGTTGCTTTATTTGGCTTCAAAAAGTTTATTGAAGTTTCAGATGAAGTTAATCAAAGTGTTATTCCTAGAACAACATTATTAAATAGGATGGATGTAAATTATCAAAAAACGAGAATTCAAGTTAGAACTCTTGGTTTAGATAATTTGAGTAAAGAGGATCGTTTTGCGGCCATTGAAGGAGCTCTAAAAGTAGTTGGCCAATATGAGGAAGCTGCATCTGAACTTAAAACTATGATTAAAACAAAAGAAGAACTTGAGTTATATAATAAGTTAGGTGCACAATGGGCCAGCTTTAAGAAAGTTGGTGTTGAAGCAATCAATCTAGCAAAAGTATATGATGTTCAGTCTCGTGCAAAACTATTAGATATATTTTTAGTTCATTGCCCAAAAGCAGCAGCAGACTTTCAATATGCACTAGATCAATATAATCAGAGTATTCGAGATGAAATTACTAAAGCCGCTAAATTATCTGAAGAGACTTCTAAAACAATCGCATTTATTAATAAATTACTAATCATTTTAACAATATCAGGTATTTCAAGTTGTCTTGTAATCGGAATTATCTTTGCTAATAAGATCTCAACATCAATTAGAAATACTTTAGACATACTATCAAATAGCTCTAACTTTCTTACTGCCAGTGCAGATAATATCTCATCTTCATCTCAAAAACTTTCAGCTTCAAGTGAAAATCAAGACTCTTCATTACATGAATCTAGTGCTTCTCTAGAAGAGATAAGCTCAATGGTTAGAATGACAGCAGAAAATGCAAAGAGATCAAATGAGCTAGCGACAGAGAGTTTAGATAAAGCTTCTAAGGGGAAGGACATTGTAGGAGATATGAATATCTCAATGGACTCAATTAATGGAAGTATTGATACTATTGTTAAAGAACTCGATATCAACAATGATAAAATGAAAGAGATTGCTACACTAATAAACAGCATTGATGAAAAGACTCAAATTATTAATGACATTGTTTTTCAAACTAAACTTCTATCTTTTAATGCTTCAGTAGAAGCGGCAAGAGCAGGAGAAGCCGGTAAAGGATTTGCAGTTGTCGCTGAGGAAGTTGGGAAACTTGCACAGATGAGTGGTGTAGCTGCAGTTGAGATCACTGATATGCTCTCTTCAAGTGTTGATCAAGTAAATCATATTGTAAGTGAATCACAGGAAAGGATTACAAGTGTCGTTGAATCAGCAAGAAGCAATGTAACAAGTGGTACAAATATCGCAAAAGAGTGTGAAGATATTCTTGAAAATATTGTTACAAGTGTTGCAGGTGTTTCATCTTCTATCGCTGAAATCTCATCAGCGACTCAAGAACAGTCTAGTGGTATTTCTCAACTACAAAGTTCAATTTCTAGAGTTGATGTACTTTCTAAGTCGAATACAGGTATTGCTAGAGAAACGTCTGGAATTGCACAACAATTGCAACAACAGGTCGGATCTGTAAATGGATCAATCGTAAATATCCAAAAACTTATTCTTGGTGAAGAAAATTCCTCGGAGTCATCTCCTAACAAGATGGCCGCTTAAATAACCCCAAATGCACTTAAGCTTATGATTTAAGCTTAAGTGTATTTTAGAGATATATCTATCTTGACATTAATTTCTCACCGTTTTGTCTCTGCGAGTCAGTTAAAAATAGATTTCAAATATGCCCTTTTAATGATCAAATTATACAAAGGGTAAATAAATGAATTTAAATAAAAATGATGTGCATTCTTTTGCACAGGCGCAATTAGACACATTTAATCTAAGTGAATTTAAAATTGATATTGGTTTAGCACTTGGTAATATTAGCGCTGAAATCAAAGAAGAATTTGAAGAGCTAAATTCTTATGAAGTAATGCAAGAACGGCATTCTTATTTTTCAATTGATGGAGTTTTTGCAGAGGAATATAGAGAAAGAGTTATTCAGTTCGATGATGATAGAAAGCTAATCTATGGAATTCGTCATATGGGTGGTAATGTTGATATTCCATTTATCCAATTTCTTGCTAATTTCAATTTAACGACAAATGAAGCACTCAGTTTATACGAGAATGTTAAACATGAGTTTGTTAAATTTAAACCACTTTATATCTGTTTTCATTCATCGTTGAAGTTAAGAGATGTAGATATGATCGCTGCAACTTATTTAGTTACGACAACTAGAGAAATGAAATCTCTTAAGTCTTGGCCATTAGAGGAAGAGTTGAGTTTTAAGGTTATTAATGATGACTCTTATTACAACTGGTATAGAAGTGGTTACGAAGAGTTTAATCGTGATGCTCCAGAGCTTTCTAAGAAAGTGTGTGTAAACACTCATGAGTCGATGGAGGAGTCTATGAAGCAAGGGCTCCTACAATTAGTCTTCTTAGGAGATGAACAAATTGGCTTAATCTCTGCTGAACGCTCTGCGTTTTTAGGTCATGATGGTATTTATTTCCATGAAATATTCATTGATAAAAAGTGGAAGGGGAAGGGACTTGCTAAAGCAATTCAGAGAAAATTTGTTGTAGAAAATACAAATGATGCTGATTATGTTTGGGGAACAATTGATTACTCCAATTTAAGTTCATTTAAAACTGCATTATCTAATGGACGCAAACCTGTGCGCTATGAGAATTTTGTGAGTATAATATAATTCTATGAATTATAAATTACATCAACTTAAAGGTTATATTCAAACGATCTATATAGTGGAAGAGAACGGCTCTCTTCTGCTACTAGATGGTTGTTGTCGTCCTGATGTGGCCATTATTAATGACTATATCGAAAACCAACTTGGAAAAACTCTTAAGGATCTTAAACTCGTGATCTCAACACATGCTCATCCGGATCATGTTGGCGGACTTAGTTACTTTAAAAAACTTGGTGTTACTGTTGCTGGACCTCAAGGATTAAATGATTGGTATAGCGGTATAACTGGTTTCTTCACTTACTGTGTCGATATATTTCTTACTTATATGGTTGCAGTTAACAAAAAGAGAGGGGTTAAAAATGTTCTCTTTCCAAGAAAAATTGATCTTGATCTTGTCTTGAGCGAAGGTATGAGAGTTCCTGGGTTTGAATCGTGGGAGATTCTTGAGACTTCTGGGCATACCGATATTGATTTAACTATTTATCACAGTGATACAAAGCTTGCTTATGTTGCAGATAACTTTATAGGTTCACCAAAATTTACAGCAAGGCCATACCCACTCTTTAATCCTTCAGAATATAAAAAATCACTTAAGCGCTATATTGATTTAGAAATTTCAGATTTTTTAATTGCACATTATGGACGTGTTACAATTCCTAAAGAACGTATTCAGAGATTAATCGATTCGACGCCACAAAGGCCACGAAGACATATTACAACTCTTCCTTCTATTTTATTAATGTTAGCAAGAACTGCTATTAAAAAAATAACAAGGCCCTCTTAGTAATTACTACTAAGAAGGCCATTGTTTTATTGATTGTGACTTGTTGGAGGGACACTCTCAATGGCTTTGTTTTCTGTTGGTGTTAGCTGACCAAGAAATTCTGGTAGCTCAACACCTGCTTGCTTGGCTAGATCGTGTACTGCTGGAAGTGAATTGATTAGCCCACTTAGAAAGTTTGACGTAGCACTCTTTCCATTGTGACTATTTCCGCCACCGTCCCATACAGTAACTTTATCAATTTTAAGATCTTGCACGGCCTTAACTTGTTGTGCGATGATTTCTGGAAGTTGTTCTACCATAAGTAGGGTAGGAACAAGCCTCTTATCATCACCAACAATTTCAACTAGTTTGTGATAACCTTGTGCCTTGGCCTCAAGAACTTTTTGAATACCTTGTGCCTCAGCTTCATATTTCGCTAAAATTGCATCGGCTTCACCTTTTGCAATTCTTCTTTGTCTTTCGGCTTCTGCTTCTGCTGTAATTTCTACTTTTCTCTTATTAATCTCTTCTTGTGCAAGCTCTGTTTTTTCAAGTCTTGCAATCTCTTCTAGTTTTTGTGCTTCTAGAACAGCTTTTTGTGCTTGAGCGAGAGCTACTTCACCACGCTTTGCCGCATCGGCTTGCTTTTCTTTTAGGGTTGCATCGTATTCTGCAATATTTGCTTTTGACTCATTCTCACCCTTAACAGACTCTGCTTCTTGGATTGCAACGAAAACTCTTTGCTCTTTTAAAGCTTCTTTTTTTCCTTGCTCTGTAATCGCTCTTTGCTTTGCTTGTGCAACTTCCTGCTCTCTCAATGCAGCAGCTTCTCCTGTAACACCTTCTGCTTCGTATTTTGCAATACGAATTCTCTTATTTCTCTCAGCTTCTTTTTGTCCAGCTTCAGATTCAGCAACTTGGTTGGCAACTTGAACTTCTTTTTCTTTATTAGCGTTTGCTTCACCAATAGCACCATCTTTATCTTGCTCAGCAACTTCTACTTTCGCTTTATTGATTGCTTCTGCGGCAGCTTTCTTACCAATGGCTTCAATATATCCTGATTCATCTGTAATATCTCGAATGTTTACGTTAATTACATCTAGACCTATTTTATTAAGCTCAAGATTTACGTTCTTATTAACAAGATCTAAGAATTTCTCTCTATCTTGGTTGATCTCTTCAATAGCAAGAGTTGCAATAACAAGACGCATTTGCCCTAGAATAATATCTTGGGCCTGATTTGATATCTCACCTGTCGAAAGACCTAGAAGACGTTCTGCTGCATTCGTCATGATGTTTGAAGTCGTTGAAATACCAACTGTAAATGTTGACGGAACATTTACTCTAATATTCTTTTTAGAAAGTGCACTTCTTAAATCGATTTCAATTGTAAGCGGCTCAAGTGATAGATATGTATAATCTTGTAAAAGAGGAATAACAAACGAACCTCCTCCATGAATACATTTTGCAGATTGTCCTGTACCTACACTTCCGTAGATAACTAAGATTTGGTTTGATGGACATCTTTTATATTGTTTTGATAAAAAGATTGCCGCAAAAAGAAGGATTAAAACAGGAACAACAATTATCCCCATAATTCCAAAAGTACTAAATAGCATGAGTAATCTCCCTTAAATATTATGCTTTCTTAACGATTAAGTTTCCTGAGTCATCAACATAGTGAACTTTGATGCTCTCAAATGCATTAATCGCTTCACCCTTGCTACTTGCTTGTAGAATCTGTTGTTTATTTCCAATTGTTATTTCAACTTGGCCAATACCTTCACCTTTTGCAGGTATATTTGTATATGCACGTCCTGTTCTTCCAATTGCTTCTTTGATATTTACTTTTGGAATATTATTAAATTTTTTAATTTGAAAAGTTATAAAAGAACTGAAAAGCATCATCACAAAACCAAAAACACCGGCCGCAATTACTCCATACATATCTGACATTTCCCATTCTTGTTTTGCTGCAAGTCCAATCCACCCAGCGCCCATAAAGAAAGCAAGTATTGATTGAGTCGAAACAAGAGTGAAAGCTTCGCCACCATCTGTATGTTCAATGTCAACGTCACCATCGAAGTCCGTGTCTCCATCACCCGTTACAAAAAGAAGAAGCATTTTTAAAACAAATAGCAGTGTTCCCGCAAATGCCATGACTGCATAAACTGGGTTTTGAGAAAATATCTCTTTCATCCAATCTCCAAAAATTAAATATTGTTCATTTTTAAGTATATGGAAAAAAGAATTAGTAGTTAGGGGGTAAAAATGTCTAGAGTGGCTCTGGGAGAGGGAATTGGTGGTTTTTGTTCTTTATTTTAAATATAGGTTTGTTTTGTAAGTGTTCGATTTTATATTGTGGAGGTTTCAGTTGTTTTGGAGCACTAAAAGTGATCATTTTTGTTTTTTATCACTTTCTTTGATTAAATTTTTTTTTTTAAAATAGAGAGCAAGTATATTAAAAATAATTTCTCTTATCTGTTTTTATTCAACGACGACACGATTCTCTATTATTTTGAGAAGTACCTTCTTACTTTTATTTAAATCTTTAATTCTTTGTTCAATGGCTTTTACTTCATCAAAGAATAATTCTTCAAGATCCCTACACATTGGCACGCGATCAGTGTGAAGTGTACATGGGACTATGTACTGAATCTTACTTAGAGAAACACCCGCAGAAATAAAGAGCTTGATCCTTTCAATGATCTTTACATGTTCTTTAGTGTATTCCCTATAGTTATTAGTACCTCTATCAGGTTTAATTAAACCCATCTTTTCATAATATCTAATTGAGCGTGCCGAAACATTCGTTTTCTCAACAATTTCATTAATTTTCATCGTAACCCTTTACCTTAACACAATGTCATAGTTTATGATGTCTAGCATATCGTATTGGAGGATTAATGTTAACTGGTAGTTGTTGTTGTAAAAAAATTAAATTCACTCTAAAGGAAGCGCCATCGTTGATGGGAACTTGCCACTGTTCGAGATGTCGAAAACTTGGGGCCAGTGTGATGGTCTTTATTAAAAAAGACTCTCTTGAAGTAACAAAGGGTAATGAGTTCATTAAGACCTATCATCCTGAAGAAGGCTTTAAGTACAAAAGGGACTTCTGTGCTAATTGTGGGTCGGCATTAGGTGAAATTACTTCTTATGAGACTTCCTTTCCAATTCCTGCAAACCTTATAGATGATGATATGGATCTCGAAAATAGCTTTCATGAATTTGTCTCAGAAAAGCCTGATTGGATTAAAATTTGCGATGAAGCTAAGCAATTTTTTAAGCATCCTCGGTAGTTTTATTTTATAACTATATTTGTACACTTTTTTTCAATCAAAAAACTTTTTATTTCTTTTCGACTTTTTAAGTGATGAAATATTAGATGCTTATACTCTTGATCTCGCATCCTATCGATATAGCGCTTACGATTCGATTTATAAGTTTTCATCGCCCACAAAGTCACACTTTCTTTGGAGAAAAGTTGTCGTAAACTTTCTCGATATTCGATCCTTTGAGTTGAAAGTGTAGATATCTAATTTCTTAGTTCGCTTTTTTTGCTAAAGTGGTTTTTCCGCTTCCTGATGTTAATTTAAATAATCTTTAGATAATATAAAGTTATTTCTACTAAGTCACTGAAAGTAAGACTTTAAATTTTCTTTCCAATTTTTTACTTAATATGTCGATAAGTTCTCTAATATCAGATGTTTATATGGGGATAGAGAGGTAATGGAAGAAAAGTTACTCAAGACTTATGAGTATGGCATTCAAAAGTCCATGCTTGTAATTAGTGTTTTAATTTTTGGAGGACTTGCACTCTTTGCTTTATATAGGGCTGCAACGGAAGCAAATATTTCACTTATTTTTGTATCCTTAGTATTTTTTGGATTTGTCTTAATTGCATTCATAGGCTCTAGGGTAAAGAAGAAGATTGAAGTCTACGAAGACAAGATGATCATCCCAAAACTTCTCTTTTCTAAAAAGGTTCACGTCGTTTTAATAAATGAAATTGTTAATGTTACTCAGATAACAGGAAGTGGAATTCCGTCAATTAGAATAGACCTTAGCAATGGAAAGAATGTTGAAATTCCATCTACAGTAATGAAAGAAAAAGAGTTTTATGACCTCCTAGTTTATCTTGAAGGATTACTTCAAATAAGACCAAAGGAATATGTCACACCTGATGTTATTGAAAAAAAGAAGTCGAAGCAGAAGATTTTCAACTTCGTAATTGCTGCAATTGTACCATTCCTTATTATTGCCCCAAGGCTTTACAACGATGAATTAAAAACGATTGGTGATTGGTCTCTTGTACTAACTCTTATCGCTATTATTTATTTTGGTGGCTATATACAAAGTAAAATAGCAAAATCTTCATCCAAGCATGCAAAAGAAAATAGAGAATCACTTTCTAGGCCCGAAATGAAAAAAGCTAAGAGAAAGTGGACGTTAATTGTTAATATACCCACGGTATTTTCTATCTTTGGTATGGTTGCACTAGTAAATGTACAAATTGATGGGGTAATCGATTTTATTCCATTATTTAGCTACGCTCTCACTATTACATTTGTTTTCTACTATATTTACTTGAACTTTATTCCTGATGACAAAGGATCAATATCTCCAACCGAGAAAAAAGCTACGATAGCCATGTCTGGGATTTTATCCGTTTTTGTAGTCACTGGAACACTATTGGCTTTGAATATTAATATGGATGATACCGAAGGAGTAAAAAAACACTCTTATTTAACTGGTATGTTTGTTCCGCATAAGAATAATAATCATAAGTGTTATTACATTGCAGATTGGGAAACAGGTGAGAGCCTCGGAATTGGTAGTTCTACATATTGTACTTATACCTATCCAAGAATCAAAGAGGGAGATGAGGTATCTTTCTCCCTAAAAGAAGGCGCTCTAGGCTCTCCTTGGATTGGACAAGTTGAAATTTTAAAATATCGTTCTATTGATGATCTAATTGCAAGCCTTGCTAAGCCCCAAGACTTAAGAAGTGTTGATATTATTTCTTTTAGTAATCTCTACGAAAAATCTGTATTAGATACTTATTTTCAAAAATGGAAAAACACATGTTTGAATGAAGACACTAGCTACTGTCGTTTAGCTTCTTATATTTCATACGTTAATAATAAATATCTGGAGCAGAAGGAACTCATCTCACTTGGTTGTGAGAATGGAGACTTTAGAGCTTGTTATAACTACTTCCATATAAAAGAGTTTAAGAAAGAAGAGAGGGCCATTGCGAAGTCTCGAATCCTTAAAGAGTGTCCGAAGTTTCGTGGTGGTGATGAGAAATATATTTGTGATTATGTGAAGTCAGTAAAACTATAGGGATATAAATATGAACTATTTTAGGCTTTATGAATAGATATAAACATAACAATATTATTTATCACTTAAACAATAGGTATAGCATTGGACTTCCAATATAAAGATACTGCACAGAATGGACATAAATATGAATACTTTAAGTTTTTTAAAGTACTATTTATGCAGCTAATGACATATTCATTATTCAAATCACTGATATTCTCTTTGTTCGGTGCCATTGCTTATTCTACTCGTATTGAGATTATTGATTTTATAGGAAGAATTCAATACAAAAAAATATATATGTTTTTAATATTTTGGGGAGTAACAACAGTACTTCTTTTTATTAAAGACCTCCTACCAGCAAAAAACTATCATGTCGTTGAAGAGGGATCTTTTAATATTGATCTCACACAGATGAAGGGGAATAGTCGAATTTTGTCTTATAGTAGATCTAATGAAAATGGGAAGGTTTATGGAATTTTAAAGTTTGAAATTATTCCTGATAAAGATATGGACAAGCTATCATCACTTTTGATTACTAATGTTAAGTTTCGCGTTACTCCTGCTGAAAAACCTAGCTTTGAAGTTTTTTTTGATGAAGAATTCAGAAGATGTATTGTTCTATTTAAAGTTCATTTTACACAGTGGATAGTTGGACAAGATGAGAAAATTGTCATCTCCTTTGATTATCTATTAGAAGCTTATGATTTTAAATCAAAATTTTTAAAACGTATTATAAATATTGTTTCAAGGAATGGATTTAGAAAAAAGAATAATAGGAGATAAGATGGTAAAGTTACAAGTAAATATTGTTGTAGGTACTATTTCGTTGTCAACGCGTAATTAAATTAATCCATTGTGATAGATATTTATCATTCCATATATTTTGAAAAGTATTCTGTAATTCCATAGTAGATAATAATTGGCGTCATTACTGTTAAAGGAAAAGCGATAAAAATATAAAAAAGCCATTTTATAAAAGGCCTTACTATTACTTGTGGTTCTATGTTCTTAGGTAAAGACTCTGGATGACCACAATTAAAACAAACCTTAGAAAATTTAGTACTTAATGTTGAAAGATCCTGTAGAAATATACTCTTTTTACAGTTAGGACATTTGAAAAAGATAATTAGAATAAAGATTAGTGTAATAATAATTGGTAGAGAGAAAAAAACTAACTCAAATCTTTGTGAGAAAGCACCCAGCATTGGAAATGTGAAAAATAATAAGAAAATAAAATAAAGAAAGCGATATATTGTTTTTTTTCTTGGTGAACTTTCCCAGAACTCTTTCTTTGTTAGAAGAATTTTATTTAAGTCTGGCTGTATCTTACAATTTTTATTTCTTTGTTTGAGGATTTCTATAACGCTAAGCCAAATTAAAAATGTAATTAAGTAGTTCATCTAGACTTATCGCTTTATTAGTTGGTTATAAGTATAGTAAATGCTGAAGCCTATAATAATTGTGATGCTAACAGATATAAAAACGTCATACCATTTTTTTTCATTTTGTGTATGAAAGTCGTTGAATGAAGTTCTTCTTCCTGAAAATATCCATCTAACGAATGAACCGATGTAATGCAAAACGTTTACGAATAATTCGTAAAAGATGTCTGTAAAAAAATCTCTCATTTGTTAATTATATACTAAATTCAGATTATATTTAGATATTGAGTTGTTCTTTAGATTTTTGAAATAAGTTATTGTTCTTATAAAGGTTTTGAAATAACGCAGAGTTGGTGACCCCGCTTTGCGGCTATCATGGCCTCGCGGGGGACCCTCATCGTTAGGGCCACCCACTACTTTGTCGTTTACGGCCAAAACTTTCCCGAGCGTAGTGTCACATCCGGCTGTGGCAAGGAATAATGTGTAATGGAAAATGATTGAACAATATTTCTGTGTTCTAAAAGTAAAACAGAACACTTTGTTCTAAAACCTGTTGTTGTTCTATTGTTTATCTGCAAAAATCTTCTTATGCAAAACGAGATAATAGAAAGACTTTCAATTGAATTTGCAAATGCAAGGGCAAAGAATCCATCTTATTCGCTGAGGGCTTATGCTAATAGGTTAGGCATTCAAGTTTCAGCTTTATCTGAGATATTGAATGGAAAAAGAGCCATTACAAAAAAGATGGGACAAAACATTTTGTCTGGTCTTGGAGTTAATCCTATCGAGTCTGAGAAAATATTATCAGGTACGAAAGCTAAAGAAGAATCTAATTTATCATTGGACTATTTTAAGGCTATTTCTGATTGGTATTACTTTGCGATTCTATCTTTGGCCGAAATTCCAAATTTTAAAGCACAGCCTGAATGGATATCCAAGAGATTAAATATTTCACGGAGAGAAGCAAAGTTCGCTCTAGATAGGCTTATAAAACTTGAAATGTTAGTGGAAAACAAAGATGGAAGCTTTGAAGCATCAGGCATCCAATATAAAACACCTACAGATATCTTAAATGTTTCATTAAAGAATCATACAGTTCAAACTCTAGAACTCGCTATGAATTCCGTTCTCAATGATCCAATTGAAGAGAGGGATTTTTCAACTGTTACAATGGCCATCGACCCCTCTAAAATCGATGAAGCAAAAAAGATGATTAAGTCGTTTAGAAAGCGATTGTCTAAGAAACTCGAAACTGGAAGTAAAAAAGAAGTTTATAAATTGTCAGTTCAATTATTCCCTTTAAGTAGGAAGCGTAAGGAGATCGAAAATGAATAGAAAGATTTTATTATTATTTTTGTCTATTATCACATCAAGAGCAGTGTATGCAGGGCATGAGACAGGAAATGGTGGAGATGGAATACTGTGCACTAAGACAGATGGAAAGACCTATGTGCAATTCTATGACCTATATGAGGCTAAAGCTGTTTATGGATTAAATATTGATCTTGGTGCTGAGACATTAAGTGTTGAAAAAAAAGTTGAGCTAGCATTAAATCGACTTAATGATATTAATCCGAGTCGAAAAAAGTTGTATCAAAATTGGTTTGATTTATTTTTTTCTGAAACCGAATTTACTTCAGATAACTTAATTGATGTTCCAGATACTATTGATGGCCGAATACCTCCCTCTTGTTCTTTGGAGCAAGTTATTGTTCAGAGGACTCCAAGGTTTCCAGGTCAAAAAAGGTATACCATAGATAAAAAATTATGGGACTTAATGGATAATACCTCTAAGGCTTCAGCAATCTTGCACGAGCTAATTCTTCGAGAAGCTGTAAACATTTCTGGTCACACAAACTCTATTTCTGCGAGGTATTTAAACGCTCGTTTGAGTACGAATAGTATCTCATCCCAATCACTGAGAGATTACGTTGAGTTAATTAAGTCAATTGACTTTCGTCACTTCGATGCACATGGGGTAACTTTCTCGCTCTTTTCTTGGAGGAACGGTACTAGAAAAGAAAATGGTTTAACATTTTATAATGATTCCAAGTTAAAAAGTGGGTATGCAGAGTCTTACAAAGAAAATCAAAAAATAAAGATTGGGAGTAATGAGATAGACTTTCCTGCTCAGACGATCTCATTCTACAAGAATTCACAGATAAAGGAAGTGGGAGACTTTTCTGTAAATAACCCATTGAAGTTTAAATTAAATGATCTTGATTTGGTAATACTAAATGGAGACATTTTGAGAGTTGTATTTAATGAAAATGGTAACTTAAAAAATATTGATACAGATGGTGAAGTAAATTTAAATTTATCCTCAACGAATCTAATATGTTCTGGAGAAAGAAAAATAAAGCTGGAAGTCTCTATGGGGAACGTCGTTGATTTCACTTGCTCATCTTCTTCTGACTGGGCCGGCGGGCTTTTGTTTTTTCAAAATAAATGGAACCCCGTTAACTCATTTAGCTTAAAGACAAACCTTGGTTTTAAAAAAATAAATTTTGGAGAAGCTAGAGATCTTGAGTTTAATGGCATTTCATTTGAAACCTTAAGCGAAGTTATTTTTCACGAGGATGAGATTGCAAAGTTAGTGATAACGGAGTCTGCTATAAATGTAGGCTTAGCAGACAGATCGTTTGAGTTTACCGGGCAAATAGAGTTCAATGATTTAGGTAATTTAATAAGTGGACGCATTGATAGCATGGAAACTGTTCTACAAGGGAAGGAAATTGTTTTGGATGGTGAAATTAAGTTTCATGATAACGGTAAAATAGCGTCAGCTATCCATGAAAACTTTGGTTCATTTAACTTCAAGATGGTGGATGGCCGTACAATCAATTGGAAACCATATTACAGATTTTGTCTTAATGAGGATGAGAATTTTATTGAAGGTTGTTACTAGGTATGTAGAGTTGGTGACCCCGCTTTACGGCCATCGTGGCCTCGCGGGGGACCCTCATCGTGAGGGCCACCCACGACATTGCCGTAGCTACAAAACCCAATCATTCATCCACAAATAAAAAAAGCCCCCGTATGAATACGGGGGCTTTTTTTAATGGGGTGACCGATGGGGCTCGAACCCACGACAACCAGAATCACAATCTGGCGCTCTACCAACTGAACTACGGTCACCATAAGAATGTGGAATTATTTATAAATGCTTGGGCCTTATGAGTCAACAGTTAATTGCATAATGTGTAAGGTTTGTGCGAAGCGTCCTAGGAATATCTTGCATATAAATGCTCCAAGGCATTAAAATGATTAGTGAAGTTACCAAAAAACTAGGAAGGATATATGAAAAAGGTATTTCTATCATTAATGATGCTTTCACAAGCTTCAATTTTTGCTTATGGGATTGGTCAATCAACGATGCCAATGCTTAGCGGAAGCAAGCAAATTGCAACGGAACTTACTGGAATTACATCTGATAAGGGCGGAATGGGTATGCAGGTTCGTTACACTCAAAAACTAGATGAAAAATTAATCGTAGATGGTGGGATTGGTATCTCAGGTGGTGAGCGTTCACAAAGACTATTTGTTGGTGCTGACTATGAAATCTATCCAGATTATATGCAACAACCAAGAGTTTCTGTGAAAGGGATTCTAGAGCGTTCAACTGAGTTTGACCAAGGGATTACAAAAATCTCGATGGCACCAACTATCACTAAAGGATTCTCTTTCTGGGGTAAAGAAGCTTATCCATATGCTTCACTACCAGTAGGGCTTTCACTAAATGGTGACACTAAAACTTACGATACAACAATCAGTCTTAACACTGGTATCAACGGACAACTTCCAATCGAAGGTTTTAAACACCTAAATGGAACAATGGAAGTTCAAGTTGGACTTAAAGATTCATTCACAGCATTCCTTGCTGGTGTATCGTTTCCACTATAATATCTTCCAGAAATTATATATAACTAAGAAGGCGGCCTAGTGCCGCCTTTTTAATTAAGAGGACTATCCAATGACAAAAATTATTCTCTCAGATTTCGACGGAACACTTACTCATCACACAGAAATGAGTAGTGAGCTTTTCGATATTTTAAAATTAGCAGATGAGAAGAAAGTCCCTTTTGTCATTGTTACAGGCCGCTCAATCTCTTGGGCACACTTTTTAATCACTCACTTTACTTCACTTCCAATTGTTATCTCTGAAGGTGGGGGAGCAATTAGCTGGCGTGATAAAGCAGGACTTATTCAAAATGAATTTCTTGTTCCTGAAAGTGAGTTAGCAAAACTTGAAGCCTTTTGTATAAAGCTTAAAGAAAAATATCCTAACCTTTATTTAACAAGTGACTCTCTAGGACGAGTTGCAGATCGTGCAATTGAGCTTTGTGATCTTGCAGATAAAAAATTTAAAAATGAAATCTGTCATCTTATGGATGAAGAGGGAATTAATTATTCAACTTCAAATGTTCACTTAAACTTTTGGTGTGGAAATCTTTCAAAAGCAAATGCGACGAAAGTACTTTTTAATAAGTTCTATCCAAATTTAAATATGGCCGAAGATGCCATCTATTTTGGAGATAGCCTTAACGACCAATCAATGTTTGATAAAGTGAAAACATCAATTGGTGTTTCAAATATTAAATCAGTTCTCGATAAGCTTGCAGTTAGACCTCACGTAATTCTTGAAGGAAGCGAGAATGCAGGGCCTAGCGGGGTTTTAAACTACCTGAAAAATAATCTCTAGCAGCATCTTTTACAGTCGATTCAATTTCTTCAACAGGAGTTGTAAATCTCTCACTAATAAGTGGAATGAAATCTTTTGGCAGTGAAGAAATATACATGCGATCTTCACCCTTGTAGTGAAGCTTGAGTCCTATGGCATGGAGACAGTGGCGATTGTGCTCCATTTGATCATATTCTTCTGGGCTCGCTAAATTGTCCTTAAATCTTTGAAACATTTCAAATGAGCCAAGGTAGAGCTTATCGCCAACTAGTGGAAGTCCTCTAAGCATAGCGTGAACTCTAATCTGGTGTTGGCGTCCCGTTTGAGGGAAGGCCAAGCCAATAACATAGTCGCCTTCCTTAAATAAAACCTTAAAGTCTGTGTAGGCGTGTTTACCTTCATGGGAATCAACAGGGTAAGAGTCGATATAGACACGCTTTAAACCTTCTTCACCAGCGCCAAGTCGCTCATCTGAATAGAACTCGATTTCGCCGTTGTAGTCTTCATTTGCCTTGGCGATAAAAAAGTAACACTTCTTTACGCGATCGTGGATAAACTCTTCTCCCATTAAGTTGGCTATCTGGGGCTCTTTTCCTAACATCATGACCCCTGATGTTTCACGATCAAGCCTGTGAATAGAGTGAATGGTTTTTTCATACTTCTCTTCAAACATAACAGTTGCACAGTAGAAGAGGTGGCGGCCAGTAGGGTGGCAGGCCATATAAGGAGGCTTATTCATAACAATAAGCTCTTTGTCTTCAAAGATAATCTCTGGTTTCTCGTCTAACTCAATTAATTCACCACGCCAGTACTCATCTTCTTGAGTTGTTCTTTCGATTCTAAAGAAGATTCTTTCTTTGTAGTGGAGAGTTGTTGAAGGACGATGTTTTCCAGGGCGGCCAATGATTTGAACATCGCCTGCCTTGATACGTTTTTTTACTTCTTGACGTGACCAAGTCTCAAGATAGATTTGCATATATTGATCAAGTCTCATACCATGCTGAGTTTCCTCAACATAGTAAGTGACTTCATATACTTGTGTTGTAAATTTCTTATTGAGAATGGCCATAATCTAATAAAGTACTAATATCTTTCTTTAATTAGATACTTTATTAGCGCAAATGATCCGTTCTGTGAATAACCATAAGTTGTATTAAGATTATCAATAATTTGTTGAATTTCTTTCTTAATATCTTCCTTTAAAGGAATGTGGCCTTGAACATCCTTGCCACTTTTTTCAGCTTCAAAGAAGACTAAGTTCTTAGAAATATTCTTAATGACCTTCTCTTGCTCTTGTCTAAAAGATTCTTTAAGACGATCAACAACCTCAGGGAAGATCTTTATATAATCAACTTTCTGTCCTGGGTTATCTAACGACCATGCCCCAAGTTTAGAGATTAAGTGTGAACGGAAAGTTGAAGGGTCTTCTTTTAAAGAAATATTGTTTTCAAATTCTTTAATTTGGTAAGCATCGCCTTCCTCATATTTTCCAGTCACTTCATTCTTTATCTTTTCACCCTTAATAAGTGCGTTGATATTTTGAATATACTTCTTTAGGTACTCTTCGTATGAACGATCATCGACAAGTCCAAGACATCCTCTTAGCTGACGATCAAATTGATCGAGACAGTCTTCATTTATAAGTTGGATGAACTTTTCTGGATTATGGTAGTCACCATGGGCAGACATGTTTAAGAAGTCATACTCAGACTTTTTGTTGATAATTCTTCTGAAATACTCAAGGACTTCAATGAAAGTAATATCTTTATTTAAGTCCGCAAGGCGATAAATCATATTCTTGATATCACGAGGAGATATACCAAACTTACCTTCATAGAGATTATCGAATTCAAACTCAGATTCAACTTTTCCAATATTGTGTTTTAGAAGCTGTGCTTCTTCAACATTAAGATGGGCCGGAAGCTGGCGGTCACTTGAGTAAAGCGCGCATTTCTCAAGTGGATTAAGAGTTGTCACAATTGCAGATAATTTTTTGTTATCTTCATAGTGTTTACTCATACAAGAGCGAATTCTCGTCATAACTGAGAATTTTGCAATGGCAGAAAGTGACCCCGGCTCAAATCGAGTACGATCCTTAATGCTATCAATTTGCTTCTTATAAATATCCATCTCACACTTATAGTCCAGTAGGTAAGGAACGCGAATAAATGTAAAACGTCCTTTAAATGAATTAAAATCTGGATGTTGTTTAAATGCTGTTAAATGAACTTCGTTAGATGTTCCAATAAAGAAAATATCAAGCTCAGTTAGAATACCACCAAGATTAATTGAACCAGATTCCATTGTCATAAGTAGATACTTAAAAGTATCAAGTGGTCTCTTTAAAAGATCTGAGTATTCTAGGATTCCACGATTTGCATGAATTGTTTCACCTGACATTTGAAATAGGTTCAGTGATTGTAGAGAAGGTGGCAGTGATGCAAGTCTTTGATCCATTGTAATCTGTTGCATCTTTGCATCAACATGTAATTGAGGCTCAATTGTAACGGCACTACGAGAATAGCGACGAGAAACTGTATAGCGCTCAACACGGATATGTTTTAATACTTCTTCGTGTTTACCCTTGTAGTTTTTTAAGAGTGCATCGTAGATCATACGATTTCTTTTCGAAAGATCACCGCGCACAAGGTACGATTTTTCAATTTCTTCTAATTTCTCTGGTTGGTCGTTAAAAGCTGAGTGAATAATATCTTTTCTTACTTCTTTTGGAATGAGAAGAAGTGGATGATCCTTAAGCTCCGAAGCGAGAATTGCTGAGATATCTTTATCTTCTAATAAAGCATAAGAATTTAAATTTACCGAAGAATGAGTTTGGTTAAGTCCAAGGTTACCCTTAATGACAGTATTGATTGGGAATATCCAGCTAAAAGTGTAAAGAGCGCCTTCATCAGTTTTAGAGTAATCTTCAGCACCTTTCATAAGGCGTTTTACAAGTGAGCTCTTAGATGAACCATTTGGCCCTACTAGTAAAATAAATTTATTATTGAAACCTTCTTCAGCAAAATTTCTTAACTGCTCAATTATTTTTTCTTCAATTTTATATTGACCAAAAACTGCAGGAGCATCTTGATCATCTTTTTGAAAAACATTGAGGTGTCCGTGATCATCGCGTCCAAAATAGTCCACCATGTCTTGAAGATAGGCCGAAGTTGGTCTTAATTCCCTATCTGGAAATTTTTTGAAGAGCTCGTAGTAGTCAAAAAATGACATTGTCTCATTTCCGTTAACTTCTAAATCATTTAAACTATCTAACCAATCCATAATCTTCCTTTGAAACCTTTTAACATAGGGGATTTCTAGTTATAATTTTACCATTGATTGGGTGTTACATATAAGTGAGAAATGTTTAAAAAAATAATCTTTACTTCCATTCTTATTCTGAGTGTTGGACTCGGGTATTGGCTTTTCACGAAGAAAAGCTCTGGCCCTAAGCTTTCAAATGAAGAAATTATCGAAATTGTTAAAACATTAAAGTTTGAATGGGAGAACGCACACCTCGATAAAGAGGGAATGTGTAAGAAGCTTAGCTATGTAGATGACCAGTATTACCAATGTTTTCCAGAGTATATGGCCTGTTTACTGGAAAAGAAGCTTGTCAATGTCCATATTAATAAGAAATTAGTACCAATTACGCTGAAGGGTAACTACAGCTACCATCAGATGCCTAGCTACCGCTACTATGATTATACAGTTAAGGCCGATGGCTTTGATGAAGAACTTAAACTTAGCTTTGTCGACAGTTGTCAGGAAGTCTATGTTCCTCAAAGATATTATCCGTTCTTGGCCAATAAAAGAGATGTAACTATTTCATGGGATAACTTCAATCGCAATATTTTTGTTGATAAATACCATGTGCAAAACTGGGAAGTTCTAAATTGGGCAAAGATCTCTAAAGATAAAGTTGCTCAAGAAGCGGCAAAGAAAATACAGGATAGAAATAAGTACTCTTATGCTTACGGGCTTTCAATTGATGAGATGGATGCTTATTGTTCTTTTCAAGGGAAATCAATTTTAAGTGCCCGTGTCTTTGATGCTATATCAATTCATCCAGAAGATCTAAATGATACGACAACAAAGTACTTAAGAGCGCCTTTTTACCCATGGGAAAGAAAGAACACCAAAACTCTAATTAATAAAATTCAGCGCATGAAAGAATTTCATATTGACGAAATAACTAAAGAAGAAAGAATTAAACTTTGTAAAAAAGATTATTCTAGTGAGTGTCTGGATCAGAATTATATCCAAAAAAATAGTCACAATGTTTCATGGGCCGGTGTTTATGAAATTTTTGGCGGCCCACTTGAATACTTAAGAAATATTATTCATCCAAGTGAAAATATAAAATTGGCTTCATTTTATTTTAGTTGGCATCAAAAAGCTCATCAGACTGGAATGCGTGGATATTGGGATGGAGAGGGATTTGGCATTAATAATATTGCTTTTGATCCTTTTGTTTCTAACGAGATAGGATCAGATTATAAAATCGCTTTTCGTTGTATGAGGACACTATAATGAAGTTTATAATGGGTTTATTACTTCTATTAAATTTCATTTCTTGCAACCAAAAGAATTTCATTTTGGAAGAAGAGTTGGCCTTTACTAATAACTTTCAAATTAATGAACTCTATCAGGGAAGTAAAGGGGTTTATGAACCGAAGAATACATGGCTTCTTCTATTTACCTTTAATGACTATTGCTACTTTTATAAAACACCATTTAATAAATCTCTAGGAGAGTACCGAGTGACTAAGAGATCCTCGGGGAAATGTAGCTTTAATGATGATGCAATTCTTTCTAAAGAAGGAATTAGTGATTTTAAGATGAATCTTCATGTACAGGATAAGATAAAGCTTAATCTTATAATTGATGGAGAGAGTGTAAACTATCCTCTTCTAAATCATACTGTTTCTAAAAAGTTTTCTCCGTTTAACAATCAACTTAAGAAATCATATTTTGATAATGTATTTGTAAATGGTGGTTTGGATTATTTAAAATCTAAAACTTTAAAAAGTGGAACTCTTTGTCACGGTGTGAATATCGAGTGTAAGGATGTGGTGAAGTATAAGTGTGATCTTTGTGAGGAAGGCAGTTACGAAGTCGTCGACTTTAATTGTGCACAAGGTGGCAGTAAATTTTGTGGAAAGGATAAGTGTGGAACAAAGAATCAACCAGCTTGCCCTCGTGGTTATAAGGTTTTAGATACGAAGTTTCCTTCTCTTTGTTTTAATGGATCTCCGGCAGGTTTTTGCTTTCCTGGACTTAGTACATTCTGTAATGATGAGGGGATTCTTATTTGCTTATAAGATCTCTTTACCAAAAACTGTAGCAGGTTTTAGCTTAATACGAGATTTTCTTACTTTCTTGATACTATCAATATCTTCTGGGTCAATATAGCAGCTATCTACGGCTTGATAAAAATGAGAACATACCCTAATTTGTTCAGCCTTCACTTCTTTTGTCTTTTTGTTAAAGCTTACAAGAGTGATAAATTCACCATGACCTATATTTGAAATAATTGGATAGCCCGATACCTGCATATATGGTTCAAAACTATTTCCAGTGAAAATTAAGTCAAAGGTATCTGGGGGTAAGCGTTTAAGAATAGTCTCTGTTGCTTGCTTATCAAGTGAACAATTCTTAAATTTATAATCGATCTTATCGCTACACTCTGTATGTGAGTGAAGAAGTGCAATATTAAGGTCAGTTTTACCCTTTAGTGCCTTTTTGATTTCAATTACACGAGCAACAACATCATCAAAAAGGATCCCTTCTAGGCCATCTTCTTTTTTTAACTTTGGCTTATATGGCGTCAATCCAATAATTCCAACCTTAATTCCACCAACTTCTTTAACGACATACTCTTGATTACCATATTGATTAAATGCTGAATTTGTATCTAGTGAAATAAGATTAGAATTTACAAATGGAAGCTCACGAGGAAGAAGGTTATTTTTAAAATTAATTAATTCATGATCAGATAAGAGAATCGCATCATAATTGAAATTGGCCAATTGATTTAGGATCAACTCGCCAGCAAGGTCATACTCTTTTTCTAAAATCTGTCCACCATCAATCAGAACAAGATTACTAAGCTTTTCTTTTAATGCAGAAATGAACTTATAAAGTAGTGCATCTCCACCAAATTCAATTTTAGAAGAAACAATAAGTTCGTCACTGTGTGATTCAACTTTTGAATTTAAACTAGAAGTGTAAGCGAAGTAGATTGTGTCTGAGTCTTTTTTTGAGAGAAAGCTTTTGTCGGCTTTCATATAACTATACTTTCGAGAGTTATCACTACATGAAGTGATAACTCCGATAAGTATCAATATAGGTATTAGTAATTTGTTTTTTTTCAAGTTCTAGTAGCTTCTAATTTTAGATAGTTTTTCATATGCAATTGTAAGTGCATTTTCAATTCTATCATAGAGGGCCGGATCGTTACATAGCCCTAAAGAAATTCTCACTACGCCGCGACCAATATCGTCAGCTACTCCCATGGCCTTAAGAACTTTAGATGTCTGAGGATTATTGTCAGAACATGCTGATGAAGTTGTTACATAAATACCTTCCGACTCAAGTTCCATTTGAACTGCTTGTCCGTGGATACCTGGATATGAAAGATATGTTGTTGAAGAAAGTCTTGGAGCTTCTTCACCAATGATAACAACTTGTGGAAACTTAGCTTTAATATTCTTTTCAAATTCTTCACGTTTGCTATTAATAGCTTCGTGTTTTTGTAGGTTATTCATTGAATATGTAAGCGCTACTGCTAGCGTTTCGTTACCTAAGTAGTTTTGTGTTCCACCACGTAGGCCTTTTTCTTGACCACCACCAATGATAAGAGGCTTTAAAGTTGTAGGATCTTTAGCTACGAGAATACCAGAGCCTGTCATTCCGCCAATTTTGTGTCCAGCGATCACTGCATAATCAATACCTGACTCTTCAAAGTTAAAACAAGTTTTACCTACAAATTGAGTTGTATCACAAAGGTAAGGTACGCCTTGTTCTTGGCAGATTTTTGCAATGTCGTTATATGGCTGGATAACACCAGTTTCATTATTAGCGGCCATTACTGCAACAAGAGCAGTATTGTCATCGATATGATTAATGAGGTCTTCAATATCTGCGATACCATTTGGTTTCGTTTGAAGTGTGTATACTTCACAGCCAAAGTTATCTGCATAGAATTGAGCATTATTGCTTACCGCGGAATGCTCAATACCTGAGATGATGATTTTCTTTTTTGGGTTATTTAACAAAACAGATTGGAAAACAGTTGAGATACCTTCAGTTGAGCCTGAGTTAAAAACTAGTTGGCTCATATGCGCACCTAAAAGCTTTGCGCATACTGAACGAGCATTCTCCATTGCAACTTTTACGCGAGCGCCGACGTGGTGAGTAGCATTTGGGTTAGCAAATGGCCCCTTGTTAAGTCGGTTGATAATATACTCCTTAACTTCATTACAAATTGGAGCACTACCATTGTAATCCGCGTAAATTTCTTGCATGTTGTCCCTCTTCCTTAATCTTGTGTATTAAACCTATTACTTACTCAGCTCAAGCATCTTATTAAGTGCTTTTAATGAGTACTCTTTTGTTTTTTCATCTACTTTAATTATATTTATAGGTTTATTTTCCTTAATTGCTCTAAAGCTGGCAAGTAGCCAACGAGGTCTTACTCGATACATTGTTGTACACAAACACTGGTAAGGTGACAGGGAAGTGATTTCTTTATCTGGAAAATCATTTGCTAGTCTGTTAACCAAGTTGATTTCTGTTCCAACGGCAAATTTAGAACCAGCTGGTGCATCTTTAATCTTATTAATGATGTAAGCAGTTGATCCATTGTCATGAGCTGCTTGTACAACATCAAAGTTACACTCAGGGTGTACGATAACAGTTGTATCAGGCTTATCTTTTTTAATTTGTTCAACTTGAGCTGCAGTAAAGCCTTGGTGAACAGAGCAGAATCCGTACCAAAGAATTACTTTTGCATTATCGATTTGTTCTGCTGTTAATCCACCATTAAGCATATTTGGGTTGTAAACAACCATATCTTCTAGTGGAATGCCTAGATCAAAACAAGTATTGCGTCCTAAGTGTTGGTCAGGGAAGAATAGTAGTTTTTGTCCCTGAGTAAAGGACCACTTGATAATATTGTGTGCATTTGATGAAGTACAAATTGTTCCATCGTTCTCGCCAACAAATGACTTAAGAGTTGCTGCACAGTTGATATAAGTAATTGGGATGATCTTATCATTAGTTGATCTTTGCATGAATGCCCATGCTTTATCGATCTCTTCACGATTTGCCATATCGGCCATCGAGCATCCAGCTTGCATATCGGGAAGGATTACGTGTTGATCTTCATTCGTTAGCATATCTGCTGTTTCTGCCATGAAGTGAACACCACAGAAAATAATATAAGGCTTATCTAAAACGGCTGCATCTTGTGCTAGCTTAAGTGAGTCACCTTTATAGTCTGCAAATTCAATAACGTCGTCTTGCTGATAGTGATGTCCAAGAACCACAACTTGATCTTTAAGTTCTTCTTTGATCTTTCTTAACTCAACTAGTACTTCTTCATCAGATAACTCTTCTTGAGAAATTATCGGACGGTGAACTTCTTCTTTACCGAATAGATCTAACATTTTTCTTCCTTCTCGATTTTAAGATTAATTATTTGATTGGGTAACCGCTTTCGTCCCAAGCAAGAATTCCACCTTCAAGGTTGTAAAGGTCTTCAAATCCTTCTTCTAGTAGAAATTGACAAGCAGTTAAGCTTCTCTTTCCACTGCGGCATTGAACAACGATCTTCTTTGATTTGTCAGTTAGGTGATTACCAAATTGATTTGCAAAATCAGAAAGAGGAATAAAGATAGCACCATCAATATGGCCAGCATCCCACTCATCTTGTTCGCGACAATCAACTAAAACTAGGTCTGTATTCTTGTCCATTAAATCTTTTAATTCACCAACTTCCATAAAGTTAATCATTGTGTCATCTCCTTATATAATTGACGTTTTGGAAGATAGAACATTTGAAACGAGCTGTCATCTGAACATCCTTAAAATTGGTTCCAGTTCGTGTTGCGCTAAGTTAAAAAAAATGTTTTATCAGGTATTTGACGTTGCGTGATAGTTTTCTTAACATTTTATATAGATAGTCTTTTATTACGGTCAAAGGGATGACCGAGGGAGCTTACATGGAAGTTATTACGGTTGCAAATAACAAGGGTGGTGTTGGGAAAACAATGCAGTGCTACCAATTAGCGACACACTTAGCTAATAAAGGGAACAAAGTACTTGTTATTGACCTAGATTCACAGGCCAATCTAAGTTCAACTTTTAATTTACAAATTCACAGAACTCTTATCCCTGAGTGGTTAATTGGTGACGTTACTATTGAAGACGTTATGGTTCCATCAGAAGGTAAGGGGAAATTTCATAAGAATATCACAGTTATTCCATCAAGCCGTCATATGGCCAATCTTTCTAAACTTCTCATCCTTTCAGAAGGTGAGATTAGAAAAGAAGCAGGTCGTAAGGAAAGGTTGATGAGACTTAGACTTGAGCAAGTTCCTGAAGGAATGTTTGATTACGTTGTAATCGATACTCCTCCAATGCTTGGAGATGAGCTTATTATGGCACTAGTTGCTTCAAATAGAATTCTTATCCCAACTCAGGCACAGGACTACTCAATTGATGGTCTAGAAGAGTTAATGGATACTTTCGAAATTATTAAAGAAACTGAAAATCCATCACTTGAATTTTCAATTATTCCATCAATGGTTAATACTAGAAGAAAGATTGAAAGGCAGAGACTTGAAGAACTTGCTCAATCTTTCAATATTACGCCACCAATTAGAAATCTTGTTCAAATGCAAGAATCAATTTCGTTAAGAAGACCTATCTGTAAGATGGGGAAAAAGTCTCGTGGTCACGGTGATTACACGGCACTTTGGGAATCATTAAATCTATAATCTATAATTTTTGAGACACACGGATGTGTTTCGCTTTTAAAGGGGCCATGTGTGTGTGACTGGCCCTCTTTAAAGGAAAACAGTCTCAACATAGGGAAGAGGAATTTATGGCAAAAGACTTTGCTCCAAGAGTTTCTAAAAGACAAAGAAAGACAATCGATCTAACTGAAGGTCTAGATAGTAAAGTAGTTGAAAGACTATCGGGTGATCGCCTTCTTCAAGGTGCTAAGCTTGATGAAGTTTATTTAAAAGAAATCGTAGTTAAAGAACAGGTTAGAACGAAGTTTAATGATAGCTCTCTTAAAGAGCTTTCTGAAAACATTAAGCAAAACGGTCTAATTCAACCACTTGTTCTTCATAAAGATAAATTAGGCAGACTAGTTCTAATTTGTGGTGAAAGACGCTACCGTGCCATGACACTTATTAAGAAAGAAAAGTGTCCTTGTTTTATTCTTGATAAGAAGACAGAACAAGAGCTTATGGCAATTCAGTTCTCTGAAAACTCTTCAAGAGAAGCGCTTCACTATATTGATAAAGCAGATGGTATTCTTAATTACCAAAAAGCGACAAAAGCTAGTGAAAGAAAGATCCAAGCTGCACTTGGTATCTCAAAGTCTGAAGTTCACCGCTCACTAATGATTGCTAAAATGGGCAAGAAAATTAAGGAAGCAGCAAAAGCATTTAATATTGAGAAGTATGTTCTTCTTGAACTTGATGCTCTTGAAAAAGGTGTTCTTAAAACTAAACTTACAAAGATGCTTTATAAAGGTGAGTTGACTAAAAGAGCTGAGCTTAAGAAAGCCATTAAAGATGGTGGTGTTCTAAAAGCTGGTAAAGTTAAGAAAACTCCAACAGTTCCAAAGGGACTTACTGCTAATGCATTCATCAAGACGCTTAAATCTCAAGCTAAATCAAAGAAGCTTGATAAAGACACGCAAGCGCTTCTAAATCAACTTCTTAAAGAAACACAAAATATCGTAGATATGTAATCGCTGCTTTTAGGTGAGCTAGTTTAACTAGTTCACCTTTGGCATCGTCCTTGCAAATTATATTAGTAATTAAACATATTACTTATGTAATTTGAGGGGCTTACGATGCTAAACAAGGCAAACAAGAGAGAGAAATTTTATACACACTGTTCAAGGTTTATACAGCTAACTCTGGTAGTGTTTACTATTCAGACAGTTGCTTCTGACCTGACTTTGTTTAAAAACTTCAACCCTAGAGTGAAGATTCAAGATCGTACTCCGCAAAGCTTCTATGCAGATGTTGACTACACGCCAAAGCCTGAAGAGTATAAAACATTTCTTGATTACGTCTTTGTTTACGATAAGGCCGGCGTCCTTCAGCGTATGTCTAATCACTACCATCAGCTACAAGAACGCGATGAATACGTAAAAAATTGGGATCTTTCTACGACGACGATCTATCGACTTTCGACTCTTGATGAGAGAAAGCGCTACTTTAATAAGCAATTTCTAAGATATATTGATAAGAGAATTTCGGGCTCTGTTAAATCTGCTAAGAAAGGCTCAACTCTTGAAGCCGTTGGAAATATGAAAGATACTCTTTCACCTAGTTCTGAAGCTGAGCTTCTACCAAATTTTAAAGTGAAGTTTAGAGCGAAGGTTCTAAAAGGTCTTGCAACAATTAAGTTTATCAATCCTTATATCGATGCAAACACACACCTTTCTTTATCTGATGGCGTGACAATGCAGCTACAAAAGAAATTTAATGATAACCGTACTATTGCCTCTGTTGATTACAATCCGGCAGGGACGACTGTTGAATTCTATGTTGAACAGGCCATCACAAATAACTTGAGAGCAAGAGCGTCTTCAATTGATATGGTAGGGGGAAGTAATGCTGACCATGTGCTGCGCATTAATTATCATGCACCATTCAATTTCTAATTAACCGAATTCGCCAAAAAAAGTCAGCTTTTGCCCTAAGCAAAAGCTAGCGCTTCCGTTACAATAGGAGTAAATTAGTCCTTATTTTACGTATAACGGAGTTAAAAAAATGAGCAATCTTCTAGATAATCCACTATACCAGGATGCCATTGCGCAATTAGAAGAATCTGCAGCAATTATGGGACTTGATCCAAACGTTGCCGACAGACTTAAACACCCAAAAAGAGCACTTCAAGTAGCAGTTCCTATTCGTCTTGACGATGGTACTGTTAAAACTTTTCAAGGATTCAGAGTTCAGCACAATATGACTCTTGGGCCTGGAAAAGGTGGAGTACGTTTTCACCCAGGCGTAGATTTAGCTGAAACAGCTGGTCTTGCTATGCTTATGACTTTTAAATGTGCCCTTGTTGGTCTGCCTCTAGGTGGAGCAAAAGGTGGTATTTGTGTTGATCCAACAAAACTTTCTCGTCAAGAGCTTCAGTCTCTAACTAGAAGATACACTACTGAGATCAACATGATTATCGGTCCAACGATTGATATTCCAGCACCAGATATTGGTACTGACGGTCAAACAATGGCGTGGATGCTTGATACATATTCTCAATTAAAAGGTTACACTGTTCCAGGTGTAGTAACAGGAAAGCCAATTACTGTTGGTGGTTCACTAGGTCGTAGTGAAGCTACAGGTAAAGGTGTTGCATTCTGTGTTAACTTTGCTGCAAAGAAACTTGGAATGACAATTGATACAAATACAACAGTTGCAATTCACGGTTTTGGTAAGGTAGCTGTTCCTGCTGCTGAAGACCTTCAAGCACAAGGTGCAAAGATCGTTGCTGTATCTGATGTTTCAGGTGCTATTTATGATCCAAATGGCCTTGATATTGAAAAAGCTGTTGCTTGGGCAAAAGGTGGACGCCTTCTTGCTGATATGGATGGAGTAGAGAAAATTTCTAACGAAGAACTTTTCGCTCTTGAAGTTGATATCTTAATCCCTGCAGCAATCGATGGTGTTATCACTGAAAAGAATGCTCACAATGTTAAAGCTAAGATCATTGCAGAAGGTGCAAACGGTCCACTTAATAAAGCTGCGATTGATATCGTAACTAAGAATGGTTCATTCCTAGTTCCAGATATTCTTTGTAACGCTGGTGGTGTTATCGTTTCTTACTTTGAGTGGGTACAAGGTCTTCAGAACTTCTTCTGGGATCTTTCTGAGATCAACAAAAAACTTCACGACATCCTAAAAGATGCTTTCGAGAATGTTTATGAAGCTCACCAGAAATATGATATTGATATGAAAAAGGCTGCTTTCGTTGCCGCTCTAAGAAGATTAGAGAGAGCAATGAGACTTAGAGGTCTTTTCCCAGGTTAAGATTTATATTACAATCATAGGCGCGTCCTTAATGGGCGCGCTTTTTTTTTATTATGAAATATATTGCAACACTTCTTTTTACATTCTGCATTTTCGCTAGTGTTACTAGTGAACTTGTTACTGGCGCTGATCGCAAGATTTTCAGCTACGCAAAGGTGTGTGAATTTTTTGGTGTAAAAGATGCAATGTTAATGAGTAAGTCTTCGACAACGAAGATCGATTGCATGGGAAAAGAGTTTGAGATTGCAAAATTTTGTGAATCTAAGTTTTCAAAAAAACTAAATTACACAAAAGCTCGCTTTGACCTTGTTGATGGAAAGGTCTCTTGTCATTTCTCTGATACTGTTATTCTTGAACTTACATGTAAAGATAAGTACGAAAAATTTTGTAAGGACGCAAAAGGCTCTTGTCAAAGTTTAAAGGGAGACTTCGCTCACTCTCTCGAAGTTTCATCTGCGATGATTCTAGAAATTTATCCTCCTCATTTAAAATGTTTTTATCAGTCAAAAGCTAAGATCCCTAATTCTAGTAATTTATAATTAAAAAAAAATTCATGACTCTTGCACTCCTAGTAATAGGAGGGATTATGCACAAGCAAATGCTAGGTCTTCTACCTCTTGGGGGGAAGGGACATTTAACAGAAATTTATGGTTATGCTTCAAAGGGAGTTCCGGGACTTGAAATTGTTGGTCTTGGTACAAAAGGAAAGTCGATAAAAGAGAAGTTTATTTTTCTCTCAAAGAAGTACAACTTGAAAATCTCACCAAAGCGCTATGTTCTGTGCATTGATGACAATATGGTTTTAGGCTCTTTAAGTTCCAAAGAAGAACTTTATCGCTGGCTTGAGTTACCACTTTTGATTCTCTATTGGTCAATGGCCGGGGTTCTTCCCATTCAAAACTTAAATGATTGTCTTTGCGCAGGAAGAATCTCAACACGAGGAAAGATTGAGCCCTTTCGATTTGATGAAACATCCCATGCTTTTTTAGAGAGATTGGATGCTATGAACTTGAAAGTGATTGCAAGCTACACCCAAGATCTTCGAGGACTTACGTACTTTATTCCCCTTGATGAGATTATTAAGTTCCCCGATGCATCGTAAGTCTATGTAATTACTATTAGAGTGGGAAAGTAATTCTTTTTCTTGTGCGTAAGTTATGCGTAAGTTATACTAACTTTCATGGAAAAGAAAATTAGAGCAAAACTACCGATTGCAAATTGTGGACTCTTTGGAATCAGCGAGGATCACATACAGAATTATCAATCTCTAGATGATCGTTTTGTACAGAATCGTTCTGCGACATTTTTCTTTGAAGCACAAGGTGACTCGATGGAACCATTGATTATGCCCGGTGATGTCCTGGTTATCGATCGATCTTTAGAAGTAAAGAGCGGTCGAGTTGCCGTGGTTTATCTGGACGGAGAGTTCTTGTGCAAGAGATTCATTAGACAAGATGGAAAGTCCATTTTGCGCTCACACAATCCCCTGCATCGAGACATTATCATTTCAGAAGAAATGGACTTCTTGGTGTGGGGGCCAATTGTGGCCGTGGCCCGTGACATGAAAGAGTTATGAGGTTTTACGATGGAGAAAGTGTATGCGCTGGTGGATTGTAATTCCTTCTTCTGTTCTTGTGAAAGACTATTTCGACCTGAGTTAAGAAATAAACCTGTTGGTGTCTTATCAAATAATGATGGGTGCTTTGTCTCTCGAACTCCAGAGCTTAAGGCTCTGGGAGTAAAAATGGGGGACCCGTACTTTAAAGTAAGGAGGCTTTGTGAGTCACACGATGTTCATGTTTTTTCTTCTAATTTTTCTTTGTATACAAATATCAGTGATCGGGTAATGCATGTTCTTGCTACCTTCGCTCCATCAATAGAGATCTATTCCGTTGATGAAGCCTTTATTGATTTAACTGGTGTAAGCGGAGATTTAAATGAGTACTGTCAGCATATTCGAAAAACTGTGCTGCAATGGACGGGGATTCCCGTAAGTATTGGTATTGCTCCAACAAAGACTCTCGCAAAAGTGGCCAATCATATTGGGAAGAAGTCACAAAAGGCGCAAGGAGTCGTCTGTATTCTAGAAGAGAGGTTACAAGATATTGCACTTCAGAGAACTCCTATTGAAGACGTGTGGGGAATTGGAAGGAAGAATAGCGTAAAGTTAAAAAGCATTGGAATTAAAACGGCGTATGATTTTAAGAAGTTCAAAAATACTCATGTCATACAAAGGCTTTTAACTAAGCTAGGTCGCATGACTCAAGATGAGTTACGAGGAATTACCTGTTTTGAGTTAGAAGAAGCTCAGCCTAAAAAGAAAGAAATTCTATGTTCACGAAGCTTTAGTACAAGTGTTGTGGATCTAAAAAGCTTGCGAGAATCAGTGGCCAATTATGTAACAAATGCCAGTGAGAAAATGAGAAATCAGCAGAGCTTGTGTTCAACTATTGAAGTTTTTTGTTTAAGTGATCCACATAAGATCGATCAAACGCCATATTATGGTAAAGACAAAGTTAAGCTTCTTGGTCCAACAAGTGATACCAGAAAAATTATCAAGTATGCATGGGCGGCCCTTGATGATCTCTTTCGCATGGGGGTTTGTTTTAAAAAGGCCGGAGTAAAGCTTGGAGACTTTTCAGATTCAGAGATTATCCAACAAAGCCTATTTGAAGAATTAGATGATCCACGAAGTGTGAAGCTAATGGAAATCATTGATAAAATTAATCGACGAGAGGGAAGTGGCATGGTTAGGTCAATGGCCTGTGGGGTCGATAATCAGGCATGGAAAATGCGAAGGGAGAAAGTTTCTTTGCGCTATGTCACAGGTTGGAGCGAATTGCCAAAATGTTCGTAGTGTCAGCGATGACATATATTGCCATTAGTTGATGACGTGACTATAATGACGAAATGAGCATATTTAAAGACAAGATTAATATATTTGAAGCAGTAATATTAACATCAATCGCCCATATGGTATTCTTTGGAATGTATTTTGCGAAAGCAAATCCTCAATGGTTTAGCGATGTTTACACAGTTGAAGATGGATTCTTAGAAATACAACAGGCCATCTATCTACTACTCGTTTCATTTGTCTGTCTGTGGCGCTACTTTAAGTTAAAAGGTACAAAGCCAAAATTATTCTCATTTGCGCTTCTTGGTTTTGCAGCACTTTTCTTTTTTGGATTTGGAGAAGAGATTGCGTGGGGCCAAAGAATTTTCAACGTGACTGCGCCTGAGTTTTTTCAGCAATACAATACACAAAATGATATTACACTCCACAACTTAAAATTCGGTGATTTCAAAGTTAATAAAATTATCTTTGGTCTTATTGTCGGAATTATTGTTGGTGTTTATGTATTAATTCTTCCATTTCTCTATAGAGCAATTGGTTTTATTCAGTATCTTGTTGATGACTTTGCAGTTCCTGTTCCAAAGTTAATGCACTCTCTTTTTTATCTTTTAATGTTTATTCTAGTAAGCTTAATTGATCATGGTAAAAAAGGAGAAGTTGTAGAACTTGTTGGGTGTGCAATGTTCTTCGTTATTTTCTTATTTCCTTATAACGACAAGACTTTCCAGAGGTCATAAATGAAAGACTTCGATGAGTTAAATGCCATAAGCGAATTAACTTGTATCGAAGACCCACTCATTCGTTGTCGTGAAATTACACGTATTAATCATGAAGGTGAGAGCTATCCAATTCATAGTTTTGAAATTGGTAGCTCAGATCCAAGCGCTCCGGTTCTAGGTTTATTTGGTGGTATTCACGGACTAGAAAAAGTAGGGACACAAGTCGTTGTTACTTATCTTTCTTCATTATTTAAACAACTATCTTGGGATGAAGAGTTAAGACGAAGCCTAGAGAAGTTTAGAATCGTATCGATTCCTCTTATCAATCCATGGGGCATGTATCATCATCGCCGCTCTAATCCAAACAATATTGATCTTATGAGAAACTCACCATCGCGAACTCATGAGAAAACAAAATTTCTACTATCAGGACATAAGTTATCAGATAAGCTTCCATGGTATCAGGGAAATAGTGATCAAATGGAGCATGAACTTCAAACTCTAGTAGACTATGTGAAAGAACATATATTTGAATCTCAGCGTGCTATCTCTGTTGACTTCCATTCTGGCTTTGGCCTAAGAGATCGACTTTGGTATCCTTATGCCAGAACGCTTACACCTTTTAAGCATATAACAGAAATGGAAAACCTAGAGCACTTATTAAATGAAACCCATCCTCATCATATTTATCGAATAGAGCCGACATCTGAAAGTTATACAATCCAAGGTGATGCCTGGGATTATCTATATGATGAGTATTTAGAAAAAAATCCAGAGGGAGTCTATCTACCTTTAACTCTTGAGATGGGAAGTTGGATTTGGGTTAAAAAGAATCCATTACAAATATTTAGAAGAGGAGGATTATTTAATCCTCTTAAGTCTCATCGATATGATCGAACGATGAGAAGACATATTATGCTAATTAAATTTCTCTTTCGAGCTGTTGGAAGTTCTAAAGCATGGGTGAAAAGGTAAGTTATGAATTGGTTGCTTCTTAGGGGTTTAGCAAGAGATAGTCGACATTGGTATGAATTCCCTGACTATGTAAAAAAAATGAAAGGCACAAATAATGTCTTTGCAATTGATTACTTGGGTGTTGGTAGCAAGAATGAAGAGAAGTCTCCATTAAAGATATCTGATTATGTTGAAGATATGAGAAGTGATTGGCTAAAACTTAAAGAAGAAAATGATGGCCCGTGGAGTGTTATCGGAATTTCAATGGGGGGAATGATGGCCCTTGATTGGTGTGAGCGACATAGCGATGACTTTGAACATGCTGTTCTTCTTAACACTTCAACGAGTGACTCAGGGAAAATTTATCATCGTATGTCTCTTGAAGCAGTAACGACCTTTTCAAAACTGGCCTTTAATAACAATCACCGCGAACGAGAAGAAAAGGCCTTATCTTTAACTGTTAAGATGAAAGAGTTGTCTGATGATTTACTTGATGCATATGCTGTATATTTTGAGGAAAGACCTCTTAATCGCGCTAACTTTGTAAGGCAGTTAATTGCGGCATCACACTACCGTTTACCTAAGAAATTGAAAACGGATGTCTTGTTGCTTGCAGGCAAGCAAGATAAGCTTGCAAATTATAAATGCAGTGTTGAAATTTCTAAAAGGCTTGGTGCCGCGCTTGAACTACATGAACAAGCGGGACACGATTTACCTCTAGACGATCCTGAATGGATCATTAAAAAGATTGAAGAGCATTACTTAGATAGTAAATAAACATCTTCTTTTAATGGCCCATAAGAGCGTGCATTAAGGGCCGCTTTTATATGTGGCCATTTAACTCTTCTCTTCCATTTTTGCCATTTTGCTAAAATTCTTAAATTCTTACGATACTCTAAAGGAGTTTTTGATTCTGCAGTAATAACCACAGTGTTTTCTTTCTCTAGAAATGAAGAGATATTTGCGTAGCTAATTGGCTCAACATTCATCTCAAGAGTTTGCTCGTAAAAGTAAGAACGACGATCAACTAGTGCTACATTTTTATCTTTGAAAAGACCTTGAGCGGCTTGTGGAACAGGTAAGATGTAAAATTGAGATGCAATAACTGACCATAAGAAAATTAAATATAGTCCCATCGTGTTGAAAGCAATGAGCATCTTTCTTTTAAGAATGAAAATATTTGTCACAATAATTAGAGCAACAAATAGTAAATTGGCAACGATCGTTACTCCATCAGAAAAATAAAGGAGTAGGCATCCAATGGCCAAAAATAGGCTATTTATTGGCAAGAAGATAAAAAGGATACCTTTTGCCTTTTCTCGAATAGTTTCAATATCAATTTGCAAGAGCATGAAAACCATTAGGAATGGAATTGATGGTATTGCATAGTGGTGTGATCTCTGAGATGGAATTAACCATGTGATAAAGAAACATAAAAAATGTGCAAAGAAAAAATATGTTTCATTATTTAAGTTCTTAAAGTTTTCTCTTACTTTCTTCCAAGCAAATGGAAGAATTAATAACCATGGAAGAGAATAGAGAATGAGTCCTTGGAATACCTTAATCATTGGCATTGGCTTTTGATCAAATTTTCCTACATTTTCTCTTACGAAGAAGTAATTGAAAAACTCTTCACCATAGTTTAGATAACTAATGAAGTACCAAAGACAACTCAAAATAGTAATCGATAGAAAATAGAAAAAGCACTCTTTAATAATAAAGCGCTTTTCTTTCTTGAATAAGAAAGCTTGATAAAGAGACATTGCAAGAAAGCTCATAACAATTGAAACAGGGCCTTTGATTAGAGCTCCTGCCGCTCCAAAAAGAATCGCCCAAATAAAATACTTTTTAGCCTTTGTCTTTAAGTAGTCAAAAAGAAAGAGTGAGCTAATAAATGGAAGAAGAGATAGAGATGTTTCCATCATAAATGTTCGACCAAATTTAATAGCACCATACCCTCCTAAAAAGAAGGCCAGAGATAATAGTGGTTCAATATTAAATCTTCTTTTTAACCAAACTGCAGTCAAGATACCGAGAGCGATTGTAAGAAATGCCATCGACGCTCGTGCACCTGTTAAAGAAGATTCTCCCATTAGTACATAAATAGGAAACGGCAGCCAGAAATGAACTGGTGGTTTTGACCAGTGTCTCTCCCCGCGGTAGTGGGGTGTCATAATATTATTTGTGTCATACATATCTTGTGATATTTGCACATATAACGATTCTGTCCCTTGTCTTGGGGCACTAATATTTCCAATGTCCCAAAAGTAGAAAATTGAAAATAGGAATGTAAAAATAATAAATAAATTCTTATCTGAAACTTTTGTCATATTTATAAACTTCGTTTTATTTTGATAAGGTTTTAACCATATCTACGTATTTCTCTTCAACTTCAAATTTTTTGCCAAGACACTTCTCTAAGTTTTCGACAACAATTTGACCATTTTGTTCTGCTGTAACAATTGCAGTTTTTCCTTCAAGAAGTGATTTAACAGCAAGATGTCCCATTTGGGTTGCAATAAAGCGATCACGACCAGTAGGGTTTCCTCCGCGTTGAATATGTCCTAGGATACAAACACGTGAATCAATCTTGTGATCTTCAAGAAGTTTGTTGTGAACGTAGTGAGACAGACCTTCAGTTTCCCCTTCAGCAGCAATGATGATTGAAGAACCTTTTCCACGCTGAAGTCCACGTTTAATATCTGTCGCAATTGTGTCAACATCAACATTACTTTCATCTTGAATAGGGAAGATAATATTTTCTGCTCCAGTACAAAGTCCTACGTGAAGAGCGATAGCAGGAGACTTTCGCCCCATTACTTCAACAATGAATGTACGATCGTGTGAGTGTGCAGTGTCACGAATTTTATCCACGGCCTCAATAGCAGTTTGAACGGCAGTATCAAAACCGATTGAATAATCAGTTCCTTCAATATCATTATCAATTGTTCCAGGAATTCCAACTACTGGAACACCGTGTTCCTTGTGAAGCTCCCAAGCACCATTAAATGAACCATTACCACCAATAACAATTAAGGCATCAATATTCTTTCTCTTAAGAATATGTGCCGCTTCTCTTCTTATCTCTGGTTGCATAAATTCAGGACAACGAGAAGTTTGAAGAATTGTTCCACCTTTTTGAAGAATGTTACCAACACTTGCGGCATCCATTTTGTGTTGCGATCCTTCGAGTAGACCTGCAAAACCACGACGAATTCCATAAATCTCAATATCATTTGCAATACAAGTACGAACGACTGCTCTAATCGCACAGTTCATTCCTGGGCTATCGCCACCGCTACAAAGAACAGCAATTGTTTTAATCGACTTTACATCTTTTTCAACTTCACTCATAAAATTTCCTATTCAAAAATATGATGGCCAGTAAAACTTGCTGGACGATCAATCCCCATAATATAAAGACAAGTAGGTGAGACATCCATTAGCGAATGATCCCCCGGTGCTATAGTAAAAGCTTTATCCTTTAATGCGCTATTGATAACACAAAACGGTACCGGTGCTCCTGTATGAGCTGTATGTGGTGTTCCATCCTTATGTACCATTTGGTCACTATTGCCATGATCGGCAGTGATAATAATAGTTATATTTTCATCAAGACATTTTTTTACTAGTTTTCCTACGCACTCATCAAGTGTTTCAATAGCATGAACTGCAGCTTCATATTTACCCGTGTGTCCAACCATATCTGAGTTTGCAAAGTTTACGACACTAAAATCAAAGTCACTTATTTTAGAAATTAAATTCTCTGTTACTTCTGGCGCACTCATTTGTGGCTTTTCATCATAAGTTGAAACTTCTTTTGGCGAAGGAATTAGAAAATGTTCTTCATTTGGAAAAGGCTTCTTTTCTCCACCATTAAAAAAGAATGTTACGTGTGCATACTTTTCAGTCTCAGCAATCTTTAATTGCTTCTTTCCAATACTACTTAAGTACTCAGTCATTGTTCCTTGAAGCTTCTCTTTATCAAATAAAATTGGAAGTTCCATTTCATCCGGAATAAATGGCGTCATACATAGAAACATTGCTGGAAAGAATGGCCTTTCAAACTCAGTAAACTCTGGATAGTTAAATGCCATTGTTAACTGAATTGCGCGATCGGGTCTAAAATTTGTAAAGAAGACGCAGTCTCCTTCTTTAATAGCGTAGTCTTTATTAAAGAGTGTCGGCGATACGAACTCATCAGTGCGACCAGCTTCATACTCACTATTGAGATATTCAATAGGTGATAAGTCAGTCACATCACCATGACCTAGGAACATATCATATGCTAATTTGATTTTTTCCCAACGGCGATCACGATCCATTCCAATTGAGCGGCCTTGCATTGAAGCAAAGTGTGATCCTTCAAAATCAACGATCTCTTTTAAATACATTTCACCACATGCTGGCGGTGTATCTCTACCATCCATGAAAGCATGTAAGAAAACTTCAATACCTTCTTTCTTAAGACATTTGATGATTTCTTTTGTGTGTTCAATATGTGAGTGAATTCCACCGTCCGAAAGAAGTCCCATGAGGTGAATGCGATTATTATTTTTCTTTGCTACTTCAATGAGTTCCTTTAGTTTAGGAAGTTCACCAAAAGTATGATTTTTAATTGCTTCATTAATACGAACTAAATCCTGGCGAATGGCACGTCCCGCACCTAAGTTCATATGGCCAACTTCCGAATTTCCAACAACACCTTTTGGAAGACCTACTAAAACACCGCCTGCTTGGATCGTTGTAAATGGATAACTTTTAAACAATTCATCTAAAACTGGAGTTTTTGCATCTCGAATCGCATTCTTTTCAGTATTTTCACTAATCCCAAAGCCATCTAGGATGACAAGAAGGGCCTTTTGGCTAATATTTTTAATCGACATAAATTGATTCCCGTTAAAAGCTTATTCAATCCTTATTCTAATACTACCCAAAGATTAGACAAAATACTCTATCGTGTTCATTTTTTAAACACTAGGTCTTTGTAAAGGACTGTAATCTCATCTTAAAACTTGGCACACAACTTGTATATATATAGGCAAATAGTTTAAACACACGCAAACACAGAGAATTTTGGAGAATACTATGAAACTTAACCTTAAGAACACATTACTTTCAGTTATTGTTCTAGCTTCGCTTGTCGGGTGTGGATCTGACGGTGGGTCTGGAAGTTCTAATTACAATAATACTATTAATGGTGGGAATACTAATGGTATCGCAGGTAGTTTAGTTACTGCTCAGCAGCTAGCTAATGCTATTTCAAATAATAACTTTGGCCAAAGTTCTCCTGCTGGTCTTTATCCCTTTAGAAAGGCAAATTCAAATAATTCGTCATATGAGTGTAAAGATAAGTGGTATGGGACTATCTGTACGTCATCAACTTCAACAAGTGGTTATGATAACGATGATATTGGCTTTAGAGAGTTAGACTCGAACGGAAATATTAACCGAAATGTAAATTACTACGGTACTCAATATACATATTCAGAGGATGCACACTTTGGTTCTTCGCTAAACTCACTTGCTAGTAACTTAGCGTCATATGTAATGAATGCAAATAATAACGGTGGACTTTATAAAGTAGACAATTACGGTCGATATTATAAATATTCAGATAATATGAATTGTAATCAATATTATTCTCTTGGTTATACTTCATATTCAGAATGCCAAACTGTTAAGAGTGCTAATACTCGCCGTTGGATTGTCGCTGTAAATGGTGTACTTCATGCAATTGATATGAATCAATCACTGATTCAACAACCAATTTCAAGACAGGCCAATAACGTAGGAATAACTGCATACTAATACCAAATAAATAAAATCATACTAAAAGGCACGGTTATAAGACCGTGCTTTTTTGTTTTTATTAAATTTAACCTAATTTACTCCGGCTAAATTGTGTCTACACGTGCATGAAATCTGAACATCATTTATAATAGAACTGTTTTAGTATTAAAAAAGGACTATTATATGGCAAAGTATCGTACAGATTTAATGGATGTGAATTTCAATCTATTTAAAGCGTGCAAAATTCAAGACGAAGCAAGCGAGCTT
Organism: Halobacteriovorax sp. RT-2-3; assembly: GCF_047085075.1. NCBI lineage: Bacteria > Pseudomonadati > Bdellovibrionota > Bacteriovoracia > Bacteriovoracales > Halobacteriovoraceae > Halobacteriovorax > Halobacteriovorax sp. RT-2-3. Next base: position 361,109 of record NZ_JBKIYF010000003.1, on the reverse strand, counting down.
GGATATGGTGAAGCTGAATTAAAAGATATCCTAACTCAATTCGATAAATTCGTTGAAAATGAAATTTATCCAACTCGTCAAATTAGTGATGAGATTGGCGTAAAGCACGTTGATGGAAAAGTTATTGTTCCAGAAGTTTTTCACCAAGCAAATAAAGCCTTCTATGAGAATGGTTGGTATGCACTTGGTTATCCTGAAGAGGTTGGTGGAATGCCAGCTCCTCACGCAATGAAAGTTGCATGTACTTCAATGGCAATTGGTTCAAATGTTGCGTGGTCAATGTACTACGGACTGTCTCAAGGTGCCATGAATGTAATTCTTAAGGTTGGTTCTCAAGAACAGAAAGATCTATTTGTGACAAAGATGATGACAGGAGAGTGGGGAGGCACAATGTGTCTTACTGAGCCTGGTGCTGGATCTGATGTTGGGAACGCAAAGACGACGGCAAAACCTCTTGATAACGGGAAATACGCAATCAATGGTGTGAAGATTTTTATCTCTTCTGGAGAAAGTGATCTTTACGAAAATAACATCCACCTTGTTCTAGCAAGAACTCCTGGTGCTCCAGAAGGTACGAAGGGACTTTCCCTTTTTATTGTTCCACGCTTTAACGTTGAAACTGGTGAGTCAAATAATGTTAAGTGCACAAAGCTAGAACATAAAATGGGGATTCACGCACAGGCAACATGCGAATTAACATTTGGCCAAGATGGTGAGTGTGTTGGAGAACTGATTGGGAAAGAGTTTGATGGAATGACAAATATGTTCATCATGATGAATGAGGCAAGGCTTCTTTGTGGCCTTCAAGGTGAAGCCCAATCAAATCTTTGCTTTGAGCTTACTGAGCAATATGCAAGAGAGCGCTCTCAATTTGGTACCGAAATTATCAATATGCCAGATGTTAAGAGAATGCTTCTTAAAATGAGATCTACGGGACGTGGACTGAGAGCTCTTTCTCTTTATACAGCAAACCTTTTTGATAAAGCTGAAAAAGGTGATGATGAAGCTGAAAAAGAAATCGCATTATTTACTCCGATCTGTAAGGGATTTTGTACAGATGAGGGTGTAAATATCGCAAGTGAAGGTGTTCAAGTTCACGGCGGTTACGGATACTGTACTGAGTATGGAATTGAGCAATTTATGCGTGATACAAAGATTGCAACAATTTATGAAGGTACAAATGGTATCCAGGCGATCGACTTTGTTATGAGAAAAATTCTTATGGATAAAGGCGAAACATTCTTTAATGTAGGTAAGAAGATTCAAGCGACAATGAATAGAGAAGAGGCCAAGGCGTACCCTCATGAAGTTTCAATGATTGGGAAATCAATGGAGATGAGTGAAGAAGTTGTGAAGAAATTCGGATCGTTTATGGCGGCAAAGAATCAAAGCGCAGTTCTAGCTCACGCAACTGATTTTTTAAGTTATTGTGGAAACCTTGTCGTTTCATGGCTTCTTCTTGAGCATGCTTGTATTGCTCAAAATGAATTAAAGACGGCAACAGGTGAAGAAGAGAAGAAATATTATCAGTCTAAAATCGATGATTTTAAAGTTTTTTGTCAGTACCAATTAACGAGAAATATTGGACTCGCACATAGTGTTTTAAACTTCGAGGAAGATTTAACTTCGATTAATGTTTAATTAAAGATTAAGCACAAGGGTATGTGAGAGATGCAAGAAATGGAAAAAGGAGTCGATCTATTTAATGAGGCGACTCGTGGTAGTACAGACTACTATAAAGACAATGTTTATATCATGAAAAAGAAAGGAGAGTATGCTCCTTTAAGTTTCATGAAAAAGAAAGTTGAAGGCTTTGATGAGGAAAGCTTACTTAGTCGTGGATTTATCTACGACTCACTTGAGCTCGTAGGTGATAAAGAATTTTCTGAATGGTATGAAAAACAATTTTCTCGAAAGATGAAAAGGTCTCATGCTAAGCAGGTTCTAATTATTCACTTACCGGATAACAAAAGAATCTTTGACGCTATTGAAACAGTTAATAAGGTTTATGATATTCTTCGCGATGAGCGAATTATTTTTAATGGTAAGAAGCTTCCTGTTCAGTTGGGGGAGTGGTACGCAAAATGTATCTTCGGTCTAATGCAACAAAAGTCGACATCACAACGAGGTTTTGATTTCTACGTTGGTGATAAGAGAGTTGAAGTTGTTGTGCACTGGGGAGATCAAACATCTCCAAAAGGTGTAAAAGTTAGAAAGTCTCTATGTGATCTTTCAGCAAGCGTTATTATCATTTATCTAGCTCGTAACTTTATGATTCGAGATATCTGTCTTCTCGATTCAGATTATGTTTTAAGAAAATTTGCAGGAAAGGGACATACTCTTTTTCTAAAAGATTCTGAAATTAGTGGTTACTTCTTTTCAAAGTCAACGAAGCATAAAGATAAAGTCGTAAATAAGAATGCTCTTCTTAAATACGCTTTACCTAAGCTTGCGATGAATTTAACAGAATTCTTAGAAAGCTAAGATTATAGTAATTCATATTTTAAAAGGCGGCATTCAATGTCGCCATTTAAAAACTCTGTTTTCTTACTTGTTTTTAAACGAATATTTTTTCTTAGTGGCCCGTGAGCTGTAAGAATAAATGCTGTAGAACCCTTGAAGTTATTTTTAAGAGTTTCACCCATCTCGAAATAGAAGTCGTTAATATCAAGACCACCAATCGCTTGAATACGCTCTCCATAAGGAGGGTTAAATAGGATTAATCCTCTTTCAAATCCCGCAGGTGCTTGTGAATTAATGAAGTTTTCGCAGTTGAAGTTTACGAAATCAACACGGCCAAAACAGTTGAGAAGGTGAGTTCTCATGAGTTTAAAGTTTTCAACATCAGCATCATTGCAATAGAACTTATCATTTGGAATTGAATCTATTCTTTCCTGTGAATCTTTCATGATCTCGTGAACTTTATCAAAGTACCAATCAACTAGATTCGAATCATGAAACCACGGCTGACCTGTAAAAGAATACGGAGTCGTATTTTGTTTAAGTCTTAAAAATGCTGGCGATAATTTCAAGAAGTAGAAAATTGCTTCAATTAAAATTGTTCCTGAACCTGCCATTGGATCATAGAATGGACCTTGGCAGTCCCATTTTGTTTCTGCAATAAGAGAGGCCGCTAAGTTTTCACGTAGTGGTGCACGGTGTCCGCTTTCACGATAGCCACGCTTATCAAGAGAAGTTCCAACCATGTCAGCGTAAACAATTACCTTACAGCCTTCTTTAACCTTTTCAACACGTTGAAGAAAGCTAACGTTAGGTTCATTTGTCTCTACATTTGGACGCTTATTAAATTTATCTCTCATATAATCAACAAGAGAATCTTTTAGAGTTTGTGAAAGGAAGATAGAACTTCTAAAAAGCTCCTTACTCTCACCATCTAGAAGAGTGTTGATTTTAAAAGTTTGCTCTGGAGTAATATAGTCTTCCCATGGAAGCTCACTTGCTCTTTTATAGATTTGTTTTTCGTCGCGAATATAAAAGAAGCCAACTTCTTTAAAGACACGAGAAGCAATTCTAGCGTTGAAGATATATTCAACTGTGGCCTTATTTCTTGCCTTAAATGAAGCTCCACCACGGCCGGCCTTGGCCTCGATACCGTTAGCACGTAGCTCATTTACTAGATATTGTTCGCAACCTCTTGGGCAAGAGGCAAAATAAAAACTCTTGTCATTAATGACTTTGTTCGACTTCTGATATTTTTCCATGACTCGATTTATGATTTATTTAGGTATGTGTCAAAGAAAAAGGCTTAAGTTGGTAAAAATTCGTTCATTTTCCTCAATAAAATAGGCTAATTTCCTTTGTATAGGGTTCAAACTTGGAGCATATGCTGATATAGTTTCGAACATAAATATATAAAGATTTATTCATACATAAAGTGAGGAAACATGAGCTTTACAGATTACAAAGTAGCAGACATCTCTCTAGCTGACTGGGGAAGAAAAGAAATTAAGATCGCTGAAACTGAAATGCCGGGACTAATGTCTCTAAGAAAAGAGTTTGGAGCGGCAAAGCCACTTAAAGGTGCAAAAATCGCTGGTTGTCTTCACATGACTATTCAAACAGCTGTACTTATTGAGACTCTAGTTGAGCTAGGTGCTGAAGTAAGATGGTCTTCATGTAATATTTATTCAACTCAAGATCAAGCTGCTGCTGCAATCGCTGCTGCTGGAATTCCTGTTTTTGCTTGGAAAGGTATGAACGAAGAGGAATTCGACTGGTGTATCGAGCAAACTCTTAAGTGGGCAGATGGATCAGCTCTTAACATGATCCTTGATGATGGTGGTGACCTTACAAATATGGTTCACGACAAATATCCTGAATTAATCGAAGGAATCAAAGGTCTTTCTGAAGAAACAACTACTGGTGTTCACAGACTATATGAAAGAGTTAGAAAAGGTACTCTTAAGATGCCAGCAATCAACATCAATGACTCTGTAACAAAGTCTAAATTTGATAACCTTTACGGATGTAGAGAGTCTCTAGTAGACGGTATCAAGCGTGCAACTGACGTAATGATCGCAGGTAAAACTTGTGTTGTTGTTGGTTACGGTGATGTTGGTAAGGGTTCTGCTCAGTCTTTCAAAGGTCTAGGAGCAAGAGTTATCGTTACTGAAATCGATCCAATCTGTGCTCTTCAAGCAGCAATGGAAGGTTTCGAAGTAATGAAAATGGATAAAGCAGCTTCTGAAGGTGATATCTTCGTTACAACTACTGGTTGTCTAAAAGTTATCAATGCTTCACACCTTGATAAGATGAGAGACGGTGCAATCGTATGTAACATTGGTCACTTCGATTCAGAAATCGAAATTTCTCACCTACACAATAACTACGAAGAAGATAACATCAAGCCACAGGTAGATATGTATACTTCAAAAGATGGAAGAAGAATTATCCTTCTTGCTCAAGGTCGTCTAGTTAACCTTGGATGTGCTACTGGTCACCCATCATTCGTAATGTCTAACTCTTTCTGTAACCAAGTAATTGCTCAAATGGAACTTTGGGACAATGCTGGTAAGTATGAGAACAAAGTTTATATGCTACCAAAGCACCTGGATGAAAAAGTTGCTATGCTTCACCTTGAAAGAATTAATGTTGAAATCGATACATTAACTGCTGAGCAAGCTGAGTACCTAGACATCCCAGTTCAAGGTCCATATAAGCCAGAACACTACAGATACTAAGCAACTTCTATATATGAAGCCTCCGAAAGGAGGCTTTCTTATTTAAGGTAAAACTATGAGCAAAAAGATTTTTCTAGCTACTGATCATGGTGCTTTCGAACAAAAGGAAGCAATTAAGAAATTCTTAATCGATGAAGGTTATGAGGTCGAGGACCTAGGGACTCACTCAACTGACTCATGCCACTATCCAGAATATGCTATTGCTTTGGCAAAAGCAGTTCAGAAAGAGGGAAGAGGAATTCTTCTTTGTGGATCTGGTATTGGTGTTTGCATGGTTGCTAATAAATTTAAAGGAATTCGAGCGGCCCTTTGTCACAGTGTCGATTTAGCTAGGCTTTCACGTGAGCATAATAATGCAAATGTGATTTGTTTTGGTGGCCGTATTTCATCAAGTGAAGAAGTTCTGGCCATGACAAAAGTATGGCTTGCGACTGAGTTTGAAGGCGGCAGACATCAAACCCGCATTGACATGTTCACTGACCTCGGTGAAAATTAATCTTATGTTTAAAGTTAAATGGACTGAATATATCTCATTCTTTGTTATCTTAGTTGTTGGTATTTATAGCTTATATATATCAAGAACTGATTTAGCTTATTTTGATAAAGTACTAAGTGCTCAAAATGGACTACTCGAGTGGTTTACTTTCGTAGGGCTTTGTCTCATTTCATTTGGCTACTTCTATCGCAGAAAAGTTCTAGCAAAGTTTAGAGATCGTAAATTTCTTATTATGTTAAGTACTCAAGGTGTCTTCTATGTGATCTGTGCACTAGAAGAGGTTAGTTGGGGGCAACGTGTTTTTGGTTGGCACTCACCTGAGATGTTTAGAGATATTAATAGTGTCCTTCTTGAAACTAACTTTCAAAATTGGCTTATTGCCCGTGGAGTTTCACATGAGTCTTGGAACTTATCGTTAAGAGTAATCCTGTTTATCTATCTTTTTGCTGTTCCTTTTTCATATTGTAAAGTTGAGAAGGCCAAGCAATTTATCGATAAATTTGCTCTACCGGTACCGAAGGCCACACATATTTTAAGTTTTATGATTCTATTAGTGATTACACTTTATATTCCAAGCGAGAATAAGGTGCAATTTGCTGAGTTTTGTTTGACTTGGGTTTTAACGGCCCTAACATTAGAGCCATTTAACCGCAGTATGTTTTCTCGTCGAAGTTTAGTTCGCTAGTCTTTCTATTAGCTAAGCGTGCTTTACGCAACTTGGACATTTTCTTTTAAGCATTCTTCTATATGCATTTGTTGTCTTGTGAAAGTAGCTTGTTGCCTTTTGTCCCATATTGCTTTCGATTAGCCAGCTAAATTTATTAACAAGAGGATAGAGTTTGGCTAGGTGAGTGATCACTTCATCACCTTTTAGAATCTTACTATCACTTGTTATATAGTGGACTACTTCTTGGCACTCTTCTTTGTTGAGTTGAGGGTGTACTTGATAAAGTTTATCATCGTTTACACTGACAAAGTTAACTGATTTTGCGTCTTCTAAGCGAGCAAGGGAGTCCTTGAACCTAACACATAGTGGGCATTCATCATCGAAAATGAGAAGTGGTAATTTATAATTTTCTTCCATGAAAACAACCTTTTATTTATTGTGCTCCTAATTTCTTAGTTGCTGAGTAACGATATCTTCTTGATATGATCTCAAAAATATTACTAGATTTATCTTTAGTGATACCTGCATTTTTTTGTGCTCTTTGAGAGAAATCTAAAATCTCTGCACTTGTATTAGCATTGTCTTTCACTTTCTTCTTAAGTAGGTGAGCATATGGATTAGTCGCAGTCTTCTTTTTCTTCTTTTTATTATCGAGACCGCTTCCGCCTCTAAAGTAAAGGCCATTATCTTTTGGTTTATAAGAAGCAGTATACTTGCCTACTTTTCCTCTTAGTCCCGAAGCACGAGATTTAAGTTTTGCCTCTGCCGACTTACTTTCGTTAGTTTCTGGTGTTGCTGACATCGCATTTGCTACAGCTCCGTCAAAACCAAGTTGTCTAAGTCCTTCAGCAATCTTCGGGTCTTTTTTCTTGTAGCTATCTGGAAGAGTAACCTTGCTAAGTCCATCTTTAAGCTTGTCATTAGCGATAGCAAAGATCTTTCCAGCAGTAGCATTAAAGTTGTTTGAACTATCTCCTGGAGTCGAAATACCATTTGTCATTTTGTAGAAATCATCAAGACTAGTTCCTAGGCCACCTGGAATGTGCATTCCATTGATCTTTGCAGAAATTCTAGAATCGAGACATGTATTTGTTTGGCGACAAGTACAGTTCAGGTCTTCTTTTACATTGTTATCAACACAAGTAACTTGCCAGTTATTATTTTGAGCAGTTCTTTGTCTAATTTGCGGATAACAGTACTTAACGTCATTCATTGTCTCTGGTTGACTACAGTAACAGTCACGATCTGAAACAGGGTTACACTTTCCTTTACCACTTAGTTTATTAGCTACATTATTTAATTTATCAGCAGCATCGCCGTGCATTTTGTGTTCCCACATATAGTAACTAGTCATAAGTGTCGAAGCTCCAAGCTTAACCCAGTTACTCCAACCACTTGTGAATCCACCCATTGTGGCCATTGAGGTAACATAGCATACTGTCGTCGCTCCCCATCCTTTTCTTTGAATATCAACAGACTTTTGACGATCGCGGTGAGAGCGTGCCTGTTTATAAAGGGCCTGGCTTTGAGCATTCTCAACATCTGGCTCTGTTGCTAGTGCAAACTCATCACTCTTTTGTTGAGTAACTCGTGCAATAACTTCAGCCCCCATAGGAATATATTGGCAGTAATCAGTACCTTCTTCTTCTCTCGCTTTGTCATGTTCTGATTGTGCAGCTTTTACATCATCTGGTGATGCTTTGGAGTCGGCCATTGCTTCGGCCTTGCCATTTTCGTTGAATGAGATTCCTTTCTCTTTATATTTAGAGGCAACATCCTTCTTTGTGACAACATCTATTTCGTTAAATTTTCCGCCACCACCAGCTTGTGACATGGCCGGCATAATAATCGAGTAGGCTTGACCTACGGCCTTAAACATTGATGGTGACATTCCCATGAATTTCTCACCGTCAGTTGCATCGCCACCCTTTCTTATATTTTCACACTCTTGAGAGCTACCACATTCTTCGGCCCACTTCTCGTCGGCTTCTCTTTGCTGATAGCCTGCATGAGTGTAATTATCCATTGTATACTTTTCTCTGTCCGTGACATTCCCAGCTGCTACATCAGCTTCAGATGGCGCTTCGTAATTAGAATCTTGTCCATATGACGTAAATGAACACGTTACTAATAATAGCACCACGAGAGTTGTGAATATTTTTGATTTTGGCCTCAACATTAGCTAACCCCAATTATTTAGATTCTTTATGATTTTAACACGCTGTGGTGATAGTCGGGAGGTCTGTAATATATGCCTCATGAAAAAATATGTGAAATCAGTAGGTTACGTGCTTGCCTTAGTTGGGAATGTGAGAAAAGTGATGCACATTATTTGGGGCATCTTCGATTGAGCTTTGGTTGCCAAAAATACCTGAAATTGCTAGATTAAAGGCATAACCTAATTAGTGAGAAATATCATGGCCAATACATCAAAAGATACTACAACTGACAAAAAACCACGTGAAGCTGAGCTATCTCACTCTATGGTTCACTACCTTTTAGCAATTCATAAGCTAAAAGAAGAAAAAGGTTATGCTCGAGTTACTGATATTGCCAAAGATTTAGGTTTAACAAAGGGTTCTGTTTCTACAGCTCTTAATAATCTTAAAAAACGTAATCTTGTAAAAGAAGAAGATGATACAAAGTTTCTTCTTTTAACAGATAACGGACACGATGAAGTTCACAAGACTTTAACTTCTCGTACACTTCTTTATTATTTCCTTAAAGACTTTGTTGGTGTTTCAGAAGAGATTGCAGAAAAAGATTCATGCATGATCGAACACCTTTTAAGTGAGGAAACTAGTACAAAATTCTTTGAATTCATGAAGACACTTTCTTGCTCATGTGACGATCTTGCAAAAAGTGGTAAACTTCCTAAAGGGTTTAATTTTCAGACAACTTTAAGTCTTTGTGACTACAAGACGGCTGAAGAATTCATGGAAGGTCAAAAGGGTGATACGTACTTACAAGAAGAAAAAGACGCATAAATTCTTTGTTCTTTTAGTTCTTTTTATTTTAGAACTATCTTCAGCATCCGCCACTGAATACTGCTTTAACAGAAGTCGACCAATTCATACGATTCGTATGGATCTTATGAAATATGTGATTGATGGTGAAAAGATAAAAATTGATTCTCATAAGAATTGCTTAAATCTTGAAGTTAAATCTTACCGTCAGGAATTATTTCGTAAGCTTGTGAATAAGTATTTTCCTAAGCAGCTAGAGAAAAGCTCTTTATCCCTATACACCCAAGATATGTGCAAATTTCGATTGAAAGAGGTCACAAAACTTAAGGATAAAGTTAATGAGCAAATTTCTGATATTATCAGTTCCGAAGGGAATCGCTTTGAAATTGATTTTGGTGGTGAGCACTATTACGCTACTTGTTCAAAAAAAGGTAGTGTGTACCTTCTTGATCTAAGAAGTAAATCTAATAAAGATCAACTAACTTCACTTACTTTTAATTTGGGTAAGTGGGTTGATTTAACTTCACTTACAAAGCTTGAGAATAAAGAATATTCTCTTATGGTGATTGAATAATGAAAAATATTATAACGGCCGTTAAAGAGATAAATGCGGGTCTTTTTGGTCTTTCAACATCTGAGAAGAAAAATATTCTCTTAGTAACATTCACTTTATTTATAGCGTTTTTTTCATATCCAATGATTCGCTCTAGCTCAACAGCTTTATTTATTCAAAGCTATGGAGCAAAGAGTACGCCTTGGATTTGGCTGTCTTCTGTGTTGTTCTTAGGATTTAGTGTCAGTATCATTAATGAACTTCAAAAGCATTTTTCAATAGCAAAAATTTTTAATTCTATTGTGGCAGTCTCACTCGTTCTAATGGGAGGAGCCTTAATTGTTCATGGTAGTGGTCATCATATTGGAAGTGGTGTTTTCGCTGTTTGGAAAGAAGTCTATATTATTCTTGTCGTTCATTTATCACTTGGTTATTTAAATTCTGTCATTGACGTCAAAGTTGCCAAACTTGTCTATGGGCCACTTGGTGCTCTCGGCTCCTTAGGGGGAATTTTAGGAGGGCTACTCACTACTAAACTTATGAAGGGCGTGGGGGTTTATTATGCGGCTTCAAGTGGTTTATTGGTTTTGTCTTTAGTTATTGTTATATTTAGTCTTACACAAAAACAATATTTAGCACTTAAAGAAAAGTCTCCAATAACATCACTTGCCGATAAGAAGCTCTATGTGTTCTTCATTTGTGGCCTAATTATTCTTTCTCAAGTGGTGATTAATCTTGCAAATTATAAGTTCAATCTAGGTCTAGAGATATTTAAGGATGCTAACGAAAAAGGTGCATATCTTGGAAATATATATTCATCGATTAATGCGATATCCTTAATTGTCCAAATTGTTTTTATTCCAATCGCTTTTAAATACTTTAAAGTTTCTACTGTACATATTTTCATACCATTTGTTTATCTTGTATTAATCTTACTTGATCGATTGGAGTACTTGGGTTTACTGGGGACAGCAATATTATTTGTAGGCTTTAAAGGACTTGATTATTCAATCTTTTCGGCCGCCAAGGAGATGCTTTACTTCCCTTTGAGTAAAGAACAAAAGTACGGGGCCAAGTATATCGTGGATATGGTTGTGTATCGTGCGTCAAAAATGGGTATTTCAGCTCTACTCTTAGTGTTTACGAGTTTGGCTTTTACCCAAAATATGCTAATAATATCAGTGTTACTTTGGCTAGTTCTAGCGGCTTTTATGGCCATTAAGTTTCGTTCAGAGTAATGTCTTTAATAAAATTCATTTAGGAGTTTATATGTCTAATCCATTATTAGAAAAATTCACAAATCCACATGGTGCAAGACCATTTGATACAATCAAGAATGAGCATTACATGCCGGCAATTCGCGAAGCAATTAAAATGCACAAAGAAGAAATCGAAGCGATTAAAAGCTTTGATGGAGAACTTACATTTGCAAATATCATTGAGCCGTATGCAAATTCAGGGAGTGCAATTGAAGATATTTCAATGATCTTCTTTAACCTAAAGTCTGCAAACACAGATGATGAGATGAATGAAATTGCAAAAGAATTCTCTCCTCTTTTAACAGCTCACGGAAATGACGTTAATCTTGACGCTGATCTATTCGCAAAAGTAAAAGTTGTTTTCGATAACAAAGAAAATGAAGACTTAAATGCTGAGCAAGTGACACTTCTTTCAAAGATTTATAAGGGCTTCGTTAGAAACGGTGCTTTATTAAGTGAAGAAGATAAGAACAAAGTTAGAAAGATCGATGAAGAACTTTCAAAACTAGGACTTGAGTTCTCAGATAACCTTTTAAAAGAAACTAATAAGTTTGAAATGATACTTGATAATAAAGAAGATCTTGCTGGTCTTCCTGAAGGACTTATTGAAGCTGCTGCGATGACAGCAACTGAAAAAGGTCATGAGGGTAAATGGGTATTTACTCTTGATTACCCAAGCTTTGGTCCCTTCATTACTTACTCAGAAAATCGTGAGCTACGTAAGAAAATGACAATTGCTTCTGGTACAAAATGTGCCAAGGGTGACGAGCTTGATAACCAAGAAAATGTAAAAAGAATTGCACAGCTTCGTTATGAAAGAGCTGGAATTCTTGGATACAAAAGCCACGCCGATTATATTCTTGAAGAGCGTATGGCCATGAGTGCACAAAACGTTTTTGATCTTCTAAATCAGCTTAAAGATAAAGCAATGCCTGCAGCGATTGAGCATATGGATGAAATTAAAGCTTATGCAAAAGAACAAGATGGTATCGAAGATTTCGCTTCTTGGGACTATATGTATTATTACGAGAAGCTTAAGAAAGAAAGATATAGTATTGATGATGAAATGCTTAAGCCATACTTTAAATTAGAAAATGTTTTAAATGGTGTTTTTGAAGTTGCAACAAAACTTTATGGACTTAACTTTAAAGAAGTTTCTAATATTCCAAAGTATCACCAAGATGTAATGACTTATGAAATCACTGATCGTGATGGAAACTTCATTTCTCTATTTTATGGTGACTACTTCCCACGTGCTTCAAAGCGTGGTGGAGCATGGATGACAGCCTTTAGAGAACAATATGTTCAAAATGGAGAAGATGTACGTCCACATATTGCAAACGTATGTAACTTTACAAAGCCAACAACAACGAAGCCATCACTTCTAACATTTAATGAAGTAACAACTCTATTCCACGAATTTGGTCACGCACTTCACGGTATTCTAACTAAGTGTCAGTACCGTATGCTTTCTGGTCCAAACGTATTCTGGGACTTCGTTGAGCTTCCATCTCAAATTATGGAAAACTGGGCATTTGAAAAAGAATGTCTTGATCTATTTGCTAAGCACTATGAAACTGGAGAGTTAATTCCAGCAGAATTAGTACAAAAACTAAAAGATAGTTCAAACTTTGGAGAAGGACGTCACACTGTTCGTCAATTAAGCCTTGGACTACTTGATATGGCATGGCACTCAGGTGATCCATCAACGATTACAAGTGTTGAGGAATTTGAAAAACTTGCAACTCAAGATGTTGATCTTCTTCCAAGAGTACCAGGTGTGATGACTTCAACATCATTTGGGCACATCTTTGCTGGTGGATATTCTGCAGGTTACTACTCGTACAAATGGGCAGAAGTTCTTGATGCAGATGCGTTTGAATTATTCCTTGAAGAAGGAATCTTTAACACAACGATTGCTGATCGCTTTAGAGAAAATATCCTTGAAAAAGGTGGTTCAGAGCACCCAATGGATCTTTATAAGAGATTCCGTGGACGTGAGCCAGAGGTTGATGCACTACTTAGACGTGGTGGTCTTATCTAGCCCTTAACGAATAAAGCAAAGGCTCCTTTTTAGGAGCCTTTTTTATTTTCGAAAATTTCTTTAGCATGATACCAAGTATAGTAATCCTTCGCATTCTTAAGCTCTAAGAGGTGAGGAATCAATTGATCTGAATAATCAATTGAACTCTCTTTAGGTAAGGCCGAAGGAAGGTTATCTATTGCAATAATATTACACTCGTGATCAATAGAACTTTCTATACGGTGAAGTGGTTTATCCCAAGTTGTATGGACATTATAAACTGGGATTGGATTTAGATCACTATTTGGATCACAACTAACATCACAAATAAGTGAAAGCTTCTCATTCCTCTCCATAATCGCTTTATCAAGAAAAGGAGCAATCTTCTTTGTCATAAGAACTGTGTTGATGAAAATATCAGCGTTAATGATTTCATCAAATGGTCCACCAACTTTAGTTTCTTCTACGTCCCAATTAATTGACTCTAGTTCAAGATCTGAAAGTAGCTCTCTTGCTCCGCTTCCACAACGCCCTTGGGCGCCAATAATAAAAGTACAAGGGTTGCGCTTACCCTGTCTTTTATTGTTAATAATTTTAAGCCACTCTTCTTTAGAGGAATAGTGTTTTAAGGGTGCAGGTGAGTCTGAAAAAAAGTTTTCAACACTAAGTGCTGCTCCTACATATCCGGCCCAGTAACCGAAAGCCGCAACACGTCTATTGTCTTCATTAAGCAAGAATTCAAGATCAAATAATGTTCCACCGCCTTTACTGTAGCGATCAAAAACTTGCTCAGCTCCATGCTGACCTTTATAGATATGGGCAAAGTAGATATGATTGTGCTTTAGGGGAAACTCATCCGTTTCTTTCAATTCTTTTAAACCTAGAATAAAGACGTCATCGCTTATTGGAGCATCTGTTATCCATGCGTGACTTTCTTTAATTTCACAACCTAGCTTTTCATATTCTTCTATTGGAAAGATTCTATCCTGTGATTTCTCAACGATAACTTTATAGCCGGCATCGATCAGCTTCTTTGCATTCTCTGGTGTTAGAGGAGTTCTTTTTTCAAATGCTTTATCCTCATCTCTTAACCATATTGTTGTCATACTATATAACCTTGTCTTTAAATTAGATTTGATCTTGTATTGATGTATCCCTATCGACAGTTTCGTTATTTAAGTTAAATAGTGCTTTCATATCAGAAAATAGCATTCGAGGAAAAATGAGAGCACAGAAAGCGATACAAACGACGATTAAAATCTCTTCAGTTGCAAATTGATTTCCAATAAATGTTAGGATAATCCCTCCTAAAATATTTGGAACAACAAAGCCTAAATCTAGTAAGGCAAAAATTCTTGCAAGATATTTTGTTTCTACTTTTAATGAAACATAATTTAGTTGATTTGTAATACGTACAAAGACAACAAATCCCCAAACAAAGAAAATTACCAGTGTTGCTGTATATGAAGCAGCATATAACCAAAGCGCCATGAGAAGTGGTTCAATGTATAGAGCCGCAATAATAATCTTTCCAACTGGTTTCTCTTTAAGAATAGTCGAGCTTGCCCATCCCCCAAATAGTCCACCTAGACCAAAGAGAGCAAGCCCTATCCCATAGTCTTGCTTCGTAGCTCCAAGTGTTTCCGTTAGGTAAGGTAGTATAAGTGGAAACATAAATCCAAGAACAAGTCCTTCGATGATGACATTTGAAATGACAGCAAAAAGTTCCTTTTGCGTTCTGGCATATCTAATTCCATTTTTTATTTCAGAGAGAAAGTTTTCACTATTTCCTTCCTGTCTTGGAGGGTTATAGGTAAGGCTCATAATAAAATAAATACCAACAATATATGTTAGGAAATCTAGAGCAATAACTTCCTTGATTCCGCCAAAGGCCGTAAACATAGTGGCACCAAGAAATGGACCAATCATGTGAAGTACTGCAAAGGCAGAACCGAATAGGGCATTCGCTCGATTCATGTCTTTTTGAGGGACAATGTCGTTAACCATAGCTTGTCTTGTTGGATTATACATTCCAGTGAAGAGAGCTATGAGGCCATCGCAAAGGATGACAACTTCTGGAGTCTTAGCGAAGATGATCGTAAAAATTATTGGAATTCTAATGTAATTTGTGAAAAGGAGAACATTCTTTCGATTGTATTTTTCTCCAATAACACCACCAATTAAATTTCCGATTGTTAAAAAGAAGAGAAATACTGCTCGAGCTGCACCAAGATAACTTTTGTTATGATTTGATAATTCAAATACTAAAAGCATTAGTGCAGTCTCTGACACAAACGAGCCTAGCTCGGATGTTAGTCCTGCAATATAAAGCCTTCTAAAATTTTGATAGCGTAAAACCTTAGGAAGCTTGAACATAATTAGGATCTTTTAGCTAAAAATTCGTCAACAGATGTTTCAAATTCAGAAACAATTCGGTCAACAATTTCTTTAACAGTTTCAATCTTTGTAATGAACTCAATTGAAGGTCCGGCAACCCAAACTGTTTTGTATGTGGCACCAAAAGCTGCATTCTCAACAGCTTTCATTCCTTTGTAACCAGTAAGCATTTTCGCATACTTTTTAAGCTTCTTATTTTTGCTCATGGCCTTTTCAATAACATTTTGTTCAGTTCCAATCTTTTGCACGTAAGGAGTGTTGATAACTGTACAAGGCGTCCCTGAAATTTTATTCGACATGACAATATCTTTAGCACCATATTGAACGACTGCTTCTTTATAAGCATCAGATACGATTGATTCTTTCGTCGCAATGAATGGAGAACCAATTGAAACCCCTTCGCATCCTAGGGCCATAATACTAAAGAGGCCCGATCCTGTTGCAATACCTCCAGCTGAAATAACTGGTATATTTAAGTTCTTTTTAAGTAGTGGAACGAGAATACTTGCTGGTGTTGGTCCCGCGTGTCCCCCGGCACCAGAGTTTACTGCAATTACTGCATCAGCTCCTTGGTCTTGAACTTTTTGTGCATATTTAAGATCAACGACATCACAAATTATCTTAGTTCCTTGTGGACGACACTTTTCGATAACTTCTTTTGGATTTCCAAGTGATGTGATAATGAAGTCTGGAGCATACTTCGCGCAAAGCTCAATTTGCTTGTGCATATGGATGTTTGACTGATTTACAATGATATTGATTCCAAAAGGACCTTCACATCTTTCTTTTAATTCTTTTAGTCCTTCTTCAAACTCTTCTGGAGTACGCCAGTTAAGAGCAGGGATACAACCCATAATACCTGCCTTAGAAGCCTCAACCAGCATATCGATACTAGTTACAAGGAACATTGGGGCCATAATAATTGGGTATTTGATATTAAAAGTTTCTGTTAGCCATGTTTTCATCATATGCAATCCATTTTTCTGTATATATTTTTATAGCTCAATTATAATGCATTTTTTTGTATTTAACACCTAAGATTACTTGCACAATTTCTTCCCTCAACGTACTCTTAGAGAATGAGCTCACAAGAAATAAATAAGCTACCTGACTTCTCAGCAATTCGAGAAAACATAGAAACAGAACGTAAAACAATTATTAAGGTCAATAATTTTTCCGATGACGATAGTTATGTAAGGGCCAGTGAAGATGCACTCGTCGTTCTTGGCTTTTTAGAGTCAACGTTAACAAAATTATGGACTATTTTTGATGAGAATCCATCTTTAGTTTATTTCTTTAACAAAGACTTCACTAATTTTAATTTATTAATCAAACAAGATAATATCCTCGATCTTATTTTTATTGACGACTGTATGATTCCTGAGAATGAAGCAATCTTCTTTGGTCAAGATGGTGGACTCTCGCAAAATATTCTTTCACTTCATGAAAAGACATTTTATGAGTGGGGACAGAAAGTATTAAATCATCACGAGGCAACGCAAACTTTCATTCGCTCAGATATTGATTTAACAAAACACAAAATCAGTGAGCTTAAGTGTCAGTGTATTAAATGTGTTAATGATTTTAGAGCACTATTACGAGACTCAGTTTATGAAAGCTGTGTTGAGTTGATTGAATCAACTAAAGAACAAATTAAAGAAGAGATTGATAATGGAATCCATGTTGTTTCAGATCTAGTCTTTAATCTACAAAAAACACTAGATAAGAATTTCTATAAACTAAGAAATACAATAAAAAGATCTTCTCTAAATCGTTTAGAGAATCAGGTTAAACAATACTTTAAATCGGAATTTGCTTATCCGTCAGAGCTCGCTTCATTACATCGTCGAAATGTAAGCATGCTATTCGATCAATACCTTGAAGCCAATGAGCTTAGTACTGATCTTATTACTAATGCGGAATATGATAAATTTTATCGTTCTCTTTCAACTCACTACTGGAGAAATGAAAGATATCTAGAACGAGAATTTAAGAAATTTGTTAAATCAATTATCATTTTAAAAAAGAAAGACGTTTCTTCGACAATTCTTCAAGAGTATCTTGGGGAATTCTGGGTTCACTCTTCAGCAAGACAGATGAAGAGAAAGATTGTCTATCATATGGGGCCGACTAACTCGGGGAAAACTTATCACGCAATTGAAAAGCTATCGACAGTTCCTAAAGGTTGCTATCTAGCACCTCTTAGACTTCTAGCTGCAGAACTTTACGATACACTTAATGCAAAAGGTGCTGTAACAACACTTCTTACTGGTGAAGAGGTTATTGAGAGAGAGGGTGCGACACATTACTCTTCGACAATTGAAATGGCACGATTACAAGAGGTTTTCGATTGTTGTGTAATTGATGAAATTCAAATGATCACTGATCCTTCACGTGGTTGGGCATGGACAAGAGCACTTGTTAATATTATGGCCGATGAGGTACACCTTTGTGGTGATGCTTCAGCACTTGACCTTGTTAAAGTGATTGTTGATCTATGTGGTGATGAACTAATCATCAATGAATATACTCGTATGACTGAGTTATCAGTAGAAAGACATCCAATTGTTTTAGCTGATATGCAAAAAAATGACGCTCTTATTGTATTTTCTAGAAAGAATGCTCTAAGACATAAAAGAGATCTTGAACGCTTAGGTTATAAGGTTTCGATTGTTTATGGAAGGCTTTCTCCAGAAGTTCGTCGTGAACAAGCACGTAAGTTTGATCAAGGTGAAACTGATGTAATCGTGTCAACTGATGCAATTGCAATGGGAATGAACCTTCCAATTAAAAGGGTAGTGTTCTCAACACTTTCTAAGTTCTTTGATGGTCACCAACATGATATTTCGATTAGTGAGATTAAACAAATTGGTGGACGAGCAGGACGTTTTCAAAGGTTCCCACGCGGAACAGTTACTTGTCTGAGAAAAGTAGAAGATGGAATTGAGTCAATCAATGAAGCCTTGAGTGCTACTCTTGAACAAAGTGATCAGTGTATGGTTGGACCTGACCTTGATATCTTTAATCAGGTTAATAAGGCCCTAATCGATAATAACTTACCAAAGCTTAAGCTTTCGGAATTTCTTCGTCTGTTTAACACGATGACTTTCCAGGCTCCTTTCTACTGCGTAGATATGAAGGAGATGATTGAGCTTGCTGAAATGGTAGAAGACGCTGATTCGAATGGAATACTTACGGATGCTGAAATCTTCGGATTTGCTTGTGCTCCAGTAAACCTTGGGTTAATGGATCATGTTCAATTCTACAACTGGATTCTTCATAAGTACGTTAATATGGAAGGAATTCCATGTGAGCCAATTGAATATGGCTCTAATGATATTGATTATCTAGAGACATCAATCAAGTGTGTTGAGCTTTATCAATGGTTATCAAGGCACTTCAACAATAAGAACTTCGTTTATTCGGAAGTTGAACTTCTTAATAATAAGCAACTTGCAATCGACCAACTAAATGAACTTCTTTCACAAAAGATTATTGCTAGATGTTCTTCTTGTAGTGTTAAGTTACCTGAAGACTCACGCTTTCCAATTTGTGAAGAATGCTTTGAGAAACGCAAGACTAACCGTCGCAAACCAGGTGGTGGGCGATTCAAAGGTAAACCTGGCAGTAAGCAAGGAGCTTCTAAGGGGTCTACAGGAAGAAATTTCAAAGGAAATGGGCGTCCTGGACAGAGTCGAAAAAGAAATGTAAGTCGTAAGAGAAAAAATACTAGTCCTAAACGTTAGAGTTTAATGAATACTTACGAATACGCAAAGTTATTGCTGGAATCTCCATTTCTTGAAGATAAGTTAACAACTTCTGATGTTGTTACGGATCTCAATTATTTTAAAACTAAAGATGGTATAAAAGATCTTCATCCATCTAGAGAGGGGAAGATTTCATTTTCTGCTGAGCAGATTAAGTTTCCAAAAAGAGGAAGCTTTCACTTGGATGAAAAGAAGGCCATGGCGTTGCACTTCTTTGCTAATCATGAACTATTGGCCATTGAAATGATGGCGACAGCACTCATGTACATCCCTATCGAAGATAAATCTCAATATAAAAGAATTGCTTCAGGCTTACTTCAAACAATTGATGACGAAATTAAACATTTCAATCTCTATCGCAAGAGAATGAATGACTTTGGTATCGACTTTGGCGATCTACCTGTAAATGACTTCTTTTGGCGACAGATGCAAAAGATTACAAGCTTTGAAGAATACTTTGCGGTAATGGCCCTGACATTTGAAGCGGCCAATTTAGACTTTGCTAAGTTTTATCGAGATATTTTTCAAGGTGTTGATGATAAGAAATCAGCAGCTATTCTTAATGTAGTTTACGAGGATGAGATTTCACATGTTGGTTTTGGAGTTCATTGGCTAAACAAATGGCGTGATCAAAGTAATCTTTGGGAGTTTTACGTCCAGTCTCTTCCTGATCTTTTATCTCCAGCCCGAGCTAAAGGAATGATCTTTGATAGAGAAGGGCGTGTGAGAACAGGAATGGATAATGACTTCATTTCTCGTATTGAAAATTTTAAAGACGAATTCATTGTAACTAACCGCAAGGAATGGAAGTGAAATATCGTGTTAATCTCGACTTTGATGCTGCTCTCGCTGCCAATAATCCTAATCTAAAAAATGATAAATACCTAAGTGAATTAGAATATATTTTTTTTCTCGTTAATGATTCCTGTGAAAATATATTATGTACAAAATTGGCCTATTCTGCTGAATATCTCAGTCATTTATCGAAACTAGGATTTATTAAATCGGAAATAACGAATGATCTTAAAGAGTACCAAAATTGGTGGGGAGATCTTACTAACTTTGATTTAGCAAAAACTCTAAATTCAAAATGTTGGCTTGCCAGTTGGCATAGGCCTCTTGAGGATATGATCATTAATTCAAAAGATGATGTGGTTTTAAATGAGATTAAATTTTATCGGCCGGATCAAACATTTTCAGGGATAGGTAATAGGTTAATCCAGAATAAAGAAGATCTTTCGCGTGTAAGTTACCCTGGTGTATTGTCTAAATATGTTAATGTAAAAAATACTTTTGGCGTTACCTATAATCTAAAAACTAGAGAGTATTACATCGTAGAAAATTTTACGAATTCAAAAGGTCAATTTAAAGGTGGACGTTTAATATCTCTTTCTGATTTAGATGTTAAGTTCAACCTAAATTCAACGATAGACTTAATTCAGTCTAATTTACCAAATTCAGAGATTTCTAAGATACAATTCGACAATATGATTTATGAAGATGAAGAGGGGACGTTAAAACTTTGCCCCCTTGTTGAATTAAATTATCGTCGCACAATAGGTGAAGTTATATTCAATATTACTAAAATACTTGGAGAGGGAACTCTTCATTTTGGTGATAAACAGTATTTGAATAAAGATTCACTTATCCTTTCTCCTTCATTCGTAAAAAATATTTGCTACTATAACCGACTTAAGTAGTTGGGCAAGAATGCTAAATAGATAATATTCCTTCGTAGATCTTCAATTATACAGTAAAATGGAAGAGTTCTTTGGTTTAGATTAGGAGTACTTGTGGCCAAGAAGGGATTTTTTGACAAGATGAAAGGTAAG
Organism: Halobacteriovorax sp. RT-2-3; assembly: GCF_047085075.1. Classification (NCBI taxonomy): domain Bacteria; kingdom Pseudomonadati; phylum Bdellovibrionota; class Bacteriovoracia; order Bacteriovoracales; family Halobacteriovoraceae; genus Halobacteriovorax; species Halobacteriovorax sp. RT-2-3. The sequence goes on along the minus strand of NZ_JBKIYF010000003.1, from coordinate 339,948 downwards.
CTTAAAAAGTCGGAGGAAGACGAAGAGCTACTTGAAGAATTTGAAGAAGATGAATTCGAATCTGATGAAGATGAGGATGAGGATGATTCGGATTTTGATGATGCAACATCAACAGATGTTAAAATTCCTGGCGCAAAAGAGTTGGCCGATACTGAATTAGAAGAAGATGAGTATGATTCTGGATCAGATGATGAAGTCGTTATGTCTGAGCCTCAAAATGTTCATGAGGATGAAGAAGATGAAGATGACGACGAAGATGATGATGAAGATGATGATGAAGATGAAGATGATGATGAAGATGATGATGAAGATGATGACGACGAGGATGACGACGAGGAATCATTTCTATCCAAAAACTTTCCGTCAATAGCAAAGCTCTTTAAGAAAAAATCTTCTGATGAAGATGAGGAAGAAGATGAGGAAGAAGATCGTGATGACGAAGATGAAGATGAAGATGAAGATGAAGACGATGAAGAAGAAAAGTCGTTTTTAGAAAAGCAACTTCCATTCCTGGCTAAAATGCTTAAGAAAAAGTCTTCAAAAAAAGATAACGGTGAAGAAGATGATGCCGACGAAGATGACGAAGATGATGAAGATGAAGACGAAGATGAAGATGAAAATAAGAAAAAGGACTCTGATAAGAGTAAGTTAATTAAGCTTGTCTTAATTGTTGCAGTTGTTCTCCTTGCCATAGATCAATTTGTTTTAACAGATGAGAGTGACAATGAAGTTCCGGAAGTCCCACCAGTAAAGAGACAGAAAAAGCCTCGTAAGAAGAAGCCAAAGAAAGCTCAAGAGCAAACGACGGAACAGTCTCAACAAGTACAAGAGACTCAAAATGCTCAATCACAACAAGCTGAAACTCAGCCTTCTGTTCAACCAGAGACTCAACCTGAACCAGCGCCTCAACCAGAGCCAGTGCCACAGGTACAGCCTGAACCGCAAGTTGAAGAACCTGCAGTAGCACCAGTTGAAACAATAACGGAACCTCAAGTTGAGGAAAAAGTTGAAGAGACAGTATTAGATGTGGGAGAGAAGAATACAGAAGTTAATCCTGAGCCCATTGTCGTTCCTCAAACGCAGGTCGATACTACAGGTAGCTTTGGAGAAAAAGATGAAGATGATGTGAAGTCAGATTCTCTTGATAATCAACTTGATAAAATTGTTGATAAGTTGGAAGAGGAAAAGAAAGAGGTTGTTGAAAGACTAGAGTATGTTGAGCCTCCTAAGTATACAGAGTTTGGCCAAGGTCTAGTATATAATTGTAAAGGAAAACACTGGGCATGTGTTGATCGCAAAGCCTATCTTAAGTGTGAAGCTAATATGAAATGGGCACTACAAGAAGGGAAACCTAACGAATGTGCAACCTCTAAGGTTTTAGCATCAGAGTACGACTGTAGAACTTTACAGATGTATTATATTAATACTGTTGCTGAAACGCCAAATTGTAATTAGGCGGCGTCTTTCTTAAAGAGGCCGTCGATGATTGTAAGCGTGAACGTTTTTTCTTGTTTCGCTTCTTCTTTTTTCATCGCTCTTACAAATGCTCGTGCTAACTCTGGGTCAAATTGTGATCCAGAGAATTCTTCAAGCTCAGCATAAGCAACTTCGTAGTCTAGTCCCTTACGATAAACACGCGTTGAAGTCATTGCATCGAAAGTATCTGCAATTAGAATAATTCTAGAGAATAATGGAATATCTTCACCCTTAAGTCCTTCAGGGTATCCTCGTCCATCCCATCTTTCATGGTGATATTTTGCAAATGTAGCGACTTTTTCAAAATGAGTAAATCCTTGGAGGATTTCAAATGATTTTTCTGGATGACTTTTCATCTGAAGAAATTCGTCTTCAGTAAGTCTTGAAGGCTTATTTAAAACCTCATCTGGTACACCAATTTTTCCAATGTCGTGGAAAAGTGCAGAAAGTTCTAAGTCATATAATTCGTCTTCATTAAGTCCGATTTCTTTTCCAAGTGTTAAACTAAAATAAGCAACACGTGTACTGTGTCCGTAAGTGTAGTGGTCTTTGCAATCTAGTGCATGAAGAATTGTTCTCGCGGCCATTTCGCAAATCTTCTTTTGCTCAAGCTTAAGTGCTTTATTCTCAGCTTCTAGCCTTTTTGTAGGATCATCAGTTGTACCCCTTGCATTAACAACGGTTTTTTCAGAGATGACTGCGGATTGAGACTTCTTTGTCGCAGTACTTTTACGAGTACTTGCTTTCTTACGTCTCTCTCCCAAATTTACGATTTTACTCTTCTTCATTATAAGACCTAGTGTTACAGTCGGGTTATACCCATATTCTAATAATTCTTCGGGTCATTCTTAAGGAATCTTTAATTTAATCGGCTCATTTATATGATATTGGTCGCTTAATATGCTAAAATGGATTTTCAAGATGCCAAAAAATCGTGTCATCACTATTTAATTTTAAATACTTAGGAAGAGTTATGCGTATTCGTATCGTCGAGTCTAATATCGACAAAATTGCCGTAGATAAGCTCAATAATCTACTAAAATTGCTAGAGCTTTCAGATTTTAATCAAGATGTTTCAGAAGAAAATAACGAATCAGCTGCAAGTCAAGTGGCCTTTACAAAATCACAAAATGATATTGCTAATGATGAGTACTTTATCATTGTTTTTCATGATGGAGATCAGATTGATAAATCAATTCTTGAAAATGAAATGTGCTTAGGTGTTTTCTTTGCTGATAAATCAGTTGAAGAGAACTTACTTAATATGAAGAATGCAATTGAAGGCCTAAAAGCAATGGAGCTTCAAAAAAAGCTGCTTTATAAAATGAATAGCGTCATGGAAGGACTTGTTGGACAAGTTGAAAGCATTAGAGAAATGCATAAGAATATGGCCCCTTTTAGAAGTGAAAAGATTCGAGGAGTTGGGATTACGTCACGTTTTTGTGCGGGAACATCTAATGGTGGTGAATTCTTCGATTTTTTTAAAGTAGGTGGAGATGTTTGGATTATCTCCCTGCATGCTACATCATATATGCTCATTGGGAGTTTCTTAACGATGATTGAAGGATGGAAAGCTGAAGGCAGCCTTACAATGGATAAGATTCTTGGCCAACTTGAAGAGCGTACTGAGGATTTCTCGGAGTTCGGAGAGGCATCTATTCTAGTCGCTAAATTAACACTAGCTGATCTTACTCTCGAGAGTATTAATATTGGTGCCCATGAGATTCTTTCTCAAAATGATATTCTAATTTCATCAAATGAATATAGCTTTCCAAACTCATATGAAGTTAAGAAGCAGAGTGTTCAATTAGAAAAGGGGAAGGGAGTTCTTTTACTATCGCCTGGATATTTCAAGAATAACGACCATATTGTTAATGGCGAAGAGTATATTTCTTTTATTAAGAAAAACTGGTCATCTCCAGTTGAGTTAATTAGTGAATTAACATTTCAAAGTAAAAAGGGATATAATGAAGATGATTTTTTACCAAATGATCAAACCATCCTAATGGTAGAGGTAGATAAAAATGCAATTTCTAAAATCTAGTATCGTTTTCTTTATCACAGCTCAGGCAATTGCCTTTACTGGAACTGAATGCTTTCAGTCTTCATTTGATGTTTCTGTAAAACACAAATCAGCACCATTTGGTCTTTTGAATAAGACTATAACTATTAGTAAGAAAGAGTGCGAAATTGAGATCGCCCATAATCAATATAAGTATATGAATCGTAATTGGCTTATTGATATTTGTCGCGATCCAATTCACGTTAAGTCGACTTCAAATTCAGTAGATGTCTTTCGTAAAGAAGGTGAGTGTCATGCAACTTCAAACGAATTCTGTGACGAATATAAGACAATTAAAAAAATAATTGAAGATGACGGTCTCATCTTTGCTTCTGGTGCAAAAAATAGTCTTAATGATGATCATGGACGTGTTTTCTGTGCAAAACTTCTAGTAGAAGAATACTTAAATGCTAATACAGTATTTAGTCGCAATGGAAACTATGACTACATAATGATTAGAAAGCCAATTGCTAGAATTCCAGAAGATTTAAAAAGAAAAAGAGCAGAGTTTAAATCTGTAGTAGAAAAAACTGAAGTTAAAGAAGATAATGGCCAAGAGCAACCTACAATTGAATCATCTGGTGACTTTCAAATTGATGAAAGCGCTGGCCCAGGAACTTTTTAAACTGATTTAAATGCTGTTTCTAAATCTTCAATAAGATCGTAAGCATCTTCTATACCGACAGATAATCTAATCAGGTTATCTGTCAGACCAATACTTTCACGAACATTTTTTGGAACAGAAGCATGAGTCATAATAGCTGGATGTTCAATAAGGCTTTCAACTCCACCAAGGCTTTCTGCTAGTGAAAACATTTCAACTTTTTGTAAAAATCTCTTCGACTGCTTGATATCACCTTTTAAAAAGAATGTAATCATTCCGCCAAAGCCTGACATTTGCTTCTTTGCAATTGAGTGTTGTGGGTGAGACTTAAGTCCTGGGTACATGACCTTTTCGACTTTAGGATGGTCCTCAAGATACTTAGCAATTTTCATCGCATTCTTTGCATGAGCTTCCATTCTTATAGCAAGAGTTTTTATACCGCGAAGAACTAGCCATGAGTCAAAAGGGGATTGTGTTGGCCCTAGTGATTTCTGTAGTGTCCACAATTTCTCATAGAGTTTCTTATTGTTAAGCATACAAGCACCTCCGACAACGTCAGAGTGGCCATTTATATATTTAGTTACTGAATGCATAACAATATCAGCACCTAAATCAAGAGGGTTTTGAAAATAAGGACTCATAAAAGTATTATCGACAACTGTTATGGCCTTATGCTTTTTAGCTAACCCAGATACTTTTTTAATATCGGATATTTTTAAGAGTGGATTTGTTGGTGTTTCTACCCACAAGAGCTTTGGTTTGTGTTCTTTTAGTGCAGCTTCAACTTTATTCACATCAGTTGTGTCGACAAAGATAAAATTGTGAATTGAGTTAAAGACTGTTGTAAAGAGACGGTAAGTGCCACCATATACATCATCTCCACATAAAATTGTCGAGCCTGCTGGTAGCGTATGCATAATAAGCATCTCTATTGAGACCCCACTTGACGTGGTCAATGCATACTTTGAATTTTCAAGTGCAGCTAGAGCTTCTTCAAGTCTTGTTCGTGTTGGATTGTGACATCTTGAGTATTCGTAACCTTGGTGCTCACCAGGACTAGATTGAGCATAGGTCGTAGTTTGATAAATAGGTGGAATAACCGCACCTGTTTCTTTATCAGGATATGCCCCGGCGTGAATACACACCGAGGCTTTGGCCGCTTGTTTAAGCTTGGCCTTTTTCATTACTTTGAGCCTTTCTCAGACATATACTGAAGAACGTCGATTTCAGAAAGTACATCTGAAACTTTTCCATTCTTAGTAATGATAGCAACTTCTTTCTTTAAAAGTGCATCTGCTACAGTTTCAAGAAGTTCGTTACAATCAACTACGCGGTAGTTATTAGAGATTGCAAGAGAGATATTGTCGTCTTTTTGGAACTCGCCCATGATAACAGGCTTAATTAGGTTCTTCTCTGTACAAAGACCTAGAATATCTCCACCTTTATTAACTACAGGAAGCTGAGAAATATTCTTTTCTTCCATAAGTGTAATTGCTTCGCCAATTGTTGTTGTGTCTTCAACAGTGATGATATTTCCATTCTTTCCAAGAGTGTTAAGTACTTCTGAAATTTGAACGTTAAAAGAAGAATCAAGGTAACCACCATCACTCATCCAATCATCATTATAGATTTTTGAAGCATAACGGTTTCCAGAATCGTGTAGTAGGATAAGGATTTTCTTTGGTTCAGTTTGTTTTGCTGCATACTTTAAAGCACCTTCAATTACGGCACCAGCTGAACCACCAGCATAAATTCCTTCTTCTTTAAGAAGTCTTCTTGTCATAAGAAATGATTCTTTATCGTTAATAACTTCAAAGTCATCAATTAAGTCAAAGTCATAGTTTTCAGGAATAAAGTCTTCACCAACACCCTCAAGAACATATGAGTGTGCTTGACCCATTTCACCAGTCTTGTGGTAACCCGCGATAATTGAACCAACACAGTCAACACCAATGATTTCTACTTTATCCATTTTCTCTTTGAAGTAGCGTCCACAACCAGAAATTGTTCCACCTGTACCTACAGCTGCCATGAATACATCAAAATCACCTTGAGTTTGCTCATACATTTCTGGAGCAGTCCATGTATAGTGAGTATTTCTGTTATGTAGGTTATCGTATTGATTTACATAAAATGAGTTTGGAATTGTTTCTGAAAGTTTTTTAGAAACAGAGTAGTAAGAACGAGGATCTTCAGGCTCAACATTTGTTGGACATACAACAACTTTTGCACCGAAAGCTCTTAGGTTATCAATTTTCTCTTTTGATTGTTTGTCAGCTAGAACGAAGATACATTTGTAACCGTGAACTGCTGCCCACATCGCAAGTCCAACACCTGTATTTCCAGATGTTCCTTCAATAATTGTTCCACCTGGCTTTAGAACACCTTCTTCAACTGCACGATCAAGCATATAAGCACCGATACGATCTTTTGTTGACCCACCCGGGTTCATATATTCTAACTTCACGTAGAATTCACAATTTGTATCTTTACCAATACTATTTAATTTTACGATTGGTGTATTACCAATTGCTTCAACAACGTTTGCCTTAGCACCTTTCATCATACTTCTTTCTCCGTTTTCTTCCAGTTGTCCTGTAGGGCCCTTAGTTGCTCTATCGGGTCAAAAGTCACAAGATCTGGAAACGTAAGAGTTTCGATATTGGACTTCTTCGAAATGGAAGTTTTTATTTCTTCTTGTTTAATTATTGTTTCTTTAAATTCTTGCATCTGTGTCGTTTTAGGCTGCCACGATGCGAGATTGTTATACCATGATTTATTGATAATGAGGTAACGTTCGGTGTTCATTTGAGCTTGAATTGAGTCAAAGATTTGCTTCGTTTCGACCTCTTTCATGTGCTCTGCTGAAGTTACTAAATACCACCTCGAGTGAGCAGGATCATTTAATGTTTTTTCTACACTTAATCCATCGATAAACTTCTCTCGATTACCGTAGAGAATTGAGATCGCCTCAAGGAAGTCGTTGATAAATCCTTGTCCAGTTACACTTTCAAGGTAACTAAGGAACTTTTCAATCCCCGTTGAGATAATGCGGTTGAAAAAACGCCCTGGTTTATTTTGATTTGTAATATAATTAAATGCTTCCGCAAATGTCTTATTAAAGAAGCGATTGATCTTCTTTGAGGAATTAAGGAAGTCTAAAAAGTTCTTTCCTGGTGCTGTATCCACTACGATCGCATCATAGATATTGCGATTAATTTGAGACTGAATTTCAAGGACTGCAAGAATCTCATTAAGTCCACCGCGTGAACTCGTTAAGTTTTCTAAAATCTTATTATCAACCTTTGCACCTAAGATCTTTTCAAATGAAGATTTGCAGTCAAGAAGAAGAACGTCGAAAGAGATTTCTTCGTTTTTGAACTCAACTATCTCAGACTGATCTTTGAGATTGAGGAGTTGTCTTAAGCGTTTAGCTGGATCAATAGTAATAAGTAGAACTTTCTTATTCCTTGCCGCTAAAGAAAAAGCGCGGGATGCAGAAATCGTTGTTTTTCCAACTCCTCCTGTTCCACAAAAAATCTCAATTTTCTTAAAGTCCTTCACTCGTCACAGCCTACTTTTTATTTTGTTTTAAAGATATCCATCTTTTCAATGATCATATCACTTAATTCCTCAACCTGTTGCTCTTGCGTCTGTGCAATGATCTGAGGAAAGTGGAGATCATATTTTACCTGAAACTTATCTTGTAAGTGTCTTTGATTCTCAATCTTTACCTTTATAAAGTCAGGCGTGTCATCTTTTGGGAATTTGTTCAGAGTTAAATCACAATTGAGGATTTCGATTGTTGAAATACTATACTCATTAGTAAGTTCAGTTCTTAATTCAATACCTTCTTCAACCGCTAGCTCTGTCGGAATACTAACAACAACGCATTGAGTGTGTTCTTTATTCGTTAAGAAGTTATGCATCTTATCGATATCGTTTGCAATCGGTCCTATTTTAAAAATATCTTTAAAGACCTTTGGAGAGTGTATTGTTGAAAGTAGGTGACCAGATGCTGGAGCATCAACAATCACAATATTTTCTTCTTCTTTTGCAAGGTCAATAATGTGTCCAAGGAAGATCAGTTGACCAAAACTTGGGACCATATCAAATAAGGCCTTAAAGAATGAAGTTGAAACAATCCACTTGGCAATTGTTTTTGAATTTAGTTTACGAGCAATATATTCTTGAACTGAGCTTAAGTGAGTTAGCTCAACAGTTTTGATATTAAGTGATTTGATTAGCTCTTTGTCCTCATTTTGTTCAAATGAGAAATAATATACATTCTTATTATGATTAAGTTCAGAAATCGACTTAGTAAGCGCCACGGAAGTGAGGCTTTTTCCAACGCCTCCTTTTCCCGTGACGATATATAAGTCTTTAAACTTCATTAGAATTTGTAGAATACCGTAAGTAGAACTTTAAAGTAGTATCCCTCAACATCTGAGCGATTCTCTTGATCTACATCAAACGGATCGTTGAATGTGGCCATAGCACCAACTGTGATTTTTCTATTTAAATCAAAGTCTGCACCTGCACCTAGTTGATAACCAAATACTGTCTTTGCATCTGACTTATACGAATCAGTCTTTATTTGTGGCCTAAAGAAACCAAGACCTGCTGCAAGGAATGGTTGGAATGCATCATAATGAAATAGCTTTCCTTTCGCTCCAAAAAGAAGTCCTGCAGTCTTCGAATAAGTATTCTCATATTCATGTTTTGAATAATGTAGGTTGGCGTAAAAATCAAACGAGTAAGAAGCCTTGTAATTATAAAATAATTCAGCCGTAATTTTATCTTCACCGTTATCTTTAAGATCACTCATTAGAAGTGTTTGACCAATTCCGATCCCAACTGAGTGAATGTGAAGCTCTTGGCCACTAAGAAGAGCTGCCGCTGCTGCCGCATCTGAATTCTTCTTTGCTGACTTAGAAGAAGTCAATTGCTTAACTGTTTGTGCTTGTGTTTGAACACCAAAAATAAAAAGGCCTGCTAGAATAACTGCAGGCCTTAATATAGATTTTGAAATTTGAAAAATCATTTCACCCTCTAAACTAAATATATATGCAGTAATAACTGCCTTATATTAGTTTAAAGTAGTCGTAGTTTCAACAGAAGAGTTTAGGTTTGCTGCGCTGTTGAAAGAGTTGAAAGTTTGAGCTGGTGCTTCTTCAACAACTGGAGCTTCAATACCTTCTAGACCTCTAATATATCCAGTGAAAGTACCTTCTTCACCACGGATAACTCTCTTAAGAAGTTCAACGTCACCTGGCTTAGTTGACTTTTTCTCTTGATCAAAAAGAAGTTGGATTTGAGTCATGTAAGTGATGTCATTTTTAGTTTTGTTATCGATTACTTGAATCTCGTGACCTTCTCTGATGATTTGAGCGATCTCTTCAAGTGTTACATAGCAACTTTGGTGTGTGTCATAAAGTTTTCTGTTTTGGTACCTTTTAATAATTCTTACATCATTCATTCTACTACCCCTATTGGTTTACGAATATATCTCAAGTTTAATTTTAGAATTCTCTTGAGCTAAAACGAGTTAATAATTAACACGACGCTTTGTAATAGTTAAGCTTTTTGTATAAATTTCACCGTTAAGCTATGTTCAGTAAAATTAATTACTTATAAGTTCAACTTTGAACAAAAGACAGGTTGGTGTTCATATATTTTATTGATTCCCGCTGTGTCTATTGCTAAGCGTTTTGAAATTTGCATCAGAGAAGTAACAGTCAATGACAGTAACTGTCAAGGGATAGGCTTCTTAATTTTATCTAAATTCAAAGAGAATCCATTTATTTGCCATGATTTCAGCTATTTATCGTGCATTAGGTCGAACTAATGCAAGTCATTGATACTTAAGTTCTACCTAATGTTGCCCCTACGAAATTAAGGATTAATTTTCTTTAAGAAATATCTATTTAGGTCGATGAGAGACTGAGGCAGTAAGGCCAAGGATATTAGATGTTTAAAAATTTCATTCAAAATTCACTCTACACGATAGCGCTAGTAACACTCATTGGTTGTGCAACGACCAATAATGTTGAAGATGAGTCTAATATCAATGAAGATTCACAGCTTTCTAATACCATTTCTGATTTTGAAAAGGCGAAGCGAGCGCAAGAGTTTGTTGATCAGTCTCTTAGCGAGATTGTAGAAGAAGCAAAAACGAAGGGCGACGCTACGGTAAATTATGTCGCAAGTGACCTTTTCTTAAAAGCTGCAGACGCTTCTTTGAGCGGTGATTCTGTTTCGGCATCACTTATCTTAAAACACGTTGTTGATTTAAAACCTAAAGATATTTATCTAAGAAAAAAATATGCGGTTGAACTTATTAAGTCGAGTCAGTTAGAAGATGGAAAAAGGGAGCTAAAGTACCTTATTAAACATGCGGACAAAGATATTAAGATTAAGGCAAGACTCTTACTTGCTGGCGTATATGGTGCATTGGGAAAATCAAAGCAGTCAATCAAGCTATATCGTGAACTAGTCTATAAAACGAGACCAATTTTAAGTGAAGCTTGTATTTATCTTTCAAAAGCTTATGTGGATGAAAAGAAATTCAAGAAAGCTGTTGGAACGCTAAGTTATTGCTCACAAAAAGATCGCGAAAATCGCAGTATTTATGCCTTTCATACTGGCAAAATCCACTTTGAAAAATCTGATTATAAGAAGGCCAAAAAGTATTTTAATAATTCTTTAAAGCTTGATCCAACTAATCAGCAAAGTACTATTCTGCTTGGAATGATTTACGAACAACAAGGTGATTTTAAGTCTGCAAAGGTTCTTTATCAGAAGTTTTTGAAATACGATCCAAATAATTACACTGCACTTGGAAAATACGTAAATCTACTTTTTACAGATGGTGAGTATAAAGAAGTTGTTCCTTACTTAGAGAAGTTACTAGCTCTAGATCCTGAGAATTTAAATTTAAAGGTTAGATTGGGAGTTATTTATACAGAGACTAATAAGATTGAGGATGCAAAAGGAATCTTTAAAGAGATTCTAACTGTTATCCCAGATTCAGATAAAGTTCTTTATTACCTAGCAAGTCTTTATCAGCAGTCTAACGAAGGTGATCTTGCGGTAACATATTTTTCAAGAATTAAAGAAGATAGCTCACTCTTTCATGAGTCAAATATTCAGATCGCAAATATTTTGAATACATATGCACAAAAAGATCCTGCGCAAGAAAAGCGTCTTGTTGAATTTGTAAAAGAACGTTCAAAAGCATCAAAAGAGTTACGTTTTGAATTAGAAGTAATTCTTGCAGGTTACTATGAAAATCGAAAAGATCTAAGCCGAGCTATCGCTTTAATGGAATCTCATATTGAGCACGATAGCTATACAGATGGACATGCTTATTATCTTGCATCTTTATATGAAAAAGATAAGGCATTCACAAAAGCCGAAAAGATTATGTTAGATATCTTAAAGCGTGATCCAAATAACTCACATGCTTTGAACTTCTTAGGTTATACATACCTGGAGCAAGGTGTTCATATGGATAAAGCCTATGCTTATATTAAGAGAGCTGTTCAGCTTAACCCTCAAGATGGATATATCCGTGATTCTTTAGGTTGGTACTATTACAAAACTGGAGAATATCAGAAAGCTTACCGCGAAATTAAAAAAGCCTTTGCTTTAGTAAGTGACGATGTGGTCATTGCAAAGCACTTAGGGCTCATATATACTTCTTTGAAGAAGCCAGAAAAGGCTCGTCAATATTATGTCGAGGCACTTAAAAATTGTACGAAAGTAAACGAACGCGAAGAAATTCTAAATTATATCGAAAAGCTGGACTCTGTGCGTTTGCCGGCTTCACGTTAATATCTTGTACAACAAATCCAAAAGATTTATCAGATAAGGCTGGAGCTTCAACGAATAAAGTTGAGGCCCATAAGCTTTTAACGAGTGGTATTTGCCAAGAATTTAAAGGCCGTGGCCGTTTGAAGTTTGGCAAGAATCAAGAGCGCTTCACTTATAATGCCATTTTAAATAAAGAAACATTTAGCCTTGCCATTGATGTTCCATTCAAAGGACAAGAAACCTTAATTCTTCCACTCGATGCAAGTGAAGAGTTAGCAGCTGATATTTCAGGAACTCTCTATAAGAAAATTTCTACAGAGTTAGTAAAGGCAAAGCGTTATTCATCACTTAAAATATTAAATGACTTTCTCTTAAGAAACCGACTTTTCTTTAGTGAGATAAAGAATATCGATAGCAATTATTGTGACAAAGGGTGTCTTGAAGGTGATATTAAACATTACAGTGATGGGTCTGTTGAATATAAGACGCCAATGATTGGCAATTATGAATTCAACGCATCATTCTCTCAGTTACAAGAAAACGAATATAAATTTATTCGTTTAGAGGGAATTCACAACTCTAAAAAAACAAATAAAAAGCAAAGAGTCCTCGCCTTGGACCTTATCGTTGATAGCTGCGGATCTATCTAGCAGCGCAACAACGCTTCCTAATAAATTCTAGTAAATTTATCTTATCTCTTGTATAAATTACTCTAGTATTATTCTATGCAATAATTTTTTGAACAAAGGATGGTTTATGAAATCAAGGAATCTTGTTTCATTTTTAATCATGGGGCTATTAGCTTTAACAGTTTCATGTACAAAAAAAGTGGATCTTAGTGAAAAAGTTCTACACCTGGCCGTTACTTCAGAAGTGAAGGGAATGGATCCAATTTATGCAAACGACAAGTATTCTTCAAATGAAGTTGGTCGTGTTTACGAAGGTCTATTAGAGTACCACTACTTAAAGAGACCATACACACTTGTACCAAATCTTGCAGAAGCTCTTCCTGAAGTTTCAGAAGATGGTCTAACTTATACTTTTAAAATTAGACAAGGTGTTTTATTTCAAGACAACGCTGCCTTCAAAGATGGTAAAGGGCGTGAGCTTGTTGCAGAAGACTTTGTATATTCAATCAAGAGACTTGCAGACCCAAAACTACAAGGTCTAGGTTGGTGGCTACTTCAAGATAAGATTGTTGGTCTTGATGAGTGGCGTGAGAAGAACTCTAAGAAAGATTCTGTTGATTATACAGAAGTTGTTGAGGGGCTAAAGACTCTAGACAAGTACACTCTTCAGTTCAAACTTAAGAAGCAATTCCCACAATTCCTATACTCTCTTGCAATGCCATTTACATTTGTAGTCGCAAAAGAAGTTGTTGATCACTATGGGAAAGAATTCCTAAACCACCCAGTTGGTACAGGTCCTTTCATGCTGAAAGAGTTTAGCCAATCTTCAAAGAAGTTTACTTACGATAGAAACCCTAACTTCAGAAAGAAGCTTTTCCCATCTGAAGCAAGTGATGAATTCAAACACATGCTTGCATATGCTGGTAAGCCAGTTCCTTTCGTAGAAAAGATTGAAGTAAACATCATTAAAGAAGATCAACCAAGATGGCTAAACTTCCTTAAAGGACGTGTTGATTATATTGGTATCCCAAAAGATAACTTTGAATCAGCTGTTACTCCAGGTAAAGGTCTTGGAGAAGAATTTGCTAAGAAAGGTATTGATCTATCAGTATCACCATCACTAGATGTTACTTATACTGCTTTTAATCACGACCTTAAACTATTCAATAACGTTGATCTAAGAAGAGCGCTTGCACTTGCTTACGATGTAAAAGAGTTTAATAAGCTTTTCTATAATGATACAGCTCTTCCAGCACAATCAGTTGTTCCTCCGGGGATTGCTGGTTACATGCCAGATTATGTAAACCCTTACCGTAACCGTGACCTAGAAAAAGCAAAAGCACTTCTAGCAAAAGCTGGTTACCCTGAAGGTAAAGGTCTTCCAGAAATTACTTATGACTGTCCAAGTACTTCAACTTCAAGACAGATTGGTGAGCTTTTCAAAAAGCAAATGGCAGAAATTGGTGTAAATATCAAAGTTGTTCAAAACTCTTGGCCAGAGCTACAAAAGAAAATTACTGCTCGTCAGGTAATGCTTTACGGAATCGCATGGGGTGCAGATTACCCAGATGCAGAAAACTTCCTACAACTACTTTATGGACCAAATAAATCTCCAGGTGCTAACGGATCTGGTTATGATAATGCTGAATTCAACAAACTATTTGCTAAGGCTTCAGTTATGCAAGATTCTCCAGAGAGAACTGCTATCTATGAAACTCTTAACAAAATGGCAGCTGAAGAAGTTCCATGGCTATATGGTGTTCACCGTCAGTCATACTTAATTAAGCACAGCTGGTTAAAGAATTACATTTCAACAGACTTTGAAGCTGGTCAAGATCAGTACTTAGATGTTGATTTAAAAATTAAAAAAGACATGCAATCAAAATTATAATTGATAAATGTTAGCGCTGGAGTTTACTTCAGCGCTTATTTAATGAAGCAATCTTAATGGTTGCTTTTTTAAATAAGCGATACGCTAGTTAAGTTCGAGCTAAGGAGCTGTTTTTGTGAATACTTGGTCATATATTTTAAGAAGACTACTTTATACGATCCCAATTATTTTGGGTGTTTGTTTAATTATTTTCGCTATCTTTAACTTATCGGGATATGATCCTGCTCAGTTACTGCTTGGGAAGCACGCTTCAGCAAAGCAAATTGCAGAAGTTAGACATGAGCTTGGTCTTGATCGTCCGTTACTTGAGCAATATATCGGTATTGTAAAGTCAGCTTTTACTTTTGACTTTGGTCGCTCTTGGGCAACAAAGCAAAGTATTATCGATATGATTAAAGAAGGTGCAGTACCATCACTAACGCTAACTTTTCCAGCGTTTTTAATTTCGACAGTTTTCTCTATTTTACTTGCGATCATCGTAGCATTTTTTAGAGGAAAGCTAATTGACCGTACACTTGTTATTATCTGTGTATGTTTAATGAGTATTCCATCTCTTGCTTATATCCTCTTCTTCCAGAAGTTTTTTGCTTATGAGTTAGGGTGGTTTGAAATTTCTGGTTATGAGCATGGTTTCCCATACTTTATTCCTTACATAATACTTCCGGTTATCATCATGGTTGTTTTAAACCTTGGTCCGGATCTTCGTTACTTTAGAACAGTTATTCTAGATGATATTTATCAAGACTATGTACGTACTGCACGTGCGAAAGGTCTAAGTGAAAAAGTTGTTCTTCTAAAGCACGTATTAAAGAACTCTTTAATTCCAATTATTACATATGTAGTTATCCAAATCCCTTTCCTTATTTTAGGTGCTCTATTACTTGAGAGTTTCTTCTCAATTCCAGGGCTAGGTGGATTAACTGTAAAAGCTGTATTTGATAATGACTTCCCAGTTATTAAGGCGATGACGATTCTTTCGGCAATGGCCTACATTATCTTTACGGTAATTACAGATATTCTATATACAATCGTTGATCCAAGAGTAAGGCTAAAGTAGGAGTTGTCATGTCAGCAAATTTATCAAGCGAATCAAAATCACTATGGGGACATGCTTGGACGGAGCTTAAAAATGATAAAGCTGCAGTCTTTAGTATGGTTGTTATTGGATTATATGTAATACTTGCAGCACTTACATTCTTTGGTGTTATTGCAGGTGAATGGTCAAAAGAGATTGGAGCATCGTATATGCCTCCAAGTGCAGATGCACTATTTGGAACAGATATCTTTGGTCGCTCTGTAGTATATAAAACTCTTAAAGGTGCAGAAATGGCGATTGGGATTGGTTTCTCAACAGCTATGATCTCAACTGTAATTGGTGTGACTCTGGGGCTTATGGCCGGATACTTTGGTGGTAAAGTTGATGAAATCATTGTTTGGTTTTATACTTCACTAGCTTCAATTCCTTATATCATGCTTCTTTTTGCAGTAACGATGGTACTTGGAAAAGGGACATCATCACTATTCTTAGCCCTTGGGGTAACTTCTTGGGTTGGTCTATGTCGTCTTGTTCGTGGTGAAGTTCTACGCCACAAGGAAAGAGAGTATGTTCAGGCAGCAGCTGCTCTGGGTGCAGGAAATATGAGAAGAATGTTTAAGCATATTCTTCCAAATATCTTCCACATTGTTATCATTCAATTCTCACTAAGATTCCAACAGGCAATTAAATCTGAGGTAATCCTTTCTTATTTAGGTCTTGGAGTACAAGGTCAGCCTTCTTGGGGAACAATGATTGATGACTCAAAACTTGAACTTGCACGTGGTGTTTGGTGGCAACTTTCTGCAGCTACACTAGCTATGTTTGTTCTAGTTCTAGCATTAAATCTACTTGGAGATGCTCTTCGTGACTCTCTAGATCCTAAGCTTAAAGGGAAAGCGTAGGAAAACGCTCGACTATTAAAAAATAGCTTAATTTATTTACTCAACATTCCGATAAATATTGTTAAGAGGGCCTATTGTTAGGCCCTAATTTTATTAGCTTACGGGATTATGAGAGAGATAAACTTAAGTTTCCAGCAAATTCAAAACAATCCTCTACTCAAAGGAGAGTTGTATTGGTCACGACCAAGTGGCAGGCGCCTTCTTATAGGCCGTGCTGGAGAGTTTGCTAATCTCGAGTTAGTTGAAAAACTTTCGCAACAAAATGATCAATTCTTTCAAAAAATAATCATTGATGAAGAGCGCGTTTCAAAAGTCGTCGATCACTTTATGGATCTTCAAAAGGCCCAATTAGAGGAAGTGAAGCTTCGTTATCGAAATCTTATTCTGGTGGACTTTTATCGTATTTTAAAAGGTGAGAAAAAGTCTTCGACACTAGACTTCGTTTTTATTTGTCATGAAACTTTCTACGAGTTTAATCATGACAATATTAACCTTGAAGAGGAGTTTATTAAAACTAGTGCTATTACATTTAAAAAGGCACAAGTCATTTCTTCATCTGTTGTATATTTGGCCCTGATTTCGGGGTATCTTGATTTCAACTTTTTAAAAGAAGTTTTCAATACCATTCTAATGACTTATTTCTCTTATGTTTGCCGTAATGGAACAAATGTTGTGGATAAGTTAGCAAGCTTAGAGGAGTCATACGGTAATGTTGAGTATCTTAAGAGCCTAAGTCGAGACTTTTTTGAACTCGATTATAACTTAGATGATGATATTAGTGAGCTATGGCATAAAGTTCATGATCAGGTGTTCGCCTTAGAGCTAGAATTTGACTCCAATGATATTGAAGTCATTTTTAAATCAATCTTAGATAATGTAAAAGACTATCGCTACTTCAATGAAATTTTCTCTCAAGAAGATATTGGGAGGAGCGCGTAGGTGAGTAATAGAATTGAGGTTTATACATTTATCGATCAAGAGCTTTTTGAGAAGCTGAGTGAGCTAATGTGTGAAGACTTAAATTTTACTCAAGTTGAAAGTATTGAAGAGCTTTCAGATAAGAGAAATATAATAGTTAATGATACTAGCTATAAGAATTCGAACCCAATGGGAAGAGTTGTCTATATCAGTGAAGAGATAAAATCTGGTGTGGTAAGTCTTACTCCTGACGCCGTCTATACTGAGAATTCATTTATTCTAAATGAAATTGAAAACTACTTCGGCGTTCTACAAACCCCTAAAAATCGCACATTCCCACAGTTTACTAAAGTTAAGCAATATAAAATTCTCTCTCGTTTTAGTGTCGGTTATTATTGTGACCTTGCAAACCTCAAGGCCCATGAGAATTCATTTGATATTGAAAAACTTTCTGTTGGCTTACAGGGAATTTTAAATGCTATTGTTCTCAAGAGACAATGCGCTCCTGTTGAATTAGAGATGCTTTTTAGCGATGAAGAGCTTCTTATAAATATGAAGATTTCATCTATCTTTGTTGATGATGAATTGATTAATGAAATTTATCGATTCATTTCTAGTGACTTCTCTTATCTTTGTTTGAGAATTAATCGAAAAAAAGGGAAGATGGATCTAAGGTTCTCGCTTCAAAAAAAGAAATCGTATATTGCTCGTTTCGACTATGAAGTAAACTCTTCAAGAGCTAATTCTAGTGAAGAGCTCGTAAAAGATTCAAGAGAGAGAATTGTCGATCATAGCAATTATCACGATCCAATTATAAAAAAGGCATCATTAAAAGAGTTAAAGAGAATAATTGATTTTCTCTCAAAGAGAGAAGTCTCTCAAGATGACTTTCTAGATAACCTAGAGGCATATCCAGATAAAGAAATGCTTAAGGTCTTAGTTGATGATGAAATTGAATTTATTAAAAAGTCTGTATTAAATAAGGAAAAAGCTGAGAGCCTAAAGGAAGCCATTAGACTGACTGTGACTAACAGCTTTAATGAACAAAGTAGAGAAGAGTTCAATGAGAACTTTTTTAATAAGGTTGATAGACAAACTTTAAAAGATCTTGTTAAGGCAGAGAATTGGCCAATTGATAACGATGCTTTAAAAGAAGAAGTTAAAAATAAGATCTTAAATGAAAGAGAGCTTGAAACTTATAATGATTACTTAAATTCAGTACAAGGATATGTTGAAGAAACATATAACGTTCCTAAAGAAGACTTTGAAACTGTAAAAGACGGTGTTGAAGGTAATATTGCTGAAGAAGTATTAGAGAAGACTGGAAAGTCTGTAGAGCAATTTATTAGAGAGTCTGAATACTATGCAATGAAAGAGAAAGTTGCTCGTATGAGCCACTTATTCGATAAGATGCAAGCCGAGTTAGAAAAGGCAAAGCAAACTCCTGCTCTAGAAGTTCAAGACGTGCTAGTTGAAGAAGATGGTCAATCTCCTCTTGGAGCAATGGGTGAGCAAAGAGCAATTCAGGATCTTGAAGAGAAAGTTAAACAGCTTTCAAAAGAGTTAGAAATAAAAGGTGACTCGATAGAGGTCATGAGCCAGAAAGTTGATGCAGCTAACCTATCGGCCGCAGAAGATAAGCAAGAGCTTAGTCTGGCACAACAAAAGCTTAAAGAAGAAATCTTAAAAGTAGAAGACTTAGAAAAAGAGTTAGCCAAGTTTAAAGGCGACACTTCTAATACTTCTGGTACAGGTGAAGATCTTGAGACAAAACTTAAAGATGCAAATATTGAGATCAAGATGTACAAGCAAAGACTTAAGTTTGCTCAGTCTCAGATTCAAACATTAGAGAAAGCTAAGAAAGCTGCTGCAGCTGGTGGTGCAAATAATAAGAAAATAGCCCATCTTGAAAAGCTAATGGATAAACAAAATAAGCTTAAATCTAAGATGGAAACAGAAATTTCTTCTCTTAAAAAAGATAATCATAAAATAAATCAGGAAAACAAAATCCTTTCAAATAAAATTAAAGACTTAGAGAGAAAGCTTAATAATAAAAATAAATCAGCAGCGTAATTTTTTTCTTGCCATATTGAGTGAAGTCCCTTATAAATATTCTCACGCCTTACCAATGAAATTTTTGAAAAATTTTTAATTGTGCCCAGATGGTGAAATTGGTAGACACGCTAGACTTAGGATCTAGTGCCTTTGGCGTGGAGGTTCAAGTCCTCTTCTGGGCACCATCTTTTTGGTAGATCGCTTTCGCGGTCTTTTTTTTTGCCTTTTTTTAACTTTAACTCAAATTTATTTTTATCTTGCTCTCAACTTC
>NZ_JBKIYF010000003.1:0-320194 GCF_047085075.1 Halobacteriovorax sp. RT-2-3 | reverse complement strand
TTTTTGCCTTTTTTTAACTTTAACTCAAATTTATTTTTATCTTGCTCTCAACTTCGTAAGATGGATTGGTCGTATTACTTGCTTTGATAATCATATTTTTTGCAGGCGGTTGCTTCAAATCAATCATTTGCTATAATTAAATATATTTTGTCGTAGCGATTGGATTAAAGTGAAAATTATTAAAGTCATATTACTAGCATTCTTTTACATCAACTTTGTCAGTGCAGAGCCAATAGATTTTCAAGAAGTACTTAAAAATAAGAAAGTCGATTTTATCAAGTTTCCTTATCGAATAAACTTTAGTGGTGAGAGACTCTCTGAGATTTATAAAAGGTTTATTCTTGATGATGCTGTTGTAAGTGCAAAGCACCCAATGGTTCAGCGCACGATGAAAGCTAATGAAGTGGATTTTTCGAAGCTTAAAAAAGATAGTGTTCTGCAATTATATATTTCAGTTGAGTTATTGGATTATAATAAATTCTCTGTTTATCAACGCCAGTTAAATAAAGCAGGGAGGATTGATCAAAACAGCATGAAAAGGATTAAAGAGCAATTAG
Source organism: Halobacteriovorax sp. RT-2-3 (assembly GCF_047085075.1). Classification (NCBI taxonomy): domain Bacteria; kingdom Pseudomonadati; phylum Bdellovibrionota; class Bacteriovoracia; order Bacteriovoracales; family Halobacteriovoraceae; genus Halobacteriovorax; species Halobacteriovorax sp. RT-2-3. Next base: position 319,637 of record NZ_JBKIYF010000003.1, on the reverse strand, counting down.
GCGAGAGAACGTTTCGCTCTTCTGTGTTCTATATGGCCTCATATGGTAAGTTTGCTCAAGATAATCCTGCTTACGCTGATGTGAGCTTTCTACAGAACTCACCTGTATCTTTAGGGCTTAGTACATCTTATTATCCAAAGGATAGACCTTTTAATATTTCAGGTAGTATTTATTATTCATATCTAACAACGGCCGAAATAGATGATTATACTAATGATAAGATAAATGTAGATCCTGAGATTGGAGGAAATCTTTATTTTTCATATCGTTTAAATTCACCTGCTATTTCATTATATGCTGGTCTTGATTACGAAGAATTTAATACATTCAATCTTGAAAACCTGAAAAAGAATGACCTTGTAAGCTTTGATACTAATCAAGTCCTATATGCTACGTTAGGAGCTTCTCGCTCTGTAAATTTATTTGGTCAAAAGCTCTTTGCAAAATTGAGTTATTCCCAGTCTATAGCATCTGAGAGGAGCTCTAGTTTAGTAAATGCTGAAAATACTCAAAGCTTTACAGGTAGTAAGATTCTTTTTTACCTGTTTAAAAACGTCGGGAATAACTTTTTCGCCCATAGTTTGATTAAGTATCATTGGATGAGTGGGCCCTCTAATATTACAACTTTAAGGGTTGGTCTCGGTTTTGGTTATATTTTATAAAATTTAAACTTTTTTTTACTGATACCGACAATATGTATTGAGGTGTATGTGAAAAAAATCAATCTTATTTCAATTTTATTTATTAATCTTATTTTTCAATCTTGTTCAATTGATGTTTACAAATTTGTTTCTGAAGAGGATTCGTCTATTGAGGATGATACTCTTGTCCTTACTCAGGATGATCTAGTTTTTAATCTAGGTACTGTTAGTGAAAAAACTAAACTTCTTCGCTCTGATACAATCTATGAAGATATTCCTAAAAGTAATCTTATTGAAAAAGAAATTTCAATGAAGGGATCAAGAACTCCTGCTTCGTCTGATCTGAGTTATGACCTATATGAAGTTCAAGAGTTTGATACCGCCATGAAAGTTGCATTTTATCTTTATAAAGATATTCGTAAATGGAAAGAAATTAGGGATTTAAATGGATCAGTAGATATGTATGTTGGGCAAACAATTAAGGTTCCTCGAATTCCTGAAAATTTAAATTATGTAAGACCAGAAGGTGAGCCATACCTTATAAAAAAGGATGATACCCTTGGGAAAATTTCTCAAGGAGTTTACGAAGGTAATAGTCGATTCTGGATTAATATTTGGGATAATAATAAAGAGATCATTGATGATTACGATTTAATTTTTCCAGGCTTCACTTTATATTACAAAGATTATGCAACGGTTAAGAAAGAATATCGTGCAGTAAGAGCGAAGTATGATTTTTCAAATCCAAAAAGAAGAGAGATCAGTTCTGAAAAAATTATTAAGCAATAGAAGTTCTATCATAATGATCGTTGGAGCTTTCATTGCTCTTACGATCTTTATATTTCAAAATAAAGAAATAGAATCAAAACAATCTGTTATCGTTACAACAGTTCAAAGTATATCACCTCCACCCTCTGAGCCAGTTGTAGCAAAGAAAGTAAAAGTTGAAGAAGTTGAGCCAGTAATAATTCCGAAGATATTGGAAGTTCAAAAAATTGAAATTACTACTGGAGAGCGAAAGCAACAAAAAGATTTAATTAGTGAAACTTTCACTTGGAGCACAACGAAGAAAGCAAGTGCCTCCGTGAAATATGTAATCGAAATTCTTAATAGAGAGAACCAAAGGGTGTTAAAAGAAGAGACTGTGAACTCACAATTTGTCTTTAAACAAAACACTGTCGGAATCTATAAAATTAAGGTTTCTCAAATCGAAAATGGGCAATTGATATCATTTGGTGAAAGAAGTTTTTCTCTTACTGCGCCAGAAAATAGTAATCCAAAAAGCATGAGTAGTTATGTGATGAAATTTGTTTCAAAAAGAAATTGTTACAAAGTGGATCTTCCTAGTTACTCAACTGCAAAGAAGTACTTTATAGAAATCTATCGTGATATTGATAAGAAGAAAATGGTACGTGAGATTTGGGCCGATCGATCAGAGTTTTGTTGGCATAGTTCGCGTGATGGCCGTTATTATTTTCGCTACAAATATCTTGATTACTGGGGCGGTAGCTCTAGGTATTCAGAAATGTCTGAAATTATTTTCCCCATTTCACCAATGACAGACTTCTAAGACACTTAACTGCGGTTAAGTTTTTCTTAATCTTTCTCAATTTGTATGAAGTAGGTTTGTCGAGGCTCCTCGTTATTGATAGGTTTGCCCATATCGAAATATTTGAATTCTATGAGAGGGGGAATTTATGCCTAAAATGTTAAAAGGAAGTCTTTGTCTATTTGCACTTCTAGCGAGTCTTAGTATTTTTGCCAATGATCAAACTGACGCTGATTCATCAACAGAGCCAATACCAGTTCCGTTAAGTACTGCTTGTATGGTTCAGGGAAATTTTGGTGAAAATCTACCAATTAGAATAAAAATGAGTAGAGTATTTCAAGAGTGGACTGAAAAGCGCATTATTGAGAATACGACAAAAGAAGAGTGTTACGATATAGCAGATGATATTGCACATCTTGCTATTGGGATCGAGGACGTGAAAACTGGTGAGATTATAAAAACAGTCTCAGCTAGGCTTTGGTTTAAGAACTTTGAAACAAATGAATTCATAGAGGACGAAGTCTTTCGCGATCTATAATATAAAATCGATGACTTAGGGCTCCTTCTCTTGGGAATGGGCCTTAAGATCTAAATATTTTATGTGTATATTTCATACACCGCTTGTAATGCTTTCAATCGTAATCAAAATACAGTTTGTTGATGTTAACTTGAATTAATTCAAAATTAAATTTAAGGAAAATATCATGAAAGCACTATTGGTTATTCTATCGGCCCTACTTCTATCTGCTAGTACTTTTGCAGGTAATGTTGATAGTGAGCTAGAGGAAAGGCTAAATACAATTAAAAATGAGATCTATCATCAAGAGCAGGAGAGCTCGGCACTAGATATTGTTATTCTTAAAAAGCAAAAGAGCCTTAATAATCTGCTTTTAAAGAGACAAATTTTAGTAGAAGAGACGGCATTACAGCATGTTATAAGTAAACTTGAAGATCGTCTTGATTACAAAGATAGCTCCTCACAAGAGGAGAAAGAAGTCTTAGAAACATTGAATATTCTTTTGGAACTAAGTACTGATGAGAGGCAAGAGGTAATCGATCGTTTTTATGAAGACCATAAAGATAATAGAGAGTAATTAGAATTTTTGATCTTTTATAGAAAGTCCTCTTAGTCTTTGCCCAAATTTTCAAATGATGGTAAATAAAAGGCATGAAGACTCTTATTCTTATATTTTTTGCGGTTTCAGCATATGCCATCAATATTAAAAAATTTGATATTGATCATCGTGTAAAATCGAAAGAATTCGATGTCGCTATGATTTCGGGAAAGAAAGATGGAATTCGTTTCTATCAAGGAACCATTAGTGATGTTCTAGCTCTACCTGTAAATACTGTCTTAGACACAGTCTTGGCCTTTGATAAACGTTGTAATAATGAACTTAGTGATAAACGCACTCTCTCTAATAAATTTAAAAAATGTCCATTTTCTAGTGACTCATTAATTGAGTCTGTCATTGTAAATGATCTCAAAATAAAAAAACTCGATAAGAATGAAATCAAGCGCTTTGTCGTTAAGCGTAGATCCTATAATCGTGGCCTTTATACATATAATGATTTGATACGTGTTTATCGCTATATGGATGGCTTTAAAATTACGATGGAGATGATGGATGACAAGCTTTCAAAGAGTTATATCTCGTCTCCCCTTAGTAATAACAGTGTGATGCAAACATCTGGTGGGGTTTATTACATAATGCCGGCCGCTGGAGGCAGGACACGTTATACGTACACATTTACGTGTAGCACAGACCATTGGTTACTTAATAAATCCATCACGGTTTCAACATTTTTTAGTAACATGGCCAAAAATTTGAGAGATGAGTTCAATACAATTAAAAATTGAACAATTGTATTATTTCCATGGCCCTTGAAACACAGCGTCTAGCGTGTTAGAGTCCCGGAAATTAAGAAAATACGCCTATTTATAAATGACGGTCACTAGTCATTATTTCAGCTCAAGATCGAGCAAACATCCGTGGCCTGCATTCTAGGCTTGCGTTTAAGGAGTCAAAATTGAATTTTAACGAAATTCCACTTAAGGAATCGCTGCTTCGTGCACTCGAAGATAGAGGGTTCGAATCGGCAACAGATATCCAGTCTCAAGCTATTCCATTATTAATTGAAAAAGACACTGACTTTGTTGGTCAGGCCCAAACTGGGACAGGTAAGACTGCTGCTTTCTCTCTTCCACTTCTTCATCGTATTGATGGAAGTGAAAAGAATATTCAAGCAATTATTCTTTCACCTACAAGAGAGCTTGCTAACCAAATCAACGATGAAATTAAAAAGTTTTCAACATTTGAAACTGTAAAGACGATGTCGGTTTACGGTGGTACTGCAATTGATAACCAAATCAGAAACCTAAAGAAAATTAAGCCGCAAATTGTTGTTGGTACGCCAGGACGTGTTCTTGATCTAATTAATCGTGGTGTTCTAAAGCTTGAAAAAGTTAAGTATGCAGTACTTGATGAAGCTGATGAGATGCTAGACATGGGATTCCTTGATGATGTTAAGGAAATTCTTGCTCAAGCTGAAAATAAGAAAACGTGGATGTTCTCAGCAACAATGCCACCTGCAATTCTTGATTTAATTAAGAATTATCTTGATGAACCAGAAATTGTTAGAGTTCAAAAGAAAACTCTTTCGAATGATAATATTACGCAAAAGTTCTACCTTGTACGTGATCAAAATATGAGAGAAGCAGTTTGTCGTCTTCTTGATGCTGTTGAGGATTACTACGGGATCATCTTTACAAAGACAAAGCTTGAAGCAAGCTCTCTTTGTGATGAACTAAACCTTAGAGGTTACCTTGCGGATTCTCTTCACGGAGATATGGATCAGAAACATCGTGATGTAACGATGAGAAAGTTTAAAGATAAGAAAGTAAAGCTTCTTGTATGTACAGACGTTGCAGCTCGTGGGATTGATGTTGATCACCTAACTCACGTATTCAACTATGGACTTCCGCAAGATCTAGAGTCTTATGTACACCGTATTGGTCGTACAGGACGCGCGGGTCAAAAAGGTCTAGCTCTTTCTGTCGTTTCACCAAGTGAAATTAGAAAGATTTCTGCACTAGAAAGACTAACAAAAGCTAAAATTGAAAGAGAAAGAATTCCTTCAGTTGATACTCTTAAAGGAGCTATGGTTCGCCGTAAGCTAAACCACTTTGAGGAGATTTTTGAAGAACTTGAGGGAGATGATTCTTTAGACGATAGCTTTAGCATCTTTGCTGAGAACTTTGATCATCTTGAAAAAGAGCAAGTTCTTAGAGCAATGTATATGTCACTATTTGCTGACAATCTGAAGCGTTTTGAAATGAATCCAATCATCGATATGGAGCCTAAGCAAAGAGGTGAAAGAGGTGAGCGTGGTGCACGTGGTGAAGTTAGAGCAGATAACCGTGGTAATATTCGTTGTTTCGTAAACTACGGACGTGATGACGGTGCTCAAATTGCTTCTTTCTTAGATGCAATTGCAGGTGAGCTTAAAATTGATCAAAGAAAGATCCGTAACGTTCAGCTTAAAGATAAGTTCTCTTTCATTGATATTCCAATTGAAAGTGGAAAGCTTCTAATCAACGGTGAAGAACAAGTATTCATCGGTAACAAGAAACTAAGATTTGAAGCAACTAAAGAACGTTCTCGTGATGGTGGACGCAGTGGTGATCGCGGTGGTCGTTTTAGCCGTGGCGGTGACCGTGGCGGACGCGGTGGAGATCGTGGTGGACGCTCTGAAAGAGGTGGCCGTGGTGGTTTTGGAAACCGTCGTAGCAGCACTGGGCGCTCAAACGGAAATAGAGGAAACTCTCGTAGCCAAATCTAATTAAATGAAAAAATATGATGTCATAATCATTGGTGCTGGTGCCGCAGGTTTATTCTGCGGCATTCATGCTGCCAAAAGAGGAAGAAGTGTTTTAATTCTTGAAGGTGCAAAAGGCCCTGGAAAGAAGATTCTTGTCTCTGGAGGCGGGCGCTGTAACTTTACGAATCTTGACGTCACTCCAAATTTCTATGTTTCTAATAATCCTCATTTCTGTAAGTCAGCATTAAGCCAATATACAAATTGGGATTTTATCTCTTTTATATCTGAATACAATTTAACTTATACAGAAAAGACGTTAGGTCAGCTATTTTGTGATCAAAAGTCGCGTGGAATTTTAGAAGCACTACTGAAGTCTGTACCTAAAAATTGTGAGCTAAGAGTTAATAGTCGTGTTGTTGATGTTGAGCATGAAGAAGAATATAAAGTCACTTTATCTGATGGTACTGAATTTTTAAGTGAAACTCTTGTTCTTGCAACAGGAGGTCTTTCATTTCCTGGACTTGGAGCAACTGATATCGGCTATAGTGTGGCGAAAAAATTTGGTCATAAATTAATCGAGACGACACCTGCACTAGTGCCTTTTACTTTAGACAAAGTGAATGCAAATTTAGCAGGTATTGCTATTGAATCAGAGGTGAAGGTAGGAAGTAAGAAGTTTCTTGAAAATATCTTATGGACTCATAAGGGCCTAAGTGGTCCATCGATTTTAAAAGCATCACTTTATTGGAATATTAAGGACGAGGTTAAGATTAATTTCTTACCTAAGAGTGATCTTTACGAAATTCTTAAAGAACATAAGAAGAAAAATCTAGTTAATGCTTTAAAGGGACATTTACCAAGTCGTTTTGTTGAGCTTTGGTTGGCCCAGCATGATCTTCCCTTAAATAGAAATTGTGCAGAACTTTCTGGAGCACAAAAAGAAAAGCTAATAGAAGTAATGCATCACTGGACTTTTGTCCCTAATGGAACCGAAGGCTATCGTAAGGCCGAGGTTACAAGAGGTGGTGTGGATACAAATCAGGTAAGCTCCAAAACAATGGAGAGTCGATTGCAAAAGAATCTTTACTTTGTTGGTGAAGTTCTTGATGTTACAGGACTTCTTGGAGGATATAACTTCCAATGGGCCTGGTCCTCTGGCTATGTAGCCGCAAAATATGTATAATTTCTCTATGAGAAATAAGAAGAAAGAAAAAGCTGTTGTATTTACTGGTGGTGGAAGTGGTGGACATGTTGTTCCTGCTCTAACTTTAATTGATAAGTTAAAAGAAGATTCTGTTAGGATTTACTATATTGGTTCATATACTGGAATTGAGTCAAAGTTAACGAAAGGTAAGGTTGATCGCTATATTGGTGTTTCAACAGGGAAGCTTAGAAGATATCTCGATTGGCAAAATATTACAGATATTTTTCGTCTAATGATCGGACTAATTCAATGCTTTTATTATCTTGCTCATATTCGTTTACGTGCAAATACTATTGTATCGATGGGGGGATTTGTGAGTGTTCCAACTGTTGTTGCAGGTAAACTTCTTGGTTATAAAATTATTGTTCATGAACAAACGTCACGAGTAGGGCTTGCTAATAAAATTGCATCATTATTTGCTCATCGTGTGTTCGTTAGTTTCAAAGATTCTTTAAAATATTTTCCTCAAAAGATCGTTCGATATTCTGGATACCCTGTAAGAGACGAGTTTAAAACAACTCAACTAAAGACTCGTACTTTCAAAGGTATTGAGCTTAAGGATTCAGATGCGCCAATATTTTTCATTACTGGTGGTGGAAATGGTTCGAAATTATTGAATGATAAAATTAAAGAAAACTTAGGGTCGTTAACGAAACAATTTGTCGTTATACATCAAGTTGGAAGTCAGTATATTGAGGAGTATAAATCTCTTGAAAGTAGTCGCTATTTTCCAGTCGCTTTCTTAGGTGATGAAATGCCTGATCTAATGAAGGCAGCAAAGTACATTATTTCACGCTCTGGCGCAGGAACAGTTGCTGAGTTGATTGCAATTGGTAAACCTAGTCTTTATATTCCATTAAAAATTGCACAAAAGAACGAGCAATATCACAATGCGATGGAAGCAAACCGCCTCTTAGGTTCTATCGTAATTACTGAAGATGAGTTTGGTCGTTGTGACTTATTAGAAGAAATAAAAAATATCCCATCACATGCTATCCCTCAGGATAGGGAGCATGCGAGTGAGATTATATTAAAAGAAATATTACAGTCTTAGAAGTACACCACGAGACTTAATTGTCTTGATGTAGTTTGAGAAAGGCTTAATCTTTCTTCTTAGGTTTGATAGGTGAGTATCAATATTTTGTGAGTTAACATCACTATCGGCCCAAACAACTTGAGAGATATGATCTCTTGAGAATATTTTGTTAGGGTTTGAAGCTAATAGAGTGATGATTTTATACTCAGTTGTCGTAAGTTTAATTTCTTTCCCTTCTAGAACAACATTTTGCTGATCGAGATTGATTGAGAAATTATGATCTTCAAAGTTGATTTCATTCTTCTTTTTACGACGATGCTTATTCTTCTTTGCTTCTACTTTATTTTTAATACGGGCCACTAGTTCATTAATAGTTACTGGCTTAACAATAAAGTCTTGTGCTCCAATTTCAAGTCCCTTAACACAGGCTTCTTCTGATGGGTCACCAGTTAAGAAAATTACAGGAGTACGCGGAGCAAGTTCTCTGGCCTTACTAAATAGTTCGAAACCATTTACTTCCGGCATGTGAAGATCCAGCACCATAATGTCTGTCTTGTTTGTGTTCAAGAAACTTAGAAGCTCAAGAGGATTTTGAATAAGTTCTAAATCAAACTCATCTTCTAGAAGATCTTGGTAGTTTTCTAAGTTATCGCTGTCATCGTCAACGATTGTTACGTGTGGCTTCTGGGCCTTTAAAATTTTTGACATGATTCAACTTCTCGTTCTTTAGTTTTGAACTATAACGTATTGATTTTAAAGGTTGGTTCATATGCTCGTCAATAAGATAAATATATGCTCGACGCGTCGTTTTGGAATTATTTAGATAATTTCTTTAATTATAGGTACTTAAGAGTTCGTAATTGTGGAAAAAAAAAGCCCCTAGTTCTTGTCTAGGGGCCTATATTGGGTATTTTAAGCTTTTAATTGGCAATTAGTCCTTGCTCTTCTTTTCTTTTCTAACAACTGAACGTTTATTAGCAGCAAGCTCTTTCTTTCTAATACGGATATTTTGAGGTGTTACTTCTACCCATTCATCGTTATCAATCCAGTCAAGTGCCCACTCTAGAGTTCTTGGTCTTACTGGTGGAAGAATGATGTTTTCATCTTTACCTGCAGTACGAACTGAAGTTAGTTGTTTCCCACGACAAATGTTAACGTTGGCATCGTTTTCTTTTTTACTTTCACCGATAACCATCCCTTCGTAAACCATATCACCTGGCTCAACAAAGAACTCACCGTTGTTAAGTAGGTTGAAGACAGCGTATCCAGTAACTTTACCAGCTCTATCTGAAATGATGGCACCATTTTGACGAGCAAGCATTTCACCTGCAAATGGACGGTAACCTAGGAATTCTGTTGAAAGGATCCCTTCTCCACGAGTATCTGTCATGAAAGCACCACGGTAACCGATTAGACCACGTGATGGAATTTCGAATTCAATTCTTGTACGACCTTCACCGATTGGCATCATTGAAGACATGATTCCTTTTCTGATTGAAAGTTTTTCAGTTACAACACCAGTAAAATCATCTGGTACATCAAGAACTGCTAATTCATATGGCTCGTGCTTTTGCCCATCGATATCTTGGAAAAGTACTTCTGGTCTTGAAACCATTAGCTCAAAACCTTTACGTCTTAGTTCTTCGAAAACGATAGCGATTTGAAGCTCTCCACGACCTTTTAGTTTGTATACTTTTGCATCGTCAGTTCCTTCATATTGAAGAGCAACGTTTAGACGACAAGCATCTTGTAAGAATTCTTCAAGCTTTCTTGAAGTTAGGTATTCACCTTCTTGACCACTCATTGGTGAAGTTGAAACAGAAACGTTAACCGCAACAGTTGGTGGCTCTACTTCAATTCTTTCTAGTGGGTTTTGAGCAGTAGTTGGAGTGATTGTATCTCCAATATGAACTTCTTCAATACCTGCACAAATAACGATCTCACCAGCGTGAGCTTCGTTAACTTCAACTGTTTGAAGTCCTGAGTAAGTTTGAATATTTGAAACTTTGAAGTTCTTAGATTTTCCATCACCGATACAAGTAAATTGTTGGTTCTTAACAATTGTACCTTGGTGAATACGTCCAACAAATTGTTGTCCTAGAAATTTTGAGTATGTAAGATTTGAAACGAGTAATTGTAGAGGAGAATCGATGTCTTGTTTTGGTTCTGGGAAGTAGTCTGAAACCATGAAATCCAGTACCGGAATCATATCCTCCCTTACTACACCTGGCTCCATTGCTGCCCAACCATTCTTTGCAGAAGCGTAGATAAAAGGGATATCAATATCAAAGTCTTCAACTTCAAGTTCAGTTGCGATTTCTAGAAGTAGGTCTTCACATTCACCTTTTACTTCTTCAATTCTTTGGTCTGGACGGTCAACCTTATTGATAATAACGGCAACTTTTAGTCCTCTTGAAAGAGCTTTTCTAAGTACAAAACGAGTTTGTGGAAGTGGCCCTTCTGAAGCGTCAACTAGAAGTAGTACACCATCTACCATCATTAGTGATCTTTCTACTTCTCCACCAAAGTCCGCGTGGCCTGGAGTATCAAGTAGGTTAATTTTTGTGTCTTTGTAAAAGAAAGAACAGTTTTTAGCTGTAATTGTAATCCCGCGTTCTTTTTCGATTTCGCCAGAGTCCATTACTCTCTCTTCAACTTCAGCGCGTTCGTCAAAAGTGTTTGATTGCTTAAGGATTTCATCAACCATGGTTGTTTTACCGTGGTCAACGTGCGCAACTACTGCGATGTTTTTTAATTTCTCAAATTGACTCATTGTGTGCCCTTTCTTGTCTGTCTAATCTGCTTTCTATTAATGAATTTATTTGCTACACAATATATATGATTCAGCTTGTAAATGTAACTAAATCTTTTGGTGGCCGAACGCTTTTTGAAGAAGTGACGTTCTCACTCAATATGGGTGAAAGAATAGGCCTAGTGGGACGAAACGGTACTGGTAAATCGACTTTATTTAAGGTCATTATGGGGATCGAGTCCTATGATAGTGGCGAAGTAAAGATTCCAAAGTCTTATAAAATCGGTACCTTAGATCAACATATTCACTTCTCGCATGAGACTGTCTTGGCCGAGTGTATGTCAGCACTAGGGCCTGAGTTTGAATATGAAACTTACCGAGCAGAAAAACTCTTAACTGGACTAGGCTTTTCTGATGAAGATTTTGTGAAAAGTCCCCAGAGTTTTTCAGGTGGTTATCAGATACGAATTAATCTCGTCAAAACTCTTCTTACTGAGCCGAACTGCCTCTTATTAGATGAGCCAACAAATTACCTTGATATCGTCTCACTTCAGTGGCTTCGTTCATTTCTAAGAACCTTCCAAGGTGAAGTAATTATCATTACTCACGATCGTTCATTTATGGATTCGGTAACGACTCATACGATGGGTGTTCATCGTGGAAAGCTTAGAAAAATAAAAGGGCCAACAAAGAAGTACTACGAGCAGCTTGAGCAAGATGAGATTATTTATGAACAAACTCGTGTGAATCAAGAGAAGAAAATAAAGCATATGATGGATTACGTGGATAAGTACCGTGTAAGTGCCAGAGGTGCATCTCAAGCTCAGTCGCGTTTAAAGGCAATTGAAAAGATGCAAGATATGAAGCAACTAGAAAAGATAGCTGATCTTGATTTTTCTTTTAATCACGTTTCATGCCCAGGTAAGCAAATCATGAAGGTTAATGATTTGAGCTTTGGTTATGATGAAGAGAATTTATTTTCTGGTGTGAGTTTTGAAGTAGACCGTGAAGATCGAATTGGGATTATTGGAAAAAATGGTAAAGGTAAGTCGACTCTTCTCAATGTTCTCTCTCATGAGCTTAAACAGAGAACAGGAGAGATTTGGGAACACCCAAGTCTTGCCCTAGGACACTTTGGTCAAACAAATGTGAAACGTCTTCATGCAGAGAATACAATTGCTCAAGAAATCCAAGAAGTTAATACGGAACTACCTATTACGAGAGTAAAGGCAATTGCCGGAACTATGCTTTTTACTGGTGAAGATTCAGACAAGAGAATTTCTGTTTTATCTGGTGGAGAAAAAGCTAGGGTTATGCTTGGAAAAATTCTGGCAAAGAAAACGAACTTACTTTTTCTAGATGAACCAACAAACCACTTAGATATGGAGAGTATTGAGTCTCTAGGTGAAGCGATCAATGACTATGAGGGTGCATGCTTGATTGTAACTCACAATGAGGATCTTCTGCGCTCTTGTGTTAACAAACTTGTAATCTTTAGAAAAGATGGTGCCGAGTTCTTTGAGGGTACTTATGACGAATTTCTTGAAAAAATTGGTTGGGAAGAAGATGTAAAGCCAATAAAAGAAAAGCCTGCTCCGATAAAAGTAGAACCAGTAAAAAAAGAAGAGCCTAAGGTATCAGGAAATAAATATAAAGAAGAAGAGATCATGGCCCAGATTGAAACATTAGAAAAGTATCAGTCTGTTTTAGAAGAGAAAATTCAGAATGCTTCAGCGGCGGGTGACACCGATGCAATAACTAGCGCAGGCCATGAGCTTGAACTAGTTAATGCAAAAATCGATGAGTTACTAGAGTTACTATAATTATTGTTCTTGTGCTGATGATGAGTTAGACGAATCAGGAGCACTTGTACGAATGGCCTTGTCGGCTTTCGCATTGGCACATTGAGTGGCATCATTTTCATCACAAGGACAGTATGCAAGAAGTTTAGATTTAATATCGAACTTCTTTTGCTTTTCAGAATGGGCTTCGCAGATTAACTTCTTAAGACACACTCCCTTATTTGAGCAATTAGCATTCTTTCCTTCAAATAATTTTTCATTCGAATCAAAGTTACAATTGTAATAGATTAAATCATCAGGAAGAAGCTCCTCTTCTTGTTCGACTTCTACCTGTACAGGAACAAATTTTTCTTCATCGCCACCATCTGCTTCTCGAGGAATTGCTTTCTCTCTTCCGTCGTCATCACGTGGAATTACTGGAATAGCTTCTGGTGTAGGCTCTGGTTCTTTTTCCTCTACTTTAGGACTTTCTGGTTGCTCAGGCTTTTCAAAAATTGTTGCAAGCCTCTCTTTTAGAGCATTACAGCTAAATGCCTTTTTAGGTGTACTCTTTGCTTCACAAAAACAATTTACATTATCAATGATTTTTTCAAATGTTTCTTTATTGTTATTATAGCGCTCTTTCAAAGACTCTTTGAAATTAGGAACTTTTGCAGAAGCTTCTAGACATTGAGAAGTCGCATAAGCATATGAAGGTGAGACTTTAATACAAATTCCGGCTTCGCTATTTCTTTTTGAGTTTTTTGTAGCTACAAATGGTAGTGGGTCGAGACTAGAGTCATAGCCACCAAAAATTTTCGGATTACAGCGAAATAGGTTTTTTCCACCACAACTATAACTATTAGTATAAACTTCTGAATCAACACTTTGAACTTTATCTAAACCAGAAACTTTCCAAGGAGCCTGACAATAGCTACCTTTTCTCGTTGATGCCCAACCACCAAAGTAGCACATATTGTTACACTCTTGCCCTTCAGCGCAAGCTGTTGGGATTAGCATATCGATGACAAAGTTAAATGAATATTTTCCACCATTTGTACTTTCAACCTTGTAGAGTCCATTTCGTGAAACTTCAGCAAGTGTCTTCAAATAAGCTTCGATAATATCCGATGTGTATTCACTTTGCGGTAACATTTTTAAAGCTTGTTGATAAATATAGTTATCTGATACAGCAATGTCAGTCGTTGAAATAGGGTAGGTTACCTGAATCCCTACTTTAGGATTGTTTAAAAATGGTTTCACCTTTATATATTTTTTCGACTTAGTTTGGATTAAATAGTGTTCTTTCGTAATATTAATTAACTTACCTGTATTGTATACTGTTGGTACTGTAAAAGCATACGTGTTAAAAAATGAAGTAATAGTGAATAGAACAGAAATTAAATATTTCATCTTATACCTCCGTTCCTAATTCAATAACACTACACTTATTCTCAATTGTAGAATTTGAAATGGATTTCACATGACAAGAGTTATCTCCAATTGATTCTTCATCATTAAATTCACATGTGATCTGATAAGTTTGATTTTTACATTTATAAGTTTGAGCACAAACTCTAGATTTTGAATTGTCATTGATACACTGTTTTGGATCTTCTTGTGAGAATGATATAAGTTCGAATTTTGCAAAGTCAATTTGCTCGTCTTCATTTGTACATATCTCATCTCGACATTTACCATAAAGCTTGGCCGTTGGAGTAAATCCGTCTTCTGGTTTATACCTATAACTTTGATCGATAGGATAACAGTTGCTACGTCCAACTTTTTCAAGCTCATCTTCGGAAAGCTTTAGCCTTTTGGGACGGCAGTTACTTTCTTTTGCTAAAATGTTTTTTGTTCTTTCGTAACAAAAATAAAATTTTCTTTCGATCTCAGGTGTTTGAGTATCAATCTCAACAGGCTCTGGTTTTGTCGCAGATGACGTCTTAACTTCAATAGCTCCGCGATCTTTTGGATTTAAAAGGGCAACTTTTACAATATTGCGAGCACTTTCATTCGTAATACAACGAATCGTCATCTCTCCACCTGAAACAATTCTAAGTGTAGCTTGAGAGCTATCGTAGCAATAATTACTTTCTTTATTTACTTCGATCTCTTTGACTTCTCGATAGATTTTTCTAACTTCTTCGCGATCACGATAGATATCTAATCTTGCACGTACATTACTTAAGCTATCTCTAGTGCTTACAGAACTATCACCTTTAGCTATTTTATCCATTAAAGCTTTTTCCTCTTGTAAGAGAGGATCGGCCTTTTCCATAATTACTTCAGTTAAGCGAGCTTTTAAATGATCAGTAAAAGCCTTCTTATATGCATCAGACTCAAGAATATTGATCTTAGAGCCATGAACACTTGCTTCGTAGAATTCATGACCTTCAATAATTTGATCTACAATTTTGTCATCATTTGCAAACAAAGGATTTGAAAAGAGTAGCGGTGCTATGAGACTACATAGTTTTAAAATTTTTTTCTTTGAATAAATCATTACGATAATTCCCTTTCTCTCATTACTCAATTCTTATCGGTAATGAGGGGCAATTACTTGAGCAAAAGCGTTCTAATCTAAGTATTTAAAATTCTTATTGATTATGTGATTTCACATTGTTGTTTTTACGATTAGACTGGTTGTTTTCAACTTCACCTTTTTGATTACTTTGAGATTGGTTGATAACACGATCACGTGATTTTAAAGTAACTTTCGTCGCACTAAACCAAGGATCTTCAATCTTAATTTGGTCTTCATTACCATCTAGAATAGTGATAACGGGTACAATATCATATGAGTCTTTTTCTTCTTGTTTTACTGAAAGTCTAATAGTTTGTGGCCCTTTACCTTTTCTTGCACTTGAATCCTCTAGCTCGATTATGTATTTACTTTCTTTTCTAAGTGTTTTGTATTTCTTACGTGGACAACCTCCTAACTTATATGAAGTAATGACATCTGCGGCACAGCCGTCACTAATATAGTAAAGTAGGTCATATTCAACAATAATTCGATCAGGAGAATCTGCATCTATTGTAATTTCTTTCTTAGGAAAAAAGCTTTTGTTAAGCTTTATCTTCATTTCAGAAGCGTGAATTGCAAATGCAAATAAAATGACTAATGAAGATTTTAAGACAATTTTAAGTCTCATATTACCACCTAAGAAAAGTTTCCTAAGTAGCTCATCGGAATTTAATCTAAATTATTAAATTTAAGTGGAACTGAGTTTGCCATATCTCTTACAAATACTTCGTCCAAAGCATTATTTAAGTCTTTATCTAAGCAAAGCAGAGTATTTTCATAAGAGTGATCTGTAGCGTTGTGTTGGAAGTTATAGCTTCCAATACTTGATAATATTCTATCAAAATAAAATACTTTAGAATGCAGAAAACTCAGATGTAACCAGACTCGAGTTGAGTCAAATCTAGCATAATCTTTTAAAAGATTAGAGAAATGGGCCTCTCCAAAATAGTCATTCCACTTTTTTATACTTTTGAGTTTTTTTCTGATTTTTTTCTGTAGTGATTTATCACTAAGTGTTTCATTAAGTAGTAATTCTTTTATTTCTTCATTCTTTATGTCAATAATTTCATTACCAGTCATATCAGTACCTGTCGTAATGAAGTCTAGAGATATGCCGCTCTTTTGAAGCTCTTCTACTTTTTGATGTAATTTTTTAAACATCTTAAATGTATCAAACTTCTCTATTAAAGGAGCATCTTTAAATACTGAGTTATAGTATGTATCTGAACGAATCGGATCCATAACTCCTAGGTATGTATTTGTATAATTAAGTGCAAGGAGGTAGGCATCACCAATATTTGTTCGATATTCATAAGGTGACTGTTGTATAAAACGACAGACTCCCTTCATTCTTGTGTCTTTATTATTTAATATTTTGTCATATTGTCCTTGCCCTCTCAGCTCATTCTTTTCTTCCCATTCTAGTCTTGTGAGGTAAAAGTTGAGTTCCTTTTCTAGGTTTGCGATATTCTTACCAGTGTGTCTGATGATAGCGCCGTTTCTTCCTCTAATATTTCGAGTATTTTTTTTCTTAAAATATTGCCAGTCTTTTAGGAAGCCAATTGCAATATCGGTGACAAGGGGACCTTGAACCATGATATCAATATCTTTGTTTTTGAAGTCAGTATCTTGGGAAAGATTGTCAGCATTCAGTTGATTTTGACCGCCAACGATAGCAATTTTTCCATCCACGACTAATTTCTTGTGATGATAGACTGTACGTCCTTCATGTTTCCAAAAATCATTTGCTCGTATAAATTGAATACCCTTATCTTTAAGCTTATTTGGACATTCATTATGTCCTAGTGCTTTAGACATCATTTTATCGTCCATAATATAGACCTTGACGCCTCTTTGGTGAGCTTTAATTAACTCATTAACTAGTATCTTTACAGAAGAGTCACAAACAAAACTCAAAGACGACATTAAGATCTCAGACTTTGCGCTCTTAATAAGCTCTAGTTTCTTTTTATATGAATAATGATTTTCAAGAAGTTCTACATTATTGCCAAAGCTAAGTTGAGATTTTGAAACCTTATCCATTTCTATTTGAAATGCTGATGTAAAAAAGGAATGTTCAATCGTATTAAAATTAATTCTTTTAAAATCTTCTGAGAATAAAGATAGGTTAGCTATTTTCTTTCTAATTGGTGGATGATTTAAAAAACCCCATTCTTTTAATGGGTATACATCTACGAGATGATGTCTATTCTCATTTGAAAAATTAAATTGTGAGTAGTAATTGATCTTTGCTTCATTAAAAGTTGTGCCCCCATACTTTTCTATATAGGCATCATAATCAGTTTGGTAATCTTCTTGTAAGAGATGCCAAGTCAGCTCATACCACTTTGTATTCTCAAGCCTTCCATACTCATCTGTCTTATAGCTGTATGTTGCTCTGTCAGCACTTGCCTGATTGATAACATAGTCTTGATCTACAAAAGGAATTTGCAGCGCTAGGACATTAGTGGCCAAAGTTAATATGAGTGCAGATCTTATGGATCTTACTAATATATGAGACATGCTCATATTTTATGTTGGATTAATGAAAAAATATTGATTTTTGAAATAACTACCGTTCTGTTTAAAAAGAAAACAGACGTAATTTAGAGTAGTTGCGGGTGCTCAACGTATTTCTTTATTCCGGCAATGATCTTGCTCGCATAGACTCCATCAATGATTCTGTGATCGAGTGTAGCTCCAACAGTTAATGTTTCTCTGGCAATAATCTCACCTTTTTCTACGATGGCCTCTTCTTTGACTTTAAATAAGCTCAAAACAATTGGCACGTGAGAGATTGTGGGAATTGGAGCAAATGCAAATTCAGCACCAAAGTTACCAACACTTGTAATCATACAAGATCCAAATGGATCACGTTTTACACTGAAGAGTTTCGTGTAAAGATTGAGTCGATACATAGCAAAGTCTAGTAGTGTAAGGGCAGGTCTCGCAAGAAAGTTAGGAATAAGCTCCACAACCTTTTTAACTTTTTTAAAAGATTTATCTTTGTCGTTTCGAATATTATTCGCACTTTTCATCAGCTCTTTCTTGATATCAAAAACACTTTTCTTGTCAGCATTCCTAATGACTGTTCCTGAAAGGTCCTTTCCACTATGATCTACTGAGACTTGTAAAAAGATATCGACACTCTCTCTTTGATAAAGATGAGGGCCACGAATCATTCGATTAATTTGCGGATTTTCGTGGAATACTTGTGCAATTATTTTTGTGAAAAGATGGGTAGGAGTTACTCCTTTATCTTTTGTGTATTTTTTGAAATTAGTCGCATCAAATTTTAAAAGGCCAAATGTCGAAGGATCAACAGGCGTTTTCCATGTATTCATGGAAACCTTACGCCAAGAAGAAAGGCGTTTGACCTTAGTGAGTTTAATATGTCTCATAAGCGAGAATTTGCCTTCTGATCACCAATGTATTTGAAACGAGGAGTTTCAACTCCATCAATAACAATAGATTCAATAAACATCTCTAGAGGACGAACCCAGAGTTTTCCAAGATCATTCTCATATAGACATTCGTAGTAGACTAACTCTTCTAATGTTTCCGAATGGCGAACAATATCATGAACGATATAATTCATACCTTTGTAGTGTTGGTATAACCCACCTTTGACGATCTTACTCATTAGTCCTTCCTTACTTTTCTATAAAATTTTATTGCCGCCATAAGAACAACTCCTAAAGCAATAATTCCGCCAACTCCGTAGAGAATTCCTTCTAAACTTTTTATTACAGCAAGAAAGACAATCGCAAAAAGGAAGAGTGTCGCAACTTCATTCCATATACGTAAGAATTTTGCGGTATGAGGAAAATTGTCATTTTGAAGTGCTTTAAAAATCTTATGACATTTAAATTGATACATTAGCAGTAAAACGACTAGTGTTAATTTTAGATGAAGCCAGTAGTGACCTTTCATTGGCCAGTAAGTTGTATAAACTAGTGCGGCCCCAAAGATCACTGTAGAGATACACGCAGGCCAGGTAATTCCATACCATAGCCTGCGAGACATAATTTTAAATTGAGCACTTAAAATATCTCGTTCGCTGTCGCTCTTATCCTGGGCCTCCGTATGATAGATAAAGAGGCGAACTATATAAAAAAGTCCAGCAAACCAACAAACGATACTAATTAAATGTAGTGCTTTTAAATACTCGTAACTCATTATTTCCCAAATGTTGGAGCACCAGCGATATTCTCTTCATAGAAATTACCGAATGTGCTCATTTGCTTATGGAAGCTAACGGCAAGCTCTTGTGCCTTAGTTGTGTAAGCATCATGATCTTCCCACGATTTTTGTGGATTTAAAATTGTGCTTGGAATTTCTCCTACAACTTTTGGAATATTTAGACCAAAGATTGGATCTTGTTCAGTTTCAACGTTCTTAAGGTTATTAGCTTGAATATTGCGAATAATCTGTCTCGTAATATTTAGAGGAAAGCGCTGACCTGTTCCGTAAGCACCACCAGTCCAACCAGTGTTCACCATCCAAACATTAAAGCCTAGCTTGTCAATATACTCACCAAGAAGTTTTGCGTATTCACTTGGATGACGAAGCATGAAAGGAGCTCCAAAACAAGATGAGAAAGTGGCCGTTGGCTCTTTTACTCCAATTTCTGTTCCAGCAAGCTTCGCTGTGTAACCTAGAACAAAGTAGAACATCGCTTGTTCTTTTGTCAGTTTTGCAACTGGAGGTAAAACACCAAAGGCGTCAGCAGATAAGAAAAATACGTGTTTAGGAATATCACCACGTGAAGTCTTTTCAAGTTCATCGATGAACTCTAAAGGATATGAAGCACGTCCATTCTCAGAAAGTGACTTATCATAGAAATCAACAAGTCCAGTATTCTCGTCTAGAACAACGTTTTCAAGAAGTGATCCGAAGCGATTTGAAGCCGCGTAAATTTCTGGTTCACCTTCTTGAGAAAGCTTATAAGTTTTAGCATAGCATCCACCCTCAAAATTGAAAGTACCCGCTTCACTAATTCCGTGCTCATCATCACCAATTAGATAAGTACCAACATCTGTTGAAAGAGTTGTTTTTCCTGTTCCCGAAAGACCAAAGAAGATTGAAACTTCACCGTTATCAAGGCGAGATGCCCCTGAGTGAGTTGGCATAATATTCGACTCAGGTAGAAGATAGTTCATCGCTGCAAACATACTCTTCTTAATTTCACCCGCATAAAGTGTTCCTGCAATAATTGTAATTTTAGATTTGATACAAGTTACAATTGCAGTCTCAGATCTTAAATCAAATTCAGCTGGATCCAGTTGAAGTTCTGGAGCGTGAAGAATCGTAAAATCATTTTCATTAAAGTCTCTCATCTTTTCACGAAATAGGTGAGTTGAGAAAAGTGCATGATTAGGATTAGTTGTTACAAGTCTTGCACCAAGGTTGTGAACTTCGTCAGCACCAACGCTTCTTTCAGTAATGAAAAGATCACGATCTTCATTTAGGTAATTAGTTATATGTGACTTTAACTTTGCAAAAGTCTCCGGTGTCATGGCCTTAAAATTATTGTCCCACCAGATTGTATTTTCTGTTGTTTCATCGCGAACGATATAACGGTCATTGGCGCTGCGCCCCGTATGCTTTCCTGTCTCAACTACTAGAGCACCGTCTTTAGTTAGCTTTCCAATGCCACGAGCTACTGTTTCTTGAATTAAAAAGCTTCTTGCTGAGTTTACAAATATCTTATTATTTGGTCGCTCCATGTTAATTCCCATGTCTGTATAAAATTGCGTCATACATCATCTCCGGTTCGTTTTTTACAGTCCATAATAGTTCTTGTTATTAGTTCTTTTATGCCACTAAATATATGCTTTTTAACCTGTATTGATAACCATTTTTATCCTAATTCAGCTCATATTTTTTAACGCTAAGAAGTAGTCGGAATAACGATTTTATAGTATATTTTGGGGACTTATACACAATAGATATGATGCACTTAGTTGTGCTTTGAATTATAAGGAAGAAAATATGCAGCCATTATCATCTCGCGAGATTAGAGAGAGATTCCTAGATTACTTTGAAAAGATGGATCACTTAAAAATTAGTGCATCTTCAATCGTTCCTCAAAACGACCCGACACTACTTTTTATCAACTCTGGGATGGCCCCGTTAAAGAATTATTTTCTTGGAAAAGAGACTCCTCCATCTCCAAGGCTAGCAAATTATCAACCATGTATTCGTACAAAAGATATTGATGATGTTGGTGACCGTCACCACTTAACAATTTTTGAAATGCTCGGTTCTTGGTCAATAGGTGACTATTACAAAGAAAAAGCATGTAAGCTTGCTTACGACTTACTAGTTCATGAACTAGACTTCGATCCAAAGAGACTTTACTTCACTGTTTATGGTGGAAATGATGATCTAGGGATTAAACCAGATACTGAGTCTATTGAGGCTTGGAAGAAGTGTGGTGTTCCTGAGGATCATATTGTCGTTCTTGGTGAAGATAACTTCTGGGGACCGGCAGGGGACCATGGGCCATGTGGACCATGTACTGAAGTATTCTATGACACAGGTGCAGAGTATGGGCCTGAGTATAAGCCGGGTGGACATTTTGATGATGTAAGTCGTTACATTGAAATTTGGAATGCCGGTGTTTTCATGGAGCTTAACAAGCAAAAAGACGGGACATTTGAGCCTCTACCACTTAAGTCCGTTGATACAGGTTCTGGACTTGAGAGACTTGCAATGGTTATGAATGGTTGCGATTCTGTTTATGAAACTGATTTACTCGCACCGCTTATGGCATTTTCAAAAGAGCTTTTAGGTAAGAATACAGATATTCAAACTGAGCGTATGATTTCAGATCACATGCGTGCAAGTATTATGATTCTTGCTGAAGGTGTTATGCCTGGAAACGAAGGACAAGGATATATTCCACGTCGTCTTATTCGTAAGTGTGTCGCCGCATGTATTTCAAGAGGTGTGAAACCTAACTTTAATAAGCACATTCAAAAAACAATTGAGATGCTTGGTGATTACTACCCACAGCTTAAGTCAGCTCGTGAAGCAATCATCTATAATATGGAACAAGAAATTAATGAGTTCGTTCCAATCGTTGAAAATGGTCTAAAGAAAATTGAAGAAGAGCTATCAACAAACTCTAAATCAAAAGAACTATTTCCAGGGCATGTTGCATTTGAACTTGTAACAACTCATGGACTTCCTTTAGAAGTAATTAAAGCTGAGCTTGCTTCAAAGAAAATTGAATTTGCTGAAATTGAATATAACGAGTGTTACGAAGCTCACAGAAAAGCTTCTCGTGTAATTTCTCGCAAGAGCTCTGTTGGTGCAGACCAGGAGAGAATTGAACTTGAGTTTATCGAAGTAGCTGATACTGAGTTTACTGGATATGACTCTCTTGAGACAGATAGTGAAATTTTAAAAATTTACCGTACTGAAGATGAAATCTACTTTGCGACAAAAGAAACACCATTCTATGGTGAGTCTGGTGGACAAGCCGGTGATATCGGAACTGCTAGAACATCTACTGGTGAGCTTCAGATTATCGATACAATGAAAGTAAAAAATACTCATGTTCATATCGCTAAGATTATTTCTGGTGAAATTGAAACAGGTGAAAAGATTGAGTTGGTAGTTGATGGTGAAAATAGAAAAGCTTCAATGAGAAACCACTCTGCGACTCACTTACTACATGCTGCTCTTCACGAAGTGATTGGAAAGCATGCGATTCAAAAGGGTTCAATGGTAACTTCAGAGCGTCTACGCTTTGACTTTCAAAACCCTCAAGCAGTATCTAACGAAGAACTGATTAAAGTAGAGGCTTTAGTAAATAAGTGGATTATGCAAAATGATTCACGTACAACAAAGCTTTGTTCATACGAAGAAGCAATTGATAATGGTGCGATGGCATTATTTGGTGAAAAATACGATAGCGATGTTCGCGTAATTGCATTCGGAAAGGAAAGTGTTGAACTTTGTGGTGGGACTCACGTAGGACGCACAGGTGATATTGGTCTTTTCGTAATTACTCAGGAAACTTCTGTTGCAAAAGGTATTCGTCGTATTGAGGCCGTAACAGGAACTGAAGCAGTTCGTGTGATGCAGGAAAGAACGGCACTACTTAATGCTGCGGCAAAAGAACTTAGTACGAAACCTCAAGAGGTTCCAGCTCGTATTAAGGATCTTCGTGCAGAGATGAAAAAGAAGATCAAGGAAGCGAGTGCTAAAGCAGCTCAAAATGGATCAACTGACTTTATCAAAGAAGTTAAGCGTGACTATGAAGGGTTTAAGCTATTTGCTGCTACTTTGGATGCTGATGCTAAAGCGGTTAAAGAAATTGGTGATAATATGATCAACAAGGGTGAAGTACAGCTTATCTGCCTCATTTCGAAGGATGATAAGGGGATGAAATCATTTGTATGGTCTAACTCTGATGTTAAGGCAGGGGACTTCTTAAAGAAGATCCTAGAGCCTGTCGCTGGACGTGGTGGCGGACGCCCTAACTTTGCTCAAGGTGGTGCACCAGATGTAAACTCTGGGGCTCAAGTGCTTGAATTTATTGAAAGTTTATAAAGATTTCTATAATAGACACAGGTTCGACAAACCTGTGTCTAATTTCCTAACATCCCTATACTTAATTTCACTCCATAGTCGTTAGAAACAAATTCTGATGTATAAAGAATTTGTCTTAAATTTATGGAGTGTAGACGTGATTAAAACCAATTTACCTACAGATGCTCTTTCTCGTGAGCTTCGTCGTTTAACAATGCAACTTGAAATCATTGAGAATCATCTTGATGCTGCCGAAATCGAAGAAAAGAGAGAGATTGTTGAAAAGTCTATTATTCTAAAAATGAGTGATATGACTTCTTCAAATATCAATTACCTTGGGAAATTGAAAGGAATTAGAAAAACTAACTTAAAGAAGCGCTTTGTCCAAGCCGAAATCAATCTACTTAGTAAGGGAATTGGCCGTTTTCCTCAAAAGAATGAACTACGTCTAAAAGTGATCAAAGATCGTTTTGAAGGAATTGTTCATCGATTCAATAAAATCTCTGCATAACCTGTTCATAATTAACTATTTGTTAACTTTGCTCCGAAAAATTTCTGAGAGATTTGGAGTAACTTATGAGAGATTTTGACCCTAGAGTTTCATTTGCACAAAAAATTGTTGTAGCAATTCACTACACGCGAGAACAGCGCTCGCGTGTAAACGATGTATTTTATTTTTCATCACTAAAGCATTTAGATAAAGCTTATCTTGAGGCCAATATCATACCTGTCGATATTGCTGAAAAAATACGCGAATGCTGGATCGAATGTTATAAGAGCATCTGCCAGGAATCTTTTACTTTAAATGATAAAGCTAAAGAACACCTTAATTTTTGGAGTGAGTTACTAATGCTGCCAAATCAAAGCCTGCATTAATTCTTTGCTATATGAAATGAGAGTGTTACACGGGTTCCGATATTTACATCAGAGCTTATCTTGATTTTTCCATTTGAGAAATCAGTGAAGTATTTCACAATAGGTAGGCCATAACCTGTGCCAACTTCTCCTTTTGTCCCTAGGCGGCTAGTCTTTCGCTCAAAGTGAAAAAGGCCGTCAATGATGTCACTTGGAATACCTATTCCCTTGTCGACAATATCGATATAAATACGACCAGCTTCATCATAGAATTTTATAAGCACGTCTTGCCCTTCATGACTGAATTTAATCGCATTTGAGATCAGATTACTTAATATATGATCGCAGAAAATCTTCTTTTCACAAAAAAAGCTTTTCTCTGTGAGAATATCAAAGTGTAGTTTTAAGTTTTTATCATTTAAGAGTTTAAAATGCTGTTCAGAGAAGTTTTTAATTAGCTCAGAGTCGATTTTACTTTTATGTGAGAAGAGACTCTCTGAATCCAATTGGAAGCTTCTTACATTTGAAATGATCTCTTGAACCTTCTTTAGAGAGGTGTTGATTTGTATGTAAGAAGACTCATCAATTACGCTCTTTCTAAGTAGGCTTGAAATTTTTAATTTCAAAATAGTAACTGGATTTGAAAGATCGTGAAGGACTACATGAAGTAGTGTATCAAGTTGCTTATTTGAAAGTGCAAGTTTTAGTCTAGAGTTGGACTCCAGCCAAACATAGAAGAAAAAATATATTGTCGTGAGAATAGAGAATTGTACGATATTAAATTTCAATAGAGAATAGTATTGAGTATTCGTTAAAGGGTAAGATAGAGATGCGATAGTATGATCAAGCATAAAAAAAGATGCAAATGTGGAGATCATCACAAATACACCAAAAAGAAGCCCTGATCTATTATAGAAAACTCCGAAAAAAATAGGCGTTCCTGTTATCCAAATAATCCCAGGAGACTTTACGCCTCCAAAAGTGAAGACAATGATTATCATGATTAGAATAGATGGCAGAACACAAATCGCCTTGGCGAGACCATGCTTTCCTAGTGCACAGGCAATAATAAAAAATAAAACCTGGGCCGTCGTATACGTATAAAAGAACTCTTTCGGAATTTTATGAAAGAGAACATTAGGGTACGCCAGATAGTAGTAACTGACTGTAATTGATACCATGATAAGCGTAAAAACAATCAGATAGCGCTGAATAAGGTTCTCGCTTTTGAATTTTAGTTTCATCGAGGCCACTTTAAATCAAATTGTGATCTTATGCTAGCAAAGTGAAATTTATTTATGATTTCTCAAGGGAAAACTTAGGGTAAACTCCGTGCCATTTTCATTACTTGTAGGCGAGTGAACGAAAATTTTTGCACCTGAAAGCTCTACAAAATAGTGTACGATTGGAAGCCCGTAACCGGTACCAGCTTCGCCAATTGTTCCAGGCCTTGTGGTTTTCTTATCAAATTCAAAAATCGATTCCATAAGTTCTTCTGGAATACCAATACCTTCATCTCGAATACTGAGCAGTGCAGAGTCTCCTTGGATGCTAAAAGTTACTTCAATGATATCTTCGGGATGGCTAAATTTCACAGCATTAGTAAGTAAATTACTTAGTATATGGTCTTTAAGAATAGAGGGAGAACATTTTATCTTAAAGCCTCCTTCATCTTTAAAAATTAATTTTAAGTGTTTCTTATTAATTAATCTAAACTGCTCTGAAAGATATGATTTCAACTCTGTTGATTCGATTATTCTTCTATCTTCTTGTAAGTTTTCAGAACTCATTTGAAAGCTTCTAATATTTTGTATAATCTCTTCAATTTTAGAAAAAGCTTCTTTGATTTGCTTTGTTTCATTATCTTTAATTTGAAACCGTCTTTTCAAATTTGAAAGTTTTAACTTTAAAATTGTAATTGGATTAGAAAGATCGTGAAGAACAACATGTAAAAGGGTGTCCAGTTGCTCTTTTGATTGTTCAATTTCATCTCGCGTTTGTTGCTCAAGCCAAGTGTAGTATAGAAAGAAAAGAGTAATAACAATCGAGAAGTGAATAACATTCATCCTCTTTTCTTGCATATAAAGCTCTGGTGACACATTAACTGTCATCGATAGAATTTGCGCCTCAAAGGCATAGAAGACAGCATAGACAGCAAGCATGAGTGAGATGCCAATAATCATCCCTCTTTTTCTAAAAAATATTGCAAAGAAAATTGGGAACCCTGCAATCCAGAAGACTCCTGGAGCGTGAATACCACCAAAAGAAGTAATTAATACCAATGTTATTGCGATAGAAGGAAAGAGGCTCGAAATATTTCTAAGTGTATGTTGCCCTTTAAAGTCAAAATAATAGAAGGCAAGGTAAAGAGTTGAGATTGGTAAAACAAAATAATACAAAACATTATCATTGATAAAATGATGGTGTCTAAAGGCATAGGCAAGTAATGAGATCATCGCCATGACATTAGTAAAGTGAATAAGAAGTGTATTAAAACGATCTTTCATAATTACTAAATATAAATAATATAAAAGATTGTCGGCTATGACGATATTTTATTTAGTTGAAAATGACTGGGATTTTTTAAGTAAGAAATTGGTTGCGGGTTGTCCCTGCGTTCATGAAGCGCAGCTTTATGACGCTGAGGAGCTTAATATGCAAAATTAAAATATAAGCGTTAGCGCCTTATTTTAATGACGGTAAGTGTGGTAAATGACTGGGATTTTTTAAGTAAGAAATTGGTTGCGGGGGCTGGATTCGAACCAACGACCTTCGGGTTATGAGCCCGACGAGCTACCAACTGCTCCACCCCGCGACAAAGTAAAATCAATATATTATCAGAAAGGTCTTATGTCAAATTAAATTTGTCAGACATAAATTACTAAAATTTCTAGAAGACGCTCCGATATGAACTCTGTATGAGGGATGTTAAAAAATAAATTTTTTGGAGTTTAGACGATGGAAATGCAAAATCATAGTAAGTTAACGATTGATATCGATACTTCAGAGCTTACACCTGCACAGCTTCGCGCAATTAAAACGATTAATATGCTAATGGCACATATTGTGACAACAGAAGATGAAGCAGACTTTTTTGATGGGACTGCGGAAGTGATGAGAATTTGCGCTTCACTAGTAAAACAGTCGAAATTTTGCCAAGAGAATTCAAAAATTCCATACGGAGATCAGGCTTTAGAGTTTTCTATTGAGCTTCTAACTGAGCTTATGGAGTCTTCTTCTTTAGTAAAGTACGACAATTAATAGAATTACATAATTAGAGATAAAGGGCCTGCAATGGGCCCTTTTTTTTTGTCAAAAATTTAGCTATAACAGACTGTGAACTTTAAGAAGTAGGCTTTGAAAATGAGTGACATAAGTAAAAAGAAAATTTGTCTTACAGGTGTTAAACCAACAGGAATGCCACATTTAGGAAACTATATCGGTGCAATTAAACCTGCTATTGATAATGTTAATAAATCAGATATGGAAGGCTACTTCTTTATTGCTGATTATCATTCTCTTATAACTATTCACGATGGAGAAATTCTTCGAAATGATATTTATGAAGTGGCCGCGACTTGGCTAGCTGCTGGACTTGATCCAAATAAAGCAATTCTTTATAAGCAAAGTGATATTCCAGAGATTACAGAGCTAAATTGGATTATTTCATGTTTTGCTTCAAAGGGATTAATGAATCGCGCTCATGCATATAAAGCAAAGAAAGATAAGAATGCTGAAGAAAATCGCGATGAAGACTTTGGTATTAATATGGGTCTATTTTCTTATCCTGTTCTTATGGCCGCAGATATTCTTTTTATGAATACTGATTATGTACCAGTAGGTGAGGATCAGCTACAGCATATCGAAATTGCGCGAGATATCGCTTCAAGCTTTAATCACAAATTTGGTGATCTTCTTACTCTTCCTGAAGCTATTGTAAGCAAGGCCGAAAATAAACTTCTTCCAGGTCTAGATGGACGTAAAATGAGTAAGTCGTATGGAAACCATATTCCATGCTTTGTTCCAGAGAAGAAGCTTAAGAAAATGATTAATAAAATCACAACAGACTCAACTCCTCCTGAGGCTCCAAAGAATCCTGACGAATCATTAATCTTTGATATCTATAAATTCTTTGCAACATCAGAAGAACAAGTTGCCTTGGCCAAACGTTATCAAGAAGGAATTGGTTGGGGCCACGCTAAACTTGAACTTTTTGAGGTCCTAAACCGTGAACTAACACCGATGCGTGAAAAGTATGAAGCTCTTATGGCCGATAAATCACAGATCGATGCTATCCTTGCACAAGGTGCTGCTAAGATTCGTCCTATCGCTCAAGAGAACTTACGTCGTATTAAGAAAGCTATTGGTGTTTCAAACTAATATTTAGTTTTTATGATAAGGATGATCTTGCTTGATCGTTTGAGCTCGATATATTTGTTCGATTAGAACAAGTCGGGCAATCTTATGTGGAAAAGTCATAGGAGATAGGGAGAGTTGGTAATCAACTGTCTTTAAAAACTCTTTAGGAAAGCCCGCTGCTCCACCGATTAGAAAGCAAACACCTTTTTGCTGGGTTTCAATAACATCATAAATATACTTACTAAGCTTCTCACTATCGCAAGTTTTTCCATGCTCGGTCATTGCAACTACGTGTTGATTTCCAAATTTTGCTTTTATGGATTCGACTTTATTTAGAAGTTCCTTAAGTTCAAGATCAATATTTTCTTGATGACCTTTACACTCATGGATGTGAAGTTTTGGGAAGTTAATACGCTTAAGGTATTCATTTTCAAGCGCGATAAGGTGCTTATCTTTTAACTTCCCAATGACAATAACATGATTGTCTTTCATGAGTTACTAGAAGTAACCTTTATCTGAATCAGTAGATGCTCCAGCTTCTTCAGAAGAGTAGTAGTACTCATTTGGAATTTCAATTGATGGAACAGACCATAAATTGTCGATGTCATATGCTTCGCGAGCTGATTCATCAAAGATGTGAACAATAATGTCACCAAGGTCAATTAGAATCCAATCTGTTTGTTGGTGTAGACCTTCTTTAGAGATTACCGTCTGACCTTTTCTTTTCATTTGTTTTGCAATCTCATCAGACATTGCATTTGCCATTGAAGAGTTTGTTGCTGATGCAAGTACGAAGAAATCTGCTAGTGCAGTTGTTTTTCTCATATCAAGAACTTTAAGGTTAACACCTTTAAAGTTACCAAGAATCCAAGCACTCGCCATAGCAATATTTAATGGGAATTCAAGCTTTGAATTATCTGCAATTTCATCTACGTTTTTCGTGATAAATTCATTTTGTGACATTGATTAGTCCTTTATCGTTTTAAGCATTAAAGATTTTAGTAAGTCTATATTTAGTCCAGATACTGAAGAGATTGGAAGACACTTTCTATCAACCTGTGCCTCGAAGAAGTCTTGGAACTTCTTAATTTCTTCATCTGTCATAGCATCAATTTTTGTTAAACAAATTAGCTCTTTCTTATTTAAAAGATCTTCACTATAGCGACCAAGCTCTTGGCGAATAATTACGTATTGTTCAAACGCTTCGTATTCATCAAGACACCAAGAAACATCCACTAGGTGAACAAGAGATTTTGTTCTTTCAATATGTTTTAGGAATTTAATCCCTAGGCCTTTTCCTTCTGAGGCATCTTCAATTAGCCCTGGGATATCGGCAACAACAAATGAGTCATCTTCACCAAGTGTAACAACACCAAGGTTTGGCTCAAGAGTCGTAAAAGGATAATCTGCAATCTTTGGCCTTGCTGCAGAGATTGAAGAAATAAGTGTTGATTTACCAGCATTAGGTAATCCAACAAGTGCGATATCAGCAAGTAGACGAAGTTCAAGATCTACTTCAAGTTCTACGCCTTCTTTTCCTGCAGTTGCTTTTCGTGGAGCCTGATTAGTTGCAGTCTTGAAGTGAATATTTCCAAGACCACCACGTCCACCTTGTGCAACCATTAATCTCATACCGTGATCAGTTAGATCCGCGATAACTTGATTCGTTTCTGCATTACGAACAATTGTTCCAACAGGAACTTTGATTGTGAGGTCGTCACCAAATGCTCCACACATTTGACGGCCACCACCTTGCTGTCCGTGTTCGGCGCGGTAATGTTTTTTACCTCTGAAGTTAACAAGAGTGTTCATTCCTTCGTCGGCTTCAAAGTAGATGCTACCACCGTCACCACCGTCACCACCATCTGGTCCACCAAATGGGATATACTTTTCGCGGCGAAAGCTTACGCATCCGTTTCCTCCGTTTCCGGAAATTACTGTAATTTTAACTTCATCGATAAATTTCATAATAAGGTCTTATATAAAAAAAGGGAGCACTATGTATAGGCTCCCTTTAATATTTACAACTAATTAATAGCGTAAAATGGTAATTTTAATTAAGCTTCAACAACAGAAACGATTTGCTTCTTCTTGTTATAGAAACCAAATTGTACTTTACCTTCTTTCGTAGCGAATAGAGTAAAGTCTTTTCCAACTTTTACGTTTTTACCAGCGTGGAACTTAGATCCCGCTTGTCTTACAATGATGTTTCCTGGAACAACAGCTTCACCACCAAATTTCTTAACACCATACATGTTTGGGTTTGAATCACGACCGTTACTTGTTGAACCACCGGCTTTTTTGTGTGCCATATCTAACTCCTAAAATTGATAATTAATTAAGCTTTAACTTCTTTGATTTTTAAAGTTGTAAAGTGTTGTCTGTGTCCGTTCTTCTTCATGTATTTACCTGGCTTTCTTTTAGAAACGATAACTTTTCTTGAACGATCATGTCTTACTACTTCAGCAACAACTTTAGCACCAGCAACAGTTGGAGCACCAACTTTTGCGCTTTCACCACCAACAAATAGAACTTTATCAAATTCTACAGTTGATCCAGCTTCTTGTTCTAACTTCTGAACATCAATAGTCATACCAGCTTCTACTCTGTACTGGTGACCTGAGATCTCTACTACTCCGTACATACTTTCTCCTAATGAAAGGCAGCCTTTGGGGGTTGCTCGATAGTTCTCGCTAACTCTTTTTTCCCTCGGACTGAAATTAACTTTATGAAACTAGGATTTTTATTAATAATTGGGCCTGTTGTCAAGGACTAAGACGCAATTACACTCCTTTATTTGAGGATTTTTTGCCTAGCGCTAAGCGGAAACCACTTCGAGCTTATTTAGTCGGAAAAAATACCGAAAAATTAAGTTGAATGGAGGCGATAATGCAATCTGTAAGTACTGAAAAATACACATATTATCAATATGCTAAGGAGCAGGCGCTGCCTGTTTATATTAGGCTGCGTATTGCGGAGTTCGATCCGGAAATCGCAGGATTTTTACAAATTATGAATTTTACTGAGCTGGGTGAGAAAGAAAGTGAGCTGGCCCAACAAAATATAGCGTCAAATCAACTGGCCAAGGTCATGACTATTGATGAAGCGACACCGATGGTGGCCGCCCAAATTAGATCAAATTTTGACAATGACAAGTATGGGAAGGAGTCGATCGTACAAAAACCTGGATACAATGTTTATCGCTATAAGAATATGGCGATGATTGTTCTGTCTTTGGCCTCAAATGAGTGGCTAATGGGAACATTTCCAGAATTTGGTCACACCGAAAGAGAATTTGAAAGCCGAGTCGTTATCAATCGCTTTTTAACTTGGGCTTTAGCTCCTATGGGAATTATTGGCCTATGGGGAAGAAAAACTAAGCAGGGAATTATTCTTGGCCGTATGGCAGATGTTAAAGGTGAAGTTATTTATATCGATTATCGTAATCAGAATATATTTACGATGAGTGAAGTATATAAACTGAGAAAATCAGAGATCTTTATAAAGCTTGATCCTCTTAATAAGTTGGGCCCTGTTAAGATGAGGTTTGAAGATGCACAGGCATTTTTAGCAATTCACTCGGCTTACTTTGGTGCCAATGGAATGCCAATGGCAACAAGACAGGCCCTGGCCACTCTTGCCAAAAATATTATGTGTTACAAATTTGCATTAAACGATGTTGCAAAAGAGTTAAGTTAGTTTTTTAAAAGTTTAATGAGAAAAGAATCCTTATTCTTCACATCATCTTTTTTTATCATATGAATAAATATCGGGAAGCATGTAATTGTACATGCTCCTGTGTATGTAATTGTGAATCCGGCTTCATCATTCCAAATATAGACTGACGTGCCGTCATTATTGATAAACTTATCCTGCTTACCATAGCGATTTATTAGTGATTGATGAAAAGTATTGTGAAGAAAGTAATTTGGAAGTCTTGCGTAGAAATCTAAAACGACTTCATCTCTAACATGAATAAAAACAGGAAAGAAGTAGTTCTGATGGCGAATTTGAATTTCATAAGTTGCTAGAGGTTTCTTGTCATTGATTAATCTGATTGCTTTATATTCATTCTTTATATCTGACAGTTTTTGTCCAGGATAGAATGGTTTGAATTTATCAAAGGTGAAGTCGTAATTCGGTTCTTCCACCTTAGCTTTTGCCGGATTGATAAATATGCAAAATGATAAGAGAATAAATGAACAAGTTAGAATATTGTTAAGAATTTTTTTTACCATACGTTATTTTAAACGATTTGAATTTTTATAGTTAAAAGGGGAATTTAATGCAACCAGCAGCAAAGAAGGAAGCGCAGAAGATTGGTATTGCAATGGTACTCGGATTAATTTTGGGTCTTCTGTTACATTATTTTGGAAAGGGTGAATACGTAAAATTTATTTCTCCTATAGGAGATGCGTTTATCTCTCTTCTTAAAATGGTGATTATCCCTCTTGTTTTCTCATCTATCTTTATGGCGATGTACCACTTAGGAACACCAGAATCATTAGGAAGAATGGGGGTAAGGGCCGTTGCTTATTATTTCATTACAACTTGTATTGCCGTTTTATTTGGAATTATTTTTGTAAATCTTATCAATCCTGGTATTGGTGCTGATCTTGGCTCTGCTGGAGTTCATGGTCTTTCAGAAGCAATGCAGTCGAAAGTTGCAAGTAGTTCAAGTGGTTGGGCGTCACTGTTTGCTTCAATCAAAGAAGTTCTTCTAGGTGCAATTCCAACGAATCCATTTGGTTCAATGGCCGATGGAAATATTTTACAAGTTATCGTCTTCTCAATTCTTATGGGAATGACTGCGCTATTTATTCCTAAAGATAGTGAACCATTTGTTAAAGTAGTAGGTTCTCTTGAATCTCTTTCTAATAAACTAACAATGGGAGTGATGAGCTTAGCTCCTTATGGAATCTTTGTTCTTATGACAGGGGTTCTTGCTAAATCTGGTTTTGGCGCAATTATATCTCTTTCTAAGTATATGCTGACAGTAATTCTAGGATTGATTTGTCATGGTATTTTTCTTCTGATTATTGGAAGTATTCGCGGAAAGACTTCACCTATTGAGATTTTAAAAGGTGTAGGGCCAGCTATTATTACTGCTTTTTCAACTGCTTCTTCAGCAGCAACTCTACCTATTACGATGATGAATGTTGAAGAAAATTTAGGCGTTGATAAAGATACTGCAAAATTTGTTTTACCATTAGGTGCAACTGTAAATATGGATGGAACTGCTCTTTATGAGTCAGTCGCCGCCATCTT
Source organism: Halobacteriovorax sp. RT-2-3 (assembly GCF_047085075.1). Taxonomy (NCBI): domain Bacteria; kingdom Pseudomonadati; phylum Bdellovibrionota; class Bacteriovoracia; order Bacteriovoracales; family Halobacteriovoraceae; genus Halobacteriovorax; species Halobacteriovorax sp. RT-2-3. The sequence goes on along the minus strand of NZ_JBKIYF010000003.1, from coordinate 285,299 downwards.
CATTGCGCAAGCTTATGGCTTTGACTTAGGTTTAACTCAGCAGATTATTATTTTTATGACAGCATCTCTTGCGGCAATCGGAGCAGCAGCAATTCCTGGTGCGGGGCTAATTACAATGTCGATCGTACTTTCAGCTGTCGGGCTTCCTATTGAGGGGATCGGTCTTATCTTAGCTGTGGATAGAATTCTGGACATGTTCAGAACTGCAGTTAACGTCTTTGGTGACGCCATGGGAACAGTTGTTGTTGATTCTATGCTGAAAAATAAAGAGTAAACAATATAAAGTATTGAATTCAGTACTGTACTTAACCGAAAAAATCTTTTCCTCGTTGACTCAGACACGACAATTTGAAAAAATATGGGAACCCCAAAGTTGGGTTCCCGAATATTTATGAAAACGAAATACGCACATATAGTTAAGGAAGATCGATGAGAATTAATGGATTAATTTTACTGGTAACCTCCCAACTGCTCTTTTCATGTATCTCTGTTGAGAAAGATGTCCCGAGCCCGAAGGACATTTCTGAAGTTGTTGAAACAGATGCTGAAATTGAAGCAGATGCGGAATACTCAGAAGAAAAAATCATCGCTCGTAGTGCAAAGCACGGAGCAGAGTTCTCGAATGATCAGATTGTTGGTTCTGCAAAGATTGAACATCCAACAACTCATGAACTTAAGACTTACTTCCTATATGGAGCTGAGCATTTAAATTTAGAAAATAATTATTTTGATATTCCTGTTGTTTACAATGCGGCAGTTAAGAAATGGATTAAGTATTTTACTACACGTGGCCGTGGCTTCTTTGAGAGATATTCTGCAAGAGCTGGAAGGTATGCTCCGATCCTTTCTAAAGTTTTAAAGGATAATGGTCTACCACAAGACTTAATCTTTTTAGCAATGGCCGAATCTGGATTTCAAACAAAAGCTAAGTCGTGGGCAAAAGCGGTAGGGCCTTGGCAGTTCATGCCTTATACAGGTCGTCGTTATGGACTTGAAGTTAACTGGTATGTTGACGAGAGACGTGATCCAATCAAGTCTTCAATTGCTGCTTCAAAATATTTAAGAAAACTCTTTAATCAATTTGGTTCTTGGGAGCTTGCTGCAGCATCATATAATGCTGGTGAAGGAAAGATGTCTCGTGCGATTCGTCGCTATCGTACAAAGAACTTTTGGCAAATCAGAAAAGGCCGTTATTTAAAACCAGAAACAAAGAATTATGTTCCTAAAATTATGGCGCTAGCTATTATTGGAAAGAACTTAAAGTCTTTTGGTTTTGAAGAGATCGATTGGCATGAACCACTGGATTTTCAAGAAATCTCTGTTCCTGGTGGAGCGGACTTATTCGAAATTGCAAAAGATTTAAATATTGAATTTGATGATCTTCATTACTTAAACCCAGAGATTCAAAGATGGTTCACGCCACCAACACACAAAACTTACACGTTAAGAGTTCCTGTTGGAAAAAGAGAGCAGTGGGCAAGTTGTTGTACTGAAAAGAATTACGTCGCTAGCCAGGATGTTTTTCAAAAGTATCGTGTACGAGGTAAGAGAACTCGTTTAAGTGATGTTGCTCAAAAATTTAAAATTAAAGATAAAGAAGTTCTTACTTGGTTAAACGATGATTACAAATCACATCGTTCAAGAGTTAAGCGCGGATCTTACGTAACACTGCCATTTAGAATAGGACAGAGTAAGAAAGATAATATGTACGCAGATCTTTATGATAAACCTCGTAAGTCTGTTGTAAGAAAAAGAAAATATAGTAATCGCATCAGATTAGCGAAACAACGTGGAAAGAAAATTAATAATCCAACTCAATACTATACTGTTCAACGTGGAGACTCTTTATGGTCTGTATCACGTAAAACAGGTGTAAGCCTTGATACTCTAATTGTTTCAAATTTAAATATTATCAAGAAGAGACAAATTAGAGCAGGCGATAGGCTCGTCATTAAATAATCTAAAAATGTAAGAAAAAAATAGTGAAATTACCTGAAACCACGCTTTAATGCGTGGTTTCGCTATTTTAATTCCAAAAAAAATACGTTATTGTATTGCCAAACACAACACACAAGGAATTTGGTACTATGGCCTATAGCGATATTCTTAAACTTAAAAAAGTTGAAGTAAAACAAGAAGAGAAGACATTCATTAAAAATTTGATTGTTGGAAGTGATATCTTTGCAATTGATCTATTCGATCATTTAAATAATTTAGATGCAACAAGTGTAAAGCTTCTTTCTGAAGAAGAGGTAACTGAAGATAACTTCAAGCTAATGGGACCGTCACTAATTCGCGGTGAAGGAAATATTTCAATCTTAAAAGATCTAGGACTTGTTGAAGAGACACCAATCAATAGTTCATGTTTTTACAAAGATTCTAAATTTCACCCGTTTGGATCTCGTACAAAGCCGATGCCACTACTGTGGGGGGAAGAGAGTTATATTGATAATCATATTCAACTATCGCCCTCGCAACTTCTTCCATCGCTTAGTAAAGAAGGACTTCTAGAGAGAATTAAAACTAATAGTTTTAATCTTAGAATTAAAGAAATCTATCGTACAACTCCTGAAGAATTAATTGATCAAGCATTTTGGAAAGTATGCCTAACAAATGGTCTAATTATTGAATGTGAAAATTTATATTGGGGAGAGTCTCCTGCTAAGTTTTTAGAGCTCTTTCAAGATAAGAAGACACTTTCAAGTGAGTTCATTGAATTTTGTGAAAGTACATCGACACCATGTTCTCTTTATGTTCACTTAGACTTAAAAGAGAAAATTACAAAAGATGAAGAGTCGCAAACTTATTTCTTTCCATTATCTTTTACGCACGATTGGGGACACTTTATCGGTGAGATTTGTGAATCTGAAAGTGAAGGATATGCTCAAACGGCCAAATTTGTTACTTTTGTCGATAAAGAAGAGAGCACGGAGGAAGATATTTCTAAAAAAATCAATCTTCTGAAGAAAAACCTGGCCAAGAATTTTGACGCTTTTAATGAGAATGAGTCAAAAGAGCGTGTGGTTTTAAGAGACTATTCTTATTGTCCGGATATTGACGATTCTTCAATAGAGGATGGAACTCTAAACGAAGATCACCTTATTTTCTTTAGTTTTAACGCTCCTTTGAAGCAGGCGGCGACAAAGAATGATACGTTCGTAGATTCCTGGATGTCGTCAAAGTTTCTCGCAAGAGGAATCGCTGTCCAAGCAAAAATAAAATAAAAAATACTTATATCAGCCCTGGGATTGCGAATTCTTTAGCAATTTCAGGGTGTTGACATTCATCCCATCTCCTTCGAAAATTTAAGAACTAACATTTTTTAATAAGAGTTTACTTTTTGAACTCATGGAATTTACTCACTCAAGGAGAGGAATATGAAAAAGGTATTTTTAGGTGCCGCTACTTTAGCTCTTTTAAGCACAAGTGCTTATGCTACAAAAGCAAGACTTCTTGCTCTTGGTGATGAAGTTGAAGACAACTACTACACAATGGATGATCGTTATATCTTCACTAACGCTTCATTTGTAAACAACTATGGAGATATGGTTGTACTTGAGTACGGTGCAGAAGGTATTGGTTCTGGATCAGCAACTCTTGATACTGATGGTGACCCAAAAGCGATGGGTGGATTCTTTAAGAAAATGGGGAACTTCACTTATGGTCTTTACCTAGGTAACGAATCAAATATTTCTACATCTCTAAGAATTCTTGCATCAGCTCCAGCTGCTACAACAAACTACTTAGCTTCATCAGATAATCAACTAGAACTTTTCATTGGTGGAAAAGCTGGTGTTAACTGGGGTGCAGCTTTTGTTTATGCTTCTTCAGACAGAGACGTTACATCAATTGATGGGACAACAAATAATAAAATGGAAGACGAAGCAATGGCCGTTAAGCTTGGTGTTAACAAAGACAACTGGGATGCATACGCAAACGTTTCTCTAATGTCTGAGTCTAAGAACCTTCTATCAGGTAATAAGTTTGATGGAACTCTTGGTGTTCAAGTTGGTGGTTCTTACACAATCAATAAAGACACTAAATTCTACGGTTCATATAAAACTTTTTCTTGGGACCAAGAAAGAGGTTTCGGTGCTGAAGATGGTGAACTTTCTCGTTTAGATCTTGGTGCAGGTAAAGAATACAAAGTTGAAGGTGGAATGGTTTTCGTAAGAACTGCATTCCAAGTAATCAATGTAGAACTTAACGCAGTTCCTGGTAAAGCAAAGCTAGAAACAATGAATCTTCCAGTTATTATTGGTGCTGAAACTAAAGCAACTGATTGGTTAACTCTAAGAGGTTCTGTTTCTCAATCTGTTTACTCAAATGCAAAATCTACTGACCTTGCAAATGCAACAGGTGGACCAACTAATATTTTAGCATCAGCTGTTGTTGCTAACTACAATGGTTCTTACACAAATGGTGATGCTTCTTTTGAAAACACTACAAGAGTTGCTGTAGGTGCTACTTTAACTTATAAAACTGTTGATATTGATGTTTACACTGGTACAAATGGTGAAGACACTGATTCAAGAGTTGCAATGAAGTACAACTTCTAATTATTTTAAAATTTTTGATTGTATACAAAAGGCCGTGGAAGTGTAACCACGGCCTTTCTTAAAAAAAAGTAAAAAAAAATTGCACAGAAAAACAAAAAGGGTATAATTTAGTAAATTATTTTTTTAAATCGAACTAGAACGCTAGTTTAAATAAAACAAAACAAGGAGTAAGTTTTGAAAAAAATGACAGGTATTATCGCAATGGCAGTACTTTCTTCTGCAGCATTTGCAAACACAATCGTTCCAGAAACTTCACGTGATGGAAAAACTAAGAACTCTTCAGTTATCGCTACAACTGGTGAAATGAGAACTTTCGTAGCTGGTGAGTATAACTCAAAAACTACAGAAGCTGATACTGCTGGTGCACAAGAAGTTGATACAACTAACATGAATGTTTACGGTGCATGGTCAAACAAAATGATCTCTGTAGAAGCAGATATCAACATGGGTGAAGATGCAGATACAGATAATGATTCATACGGTGTACAAGCTGCATACAGAATCAACAAGCAATTTGCAGTTGGTCTTGGTTACACAATGATGTCTCAAGATACAGCTAATGATGATGAGCAAACAAAACTAGAGATCGCTGGTTCATACAACATGAATGACCTAGTAATCGGTGCTTCTTTTGCAATTAACTCTGAAGAAGATAATGCTGGTACAGACGGTTCATTCAACACTCTAACTGTTGGTGTTGGTTCAAACGCAAACAACATGTCATGGGAAGCTGGTCTTACTTACACAATGGAAGAAGACGATGCAGCTAACGGAATGGATGTTGGTTCAAAATTTGAACTATTTGCTGGTATGACTAAAGTTGTTAACAACATCGAACTAGATGGTGACCTTTCTTACACAACTGGTGATGCTTCAGCAACTGCTGGTGGAGATTACACTAACTTAGTACTTAACTTTGATGCAGAATTCCTAGTAGGGAAAATGTTCTACATCACTCCAGGTCTTAACTACTCAAGCGAAGACGTAGCTGGTACTGAAACTAACCAACTAGACCTATCTGCTGACTTTGGTTACAGAGCTAATAAAATCGATGCTACTTTTGGTATTGACTATGCTGTTATGGCTGAGTCAAACAACGTTGATTTCGATTCAATGGCTTGGAAAGTTAACGTAGCTTACAACTTCTAATTTTAATTTTAAAATTTAGAATATACGTGAAGGGAGACTTAGGTCTCCCTTTTTGTTTGCGGCCATCCGCAGGAGCGGATGACGCAATTCAACCCAGAGGCGACCACGAAGGGAGCCTTCGGGTACGGTCTTTGCAAAATTAAGTAGCTCATTATTGAATGAAGCTCTTAGTTGTAAATATAAAAACTGCACCCCTCTAAGTTTCTTTTTTTTAAATTAAATTAAGTTTTTATTTTTTTCATCTTAGTTGAAAATTTGCATATACAACTTTTATGGAGGAATAAATGAAGAATATCTTTATGGCCGCAACTCTAGTTGGGCTTACAACGACAGCGTTTGCGAATACGATAGTTCCCGAAACGTCACGTGACGGTAAAACAAAAAATAATTCAACAATTGCAGTAACACAAGAGATGAGAACTTTTGTTGCGGCTGAGTATAACTCTTCAAATTTAGAACCAGATAGTGGTGGTGATATTGATACCACTAACTTTGATTTTTACGGTGCTTGGTCAAATAAGATGATGTCAATCGAGGCAGATCTAAATTTTGGAAATGTTGATACTGGTGCTACTGATACTGATAGTAATACATATGATATTAAAGCAGGCTTCAGGTTATCAGATCAATTTGCTCTTGGTATCGGCTATCAGATGGTTGATACAGATCCTGATAGTGAAGATACAGTTATTGAGATAGCAGCTTCATTTAATATGAATGATCTAATTATTGGTGGGTCTTTTAGTCTTGTGGATGAAGATAATGGAACTATAGATGGTTCTCATAATCGTATCATCTTAGGTGTTGGTTCAAATAAAGATAATATGTCATGGGAAGCGGGACTTCAGTTTGATCTTGAAGAGAAAGATGATGCTATTAAGTCTCCTAGTCGTACAAAAATCTTTGCGGGAATGACTACTGTATTAGATAGCACAGAGCTTGATGGTGATATTGATTACACAACTGGAGATTTCACAACAGCTGGTGGTGACTACTCTATGTTTCATTTAAATTTTGATGCTGAATTTATGCTACATAAGATGTTCTTCATTGCTCCAGGTATTGAATATACACTTATTGATAATGATGGAACAGACACAAAGCAACTCGATCTTTCTGCAGACTTTAGATATCGTATGAACGGAATTGATGCGACATTCGGTGTCGATTATGCAGTTATTGGCGAAGTTGGATCTGTCGATTACGATGAAATGGCGTGGAAAGTTAATGTAGCCTATTTATTTTAAAAACTGATATTAATCAAATATTTGTCATAAAAAGGGAGATTTTCATCTCCCTTTTCTCTTTGTATAATCTAATAAAATATTCATACGCCCTAGGAGTTCGAGTTGAAGTCGAAAAATATCTTATGTCTAAGTGTACTTTCACTTATTAGTACCAATGTAACTGCAAATTTTATTCTTCCTGAAATTTCACGTGATGGTAAAACTTTAAACACGTCTGTTATTGCATCATCGCAAGAAAAGAGAAATTTTGCGGCGGCTAAGTATGAATACTTAAGCGTAGAGAGTGATACGACTCCAGTAGTTGAAATTAAACAAACTGTTCCAGGTGTTTTTGGTGGATTTTCTTCAAATGGATTCAATGGACAGTTAACTGTTGATATACCTACTTTCGATATTGAAGGTTCTAAAAATCATGCAACCAACTTCTCATTTCTCGGCGGATACCAAGTAAATAAGAAGCTAACTTTAGGGCTTGGTTACACAAAGTCTGAATTAGATATTTCAACAGATGAAAGTATTATTTCTGCCGGTGGAAGTCTTAAAGTTAATGACAAGGTTTTAGGAGGTTCTGTTGAATTCGTCGAAAACAAAACTTCTTCAACGAAAGGTGGATTCTTCGTTCTAAGTGCAGGCTTTGGTCAACAAGATTCTAAAAATAGTGTCGAAGCAGGTGTGCAACTAAAGACTGAAGGCACTGATGATTTAACAACTGGTAAGAGATTCACTCTTTTTAGTGGCATGACTAAAGTTGTTAACGGTATTGAAATTGATGGTAGCTTTACATATGAATTTGGAAACTACTTAAAAGATGAAGATAATACGACAGATGGAAATAACTTTAATGCTCTATACTTCGAATTTGATGCTGAATTCCTATTAGGATCAAACTTCTATATTACTCCGGGAATAAATTATTCGGCCGAAAATGCTCCAGGTGTCTCAAGTGACACTTCTGACGTAAGACTTAAAACTGATTTTGGCTATCGTACAAATAGACTAGATGCAACAATAGGTGCAAGCTATATTTTTGTTGGTGAAGAAAACGATATCGACTACGATGGCCTTGGTTGGTCACTAAACGTAGGATATTTGTTTTAATTAATTTATTTTAAAGTATAATAAATCTTAATATTTATTTTATTGCTTCAAGGAGGAAGATTTGAAGAAGTTTATTAGTGCAGTTGCTCTAGCAGCACTTTCGACATCAGCATACGCTAACGTATTAATGCCAGAAATTTCACGCGATGGTAAAACAAAAAACACATCAGTACTTGCTGTTTCTCAAGATAAAAGAAGCTATATTGCTGGTGAATATACTTCTCAGTCCCTTGAAACTGATACGACACCTTCAGTTGATCTAGATATTACTTTTACAAATTTATTTGGTGCAGTTTCAACTGATACATTTTCATTTGAAGGTTCTTATTCAAAAAATAAAATGGAAGCGATGGGTGCAGAACAAGATTTTGCAGAACTTAATCTATTAATGGGATTTAGAACAGGTGGAAACCTAACTCTTGGTTTAGGGCTATCTGTAGATGAATTGACTGAAACTATTGATGACACTGTTCTTGAAGCAGGTGGAACTATGGTTGTTAATGGAACTACCCTAGGTGCTTCACTTGCTCATCATATGATTGATACTCCTACAACTGAAGGAGATTATACTGTTCTTACTCTTGCTTTTGGTAAACAAGATAAATCTGTTTCTTGGGAAACGGGAATTCAATATACAACTAAAGGTAACGATGCTGTACTTGCAGATACTCGCCTAGGAGTTTTTGGTAACGGTACAATGATTGTTAATGATGTTGAATTAGATGGATCACTATCTTATGAATATGGTGATTACTTACAAAATCGTGCAACAGACAACGATTATTCTCAACTTGAAATCTCTCTTGATGCAGAATTCTTAGTTGGTCCAACTTTCTATATCACACCAGGTGTTTATCACTTGAGTACTACATTACCTAAAGCCGCTGACTCTGATACATCAATTCTTAGCGTAAAGTCTGATTTCGGTTATAGAGCTGATGGTCTAGATACTACTTTTGGACTAAGCTACTCAACAGGTGAGTTAGAAGGTATTGATGCTGATGGTATAGGATTTAACTTAAACGTTGGTTACAAGTTCTAAGATTTATTTATAAATTTTATATGTGGACGGGGAGGCTTTGGCCTCCCTTTTTTTATTTTAATTTTCTCCTATAATTCTTTTTTTAAGTTATTAAAATTAAAGGAGTAATTTTGAAAAAAACACTAAGTACAATTTTATTATCATCACTAACTTTATCAGCAGCTGCTAATACAATAGTTCCTGAAACTTCACGTGATGGAAAAACTCTTAATAATTCTGCAATCGCAGTTTCGACTCAACAGAGAACATTTGCAGGAGCGATGATCGAAGATACTGAAGACACTTCAGGATTAGCAGCATTTGGTGCTTATTCATTTAAAAACTATTCAGCAGAAGGTGTTGTTGATTTTGGTGATGGTTATAATTCAATCAATGCTAAAGGTGGAATGAAGGTCTCTGATGACTTGGCCATTGGTCTTGGAATTGATTTTAATAGTTTTGATTCTGATGCAAAAGACATGGCCATTGAGTTTGCAGCTTCTACTAAGTGGAAAGAGTTTATTGTTGGTGGATCTGTTACATATAATTCTCAGGACTTGGTATTTGTAGATGGAAGTTATCTTTCTGCGACTGCTGGTATTGGGCAAGTGAATAAGAAAATGACTTGGGAAGCGGGAATGACTTATGCGCTTTCATCAGATGATCTAGGTCGAGATGATAGATTAAATCTTTTTGGTGGTTTAACAATGATCGTTGATAAAGTTGAATACGATGCAGATATTTCTGTTTCATCGACTGATGGCTTAAATATTTTCTCTGATAATATTATCTCTCTAACTGGTGATGCCGAAATTTTAGTGAAAGATCAATATTACGTAACTCCAGGTGTTATGTGGGATATCGTGGATTACGATTTTGAATTCGATAACTTAGCTGTTTCAGGTGATTTTGGTTATCGTAAGGATAAAATTGACGCGACTGTAGGTGTTGATTTCTTTCTAGGTGGAGATCTGAACTTAAAAGTAAACGCAGTTTATTTCTTCTAAATATCAGGGAGGTTTTGACCTCCCTTTTTATATCCTCTAGAATAAAATCAAATTATTTAAGAGGGATTATGAAAAGACAAATTTTTGCACTATCACTACTATTAACATCAACTGCATTTGCAAATCGAGTTATGCCTGAGATCTCTAAAGATGGTAAAACGAGACATAGCTCTTCAATGGCCGTAGCAAATGATCGTAGACAATTCTTTAACACACAATTCGAAGGCGGAAGTGCAGAGATTCAGGATATCGATACTCTTGATAGTTCAGACTTTGATATTAATGGTGCTTTTGGGAACCGTGTATTTTCAGCAGAGTTTTCATATAATGACAATGTTGGATTTGCACAGACTCAGCCAATTATCACAGAGGTTGGCCACAATAGAGAAGCTGTTCTTCTTATGGGATTTAGACCTGTTGATTTAGTTTCTTTTGGTTTTGGATATAGAAATATTGAAAGAGACCTTCAAAATAAAAATATCAATACATTCGAAGTTGAAGCTTCAACTATGTTTAATATTAATCGTGTAAGCTTTGGTGGAGCCTATAAATACGTAAAGCCAAATTCAAAAAAGCATGGTTACTACACTGATCTAACACTTGCTGGTGGCTATCTTGATGAAGTTCTATCTGCTGAAGCTGGTCTTAGTATTAAAACAAAAAGCCAAGAGCTTAATCGTGGAACAAGAAAAGAATTTTTTATTGGTGGAACAAGAAAACATAGTAACTTAGAGTTTGATACTGATTTTGAATATGAGTCAGGAGATAATGGATACGCTTCAGGTGATTATAAGAGAATGAAGTTTAACTTCGATCTTGAAGTTCTTTATACAAAATATCTCTATGTTACTCCAGGTATTGAATATCGAAAACTTGATATTAATAACTCATCATCTGAACAAATCTATACTTCTATGGATTTTGGATATCGTGAAGCGGGGATGGATATAACTCTAGCTTTTGACTATCTTGCTGATGGTAGTCTTGAGATTGCTAATCAAGATATCAAGCTAGATCAATATCGAATTACACTTGGTATGGGTTATCAATTTTAATATTGAATAACTCTTAATGCTTCGTAGGCCACAGTCGTGGCCACGTTTGAGAGATTTAACGATCTCACATGCTCTGAAAACATTGGAAGACAAAATAAACGATTAGGGTAGCTATCAAAGATATGCTTTGGTAGCCCTTTTGTCTCTGAACCAAAGACAAGATAGCAGCCTTTAGTGTAGTTTCGTCCATAGAAATGATTTTCTATGGCCGTCTTTGTATAGAAGAAAAGATTTTCTTCATCTGGCTTTTCATTTTCTATGAATTCTTCCCAGTTTTCGTATTCTGCAACTTCAACATATTTCCAATAATCAAGTCCCGCGCGTCTGACGGCCTTCTCTGAAAGATCAAATCCGTAAGGCTTAATAAGGACAAGTCTTGCACCAAGAGCGATACAAGTACGCCCTATACTCCCGGTATTTCCGGGAATATCTGGCGCATATAGAACAATGTTAAAAATTGCGTTACTACTCACTGGGATGACTTCTTAGTTTTGCTTTAAGAACTCTACAAGAGATCTAATCACAGTTCCTGAAGCACCTTTTGGTGGACAGTATGGTAGGTGAGATTGAGAGTCACCAACACCTGCGATATCAAGGTGTGCCCAAGCAATATCATTTTTGATGAATTCTTGTAGGAAAGCAGCAGCTTTAGCTGTACCACCAAAAGAAGAACCACCGATATTTTTAAGGTCAGAGATTGTACCTTTCATGTCTTTTGTCCACTCAGGGATAATTGGAAGTTCCCACATGTACTCATCCGCTGATTCAGCAGCTTTAAGAAGGTTTGCAGAAAGCTTTTTGTCATTTGACATAAGACCACAAACTTCAGTTCCAAGAGCAACTAGACAAGCACCAGTAAGAGTTGCAGCGTCGATGATTGCATCTGGTTTTAGATCACAAGCATAGTCTAGACAGTCAGCAAGAACTAAACGTCCTTCAGCATCAGTGTTTAGGATTTCAACTGTTTTACCATTTCTAGCTTTTACAATTGAGTCTGGCATCGTTGCATCAGCGTTTACTGCGTTATCAGTCATACCTAGGATACAAGTGATTTTTACTGGAAGTTTCATTTTAGCAGCAGCTCTAAATGCAGCATAAACAGTTGCAGAACCTGCCATATCAAACTTCATATTCATCATTGATCCACCTGGCTTAAGAGAATATCCACCAGTATCAAAAACTAAACCCTTTCCTACGAAAGCGATGTGCTTCATGTTCTTAGTAGCTTTTGTTGGAGTATAAGTAAGGTGAACAAGTTGAGCATCGTATGCAGAACCGTTGTTAACAGATAGGAAAAGATCCATTTTTTCTTTCTTAAGCTCTTTCTTTCCAAGGATCTTACACTTTACACCTGCGATACCTTCAACATCTTTTTTAACACGCTTTGCGTATTCAGTTGAACGTAGAACGTTTGGTGGCTCGTTAACAAAGTCACGTGCAACATTGATCGACTCAGTAACAAATTGTGAATCTTTGATAACTTTATCAAAGTCTTTCTTCTTTGCAGCTTTTTCAGCAGTATCAATGATTACTTCTTTAAGAGCAGCTGGCTTTGATTCTGAAAGATACTTATCAAATTTATAAGCAGACATTTCAAAAGCTTCAACTAGAACTGCTAGAGACTCTTCTTTTTTCGTTTTAAAAGTAAACGTATCAAAAGCTACAGCAACTTTCTTATACTTAGAAACAAGTTTATAAGTTTTCGCTAACTCTTTTCTAATGTCTTCAGTTGTAACTTTAGTTTTGTCACCAAGTCCAACAACTAATACGTCGCTACCATAGTGATTGAAAGCATAAGTAGTACCTTTTGTACCATTGTAATCAACTGAGCTATTCATTGATTCAAAAGTAGCTTTAAGCTCTTTTGGCCAACCTGTAAGAGCTACAGTTTCTACTTCTTTTTTACCTTTTTTTGTTTTTGTTGAATAAGCACCAATTACATAACAATCAGCACTTGAATTTTCTTTAGAATTTAAATTCAAAGTGAATTTCATATTTGCTCCTTAAAAGGGGGTTTCAAAGTGATTTAAGAGGGTATAAACTAGCAGTAACTATACAAAAAGACAAAGTATGACAACAGTCGCTAAGGGTTTTCATGGACGCAGTCAAAAAGATCAAAGATTTAATCCCAACTAAGATATTTCAAAGATACCTTGCGTCAAACTTTATTGTCCCTTTTGCGATGAGTCTTACTTTCTTTGTTGCCTTCCTCTTAACGACACAACTGTTCAAATTCATGAGGCTTGTGACAAAAAAAGGTGTAGGAATTTTTCAATTTTTAGAAATTCTTGGCCATATCTCTATTAGTTTCATCCCAATGGCGACTCCGTTATCGATTCTTTTTGCAATGATCTATACACTAAATAAATTAAGTGAAGACTCAGAAATTGTTGCATTGAGGGCCATGGGAATTAATAAGCACAGAATTTTTTCTCCTTATTTTATTATCTCAATTCTTATTGCTGTCTCTGTCGTTTCTTTAAATACGAATATGATTCCTACTTCAAAGAAAATATTCAGGAATACTTTTAAGCAACTTGGATCAAAGGGAATTCTGACAGATATTAAAAAAGAACAATTTTTTACAGAGATTCCTGGGGTAATTCTTTTTGCTGAAGATGTGAAGGATGATGGAAAGATATTAGAAAATGTTTTTTTGAGAATCTCTTCTAAAGATGGTGTTGATAAAGTAATTATGGCCAAACAAGGAGTCTTGAATAAGCCAAAGTCTGATGGAGACTCAAGTGGTTTAAATATTAGATTTGATTTTTTCAATGGAAGTATTATTTCTATTGATAAAGAAGGCCATGAAGTAGAGAAAATTCTATTTGAAACGTATGAATATCCAATAGTAACAGGTCAGAGTTTTTCGAGTGTTAACAAGGCAAGTATGATGTCATCTAACGAGCTGAGAAGACATATTAGAAAGCTAAAGGGCCAATTAAAAAATACTAAGACGAAGAAGATAAAGGATAAGCTAGAAGATGATATAAGAAAGGGAAATATTGAGTATTGGGAACGTTTTACGATACCTATTCAATGTATTGTTTTTGCTCTTTTAGGCTTTGTCTTTGGTGTAAAAAAGGGGAGAGGTGCAACTCGTAATACTAGTGCATTAGCTCTTTTGGTAACGATTGTTTATTACACCCTTTATTTCTCTGGTGTGTCTGTTGCTAAGAAAAGTAATTTACCAATCCCATTAGTCCTGTTCTTACCAGCGGTAGTCACAGGAGCTATTGGAATTAGTTATTATAAAAAATTAGATTGGAATTCTTAGTTTTGAGAATTTTCTTTTTGTTCTAAATATTCTTTAGATGTTTGAACACCACCGTTTTTATCAAAAATAAACAGTGGTAACTTGTAATCTTTTGCAATTTCAACAGGGAAAACTAAGCTTTTGACCCCTGAGCGAGAATTCATACCTAGTAGTTCACCATTATAAAATACGTTTAGAGCATCAATATTTCCTAGGCGAAGTAGAATCTTATCACCCTTAATTAGAAGATACCTTCCTTCTTTAAGCGTGAACTTTTTGATTGGATCTTCATCACTTTGATAAACAATCCAAGAATCACCAGTCATAGCTTTTAGAAAAATATTTTGTTTTCCATCTTCAAATGCAGCTCTGATATTTGCTGGAATAATCTCATTCTTCTCATCTTCTGAGATATCCTTGAATGCAAAGAGTGGAGAAGGAAGATTGTAGAAATTAAGCTCTTTTTCTTCTTTTTCTTCTACCTTTTTTTCTTCTGGCTTTTCTTCTTTTTTAGTTTCAACGATAACTTCAGGTTTTGTCTCTTCTACTACTTGCTCAGTAGCATCTTCACTTGTTGCTTCTTGTGAAGTTGTTTCTGTCTCTTCAACGCTTTCTTCTTGTAGCGGAGTGTTCTCATCTAACACTTGTGCTTCGACAACGACTTCTTTAGTTTCTTCACCAGTATCTACTTCTCTGGATTTATCAAGATTAATAAAAATAAAAATACCAATAGAGAAGGCCGCAACAACACCTAGTAATTTATATTTTAGAGAGTCCGAAATCTGTACTTCTTTTTTAACAAGATCCTGCTTCTTCTCTACGTTTGCTTGAGGGAAGTCTGTTGCTTCAAGCGGTTGTATCTGTTCACTTGCAGCTTCGCCATAAAGCTCTTCAAGCTTTCTTGTTGCTTCTTCGACATCGATGTCATAAGTTTTTGCCAGTGTCTTAACGAAACCTCTTACGTAAGCGATGTTAGGTAGTCGCTCTACGTCGTCCGCTTCAAGTGCCGAAAGGTTTGTTAGGTTGATTCTAGTATGTCTGCTTACTGCTTCGATACTTAGATCTTTCTTATCTCTGGCCTTTTGGAGATATTTTCCTAGAGATAGGTTTTGGGCTTCTTTTGCAACTTCCTGTTCCATTATTACGCCTTTTTAATTATAAATTATCAGTTTCAAATTTGTTTGAGTAATAAACATTCTTCATTAGATTATTCTTGATTACTAAGCTTCTTTTCGCATAATCAGTTCTTGGGAACTGCTCAATAATTTCGTTGTAAAGAGGTAGTGCCTTCTTAGCTTCACCAAGAGAACGATAAATTTCTGCAAGTTCAAACTTTGGTGCAATCTCTTTCTTACATTCACCTGTTGTTGCAATATTTAAGTTCTTGATGGCCTCTTTGATATTTCCATCTTTCTTATAGATTAGGGCCAATTGATAAGGAGCAGGACAATAGTCTAGTGTGTAGCCAGTTACTTCTTGAAGGTACTTAACTGCTGCATCTTTGTTTCCTCTCTTTAGTTCTATAAGAGATAGGTTGTACTTAACTCGATAGTTGTAGCGATAAATAAGGTCTTTTAAAACAATTTTGTAGTGCTCTTCTGCTTTATTGTAATCACCTTCTTTGAAATAAATTGAAGCAAGGTTATTTCTAGCGTCTGAGTTTTTATTATCTATTTTAATCGACTGATTAAAGTAGAACTTTGCTTTTTCTGGTCTATTTTTAAAGTAGTATGCGAGACCAAGATTGTTTAAAGTTTTTGTATCATTAGGATTTAATTGATTCGCATTCTCTAAAGCTTCAAGTGCTTGAGAGTAATCCTTATCGATCATTTTTTGAGTACCATATGTATAGAAGAGCTCTGCCTTCTTTAACTGTTCTGCTTTCTGATTCGAAGAACATGAAGTCGTCATGATTCCAATTAATGTTGCAAATAGAAAAGTAACTGTAGTTCGTTTCATCATTTCACCAAAAACGTTAGATTAAAAAGAGAATATACTCTTTAATTGTAATGGCTTTCAGTGCCCATTACAATGTTAATCTAAGAACTTACAATCGTTACCTATGCGCAAAGAAGATAACTGATTCAAAGTGTCGGGTACCAGGAAAAAAGTCGAACATGTGCGACTCTTCAATACGATATTCTGATTGAATTTTATGGGTATCTCTGGCCAGAGTTTGGTTATTACAACTGACATATACGATATGTTTTGGCTTTAGGATTTTAGTGAATTCATCAATATTTTTAAGACCACTTCGAGGAGGATCAATTACAAGTAGATCAATTTCTGTTATTGCCATTTCCTCAAGCTTCTTTATGGCCGTGTGGTGGTAGATATCTAATTCAAAATATTCCTGATGCTCTTTATTTTGTAACTTGATAAATTTAGTCGGAGTTGCATCCATGACAACAGTACGATGTGAAAGTGCTTTTGTAATATTTCCGCTTCCTCCAAATAAATCAACAGTGATAGAGGAGTTACTTGTGACTTTACTCATATATTCATTAACTAGTGTTAATAGGCGTTCATTCATCGGTGGATTTACTTGTAAGAACCCTTCCGCTGAGTAGTAGGAATCAAATGTTTTTAAGATTTTTCCATCTCGTTGAAATAATTCAACATGGCCTTTGCTTTTTTTTGCATCACTTTGCCAATCTTCATGAAGCACTGCTAATTCACTATTAATGTCATCATTTGCCATTAAACAATTTTTAATTGTAATGATTTTAGAATTTGAATCGTTAAAAAAGCCAAGAGAGTTGTCCTTCTTATTATAATGAAGTTGAATACGATTTCGATATTTATAGCGTTCGTCTGCTTTATGAATAATCAGAGATTCACTTAAGTCGATTTTAAATTGGCGACTAAAGTTGTCGAGATAAGCTTTCTTTTTAAACTCAATCTCATTTTCATAACTAGTATGTAGGAAGTGACAACCTCCACACTCGCTATAGTAAGGACATTCAGAATCAGTACGTAATTGGGACTTCTTAGTTAATTCAGTTAAGCTTGCAAATTGAATACTTTTCTTAGACTTGTATACAAGGGCCTTTCCTTCTTCTCCGGGAAGTGTTTTTTGAATAAAAGCAATTCCATTTGATTTTGAAACTCCTTGACCAAGAGAGTCGAGGTGTTCGACTTTGAAATCGATTGGGAAAGTTTTTGGAAACTTGATCTCTTTGTTTGGTTTCTTCTTTTTAGTCATAGGAAAATATGTCTCAATCTGCTATAAGTATCAACTTAGCTAAATTAGTAATATTATTAAAGAATATGGCATCATTATTACAAAAATTGTCATTCCTGTTTGAACTTTTTTTCAACGGTAGTTTTATCCTCTTATTCACTCTCTACGATAATAAGAAGATCCCGGCCAGTTGGAATCAAAAGTTTATCGTGAATACCCTAGACTTAATGGTTTGGGTAGTCCCAATTGCCATTGCTTTAACGGTTATTAAGAACATGATTGAAGCAAAAAATGGTGAAGACTTTTTTCGTCGATATTCATTTTCTTTACTCGTATTTATACCGACACTCATTACTTGGGGTGATTTAAAGTTTACCTATTTGCTCGCCAGCGCGCACTTACTCTCGACTATTTTATCTTTATATGATGATGGGGGAGAGCCAACAAATCGAGAGTATAAGAATCGTTTTGATACGCTCTTTAGTAAAATCAAATTAACGTCTGCTCAGCTTGTTCTCTTCACCTTTGGTGGGGTTATCATGGCAGGGACTTTATTACTCATGCTTCCTCTCTCTGCTGCAGATGGAGTAAGTATCAGTTTTGTGGATGCCCTCTTTACTGCAACCTCGGCAACTTGTGTTACAGGACTTTCAACCCTTGGAACGAATACGAGTTTTAGTGTGGTCGGACAATTGGTCATCTTAGGACTAATTCAAATTGGTGGTCTTTCCATTATGACCCTTTACTCTTCTATGGCCATTGTTCTAGGTCGATCGATGAAGATGAAAGATCGTATCATCATGCAGGACCTTCTCGATGTTTCTTCTCTGGAAGAGCTCTTTGCTATGATTATCAATATTGTTAAATATACTTTTATTATTGAGCTTTGGGGGGCCATTATCTTAACGATTGGTTTCACTTTCGAAGGCTTTGAATTTGGCCAGGCAATGTACTACGGATTCTTCCATAGTGTTTCTGCATTTTGTAATGCTGGTTTTGCTCTATTTGATAACTCTCTTGAAAATTATGCTACTAATCCATTAATTCACGGAACTATTGCAATTCTTATTTCTCTTGGAGGAATTGGTTTCATTGCTCTAAAGGAATTAAAGGAAGTTGTCACTAGAGAGAAGACGATTGTTCGTTTAGGGATGCACACTAAAGTTGTTCTTATAACTTCATTAGCTCTTACTGTTGGTGGTGCAATTTTTATTTTCTTTGGAGAGTTTCTTGGTGCTCTTGATAGCTATAATCTTTGGGAGAAAATTCAGATTTCTGTCTTCCAATCAATTACCCTTAGAACTGCGGGATTCAATACGATTCCTCTGACGAATCTTCATTCGTATACGATTTATATGATGGCCATGTTTATGTTCATCGGTGGTTCACCAGGTTCGACGGCCGGTGGGGTTAAGACGACGACTCTTGCTATTCTTGTTCAGTCTATTATATCAACACTAAAAGGTGATAAAAACGTTATGATGTTTGATCGCAAAATTGCTGGACCTGTTGTTGTTAAGGCAACAGCACTTATGTTCATCTCTATTGTCGTTTCAACATCATTTATTTTTATCATGATGAAAATAGAGCCAAATCAAAACTTCTTACCACTTTTCTTTGAAGTTCTAAGTGCAGGGGGAACAGTTGGGCTCACTCTTGGAGTTACTCCATTTTTAACAGTCGCAGGGAAAGTCGCAATTTCTATTCTGATGCTTATTGGACGTATTGGTCCTTTAACTCTAATCTTAGCAATTGGTGAGAGACAGAAATACTCAGGTAAATTAGA
Source organism: Halobacteriovorax sp. RT-2-3 (assembly GCF_047085075.1). Classification (NCBI taxonomy): domain Bacteria; kingdom Pseudomonadati; phylum Bdellovibrionota; class Bacteriovoracia; order Bacteriovoracales; family Halobacteriovoraceae; genus Halobacteriovorax; species Halobacteriovorax sp. RT-2-3. The sequence goes on along the minus strand of NZ_JBKIYF010000003.1, from coordinate 265,937 downwards.
CTACCCTGACGGACGAATAATGATTGGTTAAAATTAGATAAAGGATTTTATATGCTAGTTGCTGTTATCGGGCTAGGGACATTTGGAGCAAAAACTGCGGTTGGACTTTTTGAAAAGGGAGCCGAGGTAATTGCTATTGATAAGAATGATGAGCTCGTTGATAAAATTAAAGACCGTACAACACACGCTGTTGCACTAGATGTTACTGATGAAAGATCTCTACGATCTGTAAATATTTCTGACGTTGATACTGCGGTTGTTGCCATTGGTGACAATATTCAGATGTCGATTATGGCCGTAACAATGCTTCGAAAGCTTGGTGTAGGTCGTGTAATTGCCCGTGCTACTTCAAAACTTCACGAGCACGTTCTTCATGAAATTGGTGCTTCTGAAATTATTAAAGTTGAAGAGGAGATGGGGGAAATCGTCGCTTCTAAGATTATTGCTCCTCACGTTCTTCAGCGTTATAACTTTGCGGCCGGATATTCTATTGTCGAGCTTAAGCTTGGAAAGAAATTTGAAGGAAAAACCCTGGTAGAGAGTAAGATTCGTCAAAACTATTCACTTAATATTGTTGCCCTTCAAAAGAAGGTTCCATATATCACTGAAGACGGTAAGTCTGCTTATCGTATGGAAATTAACGATTGTCCAATGCCGATGGATATTATCGAATCAGATGACATCGTTGTTCTAGTTGGAAGTGAAAAGAATTTTAATAAACTTTTTGCTGATCTTGAGGATGCATAAGTCTTTGACGTCGCATAAAGGGGAATAATTTTGAATTTATCACTAAGAAATCGAGTCGCCTGGAGTTTTTCATTTGCAGCAGCAGTTGTAATTCTTCTAGCGTTCATCGTTTTTTATCATTTAAATAACCTCAATAAAGAAATTGAGTCGATTACTGATCGTTCAAATAAAGTAACTCTTATTACTGACGAGGTTAGGATTTCAGCGGTTGCGATTTTAAAGAATCAAAGAAGGATTCTCACAAAAAAACCAACTCCAGAGATGGTGGAAAGAATTCTAAACCTTTGTGAGTCTTTTACATCACAACTTCAAAGACTTGATACTCACTACGATGAACCAGAGGTTAAAAAGATTATTGGACAAATGCTCTCTTATACCGATTCATTGAAGGTTATTCTAAGTAAAGCTTCTTTATTCCATCGAAATAATATCGGAATGACTTCCATAGGTGAGCTGGCCGATAAAATTCTTGATGCATTCTCTGAGTTTCAAGACATTCAGTATTATCAGAATGTGGAAAGAGAAGAGAAAATTAAAGGAATCATCAACGAAACTAAACGCAAGATGATGATTACTCTAATTATTGCATTTCTTTGGACGATTATTTTAGGTCTAGTTATCCCTGGTAAAATTGCTTTACCATTTAAGAAGATTAAAGATGCTATTCGAGAGCTACAAGATTGTAACTTCGACGTTTCGATCTACTATTCGCAAGATGACGAGATTGGAGAGATTGCTCAAGAGATGAATAAGATGATTCACTCTTTCAAAAAGTTTGAAGAATTACGTGCAGATAAGATTGTTGTAGAGAATAGAAAGTTTGATGTACTTGCCAATATGGTTAAGAGACCTGTTCTTTTAACAAATGCCAAGGGTGAGCTCATGTATATGAATAATCAGATTTACCAACTTCTTCAGGTTCAATCAGAAGATACAATTGGTAAAGTGATGACAGATTCAATTATTCCTCAGTGCATCATTGAAACATATGAACTTGCCATTAAGCGTCGTTCTAAGATTGAAAACCAGGAAATCAAAATCGCTAAGCGCGATGACTCAGCTAAATCAGATAAAGAGATTGGAGATAAGATTTCTGTAAAGGTTGATATCGAAGGGGATGAAGCAGGTGAGTCTCATGAAGATATCGAGGAAGTAGTTGAATATATTTACGAAGGCTATGCGTCAGTAATTCCAATTCGTGGACGCGACTCGTCACTAGATTATTACTTAATGGTAATGTCAAAAGAAGTTCAGGCATCTTAAGTATTTAGGTGCCTCAAAACTCTCGAAAATATAGTTATCCCTAGAAATATGTGCTATGATTCGTGGAATTTAGCGGAGTTATAGATACAATGATTGATAGGAAACTAATTCGAAATTTTTCCATTATTGCACATATTGACCACGGGAAATCGACTCTTGCGGATCGTTTAATTGAAAAAACAGGTTCAATTACTGATCGCGAGAAATCTGATCGTATTCTCGATAATATGGAGCTTGAAAAAGAGCGTGGGATTACCATTAAGGCACAAACTGTTCGATTGAACTACAAGGCCCGCGATGGACAGACTTACTACCTAAATATCATCGATACTCCGGGTCACGTTGACTTCTCATATGAAGTTTCAAGATCACTTGCTTCTTGTGATGGTGCTCTTCTTGTTGTTGATGCCTCTCAAGGTGTTGAAGCGCAAACTCTTGCTAACGTTTATATGGCCATGGAAAATGATCTTGAAATCATGCCTGTCCTTAATAAAATTGATCTTCCTCACGCAGATGCAGAACGTGTTAAGCAAGAGATTGAAGATGTTGTTGGTATTGAAGCATTAGATGCTGATGAAGTTTCAGCTAAGTCAGGACTTGGTGTAGAAGACCTACTTGAATCGATTATTGAAAAAATCCCTTGTCCTAAAGGGGACCCAAATAAAGATCTTCAGGGTCTAATTTTTGACTCATGGTTTGACCCGTATCAGGGTGTAATCTTCTTACTCAGAGTGGTTGAAGGTACGATTAATAAGAAAGATATTATCTATCTTAAGAATTCAGATCAAGAATATGAAGTTCTTAAGCTTGCTGTGAACACTCCGTTCTTTACTGAGGTAAAAGAACTCGGTGCCGGTGAAGTTGGGATGGTTATCTGCGGTATTAAAAATATTCGTGACGTAAAGGTTGGGGATACAGTTGTTAATGCTAAGAAGAAAGATACGCCAAGTTTAGGTGGATACGAAGAAGTAAAGCCAATGGTTTTCTGTGGTATCTTCCCTGTTGAATCTCATGATTATGAAGTATTAAAAGATGCTCTAGAAAAACTAGCGCTAAATGATTCTTCATTTACATACGAGCCTGAAACATCTCAGGCACTAGGCTTTGGTTTCCGTTGTGGATTCCTTGGTCTACTTCACATGAATATTATTCAAGAACGTCTTGAGCGTGAATTTAGTTTAAATTTAATTTCAACTGCACCTTCTGTGTCTTATAAAGTTAAGATGAATGACGGTGAGATTGTTGATGTTGAAAACCCTTCAACAATGCCTGAGCCTGGAAAATTTGAAGAAATTACTGAGCCGGTTGTTTCAATCTCAATTCACGTACCAAACGAATTTGTTGGTAAGATTATTCGTCTATGTGAGGAAAAGCGCGGTATTCAGACAGATATGAAATATATTACTGAAGAGCGTGTGCAGGTTACTTATGATCTTCCACTAAGTGAGATGGTTTTTGACTTCTATGATAAGTTAAAAAGTTACACTAAGGGATATGCATCGATGGATTACGAGTTCAAAGGTTATCAAGCCTCAAAACTTGTTAAGGTTGATGTCCTTTTAAATAGTGAGAAAGTTGATGCTCTATCAATTATTTGTCACGTTGATAATGCATACTATAAGGGTCGTGATCTTGTAGGGCGATTAAGAAAGATTATTGATCGTCAGCAATTTGATATTGCCATTCAGGCTGCAATTGGTGCTAAAATTGTTGCTCGTGAAACTGTAAAGGCACTTCGTAAGAACGTACTTGCTAAGTGTTACGGTGGTGACGTTTCAAGGAAGAGAAAACTACTTGAAAAGCAGAAAGAAGGTAAGAAGAGAATGAAGATGGTTGGATCCGTAGAAGTTCCACAAGAAGCATTCTTGGCCGTTCTTGCTGTAGATGAAGAAAGTAGTGGTGGGAAAAAATAAACATGGAAGAATTGAGAAGTATTTTAGACGATGCTGTAACTAAGTTTTCGTCGAATGAATACTATGACAAATTAAGATCAGCAAAAGAAGAGTATTTTAAGCTTGCTGGGAAATTATCGGAAGAGGATGAGGATTACGAATCTCGTATGAATGGATTCGTTTACTGGTATATCACTCAACGTGACTTCGATGATAATGGGCCACTTATTAAGAAATTTGTTAATGAAATCTCAATTGAAGAAAATCAAAAAGATTCAATGTTAAGTATTAATCATTCTCTTTTTGAATACCGTGGACAAAATCTTTTTAAAAAGCATGTCTTTAAAGACATTCTACATAATACTAAATTCTATATTCCTAAGAATGAGTTTACGTTACAACTAGTAAAAGATGACTTATTCATTGCTCGAACAATTTCTCACGAAGGAAAGACGATGTTATTAGATGATATCTCTGTTCTTCCTTATGATGCGAGAGGGCCGCTTGTTAAGGAATCTAAGAAAGTCAGAAAGCTAAATGATCGTAAAAGAGATATGCAATTTCTTTTAAGGATTGAAGCTTTAAAGACTAAGTGGCGTCAGTACGGCCATATCGATCCGAAAAAGATTTTTGTTTTTAACTAATTTACTTAATTTTCTTCAAGTGCTTCAGCTTCTTTGAAGGTGTGCTTCTTTTTCCAAAGAACGTATGGAATGACACCTAGAAGATTCACTGAAATTGCTACTAAGAAGTAGAGATTGAAAAATGAAGCACCTTTATCTTGTCCCAGTGCCTTAAAGAGCTCTTCAAAAACAAGGTGGCCAACACCTGCTCCTGCAGGAGATATTGGAATAGCTATTGAAATCAGCCCAATAGGGATAATACTAAAAAGTTGTTTAATTCCAATATTTGTATCTAGGAAAGAATGAACTAAACTCCAGAAAGCGCTAATTGCAAAGATGTGGACTATCACTGAGAGGCCAATTGATTTTAATATCACGCTTCGACTTTCACCAATTTTCCAAAACGTTTCAGTAATATTTGCAATCTTATCTCCAACAATTGGTAGAATTTTTATTAATTCAATGACATGTCTTTTAATTCTTACCGGCATAAAGAGTACTAAGACAAAACCAAGTGCACCAAGTAGAAGCATAATATTGAATGAAATGAGAGGTTTTACCTTTGGTGATAAAACGATCAGTTCCGAATAAAAATAAATCGAAGAGGAGCCACCGACAATTAAAAGGCCAATAAGGCCAATTATTCGATCAATAAGTGCAGTACTTAAAAGAAATGATCTTTTTAAATTTCGATCACAATCTCTAACATAGAGAAGTTTTAAGAAGTCACCAGTTACAACACCTGGGAGAAAAGTGGAAAAGAATTGTCCAATCAAATTAATTGGATAAATTTTCTTTATATGAATCTTTTCACTTTTTGTTTTAAGGAGAAGTGACCAGCGAAAAGCTGCAATAAATGAACCACACACTAACAGAGTAAATGAGATCAGGGCCCATGGCCCATTTTCAAGTACTTTGTTTATTAGCCCAAGGTCAAGCTTGTCTGACTTTGCAAGCCATGTCAGGATAGCAATTGCGAAAACTACTTTGAGAATTGTCTGGAATGACGCCTTGAGCATACTGTTGAAGTCCTTATTTAGACTTAAAACTTAGCATAAAAGGTGCTAATCTAGTACCAATTTTTAAAAAGGATAAAAGCTTGAAAATTACAGTTATTGGAACAGGATATGTAGGTTTAGTAAGTGGAACTTGTTTTGCGGAAATCGGTCACAAGGTTACTTGTGTTGATATCGATGAAAATAAAGTTGCAATGATGAGACGTGGTGAATCACCAATTTTTGAACCAGGACTTAACGATCTACTAGAAAGAAATATTAAAGCAGAGAGACTAACTTTCTCAACAGGTCTTGAATCAGTAAAAGATTCTAAGTCAATCTTTCTTGCGGTTGGAACTCCTTCTGGAGATGATGGAAGTGCAAATCTTTCATATTTATTTCAAGCTGCCGAAGATGTAGCAAAAAATATTAGTGATGATGCAATCATTGTTATTAAATCAACAGTTCCAATTGGAACATGTGAGAAAGTAAAAGAGATTGTTGCAAAAAATACTGACAAAAAATTTCATATCGTAAATAACCCAGAGTTCTTAAAAGAAGGATCAGCAATTGAAGACTTCATGAGACCTGATCGTGTAGTTATCGGTCACAACGACCCGTACGCAGCGCAAGCTATGGAAGAGCTTTACGAGCCATTAGTAAAACAAGGTAACCCAATTTATATGATGTCTAATCTTTCAGCAGAGATGACAAAGTATGCGGCAAACTGTTTTCTAGCGACTAAGATTTCTTTCGTTAATGACATTGCAAGACTTTGTGACACTCTTGGTGCAGACATCAATGAGGTTCGCCAAGGAATCTCAAGTGATCGAAGAATTGGACCACACTTCTTATATCCGGGCCCTGGTTATGGTGGATCATGTTTTCCAAAAGACGTGAAGGCCTTAATTTATACAGCTAAAGAACATGGGCATACTCTAAGAGTCATTGAATCAACTGAAGATGTAAATGATGAGCAAAAACTTTACATGGCAACAAAAATCAAAAAGCATTTTGGTGAAGACTTAAGTGGAAAAACTTTTGCATTTTGGGGTGTAGCATTTAAAGCAAATACTGATGATGTTCGTGAGTCTCCTGCAATTTATATGGCAAAGGACCTAATCAATGCTGGTGCAAAGATTCGTTTCTTCGATCCTGAAGGTGGACCAAACTTCATGAAAGCTGTGGATGAAAAGTATCACTCATCTATTGAGCAAGTAGCTAATAAGTATGACTGTTTAAGTGGATGTGACGCTATGGTTACTGTAACTGAATGGAGAGAATTCTCTACTCCTGACTTTACTGAAATCTCTTCGCGCTTAAATGGTAAAATCATCTTTGATGCAAGAAACTTATTTAAAACAGAAAAAGTTTTAGCGGAAGGATTCACTTACTACGCGATCGGAAAGAAAATTTAATGAATGAGTTGGTTATCGCCAATATTCAAATTTCTTCATCTCTCGATTATCAATCGAATCTAAAAAAAATTAAAAAATACTTATCTCAGGCAAAAGAAGCGGGGGCCCAAGTGGCCTTCCTGCCTGAGTGTTTTTATTCAATCTCAAATGGCCGCATGCCAAGTCCATACCTTGTGGAGTGGGACAATGAACACTTTGATAACATCAGGCAATTGGCCATTGATTCTGGGCTCTTCCTTGTTGGGGGCTCTGTTGCTTTTAAAAGTAATACAGCTATTTATAATAAGGCCATTAACTTGGATCCTAAAGGTTGTGTTATTGGTAGCTACGACAAGTGCCATTTATTTTCTTGTGACATCACAACTGTAGATGAACAGGGAAATGAGATTCATAAGAAAGTTAATGAAGCTGATATTTATACAGCAGGAAATGATCCTTTAATTATTGATATTCTTGGCTGGAAAATTGGTATCGCAATTTGTTTTGATCTTCGATATCCAAAGTTCCTTCAGTATTACTACTATAATAAGGTCGATCTGATTACTTTTGCTTCAGCGTTCACTGTTCCTACTGGAAAGGCACATTGGCATACTCTATTACGAGCTCGTTCAATTGAAGGACAGTGTTATGTCGTGGCCAGTGCACAGAGTGGTGAAAATAATCCTGGCATTCACACTTACGGACACTCCCTTGTTATTAACCCTTGGGGCGAGATTCTTTCTGATCAAAAAAATGAAGAAGGTGTGTCTATTGTAAGACTCAAAAAAGAGCAAATTCTTGAGGCCCGTTCAAGGGTCATTCTCTAATCTAAGTATTTAAATTTATTGAAAATTGAGTAGAATTTGGAGGTATTCCACATTTATCTGCCGATAAGTCTATATGATTAGATTAAGGAGGCAAATATGGAATTACTAGAGATTATACTCGTGACTACAGTCATGGCATTTGCCACCAGCGGAAGTATTATCCTTTCAGGATTAAGTTACTGGGAGACTGAGGATAGGGTGAGAAGATCAATTTCTCATGCAAATGAAGACTATGGAATGCGCGAGTCCGAATTAGAAGAACATACTAAAGTCGCTTAAACTTTAATAAGCTGATAGCTCCCGACTGGGAGCTATTTTTTTACATAAACGGATTATCACCCTTTGAGTGATCTGTAACATCCACAACTTCTACTATGTCTGGAAAGTTTTGCTTAACAAGTCTTGCAACACCATCTGTAAGCGTTGCCTGTGAAGCAGAACAACCCTGACAACCACCAGTCATCTTTACATAAAGTTTATCATTATCGTAATCGATTAATTCGATATTACCACCGTGAGCAGCAAGAGCTGGTCTTACTTGTTCATCAAAAAGTTTTTCAATTTTTCTAAGCATATTATTTCCTATCCATTAATTGGTTTAAGTGGCCAAGGATTGCGATTGAGGCATTTTCAACTCTCATAATTGAAGGACCTATGCTGATTTCTTCAAAACCAAGATTTTTAAATTCAGTTATTTCTTGGTTGGTCCATCCACGCTCTGGGCCTATAGCCAATTGTAATGGTCTTTCAATATCTATTTTAACATCTTTTAACTTTGTTGTGGCATAAGGTGAGAGAATAAATCGTTGAACACCTTTCGCTTCTATATCCTCATATTGATAAGTCTTCTTAAGAGTTGGAGCTTTATAGAAAACAGCAGACTGACTAACGCCAAGTTCTGATAGTTCTTGAAAGCGCTCATAAACTTTAGAAGTGAGATAGCTCTTATCACTTAAAATGGCCTTAAAAATATGAAAGTGACTTGCACCCATAGCACTACAATGCTCAAACACTTTTTTCATTGTAGGAGGTCTTGAAGCTGCAATAATCAACTCAATTGGAAAGTGAAGCCCTTTTCTGACTTGCCCAATTTCTACTTCAACAATTCCATCGCTAATATTACTTACAGTAATAGTCGTTAGACCTTCTTCAAGAATTGTCCCTTTGAGTTCGTCGCCAACTTTTACTTTTACAATTTCAAGTAAATGCTTCGACTGTTCTTGTGTGAGAACAGCTTTTGAATCGTGAATTTGCTCTTTTCTAATTATGACAGAATTCATGTTCTTTAATTTTAATGAGTTATAGCTTTAACTCTTTTACCACTTCTTGCACCTCTTGGGTATGGATTTTAAAGCAACTTTGTCACAGATCGTCAATAGAGAGCATTCATTCACTTTATTTATGGCCCCTATGGGCTGGGGGAAAACAAGACTTATTTGGCAATTATTAGAGGACTTTGAAAGGATTATTATTGTCTCTCCGCTGCGTTCAATACTGGAAGATTTGAAGGAGAGGGACTGTGTTGTGAATAATATTTCTGACAAAGGAATCTTTTTAACGACAGTGGAGTCGCTTTCTCGGGATGATTTAGAGTTTGCTTTAAAATCCAACTCCTTGTTTGTGCTTGATGAATTTCATCTCTTTTACGAATGGGGAGAGTCTTTTCGTCCACGCTTGCTTGATTTTCTCTATCAAATCTCTTCCTCTGGAAATACAAAGGTGATTGGTTTAAGTGCGACAATCACTGACGAACTTTATCGAGTGATTGAAAGAGATGTTGAAAATAATTTTAGGCATTTTTGTTTTCTAAATATCGGAAATTTTCAAAAGAAAAATATGTATAAAAAGAAGAGGATGTTAATTAGGCCACTTCTTTTATTGAAGCTTATCTTTGAGCAGTTGTTCTTTGAGAGGGGACGAACAATTCTGTTTTGCTCGTCACGAAAAGAAGTCTTTTTTTGGAATAAGTTCTTTCAAAGATTAGGTGTTTCTTGTGATTATTGCGTGGGGGGAGAGGTTAAGGATTTTGTTGTCAGAGAGAATCAGGCACCCTCTGATTTAATTATTGCAACTAGCGCCTTAAGTCACGGGGTTAATTTATATGGAATAGAGAATATTTATATTAGTTATAAACCAAATGAATCGACAAATTTTCAAATGATAGGTCGCGGAGGACGATTTGGAGAGGAATTTCAATACATTGGAGCTCTTGAAAAGGGGAAGAAGTGGTGGGAAAGAATTCACTACAAGATATGTGATTATCTCTTTATAATGAGTCAGGATTTATTATTATGGTTGAATTAGAAGGCATTCTTATTAACAAAATTCCATATCAAGACAAACACTTGATTGGAAATTTACTCCTCAGAAACGGAAATAAAATTTCTGTGATGTTCTATGGTGGACAGGGAGGAGGAAAGAGGAAAGTATCTTCTATCTTGCAAGTTGGTTATCTTTTTAAAGTTGGCTTTGGCCGAGTTAAAAATAGTTTCGAAATACTGACTAGTAAGGATCATGTTGAAAAATGGTGTCATAAAAATATCTCACATAATCCAATGGCATTCTACCTTCTTTGTTTTTTCTGCGAACTTTGTCAGTCTTTTGCTCCACAGATTACGCACAAAGATGATCTTGATTTAAGTGAAAAAAGTCATGAAGGTATTTTTCGACTTCTTTCAAATGCAATCTTTCGCTTGGAAAGTCGAGTTACTGCTAGCGATTTTAATCCTAATCATGAACTATTTATTTTTCTAGTAAAGGCGATGGTCGAATTGGGGATTTTTCCTCGAACTGAAACATGCGCCGTCTCTGGTGTTGAAATTGGTGATAATGACTTTGTGTCACTCTCAATTGAACAAGGTGGCTTTATTCACTTCTCACATTTAAGTCTCGAAGAGCAACGATTGGTAAATGGGCAAGAGGGAAAGAGCCTTCGAAACGAAATGCTTAACGTAGCTGCAAGTAAGTATTCGGATTATAAAGTTAGTACACATATTCAAAAGTCGGATCTTAATCAATTAGTGAATTATATTTGTTACCATCAACACGTGCAGCGTGAACATTATAAGTCACTAAGCTTATTATTATAGATCTTCAAAAACTTTATATGTAAGTGAAATGGCCTTAGCTAAATTTGTATTCTTTGCAATATTTAAAATTGTTTCATCTGAGTAATTTAAGACAATAGAGCTTCTCGTAAACATATATGAGTAATTGAAACTCGTTGAAAGGTAGTATTTGTTTTCACCTTCGATGCCATCTATCTTAACGGCACTGTCTTGCCAATAAGTTAAAGAAGTTCCAAAGCGCATAGTTGCATTTGGATTATAACCAAATCCTAAGGAAGAAGAGTACCCAAAACCTGGCTCTACTTCTTTATTGTCTATCGTTCTTTTAAAACCGTAGTGACCTTCTAGTGTTAATGAATAATCGTATTCGTATACTACCTTAAAAAATGCAAAACCTAGAGTTGATTCAAAAACACCACGGCTTAGGGAGTCTGACAATAGAGGATCGTTATAGCTGTATATTGAATTACCATTTGGAATTAACTGTTTAAAGAATATAAAACCACGAGGCTTAATGAGATTATAAGTTAACTCCGGTAAGAACTCCCAAGTAAATTGAAAGCTTGGATCGACTATCTCTGTGGTACTCGTCCTTTGGGTTGGAGACTCAACTGTTCTTTTTTTGATTGGTATATCAAAGGCAAATTGAAAGTAGCTATCAATTAGATAACTGCCTTTTAAGGCGATTGTTTCTGTTACTTCATTTTTAGAATTAATATTATGAATCTTACCATCTACTCCGGCTTCACTTGTTACTGCTGAGTTGGCATAATTAATTTTTGCCTCCCATTGGTGATCGCCAAGAATAATATTAGGTATATTTGCTCCGCCGCCACAGCATGAAGACGCATAAGTGCTAATAGTATAGAAAGTTGTAAATAGAATTAAAGTGTAAGAGGCCATGATATAGAGTCGTATAAATTTCCGTTATCTTTTAATTGTAAGTGAAAATCCCAGAGGCCACCCATTGTGAAATAGATATCAGTAAGTTGATAAACTCCAGTAGCTATTCTCGTTACAGTAATTGGGTATGAGCCATGTCCCATATCTGGCATCCAGATGTAGGCAGAGAATTCACCTGCAGGATCTTTCAAGTTATTTGCTGAGTCTTTAAATGTAATTGTAAGTGTTGAACTATCGTAAACTATTGGGCCTTTATCCCACTGTCTCAAAATAGTTAAGGCCTCCGTATCAAAACGTATTTCGTTAGAAATATTATCAACTCCACTAACTAACTCTTTAAGACCACCGGAAAAGGGAGAATCTCCACAGCTTGTAAATAGTAAGAATAGAAGTGTAAGTGACAATAGTTTCATTACTTCTTAAGCTCCACATCAATAGCTGTAATGTCGCCGTCTAATTCAAAGCGAACTTGCCAGTAACCTTTCATATGTCCCATGAAGAACTTAGCATTTCCATTGATTATTGACTCTTCATTAAATGACCAAGTGATTGCAGGCCCACCATGTTGATGCCCATTGGCCATCATCATCCATACATATACTTTTAAATCTTTCGGTGTCACTCTCTCTAGTGAATCTTTATCAAAGACAACGGCTTCAAATGTAGATGGTTTTCCATCAAAAGGCCCATTAGTCCATTCAAGATCAACACATAAGTTTTGAGATTCTATTTGGTAAGGACATGCAACAATTGAAGCTGTCATAAGTAGTGTAATTAGTGTCTTAATCATATTTACCTCGCGATATAGCAACCAAGTGCTTTTGATTCTTTATATGGTAGCTCTTTATTATTTTTGAGTGCAGTTAGCACATCATTTAAATAAAATTTCGTCGATAATTCAGGGCTTCTCTTATTTGTCACAGCTCCTTGATAGATAACTTCTTCTTTCTCATTTAATAAGAAAATATGTGGGGTCTTTAATGCATTCATCTTATTTGCAAACTTAAGATCCTGATCGATAAAGATTGGAAAGTTAATTTTGAATTGATCAAAGTATTCAAGGGCCTTCTTTTTGCTTATATGCTTGTTAGAACTAAAACCAATAAATTCAATGTTATTGAACTTTTTTGCAAGAGAGTTTATGTAATCAAATTGTTTTTGGGAGCAAGGACAGCTTGGTGAAAGAAAAATAAGAACTTTCTTATTTTTAGTTCGAGAAATTTGTTTCTCTTTATGTGTTGATAAATCGTAGCGAACTTCTGTGAAGGCTCCAAAAGTTATACTTGAGAAGATAAATGCAATTAGTAATTTCATATGTGATATTTATAAAATCTCTAATTGAAGTACAAGAATTCAATACCCTAGTAGGTATTAATATTTACGATTTCTTGATTAATGTCAGTTTTTGGGGACGTGTTAATTTTTTAATTTGGGCTTCTCGTTTACTCGCACTTGAGCGGTCAGGGTGCTCTTCTGTAAAACGAATTTTTTTAGGAGGGTTTGCTTTAGTGAATTTTGCTCCTTTCGGATCATTTTTGTGTTCTTCAAATCGGCGCTCTACATCAGTTGTAATGCCTGTGTAGAGCTTTCCATTTTGAGTTTCTATAATATAGACAAACCACTTGTTGGCTTTTGCCATTAATTCTTTCTCGCTTGATAAGTATCTTCTTTCATTAGCATCCCTGTACCAATTCCGTACTTTTCCTGAGTGCCTAACATTGATTTTAACTCATTCGTTGAAATCTTTCCATTGAAGAAATTTAGATAACCTTCAAGTTTACTCTTAAGTTTGTCATCGTGCTCATTTAAAAGTTCAATTCTAAACTGTGAGACACCTTTTGCAATTAACTCATCAATTAAGTCAGTTGAGCTTTGTGCAATAGCATTGAACATTGTATTTCGACACTCTTGATCGGCTTTAATAAAGTGCATATTTCCAAATTGATCTTTAAGTTCTACATGATGTTTTTCACAAGGCTTCCCACAGTCCTTAAACGAAGAACCTTCTGATAAGAATGCTGCATACACACAGTGTTCCATGTGAAAGCTTGGCATATACTGATGAATATTAACTTCAATCTTTCCAGCATCAGTATTGGCAAGAAGATTTTCTAGTTGTTTTGCATTTAAGTCATATGATGAAGTTAATGTTTCAAAACCTTTATCAAGTAAATAATTTGCTGTTTGAGAGTTTGCAACGTTAAGAGAGAAATCTCCTTTCAATTGAACATCTGTCTTTGATCTTAAATATTGATACGACCCTAGATTTCGACAAAGGATAAAATCCGGATCCAATCGAGTCAGAACATTTAAATGATGGTATTCTTTAGGTTTTAAAATTCTATTAGTCGCAACACCAACTTGGCAGTTTGGTAGTTGTTTAAGAAGCTCTAATGAGGGCTTATAGTCTTTTCCAAATTCAAAATCTAAAGTAATTAGAAGTCTTTCAAAATCACAGTTTTTCAATACTTCGTATGCTTGCTTAACCTGATCAAAATCTCTAAGAAGAAAGTTTAGTGTGATCTCGTTTTCTGAAACTTCTTTTTTAGATAGTTTAAATGATTGCGATTTTGGTGCTTTGACACTAACTCTTTGACTATTCAATTCTTCAATAGCTTCTTGTCTTAATTTCTTAAGTGCCTTTGAGTGAATGAAAGGAGACTTACCATTTGTTTTTAAATCGAATTTTGAAACAGAATAAATAGTACGCGAAAGTGCACAAGCATCTTTTTCAACTTTCTCAAGATCAGCTGGTTTTCTCGCTTCTTCTACTAAGTCATCACTTTGTCTAATAACTTTGTATTGGCCATCTGTAATAATATAAGTAAGCTTTTCTCCTGCATTTGCTAACAGTGTTACTTCAACAGGTATACGCTTTTGCTTATTAATATCGCTAATTAGAGACTCGCTCTCTTTTGCAACCTTTGGGTCAGAGTTTAGGTAGATATCCATACCTGGGCGAACTTGCTTCCATTTAAAATCATGAGCAAGAGAAAGGCTAACTCGTTTTCCTTTTCTTTTTACACTAAAAATAGATGAGCCAATTTCAATACCTTTATTGTCATCACAAATTGCAACGCCCATTCCATTTTCTAATTCGCGATCAGTGTCGATTTCTAAATATGGAGGATCAACTCTCTTGATCTTACCAAGTTCAATTCCTCGGTGAGCTCCGTAGTTACCTTTTACTAGTTGTTGATGGTCAACACCATGAAGCCAACCAGAAAACAGGCCACGTGAATAAGTAAGTGCCATATTATCTATTTCTTTTTGACTTACTTCTTTCCCTTCAAGTTTTGCTTTAAAAGCACCTGCTGCTGTCGACACATATGCAGGACCTTTAAGACGGCCTTCAATTTTAAAAGAGTCAATGCCCATGTCTTGAAGTTCGTTAACTTCTTCAATTCCACAAAGATCTTGAGGAGACACAAGATAGCTCATTTTACGGCCATGTTTCGTGAGGTCTTCTTTTTTACCATCCACAAACATTTCATAAGAGAAGCGACAGCTCTGTGCACATTGACCACGGTTGGCCGAACGTCCGCCGATACTTTCTGAAGTAAAGCACTGGCCAGAGTAGGCAACACACAGCGCCCCGTGAGTGAAGACTTCAAGCTCTCGCTCAGTATTTGCTCGAATTTCTTTTATTTCAGGAATTGAGTTTTCGCGTCCTAGTACGAAGCGTTTGATATCAAGATCTTCTAAGAACGCGATGTGATCGTGGTTTGTCACAGTCATTTGTGTTGAACCGTGAATAACTTGATTTGGATAAATTTGACGAACTAAATTTGCAAGTCCGATATCTTGAATGATTAAAGCGTCAGGGCCTAGCGCCACGACTTCATTTAATCTTTCAATAGCATCAGCTATTTCTTCTTCAAAAATTAAAATATTAAATGCGACGTGAACCTTTACTCCGTAGAGGTGGCACATGTCGATCATCTCTTTTAGTTCACCAACTGAGTGGTCGTGAGTTCTTCCACGAGCGTTGAATCCAGGCATACCAACATAGATGGCATCCGCACCGCCGTGAATTGCCGCGAGGCACATTTGCATATTGCCCACTGGGGCGAGAATTTCAGATTTTTTCATGACCTGTTTTTAGCACGAGCGTAAAAGGTACGCGACACCAAATCGTGATTTCAGTAATTTATATAGAGAGTTTGTGCTGATTTTAATGAGTTTTCCGCTAATTTGTTCATATTATAAAAGCTACTAATTCTGCTTGAGTTTCGTTATTAGGCACCACTTATAAACTGGTCAGAATCATCGTAATTTTAAGAAAAAATGACGCATAAGTTAGTAATATTACGAAAAGGTGGCGTGTACCTTAATGGGAAAATAATTAGCCGATTGGTGAATGAGTGGGTATACTTTGTGCAATTATTTACCATAGTAGGGGGCATTGTGTCAGAAAGTAATATTAAGGACATGCAGCAAATTGTTAGTCTAGCTAAACGCCGTGGATTTATTTTCCAAAGTTCGGAAATTTATGGCGGTCTATCTTCTTGTTGGGATTACGGCCCATACGGAATTGAGTTAAAAAGAAACTTAAAGAATAAGTGGTGGAAGGCCATGACTTTACGTTCAGATATCGTTGGTGTTGATGCTTCAATTTTCATGCACCCAATGGTTTGGAAAGCTTCTGGTCACGTTGATGGTTTCAACGATCCAATGGTTGACTGTAAAGCATGTAAGTCTCGTTTCCGCGAAGATAAAATTGATACATCAGCTCCTTGTCAAAACTGTGGTGCTGTTGGTGAGTTCACTGAGCCACGTGATTTTAACCTAATGTTTAATACACAAATGGGGCCAGTTGAAGATTCATCTTCAAAAGTATACCTAAGACCTGAAACGGCTCAGGGGATTTTCGTAAACTTTCTAAATGTTCAATCAACAATGAGAAAGAAGCTTCCATTTGGTATTGCTCAAATTGGTAAAGCTTTCAGAAACGAAATTACTCCAGGTAACTTCATTTTTAGAACTCGTGAGTTTGAACAAATGGAGATGCAATATTTCATTAAGCCAGGAACTCAAGCTGAGGCAATGGAGCAGTGGAAAGAAATTCGTTGGAATTGGCACTTATCAAATGGTCTGCGTCCAGAAAACTTAAGATGGCATCCACACTTAGGTGATGAGCTTGCTCACTACGCGGATGCTGCAGAAGATATTGAATATAAATTCCCACATGGTTGGGATGAGATGGAAGGTATCCACTCAAGAACAGACTTTGACCTTCGCCAACACGAAGAGTTTTCAGGAAAGAACTTAAAGTACACAGATCTACTTGATGGAAATAAGAAATTCCTTCCTTACGTTCTTGAAACATCTGTTGGTTGTGATCGTTCACTACTAGCGATTCTATGTGATGCTTTCAGAATTGAAAATGAAGGTGATAAAGAGAATGAAAGAGTTGTAATGAAATTCCACCCTTCTCTTGCTCCTGTTAAAGTTGCTGTTCTTCCACTAACGAAGAAATTAGATGAGCCAGCAACAAAATTATTTAATGAACTCCAACAAGAGTTTGCAGCTGAATATGATGTGGCAGGTTCAATTGGAAAGCGCTACCGTCGTCAAGATGAAATTGGTACTCCATTCTGTATCACTTTTGACTTTGACTCTTTAGATGATAACGCTGTTACGATTCGTGATCGCGATTCAATGAATCAAGAGCGAATTGCACTAGATCAAGTTAAGAATTATTTAAGAGATAGAATCTACATTTAAAATAAATTTTTTGAAGGGCCACAAGTTCGTGGCCTTTTTTCTATACTAAGCAAGGAGCGCAGTTATGAGTAAATGGGTTTACTCGTTTTCAAAGGAAAAAACTGAAGGTAATAGAAGCATGAAAAATCTTCTAGGTGGTAAAGGTGCCAACCTGGCTGAAATGTCTGCTCTTGGATTACCAGTCCCTCCAGGTTTTACAGTTACAACTGAAGCCTGTATCGATTATCAAAAAGCTAATAAAATAAATGAAGAAATTAAGGCCCAAGTTATTGAGTCTTTAAAGCTTGTTGAGCTTTCAACAGAGAAAACTTTCGGTGGTGGAGACAATCCTTTACTATTTTCTGTTCGCTCTGGAGCAAGAGTTTCGATGCCAGGAATGATGGATACGGTTCTAAACTTAGGACTTAATGACGAAACTGTTGAGGCCCTTGCCAAGAAGTCTGGTAACGAGAGATTTGCTTGGGACTCATATAGAAGATTCATTCAAATGTATGCAAACGTTGTTATGGGAATGAGCCATTCACTCTTAGAATCTACTCTTGAAGATTTAAAAGAAGCAAAGGGCGTTGATTCTGATACAAAGTTAGATGCAAAAGATTTTAAAAATTTAGTAAAAGTCTATAAGCAAATTATTGCACAAGAAACAGGAAAGGCTTTTCCTACTGATCCAATGGAACAACTATGGCTAGCAATTGAAGCAGTATTTGGTTCATGGAATAACCCAAGAGCTATCAAGTACCGTCAGCTTAATAATATTCCAGGAGACTGGGGAACTGCTGTAAACGTACAGGCCATGGTTTTTGGAAATATGGGTGATGATTGTGCAACAGGTGTTTGCTTCACTCGTGATCCTTCTACTGGGGATAAGAAGTTCTTTGGTGAATACCTTGTAAATGCTCAAGGGGAAGATGTTGTTGCGGGAATTAGAACTCCTGCTCCAATTAACGAGTGTTCAAAGAATGATTCAAATAGAAATGAAAAAACACTTGAAGAATATATGCCTAAGGCGTTTGCTGAATTAACGGAACTTTATCAGCAACTAGAAAAGCATTACAAAGATATGCAGGATATCGAGTTTACGATTGAAGCAGATAAACTATATCTTCTTCAAACTCGTAATGGAAAAAGAACTGCAGCAGCTGCATTAAAGATTGCTGTTGATCTTGAGAAAGAAGGAATTGTGACGAAGGAAGAAGCGATTATGCAAATCGATCCTGAAGCACTTAACCAACTTCTTCACCCGAGACTTGATCCAGATGCAACAAAGAATATTATTGCAAAAGGTCTTCCTGCTTCTCCAGGAGCTGGTGCAGGTAAGATTGTATTTCACTCAGACGATGCCACTAGTATGCATGAAAATGGAGTAAAGGTAATTCTTGTTCGCCAAGAAACTTCTCCTGAAGATATTGCTGGAATGGCAGCCGCTCAGGCGATCTTAACTGCTCGTGGTGGGATGACTTCACATGCGGCCGTAGTTGCTCGTGGTATGGGGAAGCCTTGTGTTGCAGGATGTTCTGACATTCTCGTTGATAGTAAGAATCGCACGATGATGATTGGCGATAAGAAATATGTTGAAGGTGACTTCATCACACTTGATGGTGGAACAGGTGAAGTTATAGAGGGTGAGGTTCCAACACTTGATGCTGAAATCAATGCAGATTTCGCTGAGTTTATGACTTGGGCAGATGAGATTAGAACACTTAGAGTTCGTACTAATGCTGATAACCCAGAAGACAGTGAAACGGCCGTTAAATTTGGTGCAGAAGGGATTGGACTTTGTCGTACGGAACATATGTTCTTTGAGCCAGAGAGAATCCTTGCCGTTCGTGAGATGATTTTCGCTGATTCAACAATTCAAAGAGAAAGAGCACTTGCAAAACTTCTTCCTTATCAGAAAGAAGACTTCAAAGGAATATTCAAGGCCCTTGATGGTATGCCTGTTAATATCAGACTTCTTGATCCACCTCTACACGAGTTCTTACCTCACTCAGATGAAGAGAAAAAAGAACTTGCTGAGTATATTGATGTTGAAGTTAAAACAATTGAAGATGGCTGTGAAAGACTTCACGAGTTTAACCCAATGCTTGGACACCGTGGTTGTCGTTTAGGAATTACATATCCAGAAATCTATACAATGCAGGTAACTGCTATCACTCAAGCAGCTCTTGAGTCTATTGCTGAAGGTGTTGATGTTAGACCTGAGATTATGATTCCTCTTGTTGCAACAGCAAAAGAACTATCAATCTTAAGAGAAATTCTTGTTGAAACAATTAATAAGACAAAAGGTGATAAAGAGTTCAAATACAAACTTGGAACAATGATTGAGCTTCCTCGTGCTGCTATTACTGCTGCTGAGATTGCAAATCATGCAGACTTCTTTTCGTTTGGTACAAATGACTTAACACAAACAACTTTTGGACTTTCTCGTGATGATGCTGGACGTTTCTTAACTGAATATATTTCAAAATCAGTTCTTCCAAATGATCCATTTGTTTCTCTTGATCAAGAAGGTGTTGGTTATCTTGTTAAGTTTGCAACAGAGCAAGGTAGAAGTGCCAATAAAGATATTCACGTTGGAATCTGCGGAGAGCATGGTGGTGAGCCACAATCAATCGACTTCTGTCATAGAATTGGATTAGACTATGTTTCTTGTTCTCCTTACCGAGTTCCTATCGCTCGTCTTGCAGCGGCACAGGCCGTGATTCGCAACAAGTAATGTCGATTACAGAATTAACAAACAAAATAAAAGCAGAGTTTGGCAGTTATAATTTTAACTGCCTTGCTTTTGCTTATATTGACTTCAAAAAAAGTACGTATGAAACATTTTCTTTTTTTGAAAATCCTTTTTTAAAAGGTCAAAAGGTTTATTTTGATTTGGCCTCTCTGACAAAGCCTCTGACACTTGGTTTTGCTTATTTAAATAAACCAGAGCTATTCTCTGAAGATATGAAGCTTCTTTTAAATCATCGTGGTGGTTTGAATTCTTGGGGGAGACTCTCGGTCGATACTTGGAGAGAACAAATTCTTTCATATGAGATTAAAGAGAGCGAAACTCTTTATTCTGATTTTGGCGCTCTAAGGCTTCAACTTGAAATCGAAAAGGAGCAAGGGCTTTACGAACTTGTTTCAACAATGTGGGATGAAGAAATAAAGCATTGGCTTGATATCGAAGATGAGATCTGTGTGCCAACGGGACGTCGAAACCGAGATATCATTGATGGGGAAGTTCACGATGATAATGCTTTCGTTATTGCGCAGAAAGTTTCACATGCTGGGCTCTTTGGAACCATTGATGGCGTTTGCCGAACACTTCTAAGAGTAAATAATGATTATCAATTAATTAATAAAACAAATCGTGAAAGTGATCATCGATTTATTAATGGTTGGGATAGCGTGACAAATCCTGAAACATCTCTTGCAGGTATTTATTCCAATAAAGATACTTTTGGTCATCTTGGTTTTACAGGTACTTCAATTTGGATTGAACCACACTCGCAAAAAGGAGTGGTGATCTTATCGAATGAAGTCATTAAGTATTGGTATGACCGCCAGAAATTAAGTGAAATCAGGAAGGAAATCGCAAATAATTTCTTTTCTAAGTAGCTGAATTTACAGTTCCTCTTATAGCTTCAATTAAGAAATTCTTAATAATTGCCGATAAATATCAAGTATTTTATCGGAGATGAATAATGGGACTCGTCCTTAAGCGCATTCAATTATTATTTTTAGTATTTTCATTCTTACTAATGTCTTGTCAGCAAAAAGATCGATCGATCTCAAGTGTCGATGGTGAGATTAGTAATCAACCTGCTCTTTACTTAAATTCTGTTACAGAGGTGTCTGACCTATTTGACCGTAACTTAGAAGAGCTAGTTGCACATTACAATGTAAACTTACAAAAGAGAGTTTATGATTCGAGTGAAACAAGGGCCGTCTTAATTTCACTAGACTCTATGGATTTACCTGAAGGTCAAGCATTTGCAATTGATACATCCATTGAAGAAAATGGTGTTCATGTTTTAAAAGTTATTCGTTCAACAAATAATGAAGCAATCACTAAATCTTCAAAGAGTCTTTTATTCAATTTTCTATCTGAAATTAATGAGAAAAAGAATATCGTAAATATCTATTCATTCTTTGAAATTGCACATAATGCTAAAAATGGAGACCTTCGTGCAAAGATCGCTTTAGAAGAATTAAAAATTAAGGCATTAGGTGATTCAGCGCTTTACGATGAAGATCGTAAAACGATCGAAGAAGGAATCTCTCAACTTGAAAGTGATTTTAAAGTTGTGAAAAAAGAAATGAAGGCGAAAGAGACAGCGCGAAAAAATGCAATGGCCGCGCTGGATAAAGCTGCTGAAAATCATCAGCTTAAAGCACTTATTCAAAGTAATGACCGAAAAGGTGTTGCAGATCTTCTTGAAAAATATCTTCCTTGGGAGCAAATGACTCCTATTGAAGATTCGTATTGGAATCATATTCTTAAGCGCATGCGAAACCCTATTGAAGCCAAAGATAAGGTTCTAGTATATCGTGGAACTTATGGAGATCGACTTTTTCCACAAATCGTAAATGGTCAAGAGCTAGAATATGAGGATGCTGTTAAGCAAGCAAACCTAGGCTCAATGTCGACAATTCTTACAAGAAATCAAGGGACTTATAACCGTAGGCTTCGTTCTTTACAGACGATGTATGGTAAGAAGATTGCTTCAAACCCAAGTAATGCAGACTCTAAATTTGTCGAAACTGCTCGTTTAACGACAATGCTTAAACAACACTCAATTGAAGCGCAAGGAAGCCCATTCCTTTCTTTCACTTCAAACTTTGATACTGGATATACATTTGGTTTTTCTATTGCAGATGATAAGACTGTGGCCGATGCAAAAGGTGCTATGGGGGCTTTCCTAATCGATCCAGAGCTTCTGATTTTTAATCAAATGTCTGGTTTTAAGTCTGAAATGGAATACCTTGCTCCACTAATTACTTTCCCAGATGAAATGGTTGGATTCTTTGATGAGGATTATATGGAGAAGACAAATCGCGAGGCGATTAAAGACTCACTTCATGACGGTCTTAGAAAAGAGATGATTAGGATTTATGGAGATGCTCAAGGGCCTAGTATTGCTGACGAGATTCTGTCTCGCTCTAGTGAGTTCAATGAATATGATAAGGCATACCTAGTTCCAAAGTTGAAATCAAACCTAACAGGATCGACAGAAGGTAATGTTGGAGTTGCCAAGAAGATTAGTAATTTCTTTAGTAACTTAAAAAATAAATTTTCTTCTTCAAGTAAGGGGAAAGTAAAAGTGATTGATGAAATGCCTAAGATTAATAATTGTTTATACGCTATTAAGAGCTTCTTACAATAATAAAAGAGGAATACATGCATAAGAAAGCATTTGGTTTACTTTCCGTCTTACTACTCACTCTCACTGTTCTAACACAGTATACTCAGGTCGATCGCTCTGAATATTCGTATTTTAGTACGAGAGCTCCTGCATCTGTTGCAGATATGGAGAGGCTAGAGACTTTATTAGCAGTTGATAAACTTGATTACTATATCGGCGAGTACGTTAATAATTTTGGAAAGAAGATTGATGAGGAATCATTAGATGTTCTTAAAAAAGTTGAGCTTGATTATATCGTCGATAAATATTCAAGCGATTCAAGAATATTTGATGCAAAAAATTATGATGCAATCATTTATGATATTCTAAAAGATCGATTAGGTAAGAAGCCTTCTGGGACAAAAACAAGCTATGAATGGGGTTATAACTTCTTTAAGAATAAGCTTAATGAAGGTTTCACTCTTCTAGACTCTAAGATTAAACCAAAAGATGATTCAGCTGTTACTAAAGTAGAGCCGCGATCAGAATTCACTCTTCCTGATCAAGGAATTAAAAATGGTGAATTAACCCTAGATGCGGATCACTATATTTCTAATCGAACAACACGTGCTGTATTTTGGGAAGCTGTTGAAAGTAATCGCGATGTAGAATTTCACCTTGAGAACTCAAGAGAATTCTTAAAGAATCTTCAGGCAAATGGTGGTCAGATATTAAAGGAAATCCGTCCTTTTGCTAATAATTATAATAAAATTTATGCTGTTCAATATCCTGGAGAATCAACTTATCGCTACGCTATCACGGCCATTGGTGGGAAAGATCGCCTTAATCACTTAATGTTGCAATTTGGACTTTCTAAAAGAGGACACACAGTAACTAATAAGGTGAGAATCTTTGGTGATCTGGATGAGACTCACAAAATGATGGAGGATGAGTTATCAGGTATTTTTAGACATTTACCAAAATCTGAAAGAGTCATCATTGGTCAAAAGGGTGCTATTGAGAGGACGTTTGAAACGTTATGGAAAGTACGTGCACTTAAAAATCTTTACGAAGACGAGCCTGATTTGGTGCTTTCACATATTTCGGATAAATTGAAAGACTCCTTTAAAGCGTTAATGGCTGATGGTGATATTAAGAAATACGATATTTTTAAAAATAAAAAAGATGTCGAAACAGCTTATACGAAATTAGAAAAGACAATTAAGGCCAAGGGGATAGAACCTTTTGAGTTTAAGAAATATGACTATGATAACTATGTTATCTCAATGTCTGATCTTGTCTTTAAAAATTCTGAAGGTGAAGACGTTGTTTGGCGTGTTGTTGCTAATAGTTGGGGGGATGAGATCTCTCCACTTGCTAAGGCCTTAAAGAATACTGGACATAAGAATATAACATATATCGGTACTGCGGGAGCGTTTCCTGATAAAGGCTATAGTGTTGGTGATCTTGTGATTCCTTCACATACTCGTTTAGACGGAGAAAGCAAAAAACTTCGTGGAACGATTATGGATATTGATGGTGCTAAAGTCGGTGGTACTGTTGATCATGTTTATTCTCCTTTTATTGAAACAAATGAGTGGTTAACAGAGAGTTCTAGTCATTCAGATTTTGTTGAAGTTGAAGTAAGTCACTTAAGAAAAATTCTTAATGGTCAAGATGATGATCTCCAAGCTTATCTTCTAATTTCAGATGTTTTAAATTCTGAAGGTGAAACACTCGCATCGGCCACTGGTGCAAAAAGAAGAAATTCATTGAATAAACTTCTCTATGCAATGCTTGATAGAGACAAAGTGGGTATTCCTCAAGGAGTAAATACTGCTGATAACCACATTGGAATATTGAGAAGTACAATTGATAAAGTACTAGGGAATAAGGCAAATACATTAAAGTATTATGTCTTTTCAATGTTAAAAGATAATAAGAATGTTTCTGAAGCAGAGATTCAGGCCGTAGTCGATTCAGTTGATAACTTTAGTGATAATTACTTTACAAAGAGAATTACTGAATCATCTGAAGTTTCAAGCTATGTTTTAAGAAAACTTGAAGAGTTTGGGCATATGCCAAAGATTTCTATCGATAAGAAATTTGTTGATGGTAAGTGGCATCCTAAAACAGATAAGATTATTATCAACGTTCATGCTGATACAGATGCTATTGTTGAGCAATATAAAGAAGTTGTTGCTGACTTAGAAAAAGAAATTAGTAAGGTTTCTAAGTTTTGTGAAATCAATTTTATAAGAGGACCCCCATCTGAGGAATTTGTTACAATTCCAAAATACGTAGGTCTTGACAGTGACTTCCTTGTTAATCTTTATTCTCAGTCCGCATTTAAGCAAGCCGGTCTTGATGCACAAGTTACTTATAATGGTAATTTAAAATTTAATTTCCTACCTACTGTTAATAACTCAGATGTTTGTGTTGATGATAAATTCTGTCACTTATCATTTTTTAAACCAGACCAATCAACAAAAGATCTTTTAGTCGATTTTGATACACATGCAAAATTTAAAGCACAATTTGATAAAGATCCTGTTTATATTTTTAATGAATATATTAAGTCAGCTAACTTACAAGGAAATGCTAAAAACTACAGATATGAAGTTGTAGTTGAAAAGAATGCTACACTTGAAGATGGAAAGCTTGCTGAAATTGTTCCAGATGTTGATCCTGAAAAAGGGCTTTTAATAAAGGTACGCTTTACTGAGGAAGGATATAAGAATCCTCTGGTTCTTTTAGAAGAGGCTATGCATGTGGAGCAAATTACACGCAATGGCGACTTCTTGAAACATCCGGTATTTTGGGCCGAAGCAGCTTTAAATGCAAAGCATGGATCAATGCGTTCTCGTGAGTTTTTAGCACGTGCAGAAGTAGATGCTATGGATAAGCTTACTAATATGATGAGAGGCTACTTCCAAGGAAATGCTGATGAAGCACTTTCTAAAATTGAGCAATATGCAAATACGAGAAAAGAACACGCATCAAAAATTGTAAATAACCTTAAGAAGAAAGTGCGTTCTGAAAAGACTGTTCGAAATGGTTTGGCCAAACAATGGAAAGAACTTCATAAAGCACTTGAGGCGCAAGATCTCAAGTTAGATGATTATATTTCTTCAGGTAATCGTAAGAAAGTGGCAGAACTTATTGAAGCTTATATGCCATGGGAACAAATGGAGCCAACTGAGATTGCAGCTTGGCAAAGATGGTTAAAAGAAATTGAAAATCCAAGTGATGACTTCTTTGTGAGCTTTAGAGGCCTAGGAGATGATCTTGTTCGTGAATCAGATGATGGTGGACACTTCCTTATGGCCAAAATGCTAACTAAGAATCAGGGAAGTTATACGAGAAGGCTTCGTTCTTTAAAAACTTTCTTTGATAAAAAAATTAGTAAAAAGTCAGGTCAATATATGCCAGTTGAATTTCAATCGTTGGCCGCAGTATTTAAAGGGCATAGTGTTGAGCCTTTAGGTTCTCCATTTTTATCAGGCTCAGTCCTATCTGTAGCAGATAGTTTTGCTAGTGAATTTAAAGGGCAAAATATAGCCGCACTAAAGATGTCTAATAATAGGAGCTTATTAAATCTTGTTTCAAATTATAATGAGCTAGAAGAGATGATTCCACTGATTGTCTTTCCTGATGAGATTATTTCAATTGAACCTGCTGGAGATCTTGAAGCAATTCAGGATGCTGTTGAGGAAAAGATTGGACGCCAACTCAAACCAACTGAATTAGAAAGAATTGCGGTACAGTCCGATGATAATGAAGATTTCAAAGTTAAAGCGGTGCTTGAGTGGTGGAATCAAATTAACCCGGATGGTATTACATCTGCAAACTCAACTAAGACATGTAAGGATGTAATTAAAATGTTCCTATCTCAACAGTAATTGATTAATTACAAATATTTACCCTTACCCTTTGTCCGAAAAACGGTTAAAATTGACGGATAAAGGGTAAGTTATGAATTTAGAAAATTATAAAGATATAAATGCACTTTCTGCATTAACAGAATCAAATAAATTAAAAAAAGTATTCTTTTACCGCATTTGTGGGACGGGAATGGGAGCAGCTGCTTGTTTACTAAAAGAAGCAGGCTTTGAAGTAGCTGGTGCGGATCGTATGTTTTACCCACCAATGAGTACCTATCTAGATAACTCGGGTATTGATGTCTATAAATTTGAAGAACATAATATTGAAGAAGTAATTAAAGATTTTGATCTAATTGTTGTAGGTAATGTCGTTGCAAGAAACTCTGATGATGCAAAATTTATTGAAGAATCAGGAATTCCTTTTTGTTCATTTCCGGCCGCTATTGGAGCACTCGTTTTAAAAGATAAAACTGTTGTTGGTATTTCGGGGACGCACGGTAAGACGACAACTACATACTTCGGTGTTCAACTTTTTGAAAAGTTGGGGATGGAGCCGGGCTACCTTATCGGTGGTGTTATGGACGAGCGCCCACCTGCAAGAGTTGGAAGAGGGGATTACTTCTTTATTGAATCGGATGAGTACGATTCGGCATACTTTGAAAAATTCTCAAAATTTCGCTCTTACTATATTAATAAATTAATTATTACATCTCTTGAGTTCGACCATGCAGATATTTTTGAATCAATTGAAGATATAAAAAATGAGTTTAAAGCAATTCTTCCTAGTGTGGACGAAGTAATTGCATGCTCTGAATGGAAAAGTATTAACGATCTTAAAGTTACGGATAAGTCTTGGTCAGAATATGATCGTGATAATGTGAAAATAATCAATGTCGATAATGGTTTAACGACATTTACTATGAAATGTTCATTGGGTGATCACGAATTCAAAACAAATCTAATGGGACATCATAATATTTTAAATTTAGCTTCTGTTATTATCGTTGCCTTAAAAGCTGGGAAAAAGCCTGAAGAGATTCAAGCAGGAATACTAGATCTAAGAATGGTTCAAAGAAGGCAAGAAGTTAAGGGGATATATAACGAGTCTCCGATAATCGATGATTTTGCACACCATCCAACAGCTGTTTTGGAAACACTACATGCTATTTCATTAAAATATCCAGGTAAGAAGATACATGCTTATTTAGAGCCAGGCTCAGCAACAGCTCGAAGTGACCTATTTCAAGAGCGCTTTGCTGATTCTTTAAAACAGGCTGTCAGTGCAACGATTATCAAACCATCTCGTCCGACGACGGCCAAAGGGCAGGGGGATTTAGATGTTGATAAGTTACAATCAGACTTAGAGAAAAGCGGAATTAGAACAAATATTGTCACTGAGCTAGAGCCTTTAATTTCTTTAATTAAAGAAAATAGTAATGGGCAAAGTGTTCAATTAGTTATGAGCAATAGTTCTTGTCTCGGCTTATGGAGTAGTGAGTTTGTTAAAGCACTTTAAAACAACTCTTCCATTTTTAATCGCTTTTACAAGTTTTTCAAATCAGTTTGTTCAAGCAAAAGAAATTAGTGATGCTCAAGTTATTAATGAGTATATGAAACTTCATCGCGCCCAGTATAAAGCGACATGCTCAATGAAGATATATAATGAGTCACAAAAGCTTTATAAAAACTTTTTAGGTAATGGTATTTTTATTCCGTTCAAACTAAATGGTGAACTTGATGAAGCTACGATTAAAGAATATCTCCCATTAATGCAAAAGAAACGTGAGTGGATAAAGGGTGTTAATAAACGTCTTTCAAAAATGCGTTCGTTTAGAAATGTTCTTTCGCGAAATCGTGAAATTCAAAATCAGTTTGAAAAGGCCATGCGCCACAATTATAAATATCGCTATATAAAAGACTTAAAAACTAAATCATTAGTCGCTTTAAAATCAAAGAACGAGATAAAAAAATTTCTAACAGATCTTGAAGTATATTTAAATAGTCTTTTCTTTCTACAGTCATTCAGCTTTCCCGTTGATCATCTTCACCTAAGAAGTGAATACGATAAAGTTAAAGATATAGAGACAGCAGAAGGTAAGCAGAAGTCAAACTCTGCTTATTTGTTAAGGAAGATCGTTGAAGATGGGAGTGTTGACCCTAAAAAAGGTCGATCTGATCTAAGCTTACGGTCACTAATTGATTCTGTTTATTTACGTATTGTTGGTTTTGATAAGCCATTTTTAACGGAAGACCTCCGTTATGATATTTCGGATTTAATTTCTCGTCTTGATGGTGTTTTAAGACAAGGTTATAAGAAAACTTTTGCTAGAACAAATTATTGGCAAAAGAAAATCATTGAACGAGAGGATTACTACGTTGATCTTTTAAATAAGAGTAAAACGAAAGATGATATCTTAAAGAAAATTTTCGAAGATAAGAATCAAGCACGTTATGCTTTAAGTAAGTATATCTATGATAAAGAAGCATTAGTTTATAAGTTTTGGAAAAGACAAAAAGAAATTTATCGCAAGCTATATGCACTTGAGACGATTCTCATTCATGAAGTTGGTCGCCTTGACGATAGTTACGGAAGTGAAAGAAGAGATGTTGCTAAGGTTGTAATCAATCGTGTTGATAATCCTGGCTATAATACTATTGAAAGTGACGAGCCTTTCTATCAGTCACTATTAGATGCTGGAGTTAAGGACACACAAAAGTATCCTTGGTTAAATGTACTTTTTAAAAGGGGACAATTCTCTTTTACTTACTTTTTTATTCCTGCATCTAAAGGAATCTTTTGTCCTGATCAATCAAAGTCTGCTCGCAAACTAATGCGTAAGAACTTGAAAATGATTTTAGATGAGTTACATAACCCTGATAAAGATTTCAAAGCTACTCGCTATTTTTCGAGAGCATCAATGCTGGGAAGAATGGATATGTCATCACTATGGGATGAATATTCAAGCATGGAAGAAAGGCCTGGGCCTTTAATTCATAATACGACAAGATTAAATACTCTACTGAATCGTAAGAACTTGAACTTCTTGTATTCATTTAAAGATAGTGGCGAGCAAACATATGATGTTTATCGCTATAAAAATAATGTTTATGTACATTCTGCGAGGACTGGTAAATTCTACCAATATCGTAATCCTCATTATTTCAAATACTTCGTAAAGAACGATGATTACTAATTTTTATTGAGTATAAACTATTGAAAATAGTGCCTTAAACTAGTTGTTAAAACGTGCTAATAGAAGTATATTCATTCAATTATTAGTGTATTAATTATTTATAGCTAGGAGATGAGGCAGTGCTAAAAGATTTTACATTCACTTCTGAATCAGTAACAGAAGGGCACCCTGATAAAATTGCGGATCAAATCAGTGATGCGGTACTTGATGCGATGTTAGAACAAGATCCAAAATCTCGTGTTGCTTGTGAGACTATGATTACAACTGGTTTAGTTGTTCTTGCAGGTGAGATTACTTCGAAAGCTAATATCGATTTTCAAGAAACAGTAAGAAATAAAATTAGAGAGATTGGATACGATCACTCTGACAAAGGTTTTGATGCTAACACTTGTGGAGTTATGGTTGCTCTTGATAAGCAATCACCAGATATCGCTCAAGGTGTAAACGTTGGTGAAGGTACTTATACAGAATTAGGTGCTGGTGACCAAGGTCTAATGTTTGGTTACGCTTGTAATGAAACAGACAGTTTTATGCCAATGACAATTGATCTTTCTCACAGACTTGCTGAAAGACTTTCAGAAGTTAGAAAGAATGGAACTCTAGGTGAGCTTAGAGCTGATGGTAAGACACAAGTATCTGCTCAGTACGTAGATGGTAAACTTTCACGTATTGATGCAATCGTTGTTTCTACTCAACACTCAGACAACATGACTCTTGCTCAAGTTCAAGAAGCAGTAAGAGAAGAAGTTGTTAATAAAGTTGTTCCAGCTTCACTTGTTGATAACAACACAAAATACTTCATTAACCCAACTGGTAAATTTGTTATCGGTGGCCCAATGGGTGACTGTGGTCTTACTGGTAGAAAGATTATCGTTGATACTTACGGTGGTCACGGTGCTCACGGTGGTGGTGCATTCTCTGGTAAAGATCCAACTAAAGTTGACCGTTCAGCTGCTTATGCTACAAGACAAATTGCTAAGCACATCGTTGCTGCAGGTCTAGCTGAAAAAGCTCTAGTACAAGTTGCATACGCAATTGGTGTTGCTGAGCCAATGTCACTACTTGTTGATACTTTTGGTACAGAGAAAGTTGATGTTGCAAAGATTAACAATGCTGTTAACCAAATCTTTGATATGAAGCCAGCTTCAATCATTGAAAGACTAGATCTTCTAAGACCAATCTATTCTCCAACTGCTGCTTATGGGCACTTTGGTAGAACTAAAGATGGATTCTTTCCTTGGGAAGAGCTGTCTTACGTAGAGAAGTTAAAAGCTTTATGCCTTTAATATAAAAAAGAGCTCCCAATAGGGAGCTTTTTTTTTGTTTTCAGTTTAAAATACCTTTATGAATGAAGCATCCGCGAAATTGGCCGCCCCAAGGCGGGCTATTGTTTGCGGTGCTAGCCCACTATTCTTTAGCTATTGAATTAATCGAGAGGAGTGCATTTATGCACGACGGTTCGACTCAAGGGCCGACTAATGGGAATGACTTTCTTTTTTTGCAAATGCGATTATACTTATCCTATGAATGAATTCCTCATGTTCACATTGCGCTACACGCCATTTTGGTCAATTCCAATTATTATTATCGGTGGCCGTTTCGCGTATTATTACTGGCTAAGAGGCTATACTCTGCCGCCATTATTTTTTGCACTTTGCTCTTGTATCTCAAGTTTCTTTCTCTTTATTTGGATAATGGCCGGTGGCCCAGACAAAGTTGTTCATTATTTCTTAGATATTGTAAGAAACTTTTAGAGACTAAACTTTTTGTTTAATACTGTAATATTAGCTATTTATGCTAGTTTCGGAAGTTTTATCTTGGTGTTAAAAAATTGACACGTCCACGAATTATTCGATACCATTTTAGTGGGACAATTTTAACCTCACACGATGAGAGGCAATGACACATGAAGAATGATTTTAGTTTTCTAACTGATACATTTTCTAATGATGAATCAGATAATGAAGTAAAAATCGATCAAGGAAGAAAACCAGTCATTATTGTCGTGGAAGATGATCAAACTCTTTCCGCAATGATAACGAAGTATCTAAGTAAGAAGATTAACCTAGAAGTTATTAGTTTCTCTTCTCCTGCACCTGCAATCGAGCATATTACAAAGAATCAAGTTGATCGCTTTTGTTTAATTACTGACATTAGTTTTGAAGATAATTCTTCAGATGGGCTTTACTTAATCGACCTCTTAAAAGAGCGTGGGCTAACTTTTAGCTCGATAGCGATGACTGGGTTTGCATCAATTGAAACTGCCATTGCGGCAACGAAGAAAGGTGTTTTTCACTATCTAACAAAACCGTTTGAGTTAGAAGCGCTTAAGGATCTAGTTGTTAGAGCTCTTGTTCACAAGCTAGAGTATCGCGAAAGTCTTGAGATTAATGCTAATTCAGCAGTATCAAGCGATAAACGCTCATTTAGTAGTAGATACAAGCTAGAGATGCCTACAGAAGATGATATGTTTTGTGGGATGATTGGACGCTCAAAACCAATGAGAAAGATTTTTGAAAGAATTAAGAAGGTTGCTGCTTCTAATTCGACAATCTTAATTGGTGGACCTTCTGGTACAGGGAAGGAGTTGGTAGCGAAGGCCATTCACTTATCTTCAAATCGTAATCACAATAAAATTGTAAATGTAAACTGTGGTGCCATTCCTGGAGAACTCTTAGAGAGTGAGCTATTCGGTCATGAGAAAGGAGCCTTTACTGGAGCAGTATCAAGTCGCATGGGACGCTTTGAAGCTGCTAATGGTGGGTCAATTTTCTTAGATGAAATTGGTGATATGCCACTACTACTTCAAGTAAAACTTCTTAGAGTTCTACAGCAAAGAGAAATCGAGCGAGTTGGTTCTTCAACGACGACTCCTGTTGATGTTCGTATCATTACGGCAACACACAGAAACCTTGAAGATTCAGTACAGCAAGGCAATTTTAGAGAAGATCTCTATTATCGTTTAAACGTAATTCCTATAAAAATCCCTGCTCTTAAAGATCGCAGGGAAGATATTCCACTTTTAATATCATATTTCTTATCTCGTTTTGTAAGTGCAGACGGAAGAAACGATATTGAATTAGATGACGAGACTTTTGAAATTCTTATGTCATATGAATGGCCTGGTAACGTTCGTGAACTTGAGAATTTAATTGAAAGACTTGTTATCTTAAGAGGTGGGAATAAGATTAGACCGCAAGATTTACCGCCTAAAATCTTAGCTCTTACAAATCGTTCGATGATTGATACAGATGACCTTGTTAGTCTTCCAGAAAACGGTATCAATTTAAAAGATTTTATGAATGAAGTAGAGGAGTCGCTAATCAAGCAAGCTCTTATTAAAACAAATGGTAATAAGAACCAAGCTTCAAAGCTGCTCCAGATGAATCGTACGACACTTATCGAAAAAATGAAGAAGAGAAATTTAGACGTTAATATGCAACAATAAATTTCTACTTAACAAAGCCATTATGACACCAATACTTAAGCCGACTTTCACAGTCGGCTTTTTAAATGCCTAATATTCTGTAATGTAAAATCTTTGACATGGAAAAATCGTCCTATGAGAAAAATTTTCCTTTGAAATATTTCAAAATATTGTAAAATGAATTCACGGCATGCTTTAGGACGAAGAAATTGCCAAATAATTGACGTTATTAAATTTGAAACAGGAAGTTTCTACCAAATGAAGATAGATTTTAATTCAAAAAATTTATTATCTTTTATCGTACTTGTATTTTGTACGGCCTTCCTAAATATCGCATCAGCAACAATTGTTACTCCAGAAGCTCATAATGACTTTCTACGCGTTAAGTTTTTTATTGATAAGAAACTAGTTAATGTAACGAAATCAAGCACAGAGGTATCATTTTCGACTTTAGATGGTGATGTTTACTCTAAGGTAAAAGATGGGCTGAAGAACTTCTCTTCTTCTAAGTATATCAAGACAATCTCATACACTGAGCCAACGTCTGGAAATAATGTTTTCACGATTACATTAATGTTAAAGAAGGATGTAGAGGTTTTCTCATTCTATAAAAATCGTGATCGTGCTTACTTTGTCGACTTCTGGAAAGACGGTGCCGTAAGCAATAAGCAAGCCGCAATTAAAGATGTTTCAACACTTGTGAAAAAGAATGAAGCTTCGGCCCAAGAATCAACTCCAAAATTTGTAAAAAAAGCTTCCGCTGCAAAGCCAGCTCCGAAGAAAGTTAGAAAAAATGTTGTTAAAAAGGCTCCTTCTAAAAAAACGAATCCATATCGTGACTTTAGATATGGAGCCTCTTTTATCTGGGATTATCAAGCACTTGCACCAGAGCTAAAGACACAAATTTTAACGAATAGAAAAACTGCAGAATACTTCTTTCCAATTAAGAACTTTGATTACAATAAGAACGAACAAGAAGCTCATATGCAACTGACACTTAATCTTTATAGAAAAGGTAAGTGGGGACTTATGTATAAGTCGATTAAGCTTTATGAGAAGAAATTTCCAAAGTCATATAATCCATACAATGACTACATGAAAGCAAATGCTCTTTTAAGAGAAACACTAGAAAAAGGTGATATTAAGCCAGTTGATACTGCTGTTTCAATGTACACAAATATTCTTGAAAGAACTGATGTTTATGACTTAAGAAAAGGTATTTATAAATACTTAGTACAGTTTTACCGTGAAAAGAAAGACTTCGTTAAGGCCCTTAAGTATGCAAAGAGATTCTTTAGTGATGCAAAAGAAAATTTTGATTATGAAGAATTAGAGTATATGGGAGAGTATATTCTTTCTTCTCTTGCAAACCTTAATCAAGTTGAGAAAGTAGAAAATTTAATTCAAGATAAGACATTAGTTAAGATCATTTCTAAGCAAAAGCTTAAAGCGTACGAGATGTACACTTATCTGAGACAAAATGATGAAGAAAAAGTGATTGATGCTTACGAGAACTTTGCAAAAACTACTAAGGGTGAATACCTACCGTCAATCTACTATAACGCAGCTGAAGCTTACTTTAGAACTTCTCAATATGAAAAAGCATTTAGAATTTACGATACTTTCATCGCTAAATATTCATATGTGAGTGAAGCGGCTCAAGCAAGACTTCGTATGGCCCTTATTGCTGATCTACAGGATCGTCCAAAGAATGAAGTACTAGAGCTTTATAAGAATGCAATTAATAGAGCTCAAAACCAAGAAGTGAGCCTTGAGGCCCGTATTCGTTATGTAGGTCTTCGTACAATTAGAAAGTTTAAGCCTGATTCAAAAGATATTGAAACAAGAGTTTTCCTTGATAAGGGTACTGATAAGAAACTTAATAAAGAACTCGAAATGCTACTTTGGCAAACTCGTTTAAGAACGTTCATTGTTGATGGACAGTATGAAGAGGCCCTGACTTTCTTAACAGCTCTACCTATTGCAGGAATGAAAATTAGTGAAAAGAAGGTTTTTGAAGCTGATGGTGCAGAAATTGTGTACGGGATCATTAAGTCTAACTTTGATGAAGGAAAATTTGCTCGTGCTATCCGCGCTTGGGAAATCTACAAAGATACTTATTTTGCTAAGATCGGTGCAGACCCTGAAATACAATTTATTATCGCGAAATCGTATATAAATCTTACACTGTGGGACGGATTTCAAAAAATGTATGAGAAAATGATAGCGAGCAAAAAGGAAACTGCTCATACTTTCCCTCTATGGGTTTCTCGCAAGGAAGTTAAGAAATTGGACTTGTATAAAAACGAGCTACAAATTCTAAGAAATCTAAAGCTAAAAAATTACTCTTCAGTAGATCGTATTATCGCGAGTACAGAAAAAGATTACCCAGGATTCGAAAAGATCACATTCTATAAAGCTCTAGCTCACTATAAGAGAGGAGAGTTTTCAAAAGCTGAAAAAGAGTATGAGAAATTCTACGCAAGTGGAACAAATGCAAATTCAATTGATGCTAAAGACCTTGTTGACTCAATCCAGTTTTACCTTGAATCAATCTATGAGAGTAAGAAGTTCGATAAATACCTGAAGGTATCAACTGCACTTCTAAAAGATGCTAGCTCATTCCAGATCGCTGATACAGTTGTTGAGGGATTAAGAGAAAGAGTAAATTACCAAAGAATTGAAATCCTATTTAAGAATACAGATAAGATTGCTGCAGATGAGGCAAGAACATTCTTAAATGAGTATAAAACTTCTCTTTATAAAAACCGTGTGAAGTTCTTATTAGGAAAGGAAAGCCTAAGAATGAATGATTTCACAACTGGGGAAAAGTTATTAAATGAAATACTTTCAGATAGTGAAGCTAAAGATTATCTGAAAGAGTTGGCCAGGACAGAGCTGACATTAATTAACTTGAAAAAACGTACACTATAAAATTTTAGCCCACGGATCGGGCAATGACAGACAGGAGGTCAGATGAATACGTTTACAGCAGAAATTTTCGGACAAGATCCTAAAATTGTTAAAGCACTCAAAGTTGCAAACAATGTTGCTGTTACAAAAGCACCAGTACTTATCGTTGGTGAAGCAGGTGTTGGTAAGAAGACACTAGCTGGTTTTATCCATGAAAATTCAACAAGACAGGGAAAGCCATTTGTAACTGTAGACTGCGCAGCAGAAGCAAACCAAGTTGAGAATGAGATCTTAGGTTATAGAGACCCAGAAACAGGACGTTTCATTAAAGGTGCATTCGAAAACGCTAACGGTGGAACTGTTGTTCTAGTTAATGTTGATGGTCTAGAAGATACTTTTCAAAAGAAGCTTCACAAGATTCTTGGTGAATTAACTGATTATGAAATTGATGTAAGAATGGTTGCTACAACAACTAAGAACTTATCTAAGCTTGTTGGTGCAGGTCGTTTTTACCGTGGACTATATACTTTCATTTCATCTAACTCAATCACTCTAACTCCACTTAGAGAGAGAGTAGGTGACCTCGAGTACATCGCAAAAAATATTATCAAAACTACTCTTGGTGGTGCAGAAGTTAGCGTTCAAGACGATGCTATGAATAAGATTCTTTCTCACTACTGGACTCACAATGTAAAAGAACTTAAGGCAGTAATTGAAAATGCTCTTGCAAACTTTGAAGGAGATGAAGTTTCAGCTGAACACCTTGAGATCGGTGAGAAGAAAGCAGTAAATGTTATCTCTGAAGATGATTCAGAAGGAATCAGACTAATGTCTCTTAAAGAAGCTGAAAAGCTACTTATCAAGAAGGCACTTATCCATACTTCTGAAAACAGAACTCAAGCTGCAAAGATTCTTGGTGTTTCAATTAGAACACTAAGAAACAAAATCAATGAGTACCGTGGAGACGGAAACTCATACTTTGTTAACTTAAGATAAGGTTTCATCATGAGGGTTGAGGATAAGACATTAAAAGCACTAGCTGCATCTTTGAATTTAAGGCAGATCCGACATGAGGTCTTAACTTCGAATATCGCTAATGCAGATACACCTGGCTATAAAGCAAAGCGAGTTGACTTTGAAGAAGCACTTGCAAGAGCTTTAGACGTTGATGGGAATCTTGAAATGTTGACCTCTGAAGAGAAACACTTTGACGTTGGCAATGGTGGTTTTGAAAATCTTCAACCTGAAATTTATGATGATCCAAATGGAATCGTCTCTGAAGACGGGAATACTGTCGACAGAGACGCTGAAATGGCCAAAATGGCAGAAAATAAAATTTTGTATGATGCATCGGTAAAGTTACTGAATAAGAAACTTGGGATGCTGAAATATACAATTAACTCTGAAAAATAGAGTAGGGGGAGATAATGGATTTACTAACGAGTTTAAAAATTAGTTCATCAGGTGTTGCTGCAAATAAGAAGCGCATGGCCGCGATTTCTTCAAATATTGCAAATGCCCAGACGACAAGAACGGCCGAAGGTGGTCCATATCGTAAGAAAGAAGTTGCTTTTGGAAGCGAGCCAGCTCGTGAAAGCTTTTCTGATATTTTAGAAGGTGAGATGGGCGAAGTAGCACAATCTGTTCATGCAACAGAAGTTGTTTCGAGCGATAAAACACCAATCTTAAAATATGAACCAAATCACCCTGATGCAAATGAGCAAGGGTATGTTGCCTATCCAAATATTAATGTAATGGAAGAGATGGCAGACATGATTTCAGCTTCAAGAAGTTATGAAGCAAATATTAACGTAATGAATACGACTAAGAGTATGGCGATGAAAGCGCTTGAAATTGGAAGTGGAAACTAAGAAGTATAAAGGAAAGGGGTTAAACCATGGCGATCAATAATATTACTACAATGAATGACGTCTTTAACTCACATAAAATGCGCGAGTGGACTAGTCCAACTGGTGGCGCGGAAGAATTTAAATTAGAGGGCTTCGATGAGCTATCTAAGGTTACTCCATCTGAGAAGAGTCAGTCTTTTTCTGAACTTTTAGCAAATCAGATCATGGATGTTAACAATTTACAAAAAGAAGCTAACACAGCTATTGAAAAATTAGTAAGTGGTGAAAGTAAGAATATCCACGAAACAATGCTAGCTGTTGAAAGAGCTGAAATTGCTTTTAAGACAATGAACCAAGTTCGTAACAAAGTAATTGATGCTTATAAAGAAGTAATGAGAATGCAAGTCTAGTTAATAACTAGTTGTTAATGATCTCTTAGTTTAGGATGAATTAAGAGTTTCAGGTGTCAGGAGGATACGTGAAAGATTTTTTCGATAAAATGCTTAGAAACTTCAAAGAGTTCTACGGAGAACTTGATGCAGGAAAGAAGATTTCTCTCTTTGCTGTTACTGGGGTTATTCTAGTCTTCCTACTAGGTGTTGTCCTTTGGGCCACTCATACTAACTATAAAGTTCTTTACTCTGATCTTAACAAAGAAGATATGACTAAAGTTGAAGTCTTCTTAAGTCAGAACAATGTTGAGAAGAAGACATCTGCAGATGGTAAAACAATTAGTATCCCTGAAGATATGATTGAAACTGTCCGTCTTAAAATGATGACTTCTGGTTTTTCATTTTCTGGAACAGTAGGATATGAAGTATTTGATAATCAATCTTTTGGTACAACTTCATTTGTTCAAAAAGTAAATAAGCAAAGAGCACTTGAAGGTGAGCTAATTAAGACAATTAAGCACCTAAGAGGTGTTAAAAGAGCACGTGTTCACTTAAATATTCCTGAATCTTCTCCGTTTGTATCTGAGAAGAAACCACCAACGGCCTCAGTTGTTCTTGAGCTAAACCGTGGTGTTACTCTAACAGAACAAGAGATTAAAGGTATTTCTTCACTTGTTGCTTCATCTGTAGAAGGAATGAGAGGAGAAGGTGTTGTCATCTTAGATCACAGAGGAAAGAAGCTTTCTGAAAATATCGGTGATGCTATGACTGCTAATACTGCAAATCGTCTTGCTCTTGAGTCTAAATTAAATAGAAAGTATGAAAAACAAATTGAAGATATTTTAACTAGAGTAGTAGGTGCAGGAAAGGTAATTGCTAAAGTTTCTGTTGATATGGACTTTACTGAAAGTGTATCGACTCAAACAACTTACGATTCTGAAAATAAGGCAGTTCTCTCTGAAGTAACAAATACTCAAAACCTTCAAGGCTCACGTCCTTCTCCACAAGGTATTCCTGGAGCACGTTCAAATCTACCTGGAGAGCAGCCTCAACCAGGTGTTCCAGAGACAAGAAATGACGTTAAAAAAGAACTAGCAACTCGTAACTATAATGTTCCAAAGAAAGTTACTCGTTCAAAATCACCAACTGCATCTGTTAGAAAAATCTCTGCTGCAGTAATGGTTGACGGTAAACGTGTAACACAATCGTTAGATGGTAAGACGGTTACTAAGTATGAGCCATGGTCGGAAGCTGATATTGCAAATTTTCAAGCGATCGTTGCTTCAACTCTAGGTATTGATAACCGTCGTGGTGATGTTATCACAATTAAGAATATGGAGTTTCAACAAGAAGATCTTGAGGCCATTGATGCTCTTATGCGTGAGCGTGAAAATAGAGAGTTAATCAAGAATATCTTCAAGTATCTTGCAATTGGTTTAACGATCTCACTATTCTTCTTTGTAGTTGTTCGTCCGTTTATCCAGTGGGTAACAGACAACGCAGTAGAAACTGTTGAAGATTTCTTACCAAGAACTCTAGAAGAACTAGAAAAGGTTCAAGCAAATCAAAAACTACCTGGACTTGAGGATGCTCTTCCACAGATTGAAGAAAAGCTTAATCCAGAGAAAATTGAAGGGAATATGCTACGTGAGAAGATTATTTCACTGGTTGAAGGAAACCCTGCAAAAGCGGCACAGATTGTGCATGATATGATTCATAGTACGGAATCTGATAAGCAGATTGCGTAATGAGAATAGTAAATAATAGAGCCCTTTAAGGAAGAGGAGAGAAAAGTGGCCGATCAATCATTAGACCCAGATGTAGAATACTCGCTACTATCAGGACAGGACAAAGCAGCACTTCTGCTTAGTTCTCTTGGTGTGAGTACGACGCAACTTATATTCGCACATATGCGCGATAACGACGTAAAACGTCTTATCAATGCGATGTCTAATGTTAAGAAGGCGCCAATTTGGATGATCAAGCGTGTTTTAGAGGAGTTCTACTCTGAACTAAACGAAGAAAATGATCTACTTTTCTCTGATAACTCATCTCGTGACTTTATTGTTAATGCTCTTGGTGAAGATCGTGCTAAGCAACTTCTTGGTCAAATCATTGATGTTGGTGCCAATCAGACACTAGAATCACTGGAGCTAGTTGATACTAGAACACTTGCTAACTTCCTAATTAATGAGCACCCACAAACAATTGCGCTTATTATTGCTCACTTATCAGCAGAGCGTAAGGTTGATGTCCTAAGACGTCTTCCTGAGGGACTTCAGGCCGAAGTTGTATTAAGGGTAGCAAACCTTGACTTCGTTTCTCCTGAACTTATTGCACAACTTGATGATGTTCTTAAGACTGAACTTTCTACACTTGGAACAATTGATACAAATCAACTTGGTGGTGTTGAACCTATCGCAGATATGCTTAACCTTATGGATAAGAATTCTGAGAAGAATATTATGGGACGAGTTGAGGAAAAAGACCCAGAACTTGCAGAAGAAATTCGTAAGCTCATGTTTGTTTTCGAAGACCTTGTCTATGTTGATGATCGTGGTATTCAAGCACTTCTTAAAGAAGTTGATCAGCAAAAACTTGTTATTGCTCTTAAAACGGCACCTGAAGAAATTAAAGCGAAGCTGTTTAGAAATATGTCTAACCGTGCAGCAACTCTTCTACAGGAAGATTTGGATGCTCTTGGACCGACAAAACTTTCTGATGTTGAAAAAGCTCAAGCAGAGATCGTTCACAAATGTAAAGAACTTGAACAACAAGGTAAGGCGTTTATCTCACGTGGTGGAGATGGCGATGCCCTTGTATAAGATAAGGTTAGTAGCTTAGTATGACTCGTGAAGTAAAAGAATATGAATTTCACTCTTTCTCTCAAAAACCTCTGAACTCTAGTGTTGAGGATTTTGAGTTTCAAGATTTCGAAGGAATGTCGATTCGTGAAATCGAAGAGAAGCAAAAGATTATTCGCGTTGAAAGACAAATGGCCAAAGATACTGGTTTTGACTTAAATCCAATTGTTCACGAGCATAGAGGTGTGCGAGCACAGGAAGAAGATGATTTTGCTAGGGCCGTACAAGAAGAAGTGGCCCGTCAAGTTGAAGCTGTTAAAGAGGACGCTTATCGTGAAGGGTTAGAGCTTGGACGAGAGCAAGGACGTGAAGAAGTTAAGGTTGAACTTGCTGGAGCAGCGGAAGAGAAGATTCTTCTTTTAAACGATATGGTTTCAGAAGTTCTTAGTACTCAAGTAGGACTTCTTTCTGCACAGAAAATGCAAACATATACACTACTTAGAACAATCGCAAAGTGGATTGTTTTAAAAGAGCTTAAAGATGATGGGGAATATATTATTCGTCTTCTCGAAAAGCTTATTGTCGAAGCACAAACAAAAGAAAACCTTCTTATTAGAGTCAATGAAAAGCATTTCGAACAAATGCCAGAGGTTTTAGAAGTTGTTCAAGCAAAACTTGGAGAGCTTACTAACACTCGTGTCGAAATTGACTTTGATATCGAGGCACCTGGTATTGTCGTTGAATCTCAAAACGGTATTGTCAATGGTAGCTTAAAGACTCAACTTGATAGTCTAGATAAGTTATTTGAAGCAGTAGGCTTAGCAAGTTCAGAGGACGACTCGGATGAATCACAATAATTTTTCAACATTAGACCTTGAAGCAATTCATAAGGCATATGAATACGCAACTCCTTACCAAAAAGTAGGGAAGGTTTGTGCATCAAAGGGTATGCTTTATGAAGTAAACCTATCACGTGCCGTTATTGGTTCAAACGTCGAGTTTGTTACTGAATTTGGTGATCGTTGTCTTGGAGAGGTCGTTTCAATCGATGGCCCAAAATGTTTAACAATGCCTTATTCTGAAATCGCAGGGATTAACTCAGAAACAAAAGTATACTTAAAAGAGCTTGTTACAAAGGTTAACGTTGGAGAGCAATATCTAGGTCGTGTTATCGACTTCCAAGGAAACCCAATCGATGGAAAGGGCCCGATTAAAAGATCTAATGAAGTGAGATCTATTTTTGGTGAGTCTATTAATCCATTAGAGCGTCCACCAATTTGTGAAATGCTAGATACTGGTGTTAATGCAATTAATGCTTTTATGACAGCTGGAAAAGGACAACGTTTAGCTATTATGGCCGGTTCTGGTGTTGGTAAGTCAGTAACACTTGGTATGGTTGCGCAAAAGTCATCAGCTGATGTTAATATTATCGCTCTAATTGGAGAGCGTGGCCGTGAGGTTCGTGAATTTATCGAACATGACTTAGGTGAAGAAGGTTTAAAGAAATCAATCGTTGTAGTTGCAACTTCTGATACTTCTGCACTTATTCGTATGAAGGCCGCTTATGTTGCTACAACATTTGCAGAATATTTTAGAGATCAAAATCAAGATGTTCTCTTAATGATGGATTCGATTACACGTTTTGCTATGGCCTCTCGTGAAATTTCTTTAAGTGCTGGAGATCCTCCAGGTCAAAAGGGATACACTCCAACTGTATTTGCACAGCTTCCAAAATTAATGGAGCGCGCGGGAACAAAAGCTGACGCTGGTACCATTACTGGGATCTATACTGTTCTTGTTGAAGGGGGAGATATGGATGAGCCGATTGCTGATGCCGTAAGGGGGATCAGTGATGGACACATTATTTTATCTCGTGCTCTTGCATCAAAAAACCAATTTCCTGCAATTGATGTTTTACAGTCATTATCAAGGGTAATGAATAAAGTTGTTTCTAGCGAACATAGAGTAGTCGCAGGACATATGCGAGATCTTATGTCAGCTTATCGAGATAACGAAGATCTAATTAACGTTGGAGCTTATTCAAAAGGTTCAAACCCTAAGGTTGATAAGGCGATGATTATCATTGATCAACTAAATGATCTACTAAAACAAATGCAAGGTGAGGACCATTATCAATCAATTGATGAACTATATGATTCGATGGTTGGACTCGCAAAGTATGCAGAAGAAGCTTATAACTCATATGAGGAGTAATATAATTGCGTAGAGAAAAGTTTAAACTACAAGGCTTATTAAAACTAAGAGAATTCAGGGAACAAAAAATTAAACTTGAATTAGGGCAGATTAATATCGAAAAAGGCCGTTTAAACGAAGCTATTGCAAAATGTAACCTCGATATTGAAGAAACTTATAAAGCCCAAGAGGCTTTCTTTGATACATATACATCGGGAAGGAATGCTCAATTTTTTCCAATGTTTATTCAATCAAAAAGAGACGAAATAAAAGTCTTAGAAAATCAATTACACGCAGTTCAAAGACAGTATCAAGAGAAAGTAAAAGAGCTTTCTGTTGCAAAAGGTGAAGTTAAAGTAATTGATAATTTAAAAAATGAATTTGAAACAGAACAAAATAGGGTCATTGAGAAGAAGCGCCAAGAAGCGATTGATGAATTAATGATGGCAAAAAGGCATGCTCAAAAATTGGCCGGGGAAGCTTAAATGAAAAGGTTATTACTTTTAGTTTTGATTATTTCATCTTCACTTTCAGCTATTGCAGAAGAGAAGAAAATATATTCACAAGAAGAGTTTGATAAGGCAC
Source organism: Halobacteriovorax sp. RT-2-3 (assembly GCF_047085075.1). Classification (NCBI taxonomy): domain Bacteria; kingdom Pseudomonadati; phylum Bdellovibrionota; class Bacteriovoracia; order Bacteriovoracales; family Halobacteriovoraceae; genus Halobacteriovorax; species Halobacteriovorax sp. RT-2-3. The sequence continues at coordinate 221,923 of NZ_JBKIYF010000003.1, read as the reverse complement.
TTGAAGTTGCCTTAGAGAAGAAAATGAAAAAAATAGGGCGTTCAAAGTTGATTGAATTCTCAAAAGAGCTTCTTAAAAAGGAAGAAGAGTTGGCAATTCGTGAAAAGGCCTTAAAGAATCAACAAGAACAAGTTGTTGTTAATCAAAAAGAACTTGAAGGTCGAATTAAGGAATTTAAAACTTACCAAACAAATTTCCTATCATGTCTTGATAAGAAAGATTCTGATGAACAAAAGCGTGTTATTCACATGGTTGATGTTGTTTCTAATATGAGGCCTCAGACAGCGGCAAATCTACTTTCTCAGCAAGATCCTTCTATCTCAATCAAGATTCTCGGAGAGCTCGATCCTGTAAAGGTTTCGAAGATCTTTAACATGATGGATAAAGAAGTTTCAGCGCGTTTACAAAAGCAATACATGACGATGAAGAAGTAGGGGTAAACTTTTCCATGGTTAATTTTTTTGTGAATTTATGTAAAGATATTGCAAGGCGTTAAAAAAAGGGACAAAGAATAATGCTTAAAAACTTACTTGGACATAACTTAAAAGCAAAGGGGATGAAGGAGCAGTCGCAGACTAGTGCGAAAACTGTTTCTCTCGATAACCTGCTTTCTAGTCATGCCAATAAGAAGCTTTCTAAAGGACAAAAAGAAGAGTTTAGTAAACTTCTTCATGGTGGGGAGTCCAAAGGACAAGAATCACTTCTGACTACGAATGTGGCCAAGGGATTAGTGTCAAAATCGCAAAAGCATAATCTTAAAAATCCAGTTAACGAAAAAATCACTCATCAAGAAGTAAGAGAGCTTCTTAAAGAGGGAAAAGCAAATACTAGCTCGCTAATTAAAGATTCAAATAGTCCAAAGATTGCAAAGGCCATGGCCAAACACTCAACACCGACATCTTTAATTTCAACTTTAAGCTCAGCAAGTACAGTAGAGAATAGACCAGTTGGTAAGCACAGTGATATTGATAATATTCTTGGAACAAAGAATATTGTTGAATTACAAAAAGCAAAAACAACACTTGTTAACTCAAAATTAGAAAATTCAACTGAAAACAAGCAAGCACCAAAACTAGCTTCAAATGGTGTTAAGACTAATGCTCTACTAGGTAAGCACACACAAGCAATTATTGAAACAGCGCAAGTTTCACCAGATAGAGAAGTTGAAGCTCCTCGTGAAAACACGAATCTTTTAAGAATGGCACCAACAAACCTACTTAAAGGTAAGAAAGCACCTAGTTTACAAAGTAATCAGTTGACGAGTAGTGCAGATTTTATTGCTAATCGCCAAGTATTAAATAATCAACCTGCAAATGAAATGAAAGCTTCAAATAGCTTACATATGAATAAGTTTACAAAAGAAGCATCACAGAAGAATAACTCAATTATTCGTATGAAAAATGAAGTTAAGGTTGAAGACTTTTCATCAGATATTACAGCAAAAGGTGATAGAAGAGCACCACAACAGGTTCAAAATAATTTAATTGGTGCACTTGGAAATTCGAATACAGCAAATGATTTTAAAGCTGAAATCAATCTTGCGAAAGCACCAGAAGTTCTTGATCTTTCAAACGTAACGAATGCTGATCAAATGATTAAAGAAGTGACTAACTATATCGAAATGAATCGAATTGAAAATAGTAAGTCTCTACAAGTTCTTGTAAAGCATAATGAACTTGGACATTTTAATGTAACGGCCAATAAAGACGCTAATGGTATGATTGCATTAAATATTGAAGCTTCAACAATTGAAGCGAAAGAATTCTTTAAGGAAAACGAAGTTAAGCTACTTAAAAATCTTGATATGAAAGGAATCAGAGTAGCTGACTTTAAGATCCATACGGCCACGTCTGGTCAAATGAGCGATACTGCTTCACAATCTAAAAGCTTTAAGAATGAAAAGCGTAATAGTGAAAGGCAAGCGGACAAAATCTCCTCTTCAAAAATGAGTGGAAATGAGTCTGAATATGCGAGACAATTAGATAGTGAAGATTCTTTTGCATTTGATAGTTTTCAAGATACAAGAGAAGGCCGTCAAAGAAGATGGCAAGAGTATAGCGAACGCATAGGTGCATAATGCCAGAAATTGGAAAACCACAACAGAGAAATTCATTTTCACAAATCGGTATGGGCCCACGTCAAACAAAGGGCAATAGTCGAGGTGAATCGGTTGGTGAGCAACTAAACCGTATTGCTGGTAATGATATTGTTGATCAAAAGTTTGTTGATGAAAAAGAGCACAATAAAATGGGCCAAGATGGTTTCTTAAAGCTTCTTTCTCACCAGCTTACAAATCAAGATCCAATGAAGCCGATGGATCAAAAACAGCTATCTGCTGACCTTGCACAATTCTCTCAATTAGAGCAGATGACAAATATGAATGCTAAGCTCGATAAAATGGGTAAGAATGACCCTCAAGAGCTCAAGTTTTTCGGTGCTAGTTTCTTAGGAAAAGAAATTTTAACGAAAGGTGCCTCAGTTAGTTATGATGGCCAATCGTATAAAAAAGATGTTCCATTTTTCTTAGATAAAGAAGCTAAGAATGTTATGGTTAATATCTATGATAAAAATCGCCAGTTAATTGGAAAGGTTGAAGCAGAAAATCTTGGAAGAGGACAACACACTCTTGCTTGGAATGGCCGTCAACTTGATAATACAAGAGCTGCAAAAGGTGATTACACACTTGAAGTTTGGGCCTTTGATAAGGACATGAATAAATTTAAGGGTGAAACAAAATCGACTGGTGTTGTTAATGGTGTTGATTTTGAAAACGGAGAGACAATTTTCACATTAGAAAATGGAAAAAAAGTTTTCTTACGTGATGTTGATAGCTTCAAACTAGCTTCTAATACAGGTTCAGAAGTGAACGATAAAAATATTGCCGCGTTGCAAAAGAGGGCGGCACAAAACTATAATAATATTAACAATTCCGCTAACCAATAATTGGAAATAAATGGGAACTAAAGATATTTCAAATTTTCATATTCCAAATGTAAGCCAGATTCCTGGTTCGAAGAAAGTTGATCTTCGTAACCGTCTTGGTAATGTTGGTGGAAACGAAGCTGCTCAATCAGAATTTAAAAATCTTTTAAATGAGCAGATCTCAAATGAGAAGATCAATAAAGCGCATCAGTTAGATCAGTTAGCGCAAACTCAAAGAGAACACGGAATTCAACTTTCGACTCATGCAGCGAAGAGATTGCAAGAGCGAAATATTGATATTGATAGTAACGAGTTTTTTAAACTTAAGGATGCTTTTCAAAAACTTCAAAGTAAGGGTGGAAAGGATTCTTTAGTAATTACAGATAAAGCAGCCTATATCGTGGATGTACCGGCCAAGAAGGTGGTAACGGCCATTGATAAGGGAAGTATAGAGAGTAACGTATTTACAAAAATTGATTCGACTGTATTGGTTTAAGATTTAATTAGCTGGTCCTAACGGAAGCTTCGTGTTTGCCTGTCGTTGTAAACACATCTTTAAAAATCTTTATTCCATTTAGTCGTTTTTAGATCTGGATCTAACAGAGCAGTTTAGATTTAGTTTTAGTCTAGGAGGGACGAATGAGTATTTTAAGGTCATTTAACATTGGTGTATCTGGTTTAAGCGCTTCTGGAGCGGGAATGAACGTTGTTTCAGACAACATCTCAAACGCTGGGACACATGGTTTTAAAGCTTCTAGAGCTGAATTTCAAGATGTACTTGCAGTCTCTCTAAAAGGGATCGAAGGTGGAGATCAGTTCGGTGCTGGTACAAAGCTAGCTCACATTAAGCCAATCATGACTCAAGGTGATGTTGCAAGAACTGAGTCGATCACTGACCTTGCTATTCAAGGTGATGGATTCTTCAAGGTGAAAGCTCCATTCGGAAATGGATACTCTAGAGATGGTTCAATGCACTTTAACAAAGACGGTGAGCTTGTTAACGGTGATGGATATAAAGTAATTGGTTTCAAATCAAATGAAGATGGAACACTTACAAATAAAGAAGGTGAGATTAAGTTAGGAAACACAACGATTCCAGCTCAAGCAACTGAAAGAGTTAAGCTTTCTATGAACTTAGACTCAAGAGCTTCTGTTAAGCAATTTGATCCAAATAATCCGGAAGAAACTTCAAACTTTTCTTCTTCAATGACTGTATACGATAACGTAGGTACAGCTAGATTAATTACTGTTTATTATAATAAGACTGCTGATAATAACTGGACTTACCGTGCAATGGTTGACGGTGCTGATGCTCAAGGTGGTGAAGCAGGAACTATGGTTGAAATGGCACAAGGTCAACTTATCTTCAACGACAAAGGTCAGCTTCAAGAAGAAGTAGAGTCTTCAAATGCTTTCAACTTCAATAAAGGTGCACAACAAGGTCAAAAAATTGAATTCTCATGGGGTGAATCAATCTCTGAAGGTGGAGATGGTACTGATGCTTCAACTCAGTATGGTTCAGGGTCTGCAGTTGCTAGACACACTCAAGATGGTGCATCAGCTGCTACTCTTGGATCTCTATCGTTCAACGATGATGGTATCCTTACTGCAGTTTATGACAATGGTGAAACAAGAGATATCGCTCAAATCGCTATTGCAAAATTTGATAATAACGAAGGTCTTTTCAAAATGGGGAAAAACCTTTTTAAAGAATCTAAAAACTCTGGTCAACCAGCAATGGGGAAACCAGGTGAAGCAGGACGTGGACAAGTTCTTTCAAAGTCGATCGAACTTTCAAACGTTGATATTGCAAATGAGTTCGTTAACCTAATGACGTCTCAAAGAAACTTCCAAGCTAATGCTAAGACGATCTCTACAGCAGATAAAATGATGCAAGAGGTCTTCAGAATCAAGGGTTAATAAATAACTCATACTCCTATGCTTTTAAGGCCCTCTTTTGAGGGCCTTTTTTATGTTCTTGTGCTTAAATACTTCTATTATTGGAGAATTTTATGAAGACAAGAATTGAAGAAGATTTACTCGGACAATTAGAAATAGATAATGAAATGCTTTATGGAATCCATACGCAAAGGGCCCTAAATAATTTTCAAATATCAAATGCAAAAATTGGAGACTACCCTAATTTTGTTAAGGGGATGGTTCTTACTAAAAAGGCAGCAGCAGCTGCTAATAAAGAAATTGGTACAATGGAAGATGATAAGTGCGATATGATTATTAGCGCTTGTGATGAAATCCTAGCAAACCTTGATGATTACTTAAAATACTTTCCATCAGATGTCTTTCAAGGCGGAGCTGGTACTTCGGTAAATATGAATACTAACGAGGTTATTGCTAACGTTGCTCTTGAAATGAATGGACATAAACGTGGCGATTATAGTGTCTTAAATCCAAACGATCACGTAAATAAATCTCAATCAACAAACGATGCTTATCCAACTGGTTTTCGTGTCGCAGTTTTCTTTTATATGACTAAAGTAATTGAGCGAATTCAAGAGCTATCAGATAGTTTTGAAAAGAAGGGAGTTGAGTTTGAAAAAGTTTTAAAAATGGGGAGAACACAATTACAGGATGCTGTTCCTATGTCATTAGGAGATGAGTTTCACTCATGGGCAGTTAATCTTCGTGAAGAAGTGCGCTCTCTTTCTCGTTGTCGTGACCTTGTTTTAGAAGTTAACTTAGGTGCGACAGCAATTGGAACAGGACTAAATGCTCACGATCGTTATTCTGATCTTGCCATCGGTTTTCTTTCAAAATTTACAGAAGAAAGTTTTGTAAAATCGGAAAACTTAATTGAGGCAACATCAGATTGTGGTGCTTATGTCATGATCTCTGGGTCTTTAAAAAGAACAGCGGTTAAACTTTCAAAGATTTGTAATGATCTAAGACTTCTTTCTTCAGGTCCACGTTGTGGGTTTAATGAAATCAATCTTCCTGAGCTCCAGGCCGGATCATCTATTATGCCAGCAAAGGTAAACCCAGTTATTCCAGAAGTTGTAAATCAGGTTTGTTTCAAAGTTATTGGAAATGATATGACTATTACAATGGCCGCTGAAGCAGGACAACTGCAACTTAATGTAATGGAGCCAGTTATTGCTCAATCTCTATTTGAATCAGTTGATCTTCTTAGTCATGCTGCTACGACATTAAAAGAGAAGTGCGTTGAAGGGATTACAGCTAATGAAGAGCATACAACAAATATGGTTTTAAACTCAGTTGGAATCATTACATATTTAAATCCATTTATTGGCCACCACATGGGTGACGTTATTGGAAAAGAGGCCGTAAAGACGGGGAAATCAATTCGAGAATTAGTTCTTGAGAAGAAGTTACTTTCAGAAGAAGAATTAGATGAGATTCTTTCAGTTGAAAATTTAATTAAGCCTAAGTACAGAGCAAAATTATTCAAATAAAAAAAGCCTCCATTTCGGAGGCTTTCTTTTTCGCTATATTAATTACGACGATTTCTTCTTTCTTTAAAAACATGGGCACGACAAGTTGCCGCCATGATATTTGGATGATTTGTTGGCCCCGAGAACCTTGTGAAATCAAAGCTTCTAACGTTGCAACCATGTTGGCAACGGTAGTTAAAAGTTCTTTGAAATCCATTCGTGTATGTAATCGTGTATTGATAATCAAGAACAGTCATAAACCTATGTGAATTATTATAAATTTCACAATTAACAAAAGGTCCCCAATTAATTTGGCCTTCCACTGTGCGGTGTCTTTCTTCTTGTGCCCAAATCTTTTGAGTTAAAAAAAGTAGCAGCGCTAAACATAATAGCTTTTTCATAAAAATCCCTCTCTAATGAATATTTATATAAAAATGCTATTAGAGATTAGAGGCTCTGGCAAGTTAACGAGGGTAAAGCTATAGGTGCGACGTGTTACTGGTTTAGTAGTCTATCGGCCTGGATTGTTAGGCCAACATTCTCTCTTGTCACTTTGCAGTATAGTTGCGTACCTTTGAAAGTTTCTTCTTTCCACATATCCTGGTAATCATCCCAGTTTTCGTCTGCAAAGAATTGATCAAAGAAGGCACCGATTGAATCCACTAATCCTTCTAGAAGCTTAGTGTGGTCACCGTTTTCTTCTAGATCCATTGAGGCAAAGTATGTTGTAGCAGCAGCTGCTTGGTTTGATGTGTCCACAAGAGAAGCAATTACTAGAACTTCACCTTTGTGCAATCTTCCATAGACTTCAAAAACTTTATTAGCATCAAATAACTCGTTGCGATACGTATCTTGAAGAAGTTCAAGTACAGAATCTGCCCACTCATTTGGAAGATCAATTAAAAATGGCCCGTTTGTTCTTGAAAGCATTCGCAATATCCTTTTTTAACGCTACGAAAATCTATATAGAAGTAGAAGATAATTAACAAGCCACTGTTTGTGTGTCAATATATCTGGACTTTAAATAAGACTAAATAAAAAGGAGTAAATAATGAGTGTTTATATTCTTTCTGGTGCTAGAACACCAAGTGGAAGTTTCTTAAGCTCACTTGCAGAAGTTGGAGCAACTCGCTTAGGTGCAACGGCAATTGAAGCTGCAGTTGAAAAAGCGGGAATCGCAAAAGATAAGGTTGATGAAGTATTTATGGGGAACGTTGTTCAGGCAGGTGTTGGACAAGCTCCAGCTCGTCAGGCCGCAATCTTTGCAGGTCTAAGCGAAGCAACTCCATGTACAACAATTAACAAAGTTTGTGGATCGGGGATGAAGACAATTATCTCTGGTGCTCAGTCAATTATGACAGGTGACAATCAAGTTGTTGTTGCTGGTGGTATGGAAAATATGTCACAAGCTCCTCACTTGCTTATGAACTCTAGAACTGGTGTTGCAAAATTTGGTGCAGCAGAAGTTAAAGATGCTATGCAATGGGATGGACTTTGGGATGTTTATTCTGACCAAGCAATGGGAAATTGTGCAGAAGAGTGTACTGAAAAATATAACCTAACAAGAGAAGCACAAGATGCTTATTCAATTGAGTCTTTTAAAAGAGCTCAAGCTGCAATCGAAGCTGGGATTTTTAAAGATGAAATCGCTCCAGTAACAATCAAAGGTCGTAAAGGTGACGTAGTTGTTTCTGAAGACGAAGGACCATTCAAGGCTAAGTTTGATAAGATTCCTGGTCTAAGACCAGCTTTCAAAAAAGATGGAACAATTACTGCTGCTAACGCATCAACTATTAATGATGGTGCTGCTGCTGTTGTTCTTGCAGGTGAAGAATATAAAGACCAAGCAGAATTTAAAATCGTTGGTTGGGCATCTCACGCTCAAGCGCCAACTTGGTTTACAACTGCTCCAATTGAAGCAATGAAGAAGAACCTTGAGAAAACTGGACTAAAACTTTCAGATATTGATGTTTTTGAAATCAATGAAGCTTTCGCAGCTGTTCCAATGGCAGCGATGGCAGAAATGGGAATTGATCACGCAAAACTTAATATCTATGGTTCTGGTGTATCACTTGGTCACCCAATTGGAACTTCTGGTACTCGTATTGTGGTAACACTTATGACTGCTATGAAAAACCAAAATGCAAAGTACGGTTTGGCCTCTATTTGCATCGGTGGCGGTGAGGCGTTATCATTGATATTAGAAAAAATTAAATAAATTTGCAGGACTTTCGTAGTCCTGCTTTTTAGTAGGACTATGGATGGCCCAAGCTCAAACACAAAAACAACACAAATCTGGTATCGTTCGATTCAAAGCAGGTGAAGTTCTTTTCAACCAAAACGATCCAGCGGATTCTCTTTATATTATTCAAAAAGGACAGATAAGACTCTATATTCCAAAAGGACAGGGCTTTGTTGAAATTGCAATCCTTCGTGCTGGTGAAGTTATTGGTGAGATGGCCTATTTTGATGATAAGGGATCAAGAAGAAGTTGTTCTGCTGCTGCCATTGTTCCTACAGATGTTGTTCGCGTTACATTTTCTGCATTCGATAAAACAATGCAGGGTCTTAATCCATGGTTTAAAACAATCGTTAATACTCTTGCTGAACGTTTGAGAAAGACGAATGATCGTGTAAAAGCACTTGAGACTAATTCTGTTGGTTTCGGTAAAGATGGTAAAGTTGGCGAGTATGTCTTCTTTCACACAACAGATGTACTAAGAATTCTTGCAGGGATTTATCTATCATCAAAAGTACACGCACAAAAAGGTGAGGATGGTGCTCATCGAATTCATATAAGTTCAATTCGTTATTACCTATTCGATATCTTTGGTGTTTCTGAAATTAAATTTGAAGAGATGATAGAACTTTTAAAAAGAGAAGGTTTAATTGTTATGGAAGATGACAAGGATGGGCAACCGAAGCTTGTCAAAATACCTAATCTTGAAAATCTTCGAAGTATTGTAGCTTTTGTTAATGCTGAAAAAATAAAAACAGATGATAAGAAAATAAAAACAACGAAGAAGTGCAATCTAATTCTTTCTCGTATGAAGAATCAACTTCTTGCAAAAGGTATTACTAAAGGAAAGTCTTCTGCCGATTTATCTGCAGTTATTGCTGAGCTTAGAGAAGGTGAAGCGATTGTTAACGCTGAAGATATTCGTCCTGCAATATTAGCGGGAATTGTGGAAGATATTTTCGTGGATGACAAAGGTAATATGACTAATGTTGTTGATATGGATAAATTGATTAAAATTTTACCGGGCCTAATCTTTCAAGTTGCTTGGCAACGTTTAAATGAAGAAAAGGCCGGTAATAGTTATTAGTTTCCAGTTGGATAGAAGTTTACTTCAACATTGGCACCATCACTATAAACAGCATTTCCATAAAGTTTTAAGAAGTAACCAGTTTCGTTCATAACAGGTGTCGCTGGAGTGTCATCTGTTGGACTTGTCACCTTAATATTGAAGTTTGAATAATAAGCAGGATTAGATCCTGATTTCATTAATTGCCATCCATTTGTCGAACTCTTATTAATAGTCTGCCCATTAATCTTAAGAGTAATCGAACTTTCAACAGGCTTACTATTAAGTTTTACGTAACCATAAAAGTTTTGTGGTGTTTGATAGCTTACAACTAAACATTCTGGATATTCCACAATTGCATTTCCATTTAAGCGAATAATGTGGCCAGAGTGTTCTTCTCCAACTGAAGGAGAGTATCTAGTTGCAAAGTTTCCTCTCTCACCAATATAAGTATAGCCATTGCTCATTCCTTCAAGAATTGGTGTTCCAGCTTGAGAGCTTCCTCTTACATACTTTGTGATAATTAGAGAACTTGTGTCAATAAGAGCACCTGGCTCTGCTACTTTCCAGTAGTTGTATTTGTGTTTAAGAATTGCATCAACAATTGAATTGTTTACGTGGTCAAAAATATTATTGAAGTTACTCTGAGTACATACGTTAATATTATCGTTGTAGCCAAATCCGTTGTATGAATTACTAGAACGTGGAAATGGATATGGATTACTACCTGTTATATTACTATATGGTTGATTATAAATTAAATCACTAGCTTTATGATAGTAATAATTCAATTCACCTTTGCTAATTTGCGGACAATTGTAAGAGCTAGGCTGAACAGATGGAGCTAGAGAAATGAATCTCATCATTGATGAGTCGAGTTCGTAGTTTCCGACATTACTACATGTTCTATTAAAAGTAGCATAAGTCGTACGAGTGATTCCAAACATTGCTTTTTCTTCGTTACTAAAGACAGATTGATCATAGAGTGAGCCATTGTAATTACCACGCATACAAAGGAGATCATGAGAAATCCCTTTCATATACCTTTCTCCGATTGGATGTCTCCCTGAAACACCTGAACCAGAAGGAACCCAAGAGTTATCATCCTCGTTAGACATGATCACAATAATTGTATGAGCACCTTTTCTAAGGGCACCATTTAATTGATTTAATTTTACAAGGTCTCTAATACGAGTAAGTCCAGCTTCCTCTGTTCCTGTTGCACCACTGAAGTTTGAGATGACATTTGAAGCGGCGTAACGAGATATCGTTGTTACTCCTGAAGGATTAATTCCTGAGCGAGAAAAGAAATAAGTTTCATTATTTCCTGAACCAATAAGAGGCGCCATAAGAACCTGGTAATCGAATCGATCCGCAATATTGTTTACAACATTATTTAGTGCCGTTTTAGTCTGGCTACTAATAAAGCTGGTACTTCTTGAGTTATCCCAAACAAAGAGTAGGTCAACAGGTGGCCTAATATAAGTAAACTTAGAACACATTTCACTGTTTACTGTCTGAGTTGGATCAGTTCCAAATGAGTCAGAATTCTTGCGAGTCGCAAATTCTTCTTTCGCACAAGAGGCCATGAATAATAATGTCAAAACAAGTAAGATCTTTTTCATCAATTAACTCTTCGGTTAAGAAAAACTAAAACTTAAATATAATTCAGCCTTTTTTACTAAAGTATTATTCCCATTTGATGCTTCTTAGGGGCAATATTTTTCATTAATTTTGTTAATGATATCAACAGGTTAAAATAGGAAGTGCAAATCAAATGGAGAAGAAAATGGCACAATGGTATTACGTTGAAAAAGGTGAAAGAGTAGGACCTGTTGAATTGGAAGAGGTTGAAGTCCTATTTGGAAAAGGAAAGCTGACACCTGATAGCTATGTTTGGACTAAAGGATTTGATAATTGGAAACTTATTTCAGAAGCAACTGAGCTAGGACACTTATTAAATAAGCGTGTAATGGATGAACTTCCTCCAGAGCTCGATATGCCTCCTGTCATTGATGATCAGCACGTCGTTCTTTATTCATGGGATGATATCAAAGATGATGAAAAAATAATTACGATTAAAATTGGTCTTGATCGAGGAATGGAAGAAGTTGAGTATGGGCCGTTTAGTGTAATTGATTTACAAAAGGCTTATCAGCAAAATCGTATTAATGAAAAAACTCTTGCTTATATACCTGGTGAAAACGAATGGGTTTTCTTAGCAGAAACACCAATTGCTAAGAAGGTAATGGGGACTGTTCCTCCATTAATTACAGATGATGAAAGAAGATTAAATCAAAGAAAACCATTTGTTGCTCGTATGTTCTTTCATGATTCTCAACAAGTATTTGAAGGAGTTTGCCGCGACATCTCAATTGGTGGAATGCAAGTTCTTGTTTCGAATTTTCCATTTAATGTAGGTGATGAGGTCACATTAAATGTTCACCCTGAAAATACTGATTACCACTTTATTGCCTCGGGCCTAGTAGTAAGACATCTTAATGAGAACCAAGGTTTTGCTCTCCGATTTGTTAATCTCTCAGACGAAGCTGAAAGCTCGATTAAAAGCTATATCGGTTAATTGAAGATGGATACTTCGATTTATATTCGTGAGTATCATTCAGGTAATGAGGAAGCAAAAACCCTCATTCTTTTTCATGATATTGGCGGAGGCCACTATACTTACGATAGTTTAATTCCCTTGCTTGTGGAAGAAGGGGTGAATGTTGTTTGTTTTGATTATATTGGCCATGGCCTAAGTTCTGGCACACGTGGACACTTTGAAAGTATTAATCACGTTAAGAATTTTTTAAATGAACTATATCAACATAGTAAACTTGCGCAAGGTGAGGAGATTTATACTCTGGCCGTTAATCAAGGTGCATTAATCTCTCTTTTTTATTCCACGCTATTTGATAATGTAAAAGGTAATATATTCTTAAATCCTAAAATTAGAACTGAATATAATAAGAACTTAAAAAATGAATTAATATCTAAAATACCATGGCAACCAAATTTCTTGTCACGCTCTCATATTAAGCTATCAAAGCAAAGCAATGACTTAACGGCCAATAACTTTGTAACAAAGAAGACTCTAGTTGTTCTTAACCAAATCTTGAAAAAAGTTCAATTGAACGTCTATTTCATGCAATGTCGAAACTTAATCTTTAGTAGTAATAAAGACAGTATTATCTTTGAGACAATTATGAGTGAATTTAGAGAAGAGGTTGAAATCCCTGAGTTTAATTCTGTAAAGACCATAAAAAAACAAGACATTATTTTCAAAGAAACTTATAATTGGATACATGAAAACTAAAATTTTAGCTCTTTTTGCCCTGGTTTTATTAACTTCTTGCGGAAATATGACAAAGAACTTTGTCAAAGGCGGAGAATCTATTATCAAGGGTGGTACTGCTGGTGGTAAGCCTTGGAATGATCCTTTGAAGTTTCAACGCCTCTCTTGGTATTCAGAGCTTAATTTAATGTATGATGTTTTCTTAACTAAAATCGAGCCAAGCTCTCCGTTTTGGCAATGGTTTTCTGAAGGTGAGTCAAGACGCCTTAAAGAGTGTAAGGATGTCTATGTTGCTATCACATTTAGTTTAGACTCTGACCGAATTTCTCATGCAATGTTTTATAATCAAGTTTTATCGAAAGAGCTTCAGCCTGTCGTAACTAATGACTTTGATCTTGCCATTGCAAACCATCCAGACTTCAATAAATTCTTTTTGTCGTTATACAAGAGTAAAACACTTTGTGCTACATCTGATATCGGTGACTTAAAGATTCATTTTCCAAATTATAGAGTGAAAACTCTGCATTTTTAGTCAAAAACTTATCTAAAGTTTGCACTCTGAAGTTCCGATAAAAATTCGAGGAGCTTTAGTAATGAGTGAAGAAAAGAAATTTGATAGATTTGGTCGATACCTTATTCTAGATCACCTAGTTGATGGTGGTATGGCCAAAATTTGTCGAGCTCGCTTTCTGGGGGAGCAAGCCGATAAAATTGTAGCAATCAAGATGGTTCAGCCACAATTTTCATCTGACGAAGCATTTCAAACTATGTTCATGGATGAAATTAAGACGACATTTGGATTATTACATCCAAATATCGTTCAGACCTATGACTATGGTTTTCATAATGGTCAGCTTTTTGTTGCGATGGAATATTGTGATGGTAGAAACTTAAAGCAATATATCGATAAACTTAAAGAACATAACTATGTCTTTCCTGTTGAAATCTCAGCTTTTATTACGATTCAAGCAGCCCAAGGCCTTCACTACGCTCACACATTCACTGATAAACTAACAGGGAAACCTGCAAATATTATTCACCGTGATATTTCACCTCATAATATCATGTTAACTTTTGATGGCTCAGTAAAGGTAATCGACTTTGGTATTGCAAAGTCTGAAACTAACTCTGAAGCGACTCAGGCGGGAACTATTAAAGGTAAGTTATCATACCTTGCTCCTGAATACTTAGATGGTTTAGATCTTGATCCACGTTACGATCTATTTGCTACAGCAATTACATTATGGGAAATGCTATGTTCTAGAAAGCTTTTCAAAGCTTCAAATGATCTAGCGGTATTAAAGAAGATTCAAGAATGTAAAATTCCTGTACCTTCATCAATTAACCCAATGGTTCCAAAAGAACTTGATAAGATTATTTTAAAGGCCCTTCATAAAGATCGTAACAAGCGTTACCAATCTCTTGAAGAGTTTGCTCGAGCTTTAAATAAGTTCTTATACTCAACTTATCCAGACTTCAACTCTTCAGATCTTTCATACTTTGCTAAAGAGTTATTCAAAGATGAGATTAAAGTTGACCGTGAAAGAATGTATGAATTTGGTCAGATTGAGCTTGGCCCATATATTAAAGATTATAAAAATGAAACAGAAGGTAAGCCTTACAGTAGTGATGAAAGTGTTGATGCAACTCAACCATCTGTAGCTAAGAAGAGAAAAGAAAAAGAGGCACTTTTTGAACTTGATATTGATGAACAAACAGATATTCAAGTAGAAGGTTCATTACCTAAACTTGATATGGCTTCAAAGTCATCAAAAACAAAAATTAATAAGATTGATATTCGCTCTAATAAGACTAGTGCTAGTACTAAGATCAAGCGAATTAAGAAAAAGAAGAAAGTTGAAGCAAAGAAAAAGAACTACTTCATTCATGTTGCCTCTGTGGCAGCAATTGCTGCTGGAGTTTACTTTGCTAAGGATCATATTCCTTTCTTGAAAAATTCATCAACAACTCCAACTGAGGTTGCAACGACAGTAGAGCCAAAGGCTAAAACAAAGCGTGAGCCTACAAGTAACCAGCGTGGAACGATAACGCTTAAGAACTTCAGTCGAAATAAAGATAAACTTTATATCAATGGATCTGAACAAAGTGTTGATGTTTTAAATCGTATAAAAGTAAATGCAAATGAACTATTAACTGTTCGTGTAGAGAAGACAGGGCGTGAGCACTTCATTGTCCAAGATATTTCAATTCAGGATGGAGAGTCTCGTAATATTCAAGTTGAATCGATGCCAAAAGCATACTTTGGATATCTACAAACAAGTTCTGCTTGTTTAAAGGGAACGATCAGTTTTGAACTTTTTGGAGAGCAAAGAGAAGAGAGATTACCTATCCGCTTTGTTCCAGGGATTCCATTTGCAACTGGAATAAGTCCACAAGGTGATAGTGTTCCAAAGGAATATGAAGTCATTATTAAGGATGCAAAGAGCTCTGTACCACATAAGGTAAGTTTCGAAATTCAAAATTCCAAGGTCGTCGATCTTTGTAAATTATTATAAAAAAAAAGGCCCGCTTAGCGGGCCTTTTTTTATCTTGATAATGCTTTAATTAGTGTTGCAAGAACTGACTCTTGAAGCTTTGTTATTTGACCAATATTGGCCATAATAATAAATGGACTCTTTAGAATATTTCCACAAATAGTTAATTCACCCTTTTCTTCACTGTATTCTACAATTTGAAAAGCATTTACGAATTCTTCTTCAAAGTGTTTCATTAACTTTGCTTCAAATTCTTTTCCCTTAACTGGGTTTGGTTTTTTGTCCCCATCAATCGTTATGTGAACGAGTGCCTTTTTATCGCTATTTTTTGAAACGTCTTCGATATCATTATAGATAAGCTTTAGATTATTAGCACCTAGGTTGATTTTGAAAATATGCCACAGTTCTTCGAAAAAGGCAGTTCTATCATTTGGCCATAGAGCTTTTAGGTGATCCACTACTTCGAATAGCTCTTCTAGTAGAACAATATTATTTTGCAAAATCCAGTTACTTGAAATCTTATCAAATACTTGTTTTAGTTTATCGTTTGATTCTGCTTCAAATTGTTCAGAGCTTTCAAAAAAATTATTTCCTTCATGTAGTGGAGTGTACTTTGATTCTTTCTTTAGAAAGTTATGGACAACCTCTTCTTCTAATAATTCAGGAGAATAAAAGATGCAGTCAAATTTCTCTTCAGATACTTCTGACACGTCAGCAATCTTGCTTTTTGTGTTGCTATTTAAATCTCTGATAATAATTTGATTCTGATTTTTAATAAAACCAATCTGGCGTTGCATTATGTCCCCTCTGTGTGTCCTATTGCAAAATATTATCGAATTAGTCGAGCATACGTCAATCTTCTAGGCCCTCGAGGATATTGTTTGTCGCTGTTTTTGACGAAATAGGGGAATAAAAGAGCATGGGGATGTTGGAATTTGAACTCGATGATATAATTAACATATGTTGTCATTAAAATTGATGATTGGCCTATGTCCGATCTTATTATTTTCAACAAATAGTATTGCTCAGGATGCCTGGCTTCTCGATGATTTTTATACACAAGGTAGCAAAAAGGAAGAGAAGAAGAGAGCTAAAACTCATTACAAGAAAGATTCCGCACTTTACCAAATTGATATAAATGGCGACATTGTAAGAGAGTATATTGGAACCTCAATTGTTGATGGTATCCCGACTTTACAGATTTATGATGTTCAAAAAAGATTAATTTTTAGTTATCGATTTCCAATTTCAGGATTTAATTCTCACATCTATCGAATTAAAAGAAGAAAGATTTCAGAAAATAAAACAGCAACACTCTTTTACCAATTTAATGGTAATACTAACTATATCAATACATATGGTTCTTCCAATTTATGGGGTATCGTAGTTGAGAATGGAAAATTAGATAATATTAAAATTCATAACTTCGGACAAATTTGGCAAGAGAACAAAGATAATTATGGCCTTTATAAGAGGGCGCATTTAGTTAACTTTATGGATGTTAATAATGATGGACAACTAGATGTCGTTATCTCTAGTGGTTCAGTCTATAAGGCTTACTCCCATGTTAATGGGAGTAAGTGGTCTCAAACATATAAAAAATAAATTGGTTCTTTTTTAGGATTTTTACGAAGCTTTCTTAACTTCGTCTTTCTCTTTTGTACTTCTCTTATCTGAGAGGTGAGTTACATTTGAATGATCAGTAGTCTCTTCACGCTTTAGGTTATTAGCGTAAGAATCTTTGTTCGCTCTGAAGAATGTATAAGCACTAACTGCAATTGGAAGTAGAATAAAGAAAAGGTAAAGTAAGCTTTCTGAGGCATTACTTTCTGTATAACTTTCTACTTTTAAAAGTTCTGGGCTATGTACTCTTTCTGTTTTTGCTGTAGAGGGTTTTCTCGTTGGAGAGAAGTCATATCCTTTTGCTTTTGAAGGTTCAACTTCTTTATATTCTTCGATTGAAGAAGTATATGTATCTTCTACCGCTGGTTTTCTTGCAAAAGAAAATTGTGACGATAAATACATTAATGAAATTGCGATAATTAACTTACTCATTATTTTCTCCATCCTAGAAGTGACCAGGGCCACCTTAGTATTTTACCACCATTTTAAAAGCAGTTTGAGATGGTAATCTTTGACCATCAGCTAATCATACTTATCGGCTAACTTTTGTAGGTACTTAAAATTGCGGAAAAAAAAAGAATGAACAAACTAAAATTCAGGGATTTATAACCGATGAATATATATAGGAATCGATGAAAAGAAGAGAAAGGGAGTCAGGTATTCGTACCTGAATAGCAAATGAAAAAATATATGAACGCCGTTAGGCTCGATCCTGACAAAATTGAAAAAGACTTTCTTGAATTTTGTAAGACATTCGTACTTCGCTTAATTGCCTCAATTTTTTTATTTAAAAAGAGAAAAGGAGAAGTACTGGCCGGTGCAACAACTTTCTTTACGATCTTAAGTTTTGGCCCGGCGATCATGATTCTTATCTCAATTATTGGTGCTTATCTAGGTGATAGTGATACGGCAAAAGAACATATCATTTCAATGATCTTTTCAAATTTTCCACAAATTGATACTTCTGTCTTAAATGCTATTAAGCATCTAGTAGAAGAGCAGGTAAAGGGCTCATTTGTGGACTGGCATCAGCTTGGTCTTTGGTTCTTTGCTTGTTTAGGTATTAGTACTTCATTTATTTTTGGAATTAATACTCTTTCAAAAGTGGATATTGACGGGGGAATGATTCAAGATGATCTAAGATCTGCTATTTTTGGTGTTGTCTTAGCTCTCTTTTTTCTAATCGTTTCATTTTTGATGGAAAAGAATGTGATTGTTGGTTTGTTATCAAATGTAACAAAACACTCAAATGAACTTTATTATCTTATTGAATTGCTCTTGTTACCATTTACAATTACAACCTTTGCTCTTGTATATAAGGTCTCAGCACAAATCAAGGTTAGCTATAAAGATGCGCTCTGTGGTGCATGCGTATTTGTTATGTGCTTCTTCATCGGCAAATCGACTTATTGGGTTTATCTTAAGTATTTTAAAGATGATTTAGTTAGTGACTACGGAAGTTTTTATAACCTACTCGTAGCAATGATTTGGGTTTATTATATTATATGTTCCTTCTATTTAGGGGCCTGTTATACTTATGTGCCTAAGATTAAGATTTTCGATGGCAAGAAAAGAGGTAAGCGTTGATTAAAGAAGATGTCATTCTATTGATGTGCCATGAAATATGTGAGGATTTACATATTGATAAGGTACTTCGAAAGAATTTCTTTGCTTATTTCTATTCATGGTCTTTTAGCTCCTATAATCAAGTTGAAAAAATTATTAATGAAATTGATGAAGATCAATCCTTTTACAATCGATGGAAAAGCTCATTCAAATATATCAATGCTAAGTTTACTTATGAGGAAAAGAAGCAGATTTTCTTTCGCCTTTTTGACGTATTTAGTACGAAGATTAGAAATAAGAAAGCGCCAAATGTATTACGTGAAGCTTATGAACATCTAGAGATTAAAGAAGAAGATCTTGAATATATCAGAGATGGATTTTATCGTACCCATTACTTTAATAGAGCAGGACTTAGAGATTACTCAAATGCCTTATTGTTCTCATTAATGATCTCATATTCTAATGATGGTGTTTTGGATCAAGCTGAATTTGAAAGCCTTCGAAATATTTTACGTCATATTAGTGGACACATGCCAAAGGTTCCAATCCATTCATTTGATATTAAGAATGTTTTGGCAGTAAATGCATATTCTAAAGATGAAATTCTAAAGATGCGTAATGAAGTCATTGCCGCTGTAAAGTCTGATGGCGAAGTAAATAAAAGGGAAATTGCAGCTGTTAAATCAGTTATTAAGAAGATGCATCTCGGTGAGTTTCACGACGATAGCTGGAAAGTTGTCTCTCCATTTATTTCTTTGATTGTCCTTCTCGCAGATCACGAATTAACTGAAAAAGAAGAAGAGTGGTTTTTTGATAACTACGATGCGAACTTCGTCGTTAATAATATAGAACAGGTATTTTGGCTCTTTAGTGTCCTTATTCAAGTACCAACTGTCTTTAAGAAAAATCGTAAATTTATACGTAAAATATGGCACGAAGAGAAACCGCTTTACGATATGGCCAATATGCTATTTCTAACTTTTGCGAAACACTTCTTAAGATTAGATGAGAATAGACTGACAACTTTTTCTGATTTTATTAAATCTGGAAGAAAGAAAGGGATTGTTGAGGGTATCGATGAAATCTTATCAGGTAAGGTCGTAGAAGAAGAGATTCTTCTGATAATTAATCTTGTTTTAAATGATCGTTATGACCTTGAAAAAATCAATGGCTTTTTAAATAAGAAGTACATTGAAAGGGTTTTCAAAGGTATTAAGAAAGAAGATTCAAAGCTTAAGTATCTCGCAATTTGTCATATCTTATTTGCTGATGAAGCTATTGATGGGAATGAGTACAAGGCCCTTTGGGAAGCATTTGCTACATCGCGATTAAACCCTCAGATGCTCCAATCTGTTATTTATGATTACTCGATCAGTAGAATGAAGGTATATAAAATGGATGATTACCATGAGTACTTAAACTCGGGGAAATTCTATCGAGCTATCTAAGGCTTTTGTTAAATAATCTCATTTTAAAATCTACACCCATAATTTCCATAGGCTTAAGATCAATCCAAATATTGTCACCAGATAGTGGCTCACTTGAAAAGATTAGATGGTTTACAAAACCTGTCTTAGTTGGTGCCTCACATTCTGGGGAAAAACTACTACAGGTATCTCGATCGAGACATTTATTCTTATATGTAGAATAGTAAAGCTTTTTACCACCATTAAAGGCAAGCATAAGGTTTCCATTTGTTAAGATAAATGAAATGAAGTTATCTGTTGGTGGAGCTTTTGGATCAAAGTTCAATTCGCCAATAATTTCAATAAGCTCATCAATTGCACTGTTGATAATATTTGTGACAAATTCGATATCAATTTCTTCTTCACTTAAGTTGATCTCTTTTGAGATCTTTGAAAGGAGAAAGTAGAAGAGAACCTCACTGTCAGTTGTCCCTAAAATAAATTTTTGAAAATACTCTGGGATATGTGAAAGAATCTTGTCACGACACTCATCAAAATTTTTAATATTTCCATTGTGTGCGAAGGTCCAATGCCCATATTGAAATGGGTGAGTGTTAAGAATATTAGTCTCTCCAATGGTGGCCTTTCGAATATGTCCAAGTACGGTTTGTGATGAAACTACACCAGAAACCTTTTTGAAGATCTTATCTTCGAGTGCAGCACAAGTAGATTTGATAATATGTGGTGAGTTTCTTACATAGTAGGCAACGCCCCAACCATGTGGGTGTTCTCGACTTTGTACCTCAAGGGCATTGTCAGCCTGAACAAGGCTTTGGTGAACTTGACTTAATATAACTGATCTAAATCCAAATAATCGACACATAGAAAAAATTCCTTCTATGTGTCTGATCGGATTTATCTAATAAAATTTAAAGTTGAACGAACATTTCTTTTAATAGACTCAATTTTTTCCTCTTCAGAGAAATTGCAGACCTTTTCTTTCATGAGTTTGATAAAAGAAGACTGGGCAACAAGAGAAATAATGATGATATTATGCATGATATTTCTAGCGGCCCAGATGAGCTTTTCTTCATCACCAGAATAATTAATTTCTTTCTGAATCAGTTCCATTAAAACATGTGTCCCAGGAGGCCCCATTGGTTCCTCTAGGCATGTTGGAGGCATAATTGCTTCATCCAGTGGAAGTGTATTCATAAGAAAGAGTTTCATGGAATTAAAGAAAGTATTACTTTCATCCATGAAGTATTTGTAGATTTCAATGGCCAGGTCTTCAGTTGAAGAAATCTGTCCTTTGATCTCGTCTAGCTTATCACGCATACGTAAAACGTTTTCATTTAATACTTCTGCATAAAGTCCAGCTTTTGATTTAAAGTGGTAATTTATTGCAGAAACATTCGCATCTGCTTCCTTTGCAATGTCACGAATTGAAGTATTATCATAACCGCGGTCGGCAAAAAGCCGACTCGCAGTTGCTAAAATTAAATCTCTAGTTGTCTTGCTCATTATACTTCTACCTCTTTCGTCTCTACGATCTCAGTAGGAGCTTCTTCATTATTTGATTGAGCTGTGTTTCCTTTCTTGAAAATCTTATTCGAAATTCTATCCGTAAACTCAACAAAGTCTTCAATAATTGCGTAAGCACATGGAATGAAGATAAGAGTCATAATTGTTCCCGAAGTTAGCCCCCATGCCATCGACATCGTCATTGGAACAAGCATGGCATCTGAACCACCAATTCCGTAAGCTGTCGGTAATAGTCCCGATACAGTCGTAAGAGAAGTAACAAGTACAGCTCTCAAACGTAAGCCAGAAGCTTTAACAAGAATTTCATTTAAACTAAGTTTTCCTTCTGCTCTTAACTCATCAATGAAGCTGATTAGAACAATACCTGAGTTTACGATAATCCCAGCTAGACCAATAATACCAATTAAGGCAAGGAAGCTGATTGGACGTGAACGATCAGGGTAACCACTAAGGATTGGCGTCGCAAAGGCAATTGAGAAACCAATAAATCCAAGAGGGATTGTCATCATAATGATCATTGGACGAAGAAAACTCTTAAACAGGAATACAAGAATTGCAAAAATAGCAATAATTGCAAGGACACCTGCTTGAGCGAGTGACTCCAGTGATTCTTTCGTACTTTCTGCGGCACCACCAAAGCGTAGTGAAACACCTGGATATTTAGCTGAAACCTTATCAAAGATCTGCTTTAGCTTGATATTTGCCATTGCAGATGTCGCATTAATATTATCAACAGAGCCAATTAGTGTTTTAGACCTTTTGAAGTCATAACGTTTAACATTTGGAGTACCATTCTCTTTACGAATTTTGGCAAATGACTTTAGTGGAATAAGGTTTCCACGATTATCCATAACTTGAATGTTAAGAATATCATTTGGTTTACCTCTAAGTGCTTTCTTAAAGCGTACTTCAAGGTCTACATCCTTATTATCTAATGTTACAGTACTTGCAATACTTCCTGCGATAGCTGCTCTAATGGCCGTACCAATTTGAGAAGCTGATACACCTAGCTGATCTGCACGAACATAGTCGATATCTACGTAAACTTCTTCATCACCGTATACATCATCAGTTTTTAGATCAAGAATTCCATCGATCTTTCCTAGCTCTCCTGAAATCTCACCAATGATTGCATCAAGTTGATCAAAACTATTTGCTCTGAATGTACCTTGAATATCTTCACCAACAGGTGGACCGTTAACTTGAGATTCAAATGTTAATGACTTAAGTCCTTCAACTTTAATTTCACGAAGTTTCTTAAGCATCTGCGTTTCAGCAATATTAAATTTTGCATAATCATTTACGTAAATGAATAGTAGACCTACGTTATTACCTTCTTTATCTTTTGGATCAGAGAAACCAATAGCAGCTTTCCCCGAGAAACCAACGATATGCTTAGCTTGGTCACCGATCTTTTCTTTGATCTTACGACTTACTTCAAGCATATATTCTTCTGTCTTCTCAACAGGAGTTCCTCTTTTAGCTTCAAAGCGAGAAAGGTAAATTTCTGTTTGATCTGCTGGAAAGAGAATAAATTTATTACCAACGGCCATGAAAACAAGTGAGCCGATAATAATAGTTGTAAAGAAAAATGCTGAAATATAGCGGTGTCTAATCGCGATAGTCATTAACGATTCAAACTTTGCTTGAAACTTAGTAAACCAGTCTGCTTTCTTTTCTGTACCAGTCTTCTTTGCTGAACCTGAGTACTTTGCAAGTCTCATTGGAAGTAAGAAGAATGATTCAACTAATGAAAGAATCAGAGAAACAGTTACGATGATTGGAATCGCCATAATAAATTGTCCCATGATCCCTTTCGTTACTAGCATTGGGATGAAGGCCGCAATCGTTGTCATCGCTGTTCCCGTAATTGGAAGCCAAAGAGACTTAACACTTGAAAGGGCTGCTTCTTTAGCACTATATCCTTCTTCATTCATTAGACGAGTGAAGTTTTCACTGATAACAACACTGTTATCAACAAGCATACCTAGAGCAATAACTAGCGCTAGAACTGTCATCGCATTTAGTGTCAGTCCATAATCTGGCATAAACCCAAGAGTACCGAATACAGCAAGTGGTAGAGACATACTTGCTAGAAGTCCAATACGTCCAGGAAGGAAAATAAATAAGAAGAAGATTACAAGCAGTAGACCTGAAACTGCGTTGGAAGCTAGTACTTCAAGTTTGTTAACAACTTTTAATTCTTCGTTGTTGTATACATAGAACTTGTACTCAGGATAGCGTTTTTCAAACTTCTCCATATGAGCTTTAATCTCTTCAACCATCGCGATTGTGTCTTCACCTGATTTTTTAGAGATTGTGATAAGAGTCGCTTCTTCACCATTGTATGAAGTGATTACTTTCTTTTCTTCTTTTCCATCGATTACTTGAGCAACATCTTCTAAAAAGATATTTGCCCCAGAAAAGTTCGAACGAATAAGAATATTTTTAAGCTCTTCAACATTTCTAACTTTTGCTTCAATACGAACAAGTTTTTGGTCATTGTCAGTTTTAAGTGTACCACCTGGAACGTTCACATTTCTAAGACGTAGTTTATTTAAAACCTCGTCGATACCAATGTGTTGTCTTTCAAGTTTTTGAAGATCTAGAATGATTTCAAATTTTCTCTTTGCAAAGCCATCAAGTGTTACGCCTTTTACGGCCTTGATATCTTCAATATCTTCTTTAAGAATATCTGCTACTTCATCTCTTTCTCTGACGTTGTTTGGTCCAACAAGAGCAATTTGATAAACTGGAATTTCATCCGAAGCAATTTCTTGGAAGAGCGGTGCATCTTGTAGATCTTGTGGAAGATCAGATACACGATCGACTGCCTTTTGTAGATCACTCATTACATCATCAACACTGTCAACATTATCCATATCAACGCGGATGATAATTTTAGATAAACCTGCTTGAGAAGTTGACTTAACGTCTTTTACTCCAGAAACAGTTCTAATTTCATCTTCAATCGGTTTTGTAATTTTAATTTCAATATCATTTGCTGAAGCACCATCATAAATTGTCGTTACGACTGCTGTAGCAAAGGAAACTGTTGGGTATGATTCTGATGTCATTTTGTTTAATCCCATTAATCCATAGATTAAAAGGAAAAACGTAACAACGATCGTAAACTTATGATTCTCTATAAAGAATTTTGATAATTGATTCATAGCTTAACTCTTCTATTTAACTTACACGGTGTTTGGTTGAAAACTGTGAAGTAATTGATAATAGTTTCTATTACTTGATACTTTGTACTAACTTCATCAAGATTTGAGTTTAAAAGTTGGTTCTCATCGATCAAGAGGTCTTGTGATGTAACACGGGCCTGTTTAAACTTTCTCTTAGAGTCTTTTAATGTTTCTCTTAGGTGAACTTCATTTCTTTTTTGAGCTCTAATAACATTTTGTAGTGTTAGTACTGATCGAAGTGTTTGTGCATGGAACGCATCGAGCTTTCCTTTCACTTCTTGTGCTTGAGCAAGGTTTTGACGTTTGATAATTTTGTCTTGAATCTCTCTTGTCTTATCCTTTTCTCCACCAATCGGCATAGTCCATTGAATACCAACTGAAAAACGATTATCTCCATTGTCAGTCATTTCTTGAAAACTATTTGAGTAACTATACTCTTTTCCAACAACTTCAAATTGAGTCGTTAGTTTTAGATCCGATTTGTCGTAGTTATTATTAACTTTTTGAGAAAGTTCTAAATCTTTTTGAAGTAGTCCAAGAACTTCATCATATTCAGTATACTCAAGTGGTAGGGAAGACGAGTGTTGAGCAATAGTTTGAGTACAACCCATAACTTCTTCAACCGTACTATCAAGATCATAAGATTCTAATTGTACTGTCTTACCACCTAGCTTTTCAGGAAAGAGAGACTTAAGTGTTTTAAGTAATTCATTTCTTTCAAACTCAAGTAGATATAGCTGGCCATTACGAGCTTCAACCTGAGAGCTAATACGTGAAAGATCACCTTTGTCAGCGATATTACTGCGGTATCTCTTCTTTGTGTCTTTTTCTAGCTCTTTTGTTGTTTTTAGAAGTGCCTTAGCAATCTTAGTTGATTCGTTATTTGCTACAATTTTCCAATATAGCTTTCTTACTTCCTGAATAAATGCATGTGAAGAAATTGTTCTTTGTCTCTTTGCAATCTCTTCTTGAACCATAAGGCTTGCGTCCTGTGCTCTTGAAGTTGAACCTAGGAAATCCTTGTAGATATCTAAAGCTAAGAATGCACCTGCAGAAGAAGTCGTTCCATCTTTTACGAAATTATTTGAGTATTGATTTGCATTAACCAAGACTCCGTAAGAAAGACCGTATTTAGAATTCTTACTTAATTTCATTTGGAAATCTGCTAGTGGAGAGGTTACCGGAATAAACTGTGCAAAAGATTTCTCTTTCGTTTCTTGATAATTAGCTTGAGCATCTAATTTGAAACCAAAGTTTTCATCATACTTTGCTCTTTCTTGTTTCTTGGCAAGTTCCTCTAATGAGATCCTTAATTGATTAAAGTTTTCTTCCTCGGCCCAGGCAATGAGCTTATCCTCACTGAGCAGGACAGGAAGGGAATTGGCCCAACTAAATGAAGTGCCAGTAATCAGTACCATGAGGACTGAGAAGTTGAGTCCGTGGCGTAAGTACTCTTTCATAATAAAATTACTCCCTTATATATTCAAACAATTGTTTGATTCAAACGCTTGTTTGAAATTTACTATAATTTGGTTTAACTGCCAAACACTTTTATGGCCGAACATTTTCACTTTATAAATGAACATTGTTGCCTAGCGATAAGCTTAAGTTGAGCTTTAGAATATAATAGTGATAGAGAGTTAGCCGTGACCAGGAGGTCGAGCTGAATTATCCGCAAAGAGCACTTGAAACTTTTAAGAAATACTCACAATTAAATGAGTTTAGAGAGTTTTATATTTCTGTCTATAAGCGCCTACAAAAGAGGGCTGGCCCTATTGAGAGGGTTCAGCTTTCTCAT
This sequence comes from Halobacteriovorax sp. RT-2-3, assembly GCF_047085075.1. NCBI lineage: Bacteria > Pseudomonadati > Bdellovibrionota > Bacteriovoracia > Bacteriovoracales > Halobacteriovoraceae > Halobacteriovorax > Halobacteriovorax sp. RT-2-3. Next base: position 195,364 of record NZ_JBKIYF010000003.1, on the reverse strand, counting down.
GAAATCATTGATCATTATACGAATGAAGCTAAGTCAGATCCTGTTGCCGCAGCAATGATTTCTTGTCGGAAGGGTTGCTCTGCCTGTTGCCATACTCAAGTATCCGTAAATAAAGATGAGGCGGAGCTGTTGGCCACGCGAATTTTGGAAGATGGAATAAGGGTTGATGTTGAATTACTGGCGATCCAATATGCTGCTGGAAATGATTCTGCTGCTTGGTTTTCAATTCCTTATAAGCAAAGGGGCTGTGTATTCTTAGATGATAAGGGTACTTGCCGTGTTTACTCAGATCGACCTAGTGTGTGTCGCACGAATTATGTCATAAGTGATGCAAAACATTGTGATACATCAAATGGTGAGTTTGCTACGATTAGAATCCTCAAGACTAGTAAGGCCGATTTTGTAACGATGGCGGCTTTTAATCTCAGTTCGCAAGGTGGCGCATTACCTCAAATGCTTGTTGAGTCTCTAAATAAATTAGGGGAACAAAAATTATCTAAATCAATGAAGAAGAACTTCAAGAAGAATAGCTTTAAAAGGCTAAAAGAGCTTTTCATTAGTGGTGCGATGTAATAAAAATATTTCATGCACTGTCCATTATGTCATAGTAACTCAATTCATTTATACGCGAATACTTTAGGTAGTGATTATTTTGAATGTAAGAATTGTTCTTACGTTTTTAAAGATCGTTCTAAATTGCTTAATAGTGAAATTGAAAAATCTCGCTACGATACTCATGAAAATAATTGTGAAGATCAAGGATATATTGATTTCTTGAATCGATTAATCCTGCCTTTAAGTGAAAGATTATCTGAAAATAGTCGTGGATTAGACTTTGGCTGTGGACCAGGGCCTACGATTTCTAAAGAAATGAAAAAGCGTGGGCATCATGTTGAAGACTACGACATTTACTATGCAAATAGACCTGAGCTTTTGGAAAAACAGTACGACTTTGTTACTTCTACAGAAGTGTGGGAGCATTTCTATGAGCCAGCAAAAGATATTAAGAAGTGCTGGGATCTTGTAAAACCAGGTGGTCACTTAGGAGTGATGACTTACTTTATCCCTGAAGAAAAAGAGAAGTTCTCTAACTGGTGGTATCTACGTGACGAGACTCATGTTGGTTTTTACAACGAAGAAGTCTTTCGATATATTGCTAAGGAACTTGGGGCGAGCTTAGAGATTTTAAGTCGCCAGGTTGTTATTCTAAAAAAGGATTTATGATGAAAGTTTACGGAATAAAAAATTGCGATACTGTAAAAAAAGCTCTTAAGTACCTTGATGCAAAGGGTGTATCGTACGAGTTTATTGATTATAAAAAAACACCACCAACAAAAGATGATTTAAAGAGATGGGATGAAGCTTTTGGAGAGCTTCCTGCTAATAAGCGTGGACCAACTTTTAGAAAAATTAAAGAAGAATTTGAAGGAGCAACAAAGGCAAAGCAAATTTCTCTTCTTGTTGAAAATTCATCTGCAATAAAAAGACCTATTCTAGAAAAAGGTAAGAAAACTCTAAGAGGATTCTCACAGGAAGAGTGGGATCAGTTATTCTAATATATGCTTAAAGATTTAAAAGACACAAATTCATATCGCATAAAGTGTATGGGCTGTTCAAGGCCCAAAACACTTTGTGTATGTAGCCTTATCAAAACATCTCAAATTCGCTCTAAGATTGTCATTCTTATTCATCCAATGGAAGCAAAGAAAGAGAAGCTGGGTACAGGTCGTATAACTCATACTGGATTAGCTAATAGTGAACTAATCATGGGGATTGATTTTACTAATGATAAGAAGGTGAATGATCTTTTAAGTGATGAAAGATATTATCCAATGGTTCTCTATCCAGGTGAAGATGCTCTTAATATTTCTGCACCTTCAAACAAAGACATTGAATTACTAAAGAATAAAATTCCTTTGATCTTTGTGATCGATGGGACTTGGCCATGTGCTAAGAAAATGATGAAGCTTTCAACAAATATCAATGAGCTTCCTCGAATTTCTTTTTCTTCTGATAAAGAATCAGCATTCCTCATTAAGCACCAGCCTCATAAGCAAGCACTTTCAACTGTTGAGTCTGTACACGTCCTAGTGAAAGAATTAGGTAAGTATGGAGTCGAGGAGCTTGATGGTAATGAGGATACGATGATTGATGCCTTTAAGGTTATGGTTCAAAAGCAAATCGATATTGCCTCAGATCCTAATGTTCCCACTTATCGTGGACGTAAGATGGACAAGCAGAGGGTCGCTCTTGTGAGAGAGAAGAAAAACCGTTCATTTATTCTCAAATAACTCAATTTTTTGGCATTCCTAATCTTAGCTAAGTGGTTAATATTAAAGAGAATGCACTTAAGTTCCCGCTTTTTTAGGAACTCTTAAGGCCCTATAATAAAATATAAATTATTAAAGAGGGATTCTTATGAGAAGCTTAAACGTACTCAATAAATTATTAACGGCGACCATCATCTTCACGATGATTAATCTCAATATTGCAATTGATATCGAGCAAGCGCGCTTTAATATCACGGGCCAACAGGCGATGGCACAAAGTACACTTCCGAAAGAAGATCGTTCGATGTCAGGTGATGGGTCATTCAAATTAAAGAATGCACAAGAATCAGATAACGATAGTATGGCCCGCAAGCGTCAGCAAAATAGTGGGACCTATACGAAAGAAGAAGCAAGCGGTGGACTTGGAATTTTCAACAATCAACTTTTTGCTCCTCTTATTATGCTTACGATTGCATTCTTAGTTTCAAAAATCTGGTTATTCTTTAAACCAAGTAAGCCTTATGATGTTTATGCTGCTGCTTTAGGTGCAGGTATTTTATTAGTGAATGAACTAATGAGTGCCTTCAAACAAAATACTTCTCTTAAAGACCGAAAAGATCGAATTGAATATGAAGGACTTGATGAAGATGGACAAGTTGATGTTTCACAAAAACAAATGCTTGAAGAAGAGAAAGCGGCCCTAGAGGAAATCAAGGGGACAGCAGAAGATAAGTCAAAATATCAAAAAGCAGCTGCTGCGGCATTTGCTGTAGCATCTGGTATTGCATTTGTGCAAGGGAATGGAGAATTAGTTCAAGCACAGGCATGTGCTGCTGCTGTCAATGCGAGAGCTAAAACAATTATGGCCCTAGAAGGTGGTGCAGCTGCGTGTTTTAACACAACAGCGGCAGGTGCTAAAGCTCCGATGACTGCATGTGAAGCGACGGCCGTAACAACAGAGAATATTGAAGCCTTAAAATTACAACCAGGTGAATCAGCTACTCAGTACACTCTTTTAACTGAGCTAATTACGGTGAAAGAATCAAGTAAGCAGACATGTACATTGGGTGGAGACACATACGCAGCAACTCAAATAAAAGAATGTGAGGCCAAGATTAAGGCAACGACAAAAGCTGCCGCAGCGACTGGTCCTGGTGCAGCAGCGGCTGCAGCTCTTCTTGTTAAGTTAAATGCTGCTTATGCTACGATTCAAACAGCAAATGGAGCACTTGTAGGAACAAAAGCAACTCTTGAGTCAGCTTGTTTAATGCATACAAAAGAGACGGTAAAGAACTCAGGTCAATCGAAAGGGATTGATAAGGTTTCAGAAGCTAAACCAAGCGCAAAAGCAGGTTTCTACGCATCTCTTCTTTCCCTATTAATTAGTAAAGCTCAAGCCGGTAACTATGGAAGTCTAATTGGTGCCCTTGGTGGATTAATTGCTGCTTATAAATTACCTGTAGGTACTGCAATGGATACGTTTATGCTTTCAAGTATAAAAAGAGGGACTCTTTGGATTGCAATGAGTGGTACTTCTCTAGCTTCAGCAAAAGCAATGGAGAGTGAAGCGGATGCGATACAAAAGAATATTGATAAGATCGATGCTATCTTAGCAAAGTTTAGATCTGCTGATTCTGTGACTAGTGCTCAAGCAAAGACTCTACAAAAGAAAACGACAATGCTAAGTGCTTATACTCCTCAGCAAATTGGTGAACAAGTTGAATGTATTGGTGGTCTTCCAAAAATCGCGACTAATAACGGTTCAAAGGCGTGTCCAAACGCTAAAAAGTATATTGTAAGTGGAACAGATAAGTTAAATGCTGCTGGATTTAGTATGCCTGATAGCTTAGTGGGATCACTTGTAAATGCTGCAAACGGTATTCAAGATACTTCATCTGTTTCTCCAACTACGCAAGAGGCTTTTGATGCTCTTGGTTCATCTGCCAACGCTCTAAATAAGAAAGCAAATGCAGTTATGAAGAAAACACTAGAGCGTGCACAGAAGGCGAATAAGAAGAAGCCTGTTGCTAAGAACTTATTAGCTTCTTTTGGAAGAAAGTTTGGAGGCTTAAATAAGAGAGCAGGTGGAACAGGTGGCCTGATGTCTGCACTTCCATATCTTTCTCAACCAAACCAAGGTTCTAACTTTGGTAATGATGATGAAGAGGAAGAGCTACAAGATGGACTAGCAGTTGATGCAAAAGGTGGGAAAGGTCTTGATGCAGCTGGCGCGGCCAATAATGGTGGTTTTAAATTTGACTTTGGAGAGGGAGCTGCAGATCAATATGCGCTTCAGAAGAATTCTGAATTTGCTGCCAATGCTGATGCCGTTGCTGCAATGGAAGAAGATGGTGAAGGTGAAATTATTGAAGATTCAAATGTCGATATTTGGCAGGCAATCTCTGTTCGTTATAAGAAAACAGCTTACGATAGATTATTAAAGCGAATTGAATAAGGCTAGAGGTCAATTTTTTTGATTCGCTTATCAATACCTAGATTTTTCTTACGATATTCTTCACCGAATTTCTTTGGACAATCGACTTCCTGATAAGAAAACAATTTCGTATCTTGGAAAAAGTAATGTGGTTTCTTTCCTTCATAAAACCATTGGGAATGAGACCACGAACTTACTTTGATTTCTGCTTCTTTACTCTTTTGATTAATAACGACATCATCCACTCTATAGATTGAGCTTGGAGAACGATTTGTTCCTGTGTAGCGATTATCTAATTCCTCTACACACGTATCAACATCATATGCCACATGATAGCTAGGTGAGCACGAAATAAAGAAAGAAATTGAAAGTAATGCTAGAGTGATTCGTTTCATGCACTACTTATCGTCAGCTCATGAAAATTCCTTTAACTGTCAAAGTTTCAATTAAGTAAATTTAATGGTTTAGACGATTAAATTAATTTAAATATCTTAAAAAGACACCCAGACCTAAATAAAAAGTGAAGTGAAACCCTAGCGATAGCAGATAGCCGCGATAGAAATATGAAATAAGATAGGCAAAGAGCACTCCTCCTGCAATTGACGGCAAGATAAAGTACAAGGCCTTAAGTCCAAATACATAGAATAGAGGCAGGTGGATTACTGCAAAGAATATCCCAAAATATTTTACACTATCTCTTCGATTATAGAATTTTAGATAATGTTCAATGAGAATATTGATTAGTAATTGCTGAAAAATAATATCTGCTGATTTTGAAACAAAAACATTCCAACTAAAAAGTGGAAAGATTATTTTCGAATTAATGATTTCAAATTTCTTAATAATTGAAATTGGAAAGATGTAATTAATTGAAAGCGCCATGGCCAAGAAGACTATGATTACTAGCAAGTAAGACTTTACGTGATCTTTCGAGATTTGAATTGAATTCGTTAAGTAATTGAAGATCAGGGCACTTGCAATGAAGAATGCCGAAGTAGCGGCCCAACCTGAATCATAGTCAATTCCATATGGTTTAAAGACTAGATTAATAATACCCATGATTAGGATCCAAAAGCATCCCACGATAATAGTAAATTTAAGAGATTGTTGTTTCATAGAAAGTCGTCGAAATAAATGGCGCACTCGTCAGGATTCGAACCTGAGACCGTTCGCTTAGAAGGCGAATGCTCTATCCAGCTGAGCTACGAGTGCGTACAGTGACTTTGTGTTCAGTTAAAATAATGGCACTCGCCACATTTGTCAATATAAGATGTAAAAATGTTGAAGAGATGGTAAAGTTTATAGAAAGTTTACACAGTGGAATTCTATGTCAGATAACGTATTAAAAGCTAAAATCATTCGCTCTCACCAGCGCGACTTCGATTGTCTCATCGATGAAACAAAGGAAGTAGTGAAGGCGACGGCACTTGGTAATCTCCTAAAAAAAGGAGAAACTCTAGTTGTTGGCGATAATGTTTGTTTAGATACGATAGCTGAAACTGGTGAATATATCATCAAGGAGGCCATGCCTCGTAAAAATGAGATCTTTAGAATTCTAGTCAGAACGTCAAAAAGAAAAGTTACTGCGGCCAATTGTGACTACTTGGTTATTGTTTCATCCGCTGCTAAGCCAAGATTTAAACGAGGAATTATCGATCGCTTTCTTGTGCGTGCTTTTCAGTGGGGTGTTGAGCCGATTATTGTCTTCAATAAGATGGATGGTTATGACCCAGAAGAATTTGATATTCAATATGAAATCCTGCGTTTGAAAGAGCTCGGTGTGAAGTATTTCGAGATTTGCGCCCTTGATAAGGACTATGAGACTCAATATCTTAAAGGTGGGATGAATGAGTTTAAAGAGGCCCTAAAGGGGAAGACGGCCCTTTTTGTTGGCCAGTCTGGTGTTGGGAAATCACAAACGATTTCTTGTTTATCAGATGGCGAAGTTGAGCTAAAGACTAAGCAGGTTGGAAAAGTTGGAAAGGGTTCACATACGACCACTTGGTCTGAGATTGTGGATCTTGGGGACTTCTATCTTATTGATTCTCCTGGAATTCGATCATTTTCACTAGATGATATTGACCCAGATGATCTAATGGAGCTATTCCCTGATTTGGAAGAGATTGCTCGTCACTGCCAATATTCAAATTGTAATCATGAGCCAGAGAACCGAGGTTGTGCATTTTTTAGCGAAGAGTACGATCCTGAAACTGAAGAGGGTTTAATGGTTCACTCTAGGCTTGAAACTTATCAACTGATTCACTCAGAGATTTCTTCGACACCATTTTGGCAGAAAAAGAAAAAATATCGATAAGTATCTAAATTTATTTAGTTTTTAATATTTGGACCTTCTTGCCTAGCGCAAGTTTTATCTCTTATTTACCTCATGATTTATGCCTTTTTGACGATAAGTCAGACAGCAAAAATATCTGTAATAAGGGGTAATAATGTCTGATAACAAAGTAATCAACTTCCAAGCAAAGAGAGAAGAGAATATCGAGAAGAAGCGTAGAAGCTTTGAGCGTATTTGCTTTAATAACTTTATGGGAGCTTACTCGGTAATTGAGTCAGATGGTTATTCTTATGCAATCAATATGGTTGATATCTCTCATGATGGACTTTCTTTCAATGTTCCGTGGACAGATAAAACAGATGCAAAGCTAAAAGAAGGGGATGAGCTAAAGCTTAAATTCTATTTTACAAAAGGATCATATATCCCTGTTATCGTTAAAATTCGTCACAGCGCACTAACTCAAGGTGCTGACGGTGTCACTTATATGCAATATGGTTGTGAGTTCGATAAATCGATGCACTCGTTCAAGGCCATGGAGCAATTCATCAACTTTATTTATGCATTCTCTGAGTATTCAGTAGTGGATAATGGAGAGATGAAATCTCTTTTTATTTAATGGTATCTAATTGTCATTAAGCCTTTAAGCTTATAAGATCGGGCCATGAAAATCGCGATTTTAGGTAGTGATAAGAAGGCCCTTGCCGCTTATCGTTTTTTTGAAGACTTAGGTGTCCACGTTAAAATTATTGGTCAAATTCCAACAGACTCGCAAGGAGAGTTTAGGGAAATCGCCCACCGTAATGTGGAAGTGATTCGTGTTCATAAGCGCTTTTTATCGCCGAACTCTGTCTTGGAGAGTCGCTCTCGTATGGCCGATACTTTTCGCGTCGTTTTTAAGGTAAATGCTACAACTGAAATTGAACGCCAAAAATTAGAAAACCCTGAAGTTTTTGAAAAGCTTGGTAAAGATGTTCTTGAATCATTAAAAAATTCGATTGAATCTTTTGAAGACTTTGATTTTATCTGTTACTCAAATGAGTTAACAATAGCAAATCCTATGGGTGCAGCTCAAGTTCATGCTCTTAATGAGCTTGCCCTTGCCGATGATGAAAGAATCACTTATCACAATGAACACCATGCTAGTCTTGAAGATATTAAAGCGACAAGAAATCTATGCTTAGTTGGAACTGGTATTGAGAATCTAAGGCTTCTAAGTCTAATAAAAGAAGATTATCTAAATGATCTAACAAAAACACTCCAGCTAATCACTGCTGAAGAAGTTCCTTTCGGGAATCTAACTTCAGCTCAGGTTAAAGAATATAAAGATGAAATTTCTCAATTTAGTGACCTTTTAGCAAAGGATCGCCAGCAATTTGACGAAGAGAAGAGAGAGTTTGAAGAAAAGATTATGCAGTGGAGATCTCTTGAGCCTCATATTAAGGCCAAAACTCCTACACCGGCTGAACCAAAGCCTAGGCTAATGATTTATAATAGTGCAGTCGTTTCTTCTGTTGATAAGCTTTTAGATCGTAAGGGTCTATTTGTTACGATTGAAGGCAGTGACCTACTTGGTGGAGCTGAACAGCTTAAGACTCTTGCTTGTGATCGAATTTGTGTTGATCAGGGTGTAAGTGTTGAGTCTAGTAAAGTTAGGGGCCTAGCAATGGATGAAGAAGGCTTCTATCCTCTTCATGCAATGACGTTAGATGAAATTAAAGAAAATATGTTAAGATATTTCTCTAAGCAATAATTAAAAAATAGGTTTTATATTGAGATTACTTTATATCGTATTCATATTAACACTTCTTTCTTGTACCACGACTGTTGATCGTGAGTATAAAAGAGTGCAAACAGATGAATACTATCGTGACTCGGGTGCTGCCGTTTATATGCTTCCAATTCTTCCTGAATGGAGAAACTTTTCAGGAGAAGGACAATGTAAACGCACAAGAGATATGAGATACTTAAATATTTTGAATCTAATGGATAGTTTCTCAATAGATCATCAAAGCGCTTCGCAAATACAATTTGCCTTTAATCGTATGTACTCTGAACGTGCGCATAATATGGAGAGAAGCCCAACTCTTAAAGAAGTTGAGCAAATCTTTTTTAGCGCTAATGATTTTGTAACGGCCACTGGTGGCTATATCAAGCTTCCAAAATTTAATCGAGTTAATATCATTTGGTTTGATAGCTATCGTGAGAATTTAGATCAGTTAAAAAAATTAATGTCCTCAAAATCAATGTTAGAAGGAAGACCTGTATTTGTCTCTCTGTGCCTGAATGATATTGAAGTGAAGGCTTCTTTAAAAGAAGCTAATGTAAATTTTGAAGGTGCCTACTTTGTCGATTATCGCTATCTAACTTACTATACGCCTAAGGGAGAGTTATCTTCAGAGGAAAGTTTTTATTTAGATCAATACTTAAGCGCAAGTGTAAAAGTACGCCGTGTTTATTCTCATAAGAAACGCCCGAATTTTATTAAGGGACGCTTTAAATATATAAATTATTAAGGAGTAATTATGTTCGGTTTTGGAACTAAGAAAGATGCCCACAAAGAGGATCTTGATCGTCTATACGCAAACTTTGAAACTAATATGGGAAATTTCAAAGTAGAGCTTTACGCAAAAGAATGTCCAGAAACAGTATGGAACTTTGCTAACCTTATTGAAGGGAGACAAAAGACTCCTGCAAAAGAAGGTCCTTACTATGATGGTCTAATTTTCCACAGAGTTATTTCTGGTTTCGTTATTCAAGGTGGATGTCCAGATGGGACAGGAATGGGTGGTCCAGGTTATAAATTCGAAGACGAATGTCGCTCAGACCTTCGCCACGATAGTGCAGGGATTCTTTCTATGGCAAATGCTGGCCCTGGAACAAATGGTTCTCAATTCTTCATCACTCTTGGTGCAACTCCACACTTAGATGGACGCCATACAGTGTTTGGTAAAGTTATCGAAGGTATGGATGTTGTTGAGAAGATCGGTGAGGTTCGCACTGGTATGCATGACCGTCCAATACAAGATGTAGTTATGGAAAAAGTGACTATTGAAAGATAATTAGATACGGACCTTAACTCTAGTTAAGGTCCACTCTTTCAACCATTAGCTGAATATACTTATTTCCATTGAAGTAGTTTAGAGCAAGTGTGAAGTAGACATCAAGTTCAACACTTGGATCATTTTGGCGCTCATAAATTTCGTTCGGTGTAAGCGCTCCCCACTTAGACATATAATTAAAACTAATCCCTTTAAGATTAATTTTCTGATTTGTTATTGATGTAAAATTCCATCTAACGTGTACATCTTTTAGAAGATCAAAACTTTTAAGCTTTGCACCTTTTAATTTAAAGATTGGTTTTGCATTTCCCATTCCAAAAGGCTCAAGCGCATCTAGCCCTCTAAGAAGATTTGGATCAATTTCATCTGGAGTTATCTCAAGATCATAAAAATCTTGTACCGTTCTTTGGATCAAGGGAATTTCTTTTAACATTGCATTCATCGAAGTTTTAAATTTTTCCAGATTTTCAACTGGCATTGAAAGCCCTGCGGCCGCCTTGTGGCCTCCAAATTTTAAGAACAGATCGCGATGCTCATTAAGTAGGTGATAAATATCGAGATCACCTGCAGACCTTGCTGATGCTTTAATCACACCTTCATCTTCGGCATCACTGAAAACAATGGCAGGTACTTTAAACGTTTCAACAAGCTTTGAAGCAACAATTCCGATAACACCTTCATGAAAGTGAGGAGCATAGACAATTGCAATGTCTAGTTCGCCATCTCTTTTAAGTTCGTCTATGACTTGTTCTTTTGCCTCTTCAAAGACTTCTTTTTGAATGGCCTTACGTTCTGTATTACAGTTAACAAGCTGGTGATAGTACTCACGTGCTTCGTTATAGTCTTTTGAGATTAAAAGTTTTAATGCTACTTCTGGGTGGTCTAATCGCCCTTTAGAGTTGATTAACGGGCCAACATTGAAAGATAGTTTTTCGCTTGGAATAATATCTTTTCCACGATCTGTTGGATCAAAGAAAGCCTTAATTCCTTCATATTGAGTGTTCTTAATAAGTCTCATTCCATGACGAACAAGTTTTAAGTTCATTGGACTTAGTGGTGCAAGGTCACAAATTGTACCAATCGCTACGTATTGAAGTAGATCATATACCGAAGGGATATCTTGTCCACGGGCCAAGAGCTTCTTTCTAATTTCAACACAAATCGCAAATGCTACACCAACACCAGCAAGTGGTTTCATGTCTGAATCTGCTGGCTCGTCTCGGCGCGAAGGATTTACAACAGCGATCGCTTCTGGCATTGTTTCGCGTCCATCTTTGTGGTGGTCGGTGATAATTAATTTTAGACCTTTCTCTTTTGCATAAGCGGCTTGCTCAACGTTTGAGATTCCACAGTCGACTGTGATCATTAAATCGATACCTTCTTCTATTGCACGATCAATTGAACAATTATGAAGTCCATAACCTTCAACAAAACGGGAAGGTTGAATGAGGTCTACTTCGAGATTTAGCTTTTGAAAAAATTGATAGAAGAGAGCACAAGAAGTCGTCCCATCAACATCATAATCACCATAAATGGCAATTTTCTCATTATTATCAATAGCTTTAATTATTTCATCTGCGGCAACATCAATATCAATGAGTGCTCCAAAGTTTGGTAGGGAATTCAGATCCCAAGATAGGAATTCTTGAATCTCTTGAGGTCCCATCTCTCTTTTAGCAAAGAGCCTTTGAACGACTGGATGTAAATTAAAATTCTGAGTAGCGTGTGTAGTGTTCTCCATAAGAGAACGATATCACGTTGGAACTTGATCGAGAATTAATAAAGTCTTACCAAAGTACAGTAATGCCTTTGATAATATCTTCTTCGTGCAGCTCGTTAACATCTGAAAACAATAGCTTAAAGTCTGAAGAGTTCTTTGCATGGACTTTATCAAAGTATTTTGTTGGTAAGAATGACTTTTTACAACTCTGACATTTTTGAACTTCAGTTGCGGTATCGTGCACATGGCCACAAACATGACATTTCTTGATAATTCTTTTCTTCGCAACTTCCATATTTATTTCTTTCATCATTCTAACCTTAATTCCTTTAGATTTAGTACCTACCTCTTCGAAACATAGATGAATAAGTTTAGAAAAATCGGCAATAATTACCGAAAAAAACAAAAGGCCGAGTGTTAAACTCGGCCTTCAGTATCAAATTAAAGGGGGGAGGGTATTAAAAAAGCTTTATATTAGCGCTATTAGTAGCGTCTAGAGCAGTCGTAAAATTATTTAAGATAGGAGAGCTGCTTGCAGTATTGATTCCCATATTAAAGTTTTGATTTGGAATACTGCTTCCCCAATTATATCCACTTTTAGAGTAGTCAAAGTTTTGTACTTGAATCGATTGTTCTGGAGTGTAGTAATTACCCCAAGGCATCGATTCACTTACTCTTAGCATTGGTGCATTTGCTCCATAGTAATCATTATAACTATAGTTCCAGTTGTTTAGTCGATTAAGATCTTGCATCATAAAAGACTGTTCTCTAAAGTCGCGTACCATACTTGAGAAACTATCTTGTCTCTGGTTAAGCGCATCGTATGTTCCAAAGTAAGAGTTAACTTGTGGCTGCGTAAATTGAGATGTAAGCATGCTTACAAATTGTTGCATGGCCATGGCCTCTTGTTGTTGCTGGCGCTGGTACTCTGCTTGCTCTTTCATTTCTCTGATATATTCGATAAGAGCTAGCTCTGCTTCTGAAAACTTATCGTCTTTATCTTCTTTATCTTCTTTTTTATCCTTCTTCTTTGCTTTAATTTTATCTTTATCAATCTCTTTGCTACCTGCTTCTGCGATAACTTCTTTCTGTTCTGACTCGTTCTTATATTCCTCAAGTTCTGCCGTAATTTTTGCAAGTTCATCTTGAAGCTTTTTTATCTCGTCAGTATCTATTTTTGATTTAGCATTTTCTAGTTCACAGGCTAAAACAGCATTTTCTTTCTTGAGCTCTTCATTCTCTAGTTCTAGAGAAGATAACTTTTCACTAATTTCCTGAAGTTTCTCTCTTGTTTCATCAAATTTTGAAATTGCTTCTTTGGCCGTATCTAGCTCAGAAGTTCTTTGCTCGATTAGTTCTTCAAGTGCCTTAATTTTTTCTTGGCGAATATTATCATCAACAGGATCTGATGATTGTACATTAGCAAGTTGAGATTTTAGACTTGTGATTTCTTCACTACTTTTTGCAAGCTCTTCAGTTAATGTATTAGACTTACCTTGAAGCTCTTCATATCTTTTTGAAAGATCTTTAAAATCTTTTACTAGCTTTTCATCAACATCTTTAATTTCAATTTTAACGATATTCTCTACTTTTCCAAATAGCTTTGCAGTATCAAACCAAAGATCAAAAATACCTTTTTGGTGGACTTGATAAGATGTTACAGAAATTTGCTTCTCACCTGCGATCTCGCGGTAGTGGCCACTATGGTATGAGTTGTCAGAAACTAACATTTCATTTTGCACATAAGTGCTCGATAGAAATAATGCACTCATAATAAATAGCTTTTTGTAACAAGCTTTCATAAATTCCTCCCAAGAATTTGATTCAATTTATTAGTTGCAACTGCTATGCCAAGAAAAAGGCCAAAAACCATGCAAAAATGCCATGGATAGTGTTCATCTTTTAGACACTGGCCAAAACGAATGCGCTTTTGCTTTAATATCTTTATGAAAAATCCAATCTATCAAAAGACTTATCAGGTCAGTATCAATAATGTGAATATCAACAAGCGCCTTGGGCTCTTTGGAATGCTCGGCTATCTTCAAGATATTGCGACTGTTCACGGCGAAGAGGCAGGCTTTGGTATCGAAGATATGATTAAGGATCAATCCTTTTGGGTACTGGTTAGACAAAAGCTTCGCATGGACAGGTTTCCTCATTGGAATGAGGTTATTGAGATTAAGACGTGGTCTCGAGCACCTGAGGGTATGTATGCCTTTCGCGAATTTGAGATCTTCCTTAATGGTGAGAAGATTGGGGACTGTTCAACGGTATGGATGATTCTAGATGGTGTGACAAGAAAGGTGAAAAAACCTGACTTTCCAATGGATAAAATAAATCCTCGCACTGATTATCATTTAGATTATATTGCTCATAAAGTTGAGGTAAGGGATAACTTTGAAAAAGTTAATACCATTACAGTACGAAATAGTGATCTGGATTTAAATATGCACGTTAATAATACGAAGTATTCTCAGTGGATTCTTGATTCAATTCCAATAGAGCTTCATAAAACTGCAAAGTTAAATGACTTTGAAATTAACTTTATGGCCGAAACACACCTTGGTGATAAAATTGATATCTTACGAGCACGTAATGAGGAAGGTGAGGTTGCTCACGATATTGTCTATAAAGGTATTAGGGAATCAGATGGCAAGACCTGTTTCTTGGCAAAGCTTTTAGCAGACTAAATTAACGTAGGTAGAACTCAAAGCTACAGGCACCTTTTCCTGAATAGCAGACTTCTGTTCCATAAGCTGGCACGACACCTTCATTTCCTGAATTGATTGCGATATTAAAGGCATCTGCACTATTGTAATTATCATTGGCATTTTGTCCTGAACATCCTGCTGTACGACTTGTATGACGTAGATTTCCCACGCAATCAGTATAGTCATAATCCCAAGTACCATTGCCATTTTCAATTATTGGAGCTCCACCATTGTATGAAGGTGAAATGAACATGGCATCAGTTGTTCCATTGGCACGAGAGAAGTATTCTGGATTAATTGAAGCTCTAGTTGCAGGAAGTGTTCTTTCAGTTATAAGGTTATCAGCAATAGAGCTTACCATGATTGAATTATCAAGATCTGTAACTCCACTTGAGCGTGCTACTAATGTCCAGCCACCACCATCTGTTGTCATATCACAATAGACGCTTCGTAGAGCATTTTGACCAGGATAGAAGTTAATAGTGTAATTACCTGATGGAGCATTTGGATTTTCTTCCAGAATCTGCTTGCATGAAGACTTATAATCTCCGTATGAGTTTGACTCTCGAATCATAAACCAACCGTTCCCCGCACCAATTGCAGTTGCTGGGTCAGTAGCAAATTCCATAGCAGTTCCATTCCAATAGGCACCATTGAAATAACCACCTTCTGAAGTTTCTCCTCCTCCATTGATCTTACCGTTCCAACAGTTTGCATACCAAAATGGAGTGTCTGAATAGAATGACGGACAATTTCCAGTATGATTATCGTTATCTTGATCAAGTGTTGACCACATCATTCCATTATGACTTGTGGCAATTGCCGCTTTTACTGTACCTATTAATTGAGTATAGGATTCAATATTTAAACGGTACTTATCCGCAGGATTAAAATTTTTCACCGTCATCATCGCCTGTTGTGAAAATGACTGATCGTAATCGTAAGACCAAGAATAGAGTAGTTGAAAATCTCCATTACCAGCAATATTATCCCAATGAGAGAGACCGACGAAGTAGTTTAAGTAGTCTAGGTAGTCGTTAGTGTTATTTGATGCAATACTTGTAGTCGATAATAGACTACATTTTCCTGTTGTATCACTTACGCTTCCAGCGGCTGCAGAGCATTTTGGCAGAGTTGAAATTGAATCAGCATATGTAATAGCAGTTGTAGGCTTATTCGTTCCACCACGAGTATTTCCCCATACAAGCGTCCAGCCTCCACCATGAGTTGTCATATCACAAACTGTTGGGAAGGCTGGATTTGAACCTCGTGGTCCATCTGGATCAATTAAGTAAACCCCTGTGCCACTTGAATAGCCACGGTCAAGAAACTCTCGACATGACTTCATTGAAGGAAGAGAGCGTACCCAAACGCGTGTTTCTTGGTATTGTTTTAATGTTAGACCAAGGCCTGATTCTACCTCTGTACTATTGTAAGCATTTGTACAGTAACTATTACCGGTTGAAGTACAAGTTGTGATTTCAGCTCTGGCCATGGAGTCTCTTGGAGTACATCTTTTTCCATAGGCACCACCGATAAAAATTCGATCCGTAGTATTGGGGTCAACATTTACGCATGAATAAAAAACACGCCAATTATTTCCGTAGCCATGAAAGAAATAGTTTCCAACAAGTCCTACGTTTTCATTACCGTCCATATCTGCAAACTTTACTTGTGGTTTACTTGCATCTGTAAGAGCGGCCACTTGTTGAAAATAGTTAGGAATTGTTTTGTCTAAATAAGCCGTCTCCCAAGTATTGTCAGTGATACTGAAATCTGTATTCACACCTTCAACGCGCATTTGATTGAAGGCAATTGAATTTGATCTTGAGTAAACTTCCGCTGAAGTATCTCCACGAATAGCGTGAGTAGGGTAGCCGTGCCATACTTTTGTCCAGCCACCACCTTCTGTGGTCATATCACAATCAACTGTGACGGCCGTCCCTTCTGGATAAATTGTGTAGGAACCGTTTCCTCGAGATTTACCATTTAAAAGAATATCCATACAGTTTTTTGGACGGTCGTATTTCTCTCTTAAAAAGTAGCGTGCCTTAACAGTTGCTTGTCCTGTGTTGAAACCACCAACGCCACGAACACGGTTAAGGTCATCACTACCATTTGTATGATAAATATAGTGTCGTGGATAATCGTGTACATCAGAATTTGGTGTTTGCGTATAAGTAGGGAAGCAGTCTCCCCATCCAAAACCAACTCCGGCCCAATTAGTTTGCCTATCTAAATAGTAGTTTGTTCCATTGCTATTTCTAAAGCGAAATTGTGAGCCACCTGTCATAATGTCACAATCTCCTGGTGTCGTCCTACTTGGTCCTGCTTTGATGTCGAGAACAAGATTTAAGTCATTAGGATTAAAAAATTCTACTGTCGAGAAATCTGTCGCTCCCCAGTTACCGATATCACGGGCCATCATTTGCGTTGCTGAAAAATCAAAGAAATTATGCATACCAACGGTATTAATTTCTGCGTAATTTGTGCTGGTGATATTAATGCCAGCAAATTCGCTTTTCATCGTATTATATGACTTCTTTGTCGTCATTGTAGGATCTGCAGCGTTGGCATAGAAAAGAGTCCAGCCGCCATTATCAATATCCATTTCACAGTAGACTTGAGTCGCTGTTACTTGATCTGGGTATACTGTATAGAGACCTGAGCCTTTCGATTCACCAAGCTCAACGAGATGTTGGCATGACATCGGTCTCATCCCTTCATCATGAAGATAGAGCTCTACTAATTGTGTCCCTACGTCATTATTATGATCTGAAGGAATTCCCGTTTTATAAGCAGCATCTGATCCAATGGCGAAGTACCAATTTGAGTGGTTAACGGAGCCATCAATAAGAGATTGATCACCATTAGAGTAGCTGAAATTATTATTTCCAAGCTCAAGGCCTCCCCACCTTTGGCTATTCATTTCAATATCAATTCCTCGATAGCCACGTACAGGAGTGTCGTAAATTGGATTTGTAAATTGTGACCAAATATTTTTCTTCGTTTCATTCGGATAATTAATCCAAAATGTAAAACGATTTAGACTTTCGAGCTCATCAATATATTGAACAATTGAGTAGAGGTTTCCTGTAGGTGCTGCTTGATTGTAGAGTAGGGCCGAATTCGTTGTTGGAAAGTATCCTCCAGCTACATCGTGTCTGTAAATTCTCGTCCAACCACCGCCATTATTATCCATATCACAAAAAACACTTAGAGCAGCAAGTGGTCCTGCGCCGTCTATGTCGATTGTATAAAGTCCACTAGGATATGATCCTGTTTTATTTAAAGTCGAGCAAGAAACCTGACAGTCGCGAACGACAATATCAGATGGTGCATTGGCATAGAAATTCATCCACTCTGGATTTGTCTTTGTTGAAACAAAGTGTTCATTTGTTGTTGATGTATTCCATACTTTCTTACAAGTATTATGGGCCACAATAGTTTTAAGTTCATTGCTTGCTAGTTTAAAACCAGTATCAACTGTATTGATCGCAAGAACAGCTTGCGAGAAGAGTAGAGTAAATAGAAAACCTATTTGAATTTTCATTTCTTATTTGCTTTTTGTAACTCTTTAATTGCTTTGCGCATCTCTTGCATATCTGCTTTAAGTTGCTCGTTTTCTTCTTTAAGTGAAGCAATCTCTCTTTTCACTTCTTCATCATTATTAAAGAGCTTATCAATTTTACTTGAAATTGATTTTACTGCTTCTACTAATAGCGCTGTGATATTACCGTACTGAACTGATTTATAACCATCTTGACCAGTCTTTACTAACTCTGGTTGAACTTTTTCAACTTCCTGAGCGATAAAACCTACAGTCTTCTCTTTTGGAAAATTTCTTTCTGGAAATTCATCTGTTTTCCAATCAAAAGTTACCCCACGTAGAGAATTTACCTTATGAAGTGGATCAATTATCGTTTCCACGTTTTCTTTGAATCTTTCATCTGAAGTATAAAGGTAAGCTGCAGCTAAAACATTACCTGCTACATGAAGCCTTTCAGATGGTGCATCTGTACCAAGACCTAGCTCACCTGTCCCCGTCAGCCTCATGTACTCAGTATAGCTACTCCCACTAGTGTATCTTGCAAAAACTAACGGGTCAGAAGGATTATCTCCCCACGTAACAGAAGGAATCTTGTCATCTCCTGTTGCTCCATCTCCATCAATATCGAAAACTTGCATACCGACTTGATCATTTCCAGATTGAACAACTAGACCGCCTAAACCTGTTGAACTAAGTTGACGAACTCCATGAACTATAAGTAGATCAGATGTTGGTACACTTGTTCCAATTCCCACCTTTCCAGTGTTATAGTAAATATCACTACCTGTCGTTGTCCACTGAGATTGATTAACTCCACCAATTTGAGTCGTTACATAACTTTTCATCGCGCTAACTGATGGAGCTTGTACAGTTTCTGTTCCAGCTGTCGAATTTACAACTGCTGCTGTTTGGGCACGTCCATTTGTGAAGTATAAATTGGTCGCACCTTCCGCAAGATCATCAGTGTCTGCTAATCCTGTAATTGCAGTATAGTTTGCATTGATTTGTGCTTGTAATTTTCCATAAGCATCGAGAACCGTATCTGTTGCTACTAAAGCTGAGTTTGCACCTACAGAGTATCCTGTTAGAGGTGTACTAAGGACAGTAGATCCATCGATAACTGAAGAAGGAACACGTCCACTCGCATCGAGTCTTAGAAGCTCATTGGCACCATTTGAAGTATTAACGGCCAAATTCACATCATCAGTGTTTGCCGTTAGAGTTAGATCACTAGAAGCTGTTAAACCTTTGAATACTAAATCAGTTCCAGTCTTTGTTTTATAAAGAGAAGTTCCACCGGCACTTGAAGCTGTGTTTTGTTCTCCACTTGCTGCAACAACTGTTGATAAACAACCTGCACCGTCTATACAGATATCATTGCCTGTTGTGACATTCATGCCACCATCAACAGTTAGTTTTTGCGTAGGTGCAATATTTCCGATGGCTACATTTCCACCAGAAGACTGTAGATAAACATCGACATCACCAGCATTAGGACCTGATGCTAAAGTTCTAAGATAGGTATGTGTTGCACCACCTTCATAGATTAGGCGGAAATTCATATCTTGAAAGTCAGGTTCACCATTATCTTCAATCAAATCAAAGAAAGATGCTGTATCACCAACAGTTAGAGAAAAGGCTTCTACTGTAGCACCTGCTCTTGAAATATAGAATGGTTGTGTACCAGATGCTGTTGCAAAGTTTGCACCACCATTTACGGTAAGCTTGTGGCCTGGAGATGCAACACCAATCCCAACATTACCTGTACCATCAATTCGCATTCTTTCTTTATTAAGATCTGCAATTAGTGGCCCACTTGTTCTAAAAACAAGAGCCGCTTGTCCGTAATCTGCATTCGCACCATCAGTTTCTTGGATTGAAGCAATTGATGCGTTAGCAACTTTTGAAGATCCAGAGTAGTTAGATGTAAAAAGAATATTTGTTTCAGCGCCAATCGCTGGATCAGTTGAGTTTAAACGTAGCATCGCAGGGAAGTCTCTAGCTGCTGCAAGGCTAACCGTTTTATCCACACCGTTAATATCAAGAAGAGAATAAGGTGTTGTTACACCAATTCCAATATTTCCAGTCGGATAGTGAATATCACTTCCTGCTGTTGTCCATTGAGTTGCACGATTATCAACATATGATTTAATCGCAGCAACTGAAGGTGCCTGGTCTGTCTCGCTACCTACTGTCGAGTTAACAACTGCTGCAGTCTTTGCACGGGCATCTGTATGATAAAGGTTTGTCGAACCTTCTCCAATATCATCTGTATCATATGCCGAAATAGCAGCAAGAGAAGAGGCGTGTGAATTAAGTTGACCTTGAACTTTTTGAAATGCTTGAATAACAGTATCTGTCGCTAATACACTTGAAGCTGCACCTGTTGTAAAACCTGTTAAGGCAACATCAATTGCAGGATTATAATTAATAATTGAATCTGCTAACTTATCACCGGCCCCAACTTGCGCAATTTTACCATTAGTTGTTCCAACATCTACTGCTAGAGTTCCTGATGACGTAATTGTTCCACCTGTAAGTCCTGTTCCTCCTGTCACGGCAGTAACAGTTCCTGCATTACCTGTCGGCCATGCAGCACGACAATCGGCCGCGATACAAAGCTCGGTTGCTTTGACTTTACCAGCTACATCAAGTTTTTCAGTAGGCTCATCCATACCAATACCAACATTTCCAGTGTCACCATCTAAGACTAGAGCTGTATTATTACTTCCATTAAAGAAGTTAAAGTGAAGTTCATTGCGACTTGTTGTTGCTGCTGAGTTTAAGCCGAATGCCATAATATCCCAGTAAGCACTTGCAGTGTTTCCTGTTTGCATTCTTATTGCACTCTTCTTATCTTCGTGTCCAAGAAGGTTCAGGCTTGCTCCTGCTGCTGAAGTTGTACCTTCTATTCCAATCTCGGCCCATGTGGCACTCTGAATGTGTAGTGGGTAAGTTGGTGTTGTTGTACCAATTCCGATATTACCTGTGTTGTAATAAAGGTCACTTCCTGTTGTCGTCCACTGAGATGACGTAATAGCACTAGTTTGGGCCGTTACATAATTTTTTACTGAATCAACAGAAGGGGCAGTATCCGTTTGTGTTCCTGCCATTGAGTTAATAACTTTTGCATCGGCCATGGATTGTGCCGTCGTATCGACGTAGCTTTTTACTGCAAGTTCACTTGGAACTTGTGTTGCTGAATCTAGAGTCCCTGAGTTATCAAGATCACTTGCTGGAATTTGAGCAACGTTGGCAACATTTGCAAGACCGACATATGTTTTATCAATTGTTGGTGCATTAATTTTTGACCAAGCAATTGCTGCACTCGTATTGATATCAGCATCAACGATTAAGTTGTCTTGAATATCATTTGCCGTTGTTGAAGGAGGTGTTGTGTTACCACTTTTTACACGTCCCTGCGCATCCACAACAACAGAATAGTAAGTAGTATTATCAGTCACAAGGTTTGGTAAACCTATAACCCCTGCATTGTTAACAAGCGTTGAATCAACAGATACTGCAGCAGTTTGATTCACACATTCAAGTTCATTAGATGCGTTTACAGAAACCACTTGTCCAGGAGAGCAAGTTGCTGCGATAACTAAATTATCCGATAGAGCTGCGTGATTGGCGTAAACTGAAATTGGCGTCGCTAAGATATTTTGATAATCATAGGCGATTGGATTTCCAACATCAGTCACATCTGTCACACGAATTACAAGAGTTTGTCCCGATGGTATTTTATCAATAACATCTGCAGTACTCGAATAGAGAGGGTCAAAGGATCCTAGGTTATCAAAGTCCAACTCAACAGTGTAGATTCCATTAGATAGAGGGACGCTATTGATTGTTTGAGTTGCAATTACTGTAGGAAGATCATTTGAATAGAAGATATCAAATTTTAAGTTAGGAGTTCCTGTAACAGGAGTACCGTTACTAAGTACAAGTCTGCCTGAGTAACCAAGCTTACTTGTCGAAGCATATAGATTTAAGGATAAGAAGCTTAAACTAAACGCTAAAATGAATGTAAAGATTCTACTAACGTGCAACAAAGTTCCCCTGTGTTTACAGTGGCATATCGACATAATATTACGAATCATTAAAGAAATGAAATTTAGGTAGTTAAGTGGACAATATTTCCAGTTTAGGGCAGAAATGTGCCAATTAAAGGTGGCTGACCCCTTAGATTAAGGGGTCGCATTACAAGGTGGATACATACGAGCAAGCTCGCCAATAGGTCCACCAGTTTGGCTATGATTCGGTCTTAGCTTTTCCCAATAAGAGTTAGTTGGGAAAACCTTACCATTTGCCTTATACATACCTTTTTTACCAAGAAGAATATTGTACATAATATCCATACTGCATCTAACTTGGTTTCTAGGTTCTATTGTCGTTTCATATCCAGATGCAAATTGGCAGTTCTTACCTCGCCAATAACGTGCATCTTTTTTTCGGTTTAGTTGAAAGAGTCCAGTAGGGCGATCTGTAGCATCTGGTACACGACCAGTGTTTACCTTTGTAGGATCGCATGATGACTCAACTTGTGCGATTGAAGCAAACATCCAAACCCAAAATCTCTTTCTTTGCTCATTATTTAGGTTGTACCAATTGGGACAAGTATATGGAGCCGCTGTCATCCCTTTGATTTCATCATAGAGAAACATCTCAGAAGCGCCCGATTCATTTTCAATATACTCTGTAATCATTTGTCCCCAAACGCCTTCTTTACCATCTTCAGTAATAAACATTTGGCAGTCTTTATTAAAATACTTTCCATCTCTTCTGTGTTCAGTTGGTAGGGGATCACCCTGAGAAATTGTATTGTCCTCTACCTGACAGTTATGACAACCACCATCCGGCGGATTTGTGACACTATTAATAACGCTGTTAAGCTCATTTAAGAAATCAGTTTTTCGAGAATTAAGATCAGAGCTATAAGAATTAAAATTAAGAATTAATGTAGATACAAGAATAAGTGACTTCATTTTTTAGCCTCCTTACTCTTTTGTACTTTTTGATAGACACACTTAATTCCACTCTCTTTCGACTCGTAGTTGATGGTATCATTTTTTAATTCGAGAATTTGAGTACTAATCGAATCCTTTTGATTCGCTGATGCCTTGCAATCTTTGACTTCACTTACTTGGGTAACTTTTGTCTTTGTATAAGTGAATACTGAACTATATGTACAATCCGACTTTTCAACTTTTTTCTTATCAGAAAATGGGCCTAGGAAAATACGATGTCCTACTCTTAGTCCTTTTTGTGGAGACTTTTCATCAATAAATTGTACTTCAGAAGCGTCACAAAAATCAGAGCTTCTCACTAGGGTTTTGTATTCACCCACATGCTTTTTCATCGCAGAGATGAAGTCATTCGCTGAAGCGGCCAACGCCATTGTTGGTAGTGCTAAAATTACTACCAATTTACAGATACTTATAGTGGAATTCTTAATCATACCTATCCTCTTATTAACTCTCGAATTATACCATTTTATAAGGGTTTAGAGCTCTTGGGAGACAAGATTTCCCCATGGATAATTATTTGGCCTAAGTATTGTGTTCATTATTACACACTTTAAGACATATAGAGGCTTTCACTGGTAGTAATGCCTATTACAAAAATGGGAGAAACATATGAAGAAAATGGTCAATATTGCGACGTTAATGACATTAGCACTTCTTGTGTCATGTAATGCCGAAAAAATATCAAAGGTTAAGTTTGTACATGCTCTTGAGGGTGAATCTCTTTCAGGTGAAATGAAGATCAATGGCCAGGAATTAAATTTAACTGGTTCAAGTGAAGAGTCATTTGAAGTGAAGCCAATGTACCCAAGAAAATTAAATCTAAAGCTCGAATATAATCACGGGCCAGAGCTTAACAAGTTATCAGCTACTGAAATTAAGATGGAATTTGAAGTACGTAACTACGATTCTGAAGAGGGAAGTGTTGATCTAAGAAAAGCAGGTTCTGTAAAACTTCAAGGTGATAAGCTTAAGCTTACTAATTGTACAAACACAGTTGACTTCAAAGTAAATGGTAATGAGCTTGTTGTCGATATGTCTAAATTTAAAAGTCTTGCTTCTTGTAAGGCCGTAGGAAAGTACAAAAACTATAACCGTATTGGTGAAGAAGGCCGTCTACACAATGGTTTTGGACGTAACTTTTTTAAATTTGCGACTGATACTCAGTTTGGAAAAGAAGCTGCTTATGAAATCGTAAATAACTTCTCTCGCTACATTTATCAAGATGGAGAAATGGCCGAGTACTTAAAGACAATGATTACTAAGATTGCTAAAGCATCAGATATGCCAGATGTAGAACCTAAGGTTTTCTTTATTAATGCTCCAATTGAAAATGCTTTTGCTCTTCCAGGTGGATACGTATTTGTTTTTAGAGGTCTAGTTGATTCTCTTAAAACTGAAGCTGAGTTAGCTGGTGTATTAGGACACGAATGGGCACACGTTACTGAAAGACACGGTACAGAGTCTGTAACAAGAAGCTTAAAGTCTATTGCTACTAAGTTTGTTGGAGCTGGTTTTGTTTGGGCCAACTTTGGGATTCTAGGTGGTGCAGCTACTTATTATGTATATGATAAATTAGAAGATATTCCACTTATGGGATTTAGCCGTATTCAAGAGCTTGAAGCTGATAAGCTAGGTGTTCAGTATGCATATAAAGCAGGATATTCACCTTACGGACTTGGAAAGTACTTTTCATCGGTACCTGATTATGATGAAACTTTCTTTCAAGCAATTACTTCGAGTCACCCAAAATCATCAACTCGTGTTGAAAAAATTGAAGAATTAATCTTTAACTACATTCCATATGACTCTTCTCTTGTTGTTACAAGTACTGAGTACGAAAAAGCAAAAGAGTCGATTGATGAACTACAGGCAATGCCACCATATGTTGTTAGACAACTAATGGTTTCGATGGGGGCCCTTGTTGAATCAAGTATTAAAAAGAGTGTTCGTAAAAAACTTAAGCTAGATCACAAATTAGAAGATAGATAACAAAAAGAAGGCCCTCATATGAGGGCCTTTTTTATTCTAGTATGTAATTCCAATACCTAAAAATACTTCACTTTCATTTTCTTCTGTTTCGTGTTTTCTAACAAAACGGTATCCAAAGTCCACGGGAATGGCCCTGAATATCGATGTGTTAAAGACTAGTTCCGCTCCATAACTACTAATATGAAATCCATTGTCTGCTGATATAGCGTATACTTTAGTGTTATCGTAGAAGAGATTCATATAAATTCGCTTAAAGTAGATGAATGCTGAAATATTATAATCCGGATAGAAAAGTGGAAATAAATAATTATAAGTGGTTTTTACATATCTCTTCGTTGCGAAATAATTATAACCACGAGAAAAAACGTATCCCATAATTTCTTGTGAAGTTGGCTGAAAGCGATAGCTTGTTCCATCTCCATACTTTTCACCAGTAACAGAAAATTTAAAGCCATTATTATTAAAAAAACCAGGTGTCGTAATTGTAAGATCTCCAAACCAGCGATAATCACCAACTAATCCAGTCGTGTCATCTGTACTTGCATCCTGATACATTCCTAAAAGAGAAAAGCTCCATGGCGAGATAATCGATCTTGCCGTATAGTCTTTATAAAGATCGACTAGTAGTGACGTACTTTGACGAATTAAATCCGATTTTCCTGTTGTGTCAACGTCATTTGAATTGTAATCCTTAGTTTGAACGAACTCAGCACTATAATCTAAAGTTATATTTAAGTTATAGAGATTTTTTCTGAAAACGAATGGTAGTTGTACTTTTGCTCCTACTGCATTTTCATCCCAGCCATAGTCATCATTATCTGTCCCTAGACGACTTACTTCTCGTTCTCTTAAGTCGGCGATTAGGCTGAAAATTGGCCAGTATCTTTTGAAATCAATCTGCAAAGAAGAGTATGGTGTGTTTTCAGCCGCTTCATATCCTAGGTTAACATTCCATCCAAAGTCTCTTAAGTAATTATCTGCCCACAATGACAGTCCATAACCTTGACCAACAAAGAAGCTCCAAGAGTGTGGAGTAAAAGCTCGCCAGTCAAAACCAGAGTAATCTTTTTCTTTGTAGAGATTGAAGTTTTTATTTGCTACTTCATCACGGTCTTTAAATTCTATTTTTTCAAAGTTATTTAAGCGATCACTAGGGCTATCTTTGGAATAAAACTTATCAGGATTAATTAAATTATCGATTGGTAATTTCTGACAGTTTGACATCGAAGTATTGCTAATTCTCTTACCATTTATTGTTTGTTCAGAGAATAAAATCTCATCATTTGAAAATGTAGGTGAGTAGGCTGCAATTCTGGAAGTCGTACACTTTTGTAGCTCTTTTGCGTTTATGTTGAATTTGAAAACCTCAACTGAACCATTGTATTGAGCTTCAAATAAAATATTATCTTTGTAATCAGATTGTAGCCAATAGAGATTGTTAAAACTTACTGGAATTAGATTAGTTATATTATTATTTCTTAAATTTGCACGTACGAGACCTTTTCCACCACTGGCCTTTGTCACAAGTGCTATAACCTCATCTTCATTGATTGAAACAGCTTCTAAGAATTTGTATTCATTGCTTTTGATTGTTCTAAGGAGTTTGCCATTTAATTCAAGTTCTTGAACTATCCATTCATTTTTGTCATTAAAGTTAATAGCAATGATCCTTGTCCCATCTTCGTTGAAGTGTGGATTATAAAGCCTCATTCCCGAAGTAATATACTTCTTATGACCATTTTTTAAATTAATTAGGCTTAAATCAGAATAGCTTTTGAACCCATATCGCCAGTGCGGTAAAAAATGAGATTGTACGGCATGATTTTTACTATAGTCTAATCGAGTAATGTCTTCACTGTAGGCTAAATCTGTTAGAACTTCTTTTTTACCATTAGTTTCTTTAATTAAGCGATAGAAGTTATTAAGGTCATACTCTAGATAATATAGATCAGCGCCATTTTTGTATTGATTAGTCTTAATATTAAAATCTGTTATTTTTAATTCTGGAAAGCTGTCCTTTTTCCACTTTTTTCTTAAATCTTCAAATGCTTCGTAGTAGAAGTCATAAAAGTCGATGCCTGATGCATTTTCAATTGCGCCAACAATTCCGTTTGGATAAGGCCTTGCTGTAACATTGTCCATGACATTATCCCAAAAGTTGTCACCATACTTTTTGTAACCATGAGATATTAGAACGTATCCATAAATATACCAACTCACTAATCTATCATTATATGTTCCATTAACAAATTGATCGTATGTTGGTGTTTCGCCTTTGAGTAAAATTGCTTTTAGTCTTGCCATAAAGCGAGAAGATCGACCTCGTCCTGATTGAGTATATTTTGTTTCAGCATAAACAGCATCACCTTCCATATACCAAGGCTTTCTAGCTAAATAACTTAGAAGTGCTTGCCCAGTATCACCCATAAGTACATCAAACGCCTTTACAGTTTTCTTATTAAAGATATCTTGCTGGATAACGTGGCGATACTCATGAATCGATAAATTTTCATGCCACTCAAGTGTACTTACATGGGCAAAGAAATTTGTTGAATCAAACCACTCTGTACGTCTTGGAGCAAGTGTTACAAATCCATTAGGATCACCCATTTCCGGACGATAGATCAAGCTAACTTGCTCCGGCTTTTTTAGCCCATAAGAAAGTCCTACATATTTTGAGTAGTGCTCCATTAGATTGGCCATATAAATTGCATTCTTCTTAAAACCTTTAGGGTAGATAACTTGCACAAAATCATTCTCTAAAGTTGACCAATCTTGTGGTGGGCTTTGAGTATTTACCCAATTATGTTGGGCCAATGTGTGAAAAGAAGTTGATAATATAAAGGCAATATATAGAACAAACTTTGTCATTAATTGTCTCACTGTGGTTAAAGCTAATTTTGTTTATTAAAATTAAACTTTATTGTAGTGAATATGTAAATGAATTGGTTAGGGAGTATTGAATGAGATTACTAATACTAGGAGCAACAGGCCTTGTGGGCAGTCATGTGTTAAAGCAGGCCATCGAAAGAGATGAAATCGAATATATTGTTGCACCTGTACGTCGAGAAATTAATTCACACACTAAACTATATTCACCCATCATTAATTTTGATCAGGTAACTTCAGCAATGCTTAAAGAGTGGAATGTTGATGTCGTCATATGTGCTCTTGGTACAACAATTAAAGTGGCCGGTAGTAAAGAAGCATTTAAAAAAGTAGATCTTGAGTATCCTCTTACTTTTGCAAGATGTGCAAAGGATGCCGGAGTCGAAGTTTTTGTTTTAAACTCAGCAATGGGAGCAAATGAGAGCTCCATATTCTTTTATAATAAAGTTAAAGGGAAGTTAGAGAATGCATTGATGGACTTACATTTCAAATCTCTTTATCTTGTAAGACCTGGACTCATTGGAGGGGAAAGAGAAGAGTTTCGTTTAGGGGAGCTTATAGCGAAATTTTTCTTAAAGGCTCTTCACTATATCCTACCAAAAAGCTTACGTATTAACCCTGCTTCATCAATTGCAAAAGTGATGCTAGAGGCGGCAATAGAGCAAAGAGCGGGGATAAAAATCATGACCTCTGACAGGTTAACGTAAATTGAAAACGACTTTTCAGTACCTTACTAAGCAATCTATATAAATTTTGTTCCGATTACTTTTTATCATTTAACTATCTGAAATTATTGTTAAGAAATTATAACAGTTGACGATAAGTCGAGATATAGATTTTTCATCTATTGGGATTTTTTATATTTCGGAGAACTATGTGAACCAAGCTTTTAAGAAAGGTATTGAGTGGGATATTATCAGTCTTGCTAATTATGTGTCAGAAATTGTTTCAAAAGAAAGTGGCAATATTCTAGGACCGGCACAACAGTCGATGGTAACAAGTCGTCTTAAAAAGAGAATGATGACCTTAGGTTGCTCGACTCCGGAAGATTATTATAGTTATTTAACAAAAAATTATGCAAAAGAATCATCGCATTTAATTTCAATGTTAACGACTCACCATACTTACTTCTTTAGAGAGTTTTCTCACTTTGAATATTTATTAAAGAATCTTGATAGTATTGTTGCGAATGCAAAGAAGCGTGGCGATTCTACGATAAGAATTCTTTCGGCAGCTTGTAGTCGTGGGCAAGAAGTTTACTCACTTGGAATGTTTTTTCATCATCATTTAAAAAACTATCCTGGGATGCGTTTCGAAATAGTTGGAACTGATATTGATCCTGAAAGTGTTAAGATTGCAAAGAATGGTGTTTACCGTTATCGTGAAATAAAATCAATCCCAACTGTATACTTAACTGGTAACTGGATGCGTGGCTCTGGTGAAATTTCAAAATTTGCTAAAGTTAACGCAAATATTAAAGATAACTGTCAGTTTGGTGTTATGAATTTACTTGCACCAGAAAAGTTTCTAGGTAGCAAAAAATTTGATATTATTTTTTGTCGTAACGTTTTCATCTACTTTGATCAAAAATCTATTGAAAATATCGTAATGAATTTCAAAAAATATCTACATAAAGATGCTCTTTTTGTTACTGGAATTAGTGAGTCTTTAAAAGGAACGAGCTTAAAGGTTCAAACACTAGCTCCAAGTGTTTACTGTCTTGATCCTCAAGCTCCTAAGACAGAAAGAAATCTTAGCCTTGTTAAAGATGGCGTAGCGCCACTTTCAAGACCTGCGATTAGACCAATTTCGAGTCTTCCTTCAATTCCTAAGCCTATTCGTATGCTAATAGTTGATGATAGTTCTTCTGTTGTAAAACTACTAACTAAGATATTTGAAAAAGATGAGGACTTCGAAGTTGTTGGAAGTGCGGCCAATGGTGTTGAGGCCCAGGAGTTCCTAAAAACTAATAGAGTCGATGCGATGACTCTTGATATTCATATGCCAGAAATGGATGGAGTTGAGTATCTGAAAAAGAATTATCGTATGGGACATCCAAATGTAATTGTCGTATCAAGTGCTAGCCGTGAGGATACACGTTATGCTCAAGAAACTCTTAATAATGGAGCATGTGACTTTGTTGAAAAACCAGCTCTAAATAACTTAACTGAAAGAGCAGAAGAGATTAAGAATAAGGTGAAAATGTCTTTCTTAAATGCAGGACCTGCTGTTACAAAAATTGATCG
The DNA here is from genome assembly GCF_047085075.1 of Halobacteriovorax sp. RT-2-3. Lineage (NCBI taxonomy): Bacteria > Pseudomonadati > Bdellovibrionota > Bacteriovoracia > Bacteriovoracales > Halobacteriovoraceae > Halobacteriovorax > Halobacteriovorax sp. RT-2-3. The sequence continues at coordinate 165,173 of NZ_JBKIYF010000003.1, read as the reverse complement.
CTCATTCCAGAAAAGTTTTGATATCAAGAATCCAGATACAAAGGCACGTTTCTTTGTTGGAAGCTTTAGTGATAAAAAGAAAATCGTTGCAACACTTGATGAGTTAAGAGGTAACCAACCTCCGACATTCTTATTCTTTGAAGGGAACGGAAACTTCCTTGAGATGATTAGTGAGGAATTTAAGTCTGTTCCAAATATCGAAGTTTTCTCTCAAATGACAACTATTGTGAATAATGCTGTCTATATTTGTGATTTCAAGTCTCATTTTGCTTCTGTAAACGCGAAAACTTCTTCACGAAAGAAGAGCTTATCAGTTTTTGGAATTGTATCAAAACAAGTTGAAAACTCATTTTTTGATTTAAAGAATACTCAAATCCTGATCGAAGATACTGAAAGTATCAATGCTAGTGTTAAGGAAGTAGCTTCAGATATCTTTCCATGGACTAGTTTTGCTCACTTAGGCACAGAATATCTTGCTGATGATGAATAGTTAATAATGTTTACTATTCTATTGTAATATTGTTTAATCTCTTCTGAATAAGATTCGGGAGAGATTATGCAAAGTCATACAAAATTATTTTGGAAAATTCGTCTACAAACTATTCTTTGGCTTGTACTAATCCTCGGCTTTATTTCAAGTCTTCCAGTTATTCTTAATTGGCCTACAATGTATATTTATATATTAATTGCTAGTGTGTTAACTGCAATTCCTCTTGGTTGGCTTCTTACTAAAATTTGTCATTCTCATTCAGTGAAAACAAACTGGATACGTTGTAGTGTTGGCCTGTTTTTCTTTGCTACAGGAGTAGCGTCGTTACCTATTTATTATTCGATTGTTATAACAGAAACAAATCCAGCTCTTCAGCCTCAAGCTGTTTTAGTCAATGGTGATAAAACTGTTACATTTCAAGGAATGCAACATATTGGATCTGAAAACTTCTATAAATCTGTAATTTATGATGTTGAAGAAGCACTTTCAAATGGATTTGTAATTTACTACGAAGGTGTTCAAACAAACTCACCAGAGTCGAAAGATTTTTTTGAAAAATTAACTGCTGGTATTACTGGCGGTCAAAAACATTTAGATGAGACTTATTCTGCAATTGGAAAGGCATGTGGTCTTAAGTTTCAACTTGATTATTTTGGTTTACTTGAAGCTGATAAAAAAGAACATCCAGAAAGGCATGTCATTGCAGATGTGGATGCTCTTGAATTGAAGGGTGAATTTGAGCGTCTAATGAAGACTGATGTAAAATTTGCTAAGGCCAATAAAAACTTTTTCGATGTAGCTGAACAGGATAGTAGTGCAGATCCAAGTGCTGCACTTGTATCGTTTTTAAAATCAGGTAGTGAAGGTCAAAAAAAGTTAGCGGGGATTGTTTGTCGAGGCTTTATGTCTAAGAAGATTGGTCAGTCAGATGGTGGAAAAGTCGCTAATATTGAGCCAGTTATTTTAGATTATAGAAATCGTGAACTTGCTAAAAGAATCACGAATGATACAAATAAGAAGATTTTCATTACTTATGGAGCGAAGCATTTTTCAGGAGTTTTTGAACTTTTAAAAGAAAACGATCCAAAATGGGAAGTACGTTCAGTAAAATGGATGAGAGCTATAGAATCACCTAAAAAGGAATATGAGGCAAAACTATAAGCTATTGACGCAAATTCTTTATCGAATGTAGTATGTCTACATGGAGAATTCTTTTAGCGCTTTCTTATTCTTATGTTTCATCTTAACCATTACTCCTGGTTCAGATACAGCGTTAGTTTTGAAAAGTTCAATTAGTGGTAATCGTAAGAATATATTGGCCACTATTTTTGGAATTTGTTCAGGACTTTTTATTCACGCTGTGATGTCATCACTTGGGCTCTCTGCAATCTTGCAACAATCTGGCGAATTATTTCATTTTATTAAAATGATTGGAGCAGCATATCTCATATACTTAGGTGTACGAGCATTGTATGAGACATGGTTTACTGGCAGTAAATCAAGTTTAGTATTTGTCGCTAGTAATGAGAGAAGGCAGGTCTCTGTCTTGAGTGAGTTTCGCAAAGGACTTTTAACAAATATCTTGAACCCAAAAGTTGCAATTTTCTACTTAACTTTTCTCCCTCAATTTATTGATATCAACTCGAATCCTCTTGCGCAGTCGATAGGCCTATCATTAGTTCATATAACTCTTAATCTAATCTGGCTTTTCTTATTTGGAAGCTTTATTACTTTCTTTAAGGCACAGTTTGAAAAGGGAAGAACTAAGCGTGTTGTTGAAACACTTAGTGGTTCAGCATTCTTATTCTTTGGTCTCGCTCTAGCAAAAAGTAAAGATTAGCCCTTGGATTTTCTGAACATTCTATCTTGTTCTTGTGCTAGTATTTTTCCTTGATATGTTTCATAGGCTTCTTTTAATAGTTCTCCTGCTCTTGTATTAGAAACTGGTAGAAACTCTAGATAGCACTCACCAACGGAGAGAAAGTTGTGTGGAGTTTCAAGTACAAGAATATCATCTACCAGATTTATAATCTCACTCCAAGATTCTCTAGAACATACAGGTGTTACAACTTCAATTTTATTTGGTGTTTGCTGTTTGATTAATTTGATTGCGGCCTTCACTGTTGCACCTGTTGCGATCCCGTCATCAACAATCAGAATATCTCGACCTGCTAAATTAATTGGCTCTCTCCTTCTTCGTAAAATTTTCGCCTGCTCCAGGGCCTCTCGTCTCTTTTCATTTGTTAATCGACGTAATTGAAGTTCATTAACTCCGAAGTGACTTATTAAATCTCTATTATAGTATGTGTCTCCAGTTTCGGTGACAGCGCCAATAGCTAATTCACTGTTTCTAGGTGCACCAATCTTTTTTACACAAAATACATCAAGAGGAAGACGGTGCCTCATTGCTATTTCGTAGGCTACAGGAACACCTCCTCTAGGAAGAGCAATAACTACAGCGTTATTTTTTTCGCGTATCTTATCCTTGAATTCCTCGGCCAATAATGCACCGGCTTCCTTTCGATTTTTAAACATCTTCGCTTCCTATTACGCAATTTTAACTTGTCGTGTTTCGTCAATTGGACATTGAATAGCGGATTCTTTTTCTATCTCTAATTTAACAATTTGTGAAAGGTCATGGATTTCATTACCAAGTCTTTGAATAATATCGTCCGAAGAAATGATTCCTACTATTTGATCTCTACTGTTTACAACTGGTATGCGTTTAATACCATTGGCCTGCATCTTTTTTATTGTATCGACAATACTATCCTTCGGTGTGCACAGAACTACATTCTGAGTCATGATCTCACTTACTTTAGAATAAGGTTCAATCTTTCCTTCTTTTCCAAAAGATATGGCAATATCTCTGTCTGTTAAAATTCCAACGGGAGTATTTTTCTTTCCTGTTATATTATCCACAACGATGATGGCCCCAACGTGCTTTTCATACATCTGTTTGGCCGCATCTTTTAAAGTTGCATTTGAATTTATGATAACAACATCTTTTTGAATGATATCTTTAATCGCCATTATTTATCTCCTGATAAGCTTTTCTTTCAAGTTGATTATAAGAGGAGTTATCAGTAGATAAGATTTAATTATTTTTAAAGAAAGGTTTTGATTAATTTTCGCTTATCGTTCACGAAGCAAGCGTCAGCGCTAGCGTATCGTATAAAAATGAAAATATCTTATTTATTAAAAGAATGGAGCGCGTGATACTGAATGTGCAAGCATTCAGCAAGATTAGCAAGCGTCAGCGCTAGCGTATCGTATAAAAATGAAAATATCTTATTTATTAAAAGAATGGAGCGCGTGACAAGATTCGAACTTGCGACATCCACCATGGCAAGGTGACACTCTACCAACTGAGTTACACGCGCTTATTTGAGTGAGATGAAATATATTGCTGAGAGAAAAAGTTGTCAATAGGTACAGAATATTTTTTTTCAATAAAGTATTAACTACTTAATTTTACAAATATATTCTGCACCTTAGTTTAAATTAAAGGTAAATAAATATCTGTGATCAGTTCATTTTCAGGAACCTCTGGAAAGAAGTTATGATAATGAAAGAAAAGTGGAAAATCTCGAAGCTCCTCGCCACTTGTCGGAAGCCATTTTCCATATAATTCGTAGATCTTACCCTCAATATTATCAGGTGAACCAAAGTGGCGTGCAACAGCACATCGCCCAGCTGGAATCGTTTTTTCGATAACTCCATCTTTATTTTGTTTTAAGTCTTCAAATAGTTCACCACAAATATCAAAGGCAAAATCCTCTGGTTTTGTATTATTTGGATCGTTGTAGACGATACCAAATGTGCGTGCTTTGTTTATTGGTGATTGCTTACTTTGAATTCGCCAATTTTTAAACTTTTCAACTGAGTTGTTAAGAGTTGTGGGTGAAGCTCTATGTTCAAGAACGGCCACCTTCATTTCTTCTAAGTTTATTATTTTTATTTCCATGTGATTATCTCCTGTAGGAATTATGAATTGATATTTCTCATGCCACTTTTCCCAGTTAGGTGCACTTCTAAATTGAGAAGGAGTAACATTAAAAACTTTTTTAAAAGAACGAGAAAATGCCTCAGGACTATCGAAATTAGCATCAAATGCGATATCGATAATCTTCATTTCTTTGTTGAAGACAAGTTGATACGAGGCCCTCTTTAATCGTGTTAATTGAATAAAGCTGTATAGACTAATATTAAGTTTTGCCGTGAAGACACGGTGAAAGTGATACTTAGATAAACCTGATACTTCTGATAGTTTTTCAAGGTTAAGATCTTCATTAATATTATCAGCTATATATTTACAGATAAGAGCTATTCTATCGTTATATTCATTACTCATAAAACTATGATAGCGTACTTTAATTTTGGAAACTTGATTAATCTTGCTCTTTAAGAATTTCTTTATAGATTTCTTTTTCCCGAGCCATCAGGTGAATCGAGAATATATTGAGGTAGAAGCCACCCTGGGACTTGGCGGCGAAGCTTACGATAGATTTCTCGCCCTTCATCTTGTGTGAGGTAGAAGTGCATGGCACCTTTTGCTTGGTCAGGGTGGTGGAGGTAGTAGGGCCTAACTCCTAAATCATGAAGTTTATAAATAAGCTTTTCTAAGTCTTCGACTTTATCATTCACGTCTTTTAGAAGCACAGATTGCGAGAGTAGTGGAAAGTATTTTCCAAGTTTTGCAAGACAATCACGCACATCGCTTGTGATCTCATCGGCGTGATTTATGTGAATAACAATATTGATACCGTTGAATACTTGCTTGAACTTGTTAAGAACTTCGATCACTTCATTACCAATATAATTTGGAAGGGAAGCGGGAGTTCTGGTATGAAAACGAATGAATTTAATATGTTCTAATTTGCTAAATTCATTTAGGTAGAAATCGATTTTTGCAGCTGAAAGCATAAAAGGATCGCCACCTGAAAAGATAATTTCATTAATCTCAGTATGGGCCTTGAGGTAAGTTATAACTTTTTCAAAATCGGCCTTAAAAATTTCATGCTTTCCACTTAATTCATTCTTTCTGAAACAATAGCGACAAATTACCGGACAAATAGTTGTCGGAGTAAAAAGGGCGCGATTATCGTAGCGATGGATTAGTTGTGGAGCGACGTATTTTTGTTGATCACCGATTGGGTCATCAAATCCATCCTGATGAAGTTCTTGATTAGAAGGAAGAAATTGTTTGGCATGAATGCCATCAAATCCTTCTTTTTCAATTAGCTCATTTATATGATTGGGGATAAAAACTTCGTAGCGAGATGGTTCTAAATTAAGACCAAAGCGAGCATTGACTTCATCTGTGCTTCGCAGTCCTTTTCTCATTCTTCGCTATTATCTTTTTTGTTTTGTTCTTCGTATTTTTTAATGTCATTTAGGTGATGCCACTTGGCCCAATAGGCACATCCACGAATAAGAAGGGCCCCGTAAAGAGCAATTCCTGTAAAGTGAAGCATTACACTTACTGTAGAGAGCACACCTGTGTTTTGAAGTAACCAGTAGATCCAATAGAGTAGAGCGATGTGAATGATGAAGATCACGACAAATTGGATTTTATATGAGATTGATTTTCCTGCTAGCATGGCGTCTTTATATAACTACTTTGAGTCATTTTCAACATGCTCACGGATTTCTTGGATCTTTTTAATGGCAAAAGATTTGTAGATATCTGTAAGTAGGCAGTGAGCGTAGAGAACATCGCCGGCAGGCATTGGTAAAAGAGCAACAGGTTTTATTGGTCTAAATTTACCTTTGTATGTTCCACCCTTGTATTTGATATCAATGACTTCTTGTTTAGCGATATGTGCTTGAAGTTTTTGAATCGTTTCAGGGGCTTCTGCGATATTGGCCTTTCTAAAGTCTTGGATATTTAGAATTTCACCTTCTTTAAGTTGGCGATTAGACTTCACTTCATCCAGGGTTTTAGCAAAAACACGAAGACAGGCAATTGTATCATCAAGTGCACGGTGATGATTTTCAAGAGGAATATCAAAGTGTTTACACAATGAACTTAGTTTATGGTTCTCACTTCCTTTCACATATTTTCGAGAAAGTTTGCATGAGCAATAAACCTTAGCTTTATGTAATTCCATCTTAAGTTGGTGCATCGCAAAGACGATAAAGCCTATATCAAATTTTGCATTATGGGCCACAAGAGTGTGAGTTCCACTGAACTCAAGAAATTTTGGTAAGACCTCTTCAATTGAAGGAGAATCTTTGACCATCTCATCTGTGATACCATGGATTTTTGTTGTGAATTCAGGGATTGGATTTTTAGGTTTTACTAGGGACTCAAAAGTTTCTATTTTGTTCCCGATGACTTTAATAGCCGCAATTTCAATGATTTCGTCAACTAAAGGGGAAAGTCCTGAGGTCTCTAGATCGAGTGCTATAAGGCCTTCTGGGAAATACTTATTGATATTTTTAATTTCGCTCTGTGTAAAATTAATGATAATCCCTTTAAGTTGGCTTATAGAGGGCAATTACAACGATTTGTAAATATTAACGAATCGTAGCAATGTGTCATGCCAATTTTAAATAATTTTAGTACGTTGAAGAACCTTAAATCTTAACTTTTATTACTGATTATGGGCCTTATGGTCAATAGTTTGAGGAAATATTTTTATGAAGAAATTTGATGTTATTGTTATTGGTTCTGGGCCAGGTGGATATGTCGCCGCTATTCGTGCTGCCCAACTTGGAAAAAAGACTGCGATCGTTGAAAGTAAAGAATTAGGCGGTGTTTGTCTTAACCGTGGATGTATTCCAACAAAAGCGGTTCTTAAAGCAGCTCACAGTGTACACGAGCTTGCTGATATGAAAGATCTTGGTATTGATGTTGAACTTAAAGGTTTAAACGGTGGCCAAGCTGTTAAGCGTGCAAAGGGAATCTCTGCAAAGATTTCTGGTGGTGTTGCTTACCTAATGAAGAAAAATAAAATTGAAGTTTTTGAAGGTTATGGAAAGCTTCGTACAAATACTCAAGTTGAAATTACTTCATCTCGTGGTCACACTGAAACAATTGAAGGAACAAATATCATCCTTGCAACTGGTGCTCACTACCGCTCATTTCCTGGACTTGAGCACGATGGAAAAAGACTGATTGGTGCTTGGGAAGCAATTAAAATGGAAGAGCTTCCAAAGTCAATTGGGATCATCGGAGCTGGTGCTATCGGTGTTGAGTTTGCTTACTTCTGGAATGCATTTGGTGTTGATGTTCATATCTTTGAACTTCAAAAGAATCTTCTGCCAATCGAAGATGAAGAATCTTCAAAAGTAGTTGAGAAAGCATATAAGAAATACGGAATTAAAATGTCTCTTGGTGTTGAAAAAGTTTCAGCTAAGAACAATGGTAATGACGTAACAATCACTGAAGTAAAAGGTGGTAAGACTGTTGAGCATAAATTTGACATGGGTCTAATCGCTGTTGGTATGACAGGAAATATCGATGGTATCGGACTTGAGACTGTTGGTGTTCAAACTGATCGTGGGTTTGTTGTAGTTAATAATACTTACCAAACAAACGTACCAAATATTTACGCAATCGGTGACCTTGCTGGTCCACCTCTTTTAGCACACGCAGCTTCTCACGAAGGTATTATTGCTGCTGAAGCGATTGCTGGTCTTCACCCACATCCACTAGATAAGATGAATGTTGCTGGTTGTACTTACTGTCAGCCACAAGTTGCATCTGTTGGTTACACAGAAAGAGCTCTTAAAGAACAAGGTATTAAATACTCAGTAGGTAAGGTTCCATTTACTGCAAATGGTAAGGCCATGGCATCTAACGAAACAGAAGGGTTTGTTAAAACTCTTATGGGTGAAGATGGAGAAATGCTTGGTGCACACATTGTTGGTACTCATGCAACTGAACTAATTCACGAGTATGTACTGTTCAGACAAATGGAAGGTGTTGATGAAGAAATGTTCGCAACGATTCACCCACACCCAACTTTAGGAGAATTCCTGGCTGAATCTGTGTTAAACGCTAAAGGTAGATCAATCAATTTTTAATTATATATAAGGACTGAATATGAAAAATGATATCGTAATGCCACAAATGGGTGAGTCTATTACAAACGGAACGATTACAAAGTGGCACAAGCAAGTTGGTGACACAATTGAAATCGATGAAATCCTATTAGAGATCTCGACTGATAAAGTTGAATCGGAAATTCCATCTCCATTCTCTGGAAAGATCGTTGAGATTCTTTTTGAAGAAGGTGAGACAATTGATGTTGGTGTAAAAATCGCAGCAATTGATGATGATGCAAATGCAGCTGTTTCAGCAGCACCTGCTGCGGCGGCTCCGGCTCCTGCAGCTCCAGCAGCAACTCCTGCTCCTGCGGCAGCGACTTCTTCTTCAGATACTCTTGAAGACGTTGTTATGCCACAAATGGGAGAGTCAATTACTAACGGTACAATCACAAAGTGGCACAAGCAGCCAGGTGATATGATTGAAATCGATGAAATCCTTCTTGAGATTTCAACTGATAAAGTTGAATCAGAAATTCCATCACCATATGCAGGTCGTGTTGAACAAATTCTTTTTGAAGAAGGTGAGACAATTGATGTTGGTATTAAAATCGCAGCAATTGAAACTGATACTTCAAAAGCATTTGGTGCAGCGGCAGCTCCGGCTGCGGCAGTGGCAAGTACTCCAGCAGCACCAGCGGCAGTTGCAGCAGCTCCAGTAGTGGCAGCTTCTGTTCCAGCAGGACGTCGTTTCTACACTCCTCTTGTAAGAACTCTAGCAGCTAAGCATGGTGTTGATGTTAATGAATTAGCACACCTTAAAGGAAGTGGAGCAGGCGGACGTGTAAACAAAGCTGACTTCATGAATTTCCTAAATAATAGAGGAGCAGCTCCTGCAGCAACAACTTCAGCTCCTGCGGCGGCTCCTGCTCCAGTAGCAGCGGCACCTGCACCTAAGGCAGCAGCACCAGCTTCTGTTCCAACTGCAACAAGCGGACGTGTTGAAGTTATTCCAATGGATAATATGAGAAAAGCAATCGCTAAGAATATGGTTGCTTCTAAAATGACTTCACCACACGTTAACTCGATTGATGAAGTTGATATGACAAACCTATTTAAATTTAGAGAATCGTTCAAGAAACAATTCCAAAAAGAAGAAGGTTTCTCTCTAACTTATACTCACTTTATTCTTTATGCTCTAGTGCAAGCGCTTAAAGAGTTCCCAACGGTTAATGCTTCAATTGATGGTGACAATATCATCATGAAAAAAGACATCAACCTTGGTTGTGCTGTAGCTGTTCCTGGTAACGGACTTGTTGTTCCTGTAATCAAAGGTGCAGATAACCTAAATATTAGAGGTATCGCTAGAAAGCTAGACGAGCTTGTTCAAAAGGCAAGAGCGAAGAAGCTTACTATGGATGATATGTCAGGTGGAACTTATACTTTCACAAATAATGGATCTTTCGGAATCCTTATTGCAACACCTGTTATCCTTCAACCACAACTTGGTATCTTCTGTGTTGGTACAATGAAGAAGCGTCCAATTGTTACTGAAGATGACTCAATTGCAATTCGTCAGATGATGTATGCAACTCATACATATGATCACAGACTGATTGATGGTGAAGTAGGATCGAAATTCCTAAGACACGTAATCAACACTCTTCAGACAACTGATTGGGCGGGATTATTTTAGTAAATTTAAAAAATCAAAATAGAAAAGGCTACCGATGGTAGCCTTTTTTTATATTCTTGGTGCTGATTTTTGGTAACGTTCTCTATCTTTAAGACTTTCATAGAAGTTTTCTAAGGCGAGATGACCTTTCTTCCAGTTAAAAACATCTCGAAATGTCAGCCAATCAAGAACGCAAAGTAGCCAGTCTTTTTCCAGCTGATGAAGTCCACCTTTATCAACTTTCTTTTCAAGTGAGTCTAGAATACTCTGCACTCTTTCGTACTGAACTTTAGAGAATTTAGACTCCCATTTTGTATCACATTCCCAGAGTTTTTGTTGAAACAGAATGATACATGAATCACAAAGTTCATCGATTAAACGAAGCGCTAATTTTGTATGTACATCTAATTGCTTTCCTTGTTTTTCGAGTAAGTATTCACAAATGATAGTTGAATCAAAGATTGATCCATCTTCTGTTTCTAGAATTGGGATTCTTCTTGCAGCATTATATTCACCAATTTTCTTTGCACCATCTGGAGTAAGTGATCTCACTTGTTCAAGTTCATAAGGAATTCCAAGTTCTTCGAGTACGAGAATGACTTTTCTAACAAATGGTGATGTCGTTGATCCAATTAGTTTCATACAGGCCCCTAGTTCAAATCATTATTGATTTTAATTTCTGGTTTATCTGTCTTGATTGTAACGTTAAATTGGCATTGATAGATATCTTTTTTCTTATTCTTTTCTAAGTAGCAATTTAAGTGTTTACCTTTCCTCACTTCGTAATTCTTGGCCCCTATTGTGTGATAGTCATCAGCAATTAAGTCGAGTTTTTGCCAAAATCTTTGGGCCAGGTTTCCATCAAACTTTATCTTTAATGTATTATTTTCAAAGCGAATCTTTGCCTTCCCATTTGTCCTCGATGTTTCTAAAAATTCACTGATAGCTCCTTTTCCAAAATCGGTATCACTATTATATGAAGATAATTCTCCTTCTCCTTTTCCATTTAGATAGAGATGACAGTGAAATTTATGACTTGGTTCGCGCACGCAAAAAAAGTATTTGTGGTAGCGAAAGACGAGGCCATGGACGAGGTCAGCGTAGGTATTTTTAACAGGAAGACCTAAAAAAATTTCTCTTGCATACTTTGAGTCAACGACAGAGAACTCATTTACGTGGCTTGAGATTGCGATACCTGAGATTTCGGTAGCGAATGTTTTAAAGGTTAGAATAAGGGCAAACGATATCAGTAGGAGCTTCTTCATAACTATGAACTATAGAATTCATCGAGATTGAAGTAAAACAAGTTCACAAAAGATTAACAAAGAAAACAATAGGCCAACAAACTAAATCACTAACTACTTAGAAATAGTAATAAGGCTTCGATACATCTTATTGGCCTTGTGGGACTCTACATTCTTGCTAATCTCATTATACTTAGTACGATATAAATTTGAATTTCCTTCAGCAGTAAAATCTGATTCAAGTTTCTCAAGAAGTTCCTTGGCCTTATTATTAAAAATGAGGTCATCTTGAGTGAAGTCTTGAATTTCAAATTTATCTTTATACTTATTTGTAATGGCCTTACCAAGTCGTGTTTTGTGAAATGGTCGCTCTGATGTATAGGTGAGGACAAACTTTCCTTTTGGTTTTAAGCTATCCATAATCTTGTTTAAAGTACGGTAGAGGTCATTGAGCATATAGAAACCATCTAGCGAGATAACAAGATCAAATTCATTCTCTCCGAGCCATGTTGTTTCATAATTTGCTTCTTTATAATCATGATCACTTTCGACGAGATCAAATCCTTTTGCCTTAAGTTTGTATTTCTTTGCAAAGTAAGCCGTTAATTGTCCTGTTCCACAACCGATATCAAGAACTTTTTGATGGGGCTTAAAGTGAGAAGTTAGAGCAGAGAATTGCTTCTTTGATAGGTTATTTTGCATGAAGCATTCAATTCCATGCATCTCTTTACAATAAGTTAGATATGATTGTGATTCTTTTGCAAAACGGTAGTAATTCGTGAAGGCACGTTTAGCTTTGGCGTTGAATCCCTTTTGTGTAAGTAATTTTCTAATAAATTGAAACATAGTTTTTTATACTCCTATTTTCTTTAAAATTCTATCTTCATGAAATCTTAATCAATTAGAATTTGTGAGAACTTTAAATCAGTGTTTAAAATAGACTAAGAAGCCAAATAGGAGGTTCCTATGATTAAGTTTTTAGTATTTTTAGGATTACTTGTGACTTTAGCGAATGCTGCGGTAACGACGGTCTTTATTGACGGCCTCAATATTAAAGGCCGCCAAAAAGTTGAAAATATATTAGAAGTCTTTGATATCTGAAACTAGCTCAGGGAAGTCGATATAAGGATTTCTATTTCCTTGAATCTCTTCAATCTTGTTATTTCTTTCGATTTCATCGCTGTCCACTGGATCTTCTGCGTGCCATCTTCTTAGGTATTTTTCCATTCTACTATTAATCTTCGCTCCATAGCGAGTTGCAAAGTAGAACATTGCTCGAGCAACATTGCCCTTGTGCTCTGTTGGTGGTTCAAAATAATGTCCATCAGAATGAGAAGCAAAACAATCTCTCGTTGCAGCTTTTCCACCTTTTAGGTCAGCAAAGTCATTTGAGCTACGAACGCTATTGGCCTTAGAGTCAGTTGGGAATAAATGGTGAAGGTCACCTTTTTGAAGTTGTGAACTAAATCCGCCTGTGAATTTTGACTGAGGCCATGTGTGCTCACAGTTAACAATTTGATGATTAGGGATTTTCCCATCTCCAATTGGTCCGATATTAGGAGTACTTCCATTGAAAACTTTATTGCAGTAAACACCTTTTACATAAGGTTGGTTACTTTCATCATATTTTAAATGTAATTCGTTAAAAAGGTAGCGCTTAGCTTGAGAGTAGGAATTTTTTTTGTGATTTTGGCTGATAATTCTTTGTAATTCTGTTCTTAGGTTTTCATCTTGTAAAAGGTCATTTGCGACTTCTGCTTTAAATGATTCCGGATAATAGCCGGCAGTGGTCGTTAGTGCCAATAAGGCTGCTACTAAGAGTTTTAATTTCAAAATCTAATCCTTGATATTGTTGCTGTATATAAAAGCATCTCAAAGATGAAAGGTTTTGCAAAATAAAAAATGAAATAGAAAGGCCTTCTTAACAGAAGGCCAATATTAGTACTGAAATGGATTAGTCAAATATTTAGAAATTATCGATTTTATCAGCTAGGTTAGCGATGTCGATAAATGGATTTCTATTGTTTTGTACAGAATAGATAATTTCGTTTCTTTCTCTTTCTTCAGCGTCAACTGGATCAAGCTTATCCCACTCTCTAAGAACTTGCTCTTGGTGGTTTGAGATTGAAATATCATATCTTACTGAGAAGTAGAAAAGTGCTCTTGCAACATTTCCTTTGTGCTCAGCTGGTGGTTCGAAAGCACCGTTACCTTGAGTTTGTGAAGCTGTACAATCTTCATAATCAACTGGGAAACCATCTACATTATCAAATTCATAGTTACCTCTTACAGAGTTAGCTTTTGAATCAGTTGGGTATAGGTGGTGTAGGTCTGATTTTTGAAGACCTTTGTCAAAACGACCAGTAAATTTTGATTGTGGCCAAGTGTGCTCGCAGTTAAGAACGTTTGGGCTAGGGATTTGTCCTGGACCCATAGAACGAGTTTGAACTCTTCTTAGTGTCTTTTGGCAATAAACATCTTTAATGTAGTAACCTTTATCATCTTCTTTTAAGTGGATTTTTCCGAAAAGTACTTTTCTAGCGCCTTTGTAACCTAGGCTTCTTTGGCTGTAACAACGACCTTTGTTCTTTGAATCACATCCAAGAACATCTTGAGAATTTGTTTCTTGGTGAGTTGTATTTAGAACTTCGAATAGGTAGCTCTTTAACTCTGCTCCACCTCTTGAAAGAACATCATTAGTTTCTTTCGGGTAGTAGTTATTTAATTCTGCTGCATTACTCGTAAGAGTGAAAAGTAGTGTTGATAGAACGATTGCGATTTTCATCTAATCCCCTTTAGTGGTTTGTGTGTGTGAAGCTTTTATAGGACATAATTATTAAAATGGCTAATAGGAATCTTAAGTTTTTCTAATAATTTCTGTCAGGTAATCTAATTTCAATGTTTAGACGCGCTGCCCTTAATGAAAGTTTAATAATACTATCGAAAAATCTGGATTTATTTAGTCGGGTTTTGTATAAGTCACCAAAGAAAATAACAACATTATTAGGGTAACTTAATATGAAATACATCTTAATTGCATCATTGCTTATATCTTCAAGTGTCTTTGCTTACACTAAGACAACTCTTAATTGTATTAAGAAGCTAACGTATGATCTTAATGTCGATAGTCGTGCGTTTAAAATTAATACTGATGAAGTAGATGCTGATATTGATTTCGAAGGGAGACCTCTTGATGAAGCGATTGCTATCATTAGGACAACTCTTGAATTAAATGGATGTAATAGTAATAACGCAATTAACTTTTCTAAAACACCATCTGGACGTGCAAAAAGCCGTTGTGTCGAACTTGTTCCAGGACAAGACTATTCAATGAGCTGTTATGTTGAATCAAATATGGGATTCTTCTTTGTAACAAAAGACCTTCAAACGGATGCGTTTGTTGTTTATTCTCGTTGGGACTAGACTACTTTCCCCATAGTTCTTCTAAACGTTTCTTTATATTATTTTCTACGCCAATCGCTTTTGGTTGGTAGAACTTTGGCGTTCCTTGAGGTGCGTATTGTTGCTTAACAAAAGCTCCCTCGAAGCTATGTGGATACTGGTAAACAACTTTATGATCTTTATCTGGAAAGTTCTTTAAATGCTCTGGAACTTGGATTGTTTGCGAATTCTCTACATATGCTAAGGCTTCGTTTATTGCATTGTAAGCAGCATTACTCTTAACGGTACTAGCTAGGTAAGTCGTGGCCTGTGCTAGTGTAATTCGTGCTTCAGGCATACCAATATTTTGAACAACATGAAGTGCATTTGTGGCAACAGTGAGTGCATTTAAGTCTGCATTACCCACATCTTCACTCGCAAAGATAACTAAGCGTCTGGCGATAAAGACTGGGTCCTCTCCACCATCAAGCATAACAGCTAGCCATAGAATGGCCGCATTGGGATCACTTCCACGCATACTTTTAATGAAGGCAGAGATTACATCATAGTGGCGATCACCACCAGCATCAAAGTTTCGTGAATTTTCTTTGATAATATTTTTAACTGTTTCAAAGTCAATATCTTCGTCTTGTTCAAGAAGAGAGAAAATAACTTCTAAACTTCCAAGAGCAATGCGAGCATCACCGTTTGCGTATTCACAAATTAGATCGAGATATTCTTGCGATAATTCTTTTTCTAATTTTGTGATCGTTCTCTTTATAAGAGAGCGAATTTTGTCGGTTGTGAATGATTTAAGCTCAATAATCTTCATACGAGAAAGAAGAGCGCGATTAACTGAACGACGAGGATTCTCAGTCGTTGCTCCAATAAGAATAAAGCTTCCTTGTTCCACATGTGGAAGAAGAGCATCTTGTTGGGCCTTATTAAAGCGGTGGATCTCATCAATAAATATAATAGATTTTCTTTGGAAGTCTCGGGCCTCGTCTTGTGCCTTTTGGATAAGCTTCTTAAGTTCTGCTACGCCAGATAAAACTGCGCTAAATTCGTAGAAATTTGCGTGAATTTCACTACCTAGCACCTTGGCCAGCGTGGTTTTTCCACTCCCTGGAGGACCCCAGACAATAAGTGAAGGTATATTTTCACCCTTAAGAAAAGGGAAGCGTCTAGCTAGGGCATCAAAGCCCTCATAATCCTGCTTGCTACTTGGTCTTACTTGATGAGCAAGTGGTGTGACGGATGAATCTTTTGCGCTGAATAAACCTTGTTGCATATATTACCTAAAGTAAGTTGGCCATTGACACATTGTGGGGCCGTCGTGTAATTTAACATACCAATTAAAGCTAGACAAAATTTAGAGCGTTAAAGCTCTGAATAAATCTCATAAAGCTGTCGTTAAAGGTAGTGAGAAAAAAAAAATAGAAGGAGGTGAATGTTATGTCTAAAGATTACTCAATCAAAATCGAGATCGATGAAAGATTAAGTGCGGAAAGAGCTCTTAAGAAATTCAAGAGATACTGCGAAGCTTTCGGTGTTATTAGAGAATACAGAAAGAGACAAGAGTATAAGAAGCCTTCTATTAGAAATAAAGAAAAGCTACAAGCGGCTGAGAAGAGAAGAAAGAAAACTCAGACGAAGTACAGTAGAGGTTCTAAAATCTAATTTGATTTAAATTTCTTATATACTTTAAGGGCTCCCGACGGGAGCCCTTTTTGTTTTTGTGGCACATGACCGAAAGCCGCGCCATCGCTTCGCTTGGCTAGCTTTCTTGAGTCACATTCATCTCTGCTTCAAAACTACCCTTGTGGGTACTTTTGCCGCAGGATGTATATACTTTAAGGGCTCCCGACGGGAGCCCTTTTTGTTTTTGTGGCACATGACCGAAAGCGGACGCATGTCTTAAATGGCACGATGTTAGTAGAACATTAATTTTAAAATACTATTCCAACGAGCGTGCATAACTTTAACGTTACGAACATATTCTCTTGGAAATCCTGTCTGACCTTTTTCTAGGTCCATATGAAATACATTCCATTGCATATTGAGATCACCCAAACGATCGATAAACCAGCGCTTATCTAACTCTGCCATCATTCTTAATTCAAGTGGCGAAAGGAAGTTATCAAGGAATTGTTCAAAGGATGGCTTTAGTTCATTAGGTATAATGTAGATAAAGGCATCATTTGAGTAGTTATACATTTTTCCAACGTAATTCTTATAACTTTCAATATGAGGAACATAGGTTGAAAAATTTGTTCCTTCTGTTAGATGTAGAAGCTGTATATAGGATTGAACACGAAGATTCAGGTTATCAATATTATCAAGTAGAGAGATAAGATTAATATAGTCGTCAACATTTCCATACTGTTGAGTTGGAAGAGAGATGAAGTCTTCGCGAAGCTTTTTAATGTTTCGCTCAGTTGCCTGAATAAGTGGAACGACTTTTTTTATTTCTTGATAACAAGTCTTTTGATTTTTTTTACACTCGTCATAAGCTCCATCAAATTGCAGTACTAATTTAAGAGTATTTTCTCTTAAGTTGATAAAGTCCTGTGATGTGTAAGTAATTCTCTTAACGATATAATAGAAGTCATTCTTAAGTGAGCGCAGTTGCGGACGAACATAGCGACGATAGCTATAGTCATTTAATTTTAGTTTTGAAGAATCAAAATTAAAGTACGGGTATTCCGCAAAACTAGAAAGGGTAAGAAGAATGGCAAAGATTATTTTTTTCACTTCTTAAATGATTGAAGAGGTGGTGCAAAATGTCAATTAGCTTAATAAAAAGTCAAATTAGCCAACGAGATCAAGATCTTCTTGAGGGGCAATGTGACTTAGTTCAATATATTTTGGCTTCTTTTGAAGTGAACGAAACTCCTGAACCCAGCTGTCTGTGTTACATAGAGATATAGAAATATTGTGTTTAGGAATTTTGTGTTTCGCTAAGTTTCTTGGAAAAAGTCTTAGTGGTGAGCCATGTAGCTTGAAGTGCACATCAAGGTGAGATGGAATCTTTCCTGAATAGATGAGTGCTAAGCAAATAAAAGTTCCCGCATTACAAGTTTCAATTTGAATTCTGTCGCTTTTTACTTTTTTAATAAGTGAGAGTAGGTCGCCAGCATATCTTTCAAGTTCTTTTGTATTCAAGTTTTCAAACTTGAAGATGTCTTTTCTGTTTTTTGCCGTTAGAAGTCTCTTCTCATTTTCGGAGAAATTTAGATGAGTAAAATTCGTCATCATTACTTCATCAAAAGTGGGCTCTTGAGTATCGAATTTGTATACAACGTCGGCCCCAGCACCTTTAACTTTGATTTTTCCAGAAAATAAGACCTTAGACACAACGAACCTCGTAGTTACTAAATTGATAATGTTATTTAGTTAATCGGAACGATTGGGTATTTAATTAAGTAAATTTGCTATAAATTTGAAATTTAACTAATTATCGTCGAATTTAGTCGTCAGACTCACTCATTAACTGCTTGAAAATATTATTTTTTCTCATTTGAAGCAATTTCATGATATCTGTGGCCGTCTCTTCTAGGGCGCGGTCAGTAACGTCAAACACAGGCCATCTCTTATTCTTGCCAAAGATTTCATTGGCCCATTCTAACTCTTCGATAACCTTATTCGTATCCGCATAATCTCCTGTGTGCTCAGTAGCACCAAGTTTGTTAAGGCGATTCTTGCGAATTGAATAAAGAGCCTCTGGATCAATTGTTAGAGCAAAGATTTTTCTTTGGTCAATTTCAAAAAGTTCCTTAGGAAGATCTTGTCCATTGATAATAGGGATATTTACAACCTTGATTCCGTGTTGAGATAGGTACACTGAAAGAGGTGTTTTTGATGTACGAGAAATCCCCACAAGAATAACATCTGCTAGGTGGAGAGTTTCAACATTCCTTCCATCGTCGTGGTTAAGCGTAAACTCCATGGCAGCAACACGGTCAAAGTATTCTGAGTTCACAGCGTGTAGAAGGCCAGGCTCACTCTTAGGTTCTTGATGAAAGTAATTAGAGAAAGTCGTTAAAACTGGCCCCATTAGATCAAGGGAGCGCACATGCTTTTGCATTGAGATTTCTTTTGTATATTCTCTAAGTTCTGCTGATACGATTGTGTAGATAACGAGGTCGTGATGAATAGCTGCTTCGTCAAAAATTGATTTAATTTGTTCCTTTGTGCGAACATTCTTAAAACCTGTATAGAAGACTTCGCTTTCTGGGAATTGTGTCATGGCCGCGCGACTGATTGCCTTTGCAGTAGAACCTGTTCCGTCAGAAATAATAATTATTTTCATCTTTTTCAAAATTAACCTCTAATAAAATCGTTATAACTACTTTATTCAAGAATGAAGTCTTCGACAAGGTTATAGATGTCATTTCGCTGACTTAATGGGTGAAAGCGAGATAAAGGAGTCACTTTCTTTAGGAAAGTTTTTTGAGACTTCGCAAGCCTGCGAGTTGCAAAATAAATCTTTTCGATAAGTTCTTCTTCAGATGTAATCTCACCATTTAGATATTGAATCGTTTCTTTATAGCCAATGGTTTTTAGGGCCTTAAGCTCTGGCGAGTGATCATCATTGGCCATAATATCTTCAACCTCTTTAAGCAGTCCCTGTTCTAGCATCTGTTTTGTACGCTTCAGTATAATTTCCCAATGCTCTTCTTTTGGAAGCTCAAGGCAAATATTAAGTGTGTCCCAGCCATGAATATTTGTTGAGAAATCATACGCCCCATGATCATCGGCTTGCTTTTTTTGATCAGAAATCTTCTTCCCCGTCATGCGATGGTACTCATAAGCACGAGTACGACGATAGTGATCGTTCTCATGAAGATTCTCAAGTGACTCAGGATCATGAACCTTAAGATAAGCCACAATTGGGGCCATACCTTCTTTTTCATAAAGATCACGGGCCTCTTGCTGAATGGCCTCATCGGTTGATTCTGATTCATACATGCCGCGAATAAGGCTTCGAAGATAGAAGGCGCTACCTCCAACTAGAATTGGAACAATTCCTTTTAAATGAAGATCATTGATTTTATTTATAGCTAATTCGACAAAGTCAGATGCATTTAATTCTTTCGTAATAGGGGAGATGCTAACGAGATGATGAGTGACACCGTCCATTTCAACTTCGTCTGGCTTTGCACTTCCAATATTTAATTCATTATAAAAGAGAACGCTATCGAAGTTGATAACGTGACATTTCTCAATACCAATACGTTTGGCAAGATCAATGCTAATACCTGTTTTGCCCGATGCAGTTGGCCCTAATAGAAGAATTAATTTCTTTGTCATTTTAGTAATTTTTTTAATTTCTTAGGCGAGATTCTTTTTGCAATTTTCTTTTCTACTAAATCGTAGAAAGAAATAAATGAAAGAAGTCTTCTTACTTCACTTACTTGAAGCTCTAAATCTTCAAGCAGATCATTACCGTTAATAATATTTGCAGATATTTTTGCGTATGGAAGATCTTCGAATACGTGAGACACTGACCTTAGAACACAAGTGTGTGCATCAAGACGTTCAATCTCAATTCCCATTGCCATGTATTGCGATAGGTTTTCCATATCCGTCATATCTTTTGAAATTGGCTCTGAAATTAGTAGAGGAGTCATATTGTCGATATCAATTTGCCCACAAGCTTCATCTAAATATACTTGAGCATCAACAAAGTATGGACCTCTCTCGATGTGATTAAAGAGAAAAATATTTTCACCAAGTGCCGATATCGTTAACTCACTTTGCTGGCCACTTGTATTTTCTCCAAAAAGAGAGCTTTGGCCATGAAAGTCTGTACCTTGATTAAGTTCATTTTGAAATCTTTGTAGATTTAAACCACCGCCAAAGTTATTAGCAATAATATTATCTCCACCTTGGTTGAATAGGGCACTTGATAGAGAGTTGAAATTTGCTTCATCTTCATTCATTTCAAGAGAGTGGTTCTCATTGATATGATCTTGATTTTCTGAAATGAGCTTTTTCGCTGTAGCACTTGTTAGAGAGAATATCTCATTGCTCTTTAAAAATTTAATAATTGTTTTATTTGGATGAACGTTTACATCAATTTCATGCTCAGGCACTCTGAATTGCATGATGTAGTCGCCAGTTAAGCCTTGAGGCCAAAACTTTTCCATATTTCTAATGATGATCTGATGTATCTTTTTGTCAGTGAAGAGACGGTTGTTTACAAAGAGAAACTGTTGCTTTCCGCTGTATCCTTTTGAGGCATCTTTAGAGACGTAGAATTTACAACTTGAACCAAGGTATTCACCATAAGATTGCATTATCTCTGGAATATTTTTGCGTGATTTCTTTTTGAAGATTTCCCCAACTCGATTCACTGTATGTTCTTGAGCACGATAAATTTCAGGGTCTTGGTCATCCCATGTGATTGAGAACTCAACTTGAGGGTAGTTAATTAAGAACGAGTTAATAACACGCTTTAGGGCATTCTTCTCACTCTGTCCTGACTTCACAAATTTCAATCGAACTGGAGTATTAAAGAAAAGGTCTTTGACATAAGTAGAAGTTCCACACTTATGTGTCGAATACTTTGAATGCTCAACCGTTCTAGCTCCGTGAATAACATACTTTGCACCTTCTTCAGGATTTGAACGAGGAGCTGAGTGACATGATATTCGTGCCACTGATGAGATTGAGGCAAGTGCCTCTCCACGAAAGCCAAAAGTATTTAGGCGGTAGATATCTTCGAAGTTATTGATCTTTGAAGTTGCGTGACGGCAAAAGGCGTAGGGAAGTTCATCAAAGAACATTCCATCACCATTATCTTCAATTGCGATAAGATCTAAACCTGCATTAATAATCGTGACTCGAATTTTAGTCGAGTTTGCATCAATTGAATTTTCAAGTAATTCTTTAAGAACATTGGCCGGGCGTTCAACAACCTCACCGGCCTTGATTTGATCAATTAAGTGTTCGGGAAGAAGGTTAATTCTATTTTGTGTATTCTCTGATATTTCCATTATACGAACTAGTCGCGATAGAAATTAACCTGGTTTCTTCCACCTTCCTTGGATTTGTATACTGCAGAGTCGGCCCTTTTAAATAGGTCTGTTCCACTACTAACTCCCTGTCTGTAGTCAGAAACGCCAATCGATGCAGTTACCGGTAACTTATTATCGTCGTAAATGAAATCGTGAGTTTCTACCGCCTTTCTTAGGCGCTCAGCGATTTCGTATGATTGTTTAATATTTGTTTTAGGAAGTAGAACAACAAACTCTTCTCCACCATAACGTGCGAAAATATCAGTTTCTCTAATTCCGTTTGAACGGATAACTTCAGCTAGCTCTTTTAGTACGTAGTCACCAGCATCGTGTCCGTAGTTATCATTAAGTTTCTTAAAGTGATCTAGATCGAAAACAATAAGAGAGAGTGGAGTACCTGTCACTTTTGACTTCTTCACTTCAAGATCAAGTTTCTTGTTGAAGAAAGACTTATTGTAACAACCAGTTAGTCCATCTGTATTTGCTTCTAGTTGAAGCTTATCATAAGTAAGTCTCTCTGGATCACCTTTTGGAAGGTATTTAAGTGCCATTGCACCCATCTTAATGATGTCACCTTTTTGAAGATCAGTAGGAGCTTCAACTTTACTATTATTTAAAAAAGTTCCATTTCTAGAACCAAGATCAACTACCTGATATCCATCCGCAGATGAAACTAACTTGAAGTGCTCTCTTGAGATACCATTAAACTCTAATGGAATATCACATTTTGCACTTCGGCCAACAGTAATCTCTTCTGCTTTTAAATCAAAAAGAGTGCCGTTTAAATCACCACCAACAACAAGAAGGGCCGCAGGCTTATCTTCGGCTTCTTTATTCGCTGATGCTAGGGCAGCTTTAATGTCAGTCAATACTAGAGTAGCGTCATCACTCATATTCGTCCTTTCAGTACTTTATAATAGATTGTTTTCCCTGTTGATTTTAACTAGCGCCCCGATTTTAATCAAGATTGGAAAACATTTCTATCTGTCTAAATCGTGTATTTCTCATAGGTTATCAAGCCATTCAAAGCTATATATTTTTCCGGCCTCAACTCCTGGTTGGTTAAACGGATCAATATTTAGGCAATAACCTGTGATAGCTGTCAGGTACTCGAAGAATACAATCAACTTGGCCAAATTTACTTCATTTAGTTTTTCTATTTCAAAAGTAATATGTGGAACTCTTTGTTCTGTTAAAGCTTTTTGAGTTCCGTAGAATTCTGAATCGATTAAATTCTTCAGTGTGTACTTTCCGAGTTTTTGTAATTTCGGATGATTGAATGAATTTCTTAATTCAAAATTGTTTGCGAACTCTTTTACATGGACGAGGATCATTACTTTATTTAACGGGCCTTCCATGAATAATTGCATTTGTGAATGTTGATCAGTAGCACCATAAGAAGGAATTGGAGTTATACCAATTCTTGTTCCATCTTCTTTTTTCTTCCCAAGACTCTCTGCCCATAGTTGTACAAACCAAAATGCAAAGTCTCTCATTTTACTCGAATAAGGCATAATAACAGTTTGGTCATAGCCTTGTTCAAGATGATTTAGAAATGTTGAAGTTACTTCTTTTAGTTCTGATGATTCTTTTAGTGACTGTCCATATTCGAAACCGCTTTTGCAAAGAGCTTGAATATCAATTCCAGCAAAGAGAGCAGGTAATAAGCCTACAGGAGTTAAAACACTAAAACGCCCACCAATATTTGATGGGATTGCCAAAGTTGTAATACCTAGCTCATCTCCAAGATCTCTTAGTTGTGAGTTATCTGGGTCACTTGCAAATACAAAATAATTTTTTAAATCTTCTTCGGCGACTCCTGACTGTACTAATTCATTTGCAAGAATTGCAAAAGAAGCAAGTGTTTCAGCAGTACCACCAGACTTTGATACAACATAGATTAGAGAGTTCTTTAAATCGATACTATCTAGTAGTTCCTTTGTATCGTCTGGATCAATATTATTAAAGAAATGAAAACGACGTTTCATATCTTTTCTTAGTGCGCTTACTAGCATCTCTGGCCCAAGTGCACTTCCACCAATTCCTACTTGGACAAAGTCACGTCGAGAATTAAATTTAGAAAAGATATCAACACACTGTTGTTGATAATATTCTTCATTTAATTTTGAAACAAATTCAAAACGAGGGTTTGATTGAAAGTTTTCAATTTCCTCTAGAATTTGCTCTGACTTGTCTTTATGTTGAATAAAGGAATTAATTGAAACTTTCATTAGGCTCCGTATTCCTTCTTTAGAAGACGAGAGATAACCACTTTTTGAATTTGGTTTGTTCCTTCAACAATTTGAAGAACTTTTGCATCTCTCATAAATCTCTCGACTGGATACTCTTTTGTATAACCAACTCCACCAAGAATTTGAACAGCATCAGTCGTAACTTTCATTGCTGTATCACTTGCACGCATCTTTGCCATTGAAGCAAGCTTTTGATTTGAAGCTCCGTCATCAATTGATTTTGCAGCAGCTTGAACAAGTAGTCTTGCAGCTTCGACATCACAGGCCATATCGGCCATCATGAACTGTAGTCCTTGGAAGTCAAAGATTGCTTGTTTAAATTGTTGTCTTTCTAGTGAGTATTTAATTGCTTCATCTAGTGCACGTTGAGCACAACCAACAGAGATTGATCCAATTGCGATTCGACCTTTATCAAGCCCACTCATTGCAACTTTGAAACCTTCACCTTCTTTTTGAAGAAGGTTAGCGTCAGGAACAAAACAGTTTTCAAATAGAAGTTCACGAGTAGGTGAGATATTCCATCCCATTTTTCTTTCTTTTTTACCGTATGAGAATCCTTCCATTCCGTCTTCTACGATAAATGCAGAAACACCTTTTGCTCCTTCTCCACCTGTTCTTGCCATTACAATATATGTTTTCGCAATTCCACCTGAAGTGATCCAAAGTTTAGAACCATTTAAAATATAGCCACCTTCAACTTTCTTTGCTGTCGTCTTAAGACCTGCAGCATCTGAACCTGCACCAGACTCTGAAAGAGCAAAAGCTCCAATGGCCTGACCACTAGTTAGTTCTGGAAGGTATTTTTGTTTTTGTTCTTCATTTCCAAAAGTATTTAGAATTGATTGAACCATTGATGAAACAGAAATTGTCACAGCATAGGCCACTGATGACTTTGCAATTTCTTCAAGTGCATAACTATAGTCTTGAACTGGAAGATCAAGTCCACCGTATTCTTCAGAAACAGTCATTCCTGTAAAACCTAGCTCTCCAAGTTCATTGAAGATTTCCATGCGAAACTTTCCTTCGAAATCATCGTGCTCCATATGTGGCTCGATTTTCTCTAGGCGAAAGCGCTTAAGTCCCTCTACAATCTCTTTTTGCATTTCATTCATATCTAAACCCTTAGAATTGTTCAATTAATTATAAAATCTACCTACAGTACCAAATAAATCATAAATGGTTAAATTTTATGAAATTTAATGCCGCTTTCTTGAATTCTTAAACGTAATTACAGTATCTTAGATGATGTAGTGATTAACTAGGTTTTATTTAATGGATTTGTGCGATACAATAGAACAAAGGGTGAAAGCCCCTTCCTAAGCGCATGCAAGGAGAATACAATGAGAAACGACTTCAACCTAGTTCATTCTGAGAATGCAAACGGGAATGCGGAAGAGATTGAGTTAACTAATTCGTTTCCTTATATGCTTCTCATTGCTTCAATGGCCGTAATTACAATCATGCATTTAATTTTATATCCTCTGGCCAAGCAGTTTGCAGCGAGATTCATCGGCTATTAGGTACAACTGCCACAGAATTTAGCCGCCTTAAAACTAGTGTTTTCTACACTAAGTATCTGATTTGATTGATGTCCCAATGAAGTTCTTCGTTAAGTCTCATATCACTTTTATAATTTGATTATGAAAACACTACAAGAATTTAGACCAACTCACAAAAATGTAATTAACAACGGTAAGGCCAAGAAAGCCGGCACGTCTCGTAAGTCAAAGAAGGCTAAAAAGGGGAGCTCTTCTTTTAATCTGACGAACGTGGCCCTTGCTGTTTGTGCAGTTCTTATGGGTGCTGGGCAATATAAAAAGTCTTCAGAAGTAGCAAAGTTAAAAGAAGCGAATGCTTCATTAACTCAAAAGGTTGCTAATCTGCAAATGGACTCGATGAAATATATGGCAGACAAGAAGATTCAAGAGATTTCAAAAGAAACTCTTAAGAGTAAAGTCGCTCATGTGGATTCCTTGAATGCCATTATTGCAAAAAGTAAAACAGATCTAGCAAAAGCTAATCTAGAAATTGAAAGTCTTAAAAATTTAAAAATGTCTGCACTAGAATATAAAACGAAGCTGGCCCAAATTGAAAATGAATACCAGAAGCGTTTAGATGAGCACAATAGAGCAAGTACTGAAACGATTACACGAATGGGTCGTAAGATGATGGCAGAAGTTGATAATGCTAAGACGCGAGCACCTGCAAGTGCTACACGTCATGTTGTTCAATTTAAAGGAAATCAGCCAGTGAATGCAAAAGTACTTAGTAATCAGAAAAGAGCTGTTGAGTCTGATGAATGGAGCTCAAATAATATGGAGTTCTAATTACTTTCAAACTTAGCTAATAGTTTCAGGGCCATATCCTTACGGTAAGCAATATCAACAGGAAGGGCCCTAAAATCCAGATTATCAATCGTACTCATAAACTTTTTATATCGCTTAGATAGGTCTTCTCTTGCTTTACCAATAAAAAACACGTCAAGGAACGTGATATTATTACGTGCAATTTCAATCTCTCTCATACTATTGAAGTAAATCGCCATATTTTCTAAATAGAGTAGAGCAGCAATACTTTGATCTTCATTTGTTGAACTATTTTTTAAGTCACGATCATAGAGAGAGTGAATGAAACTTTCAATCGAATTAATATCTATTGGCCTAGCAACAGAAATAATTTGTGTAAGATCACGTCGAAGACATGATTGATACTTTGTTATTTTATCTTGTTGAATGCATTTGTCGTAATCCATTTTATCTATTCTCTCTTGTGCCACCGAAGGGTTAAGGAATAGGTAAGTTGGAATTGTCACTCCTAAGAATACGACAAATACAACGATAAATTTTATAAAGTCTCTAAGTTTATTTTTTGTCATTAAAATATATTCCGAATCCAAATTTGATTTTCGATTTTGGATCTTTAGGTTCTACAACTTTAATAATAACTCTTCTGTTTGGGTTAAAGAAAATTTTATTCTTATTTTTTTCTTTTAGTTTCTCTAACTCTTCTGGAGTTATAAGTGGCTCAGAGTCACCCTTTGTCGTTGCTGCTAGCGTGCTAGGAGGGAAACCAAAGTACTCAAAACGAGAAAGAACTTTAGCTGCTCTTACTGCTCCTAATTGCCAAGGACCTTCGATGCCCGGAGCAATACTTCTCTCATCAGAGTCAGTGTGCCCCTCAATCATAATTCGATAATTAGGATTCTTAGTTCTGATAATATCAATCATTGTATCAAGTGATTGCATACTACTCTTATTAAGCTCTGTACTTCCTTCAGGGAAAAGAATACTACTTGAAAATGATATGATGAGTTCATTATCTACAATGGAAATCTTACTATTCTTCTCTAATTCAGGGTGCTTTGAAATTTCTTCTGTAAGCTCATTAAGCTTAACTTCCGAGCTTTTAAATTTTCCCTTTTGAAAAGAAGTCGAAAGATCCTTGGCCTTTTTGTTGAAACCGACAGGATCATAATTTGCAAATGCCATCATCAGGATGAAGAAACAAGCAATTAGAGTCATCATATCTGCATACGATACTAGCCAACCACTCTCGTCATCTCCGCCGCCCTGATTTTGAACTTTCTTTTTAATTGCCATTATTAACTCGCAGATTTCCAGTCTAATCTTTCATTAGGTGCAAGGAAAGAGTTAAGCTCTTCTGCAACTAGTACTGGATTAGACTTTTCTAGAATATGTTTAATACCTTCAAGAACGATATTGTCTTTAGCTTCCATTTGTCTTTGAATCTCTTCAAGGTTTTCACTAATTGGGATAAATCCAAGGTTTGCAATGATAACTCCATAAAGAGTTGTAATAAGACAAACACCCATGGCCGGTCCAATCATCTTCATAGCATCTGCTCCACCAAGGTTTGCAAGAAGTACGATCATCCCAATTGTTGTCCCCATCATCCCAAAAGCCGGTGGAAATTTTCCAAGAGTTTTAATCTTTCTAGTATCTTCACTTCTAAGCTGATTCATATTGACAGCTCTTTGCTCAAGGATCTCAATAATTTTTTCCTTTTGAAGAAATCCATCTGCAATTAACTCAAGTCCTTCTTTTAGAAATTCATCGGATGCTTTACCAGGAAGGTTTTCAGCAGCTTCGCCTGAACGATAAGCTTCACAAATTTGCATGATCTCTTTAATAACACCTGGAGAGTCCACCATTTTCCCACCAAGAAATTGTTTGATGAAAATCTTAAGGAGAGCTCCAATTTTATTAAGTTGAAATGCTACTGAAGTCGCAGCAAAAGTTCCTCCAAGTACAATGAAGAGGGAAGGGCCATCGAAGAAAAGTTTTAAGTCACTTGATGACATCCTTAAACCTGCAAAGAGAATTACCGCAGAGAGGACCAAACCAATTAAAGAAAAAATGTTCATTTATTCACCTTTGTAAATATTGATTACCAAAATTTTACTATTTTTAACTACTTAGGTTAATTTCTTCTCAGGTCGACACTTTTTTCCGCCTGAAATTATGCGGCCTCAGATTTCTTAACTTTAAGTTTGTCATGGCATCGGTTGGGGAGCGGTAAGGTTGAACAAATACTAAACTAAATATGCGTTCGGTAATATTTTCCTTTAATTTTAGGCACTTAAAATAATTCTCTTTTTAAACTACAATTTTGAGTGAGAAGCGTAGCGTTATTTTTAATTAATGTAAATAAAATGGGTTATCGAATGAATAGAATTTACTTTCTGTTAGGATGTTTTTTACTTTTTAGTTGTGTTGGAAAGGTTGAGGATGCAAATTCTGAATTAACAAAGGGGATTAATGACGGAGAAACAGTCATTAATTACACTGGTATTCAGGATGCAATGGCCGTTGCACATGATAAAGTTGAAATATATTTTCCACCTTCAAATCTTGATCCTTTAAAAGTTACTTATATCATTAACTACGATGGTGCGATTGCTCCAATTACAGTACCTGGGCGTACTCTTGTTCCTGATTATCGTGGTTTTCTTCGTTACACAGTTACTGGTTTAAATATTAATGAACAATATGTTTTTAACGTTCAGGCTAAAGACGATAAAGGGCAGCAGTCAGTTAATGACGCTTTTAAGTCTGTAGCAACTTATTCAAATCAAACAGCTAACTTTACTGGTATTGGTAGCATTAAAAATCTGTCAGGTGGAGCTTCGAAAAACTCTCTATTAATTGAATGGCCAGCGGCAGAGAGAACTGGTGGATACATTCCTGAAGATTCGGATGTTTCAAAGTATGAAGTTGTTTTAATTAATTCTGATACAGCAACACCAGTTGCGTTCGACGACACTTCATTTACAGCACCAACTCGTATTGTAAACTATGTTGATGGAAAAAAGATTTCTCAACAGGTAAATGGTCTTCTTCCAGGTACAACTTATTATGTGAGAGTTAGAGGTATTCACCACGGATTTAGTAAATTTAGTTCTGATCCAAGTTATTATTATGAAAAGAATAATAACTACCTATCAGCTACTACACTAAGTGATAGCGTGGGGGACATACAAGTTGATCTAGATTCTTTTGAAGTAACAACTCCTAGTAATAGTA
This sequence comes from Halobacteriovorax sp. RT-2-3, assembly GCF_047085075.1. Classification (NCBI taxonomy): domain Bacteria; kingdom Pseudomonadati; phylum Bdellovibrionota; class Bacteriovoracia; order Bacteriovoracales; family Halobacteriovoraceae; genus Halobacteriovorax; species Halobacteriovorax sp. RT-2-3. Next base: position 135,571 of record NZ_JBKIYF010000003.1, on the reverse strand, counting down.
CTGGAAAAACCTCTCTTGATTTAAGTTGGGCAACAGGGATCGGAGCAATCGATCATTACCGAATCTACTATAAAGAAAATGGAACAGGTGAGGCGTGGTCGACATATAAGAATAGTCGCGATGATATTTGTAATGGTCAGGAAACGACAGATCCGGCTTACTTTTGTAAGCAAGTTACATACGAGGATAGTAAGTCAAAGCTTGTTGAGCTAGAGCCTTATACTTCTTATGAAGTATATCTTATTATGTGTTTAGATTCTTTATGTTCTCCGGGGAAGTCAATTATATATAATTCTCCGAACGTTTATCGTACAAGCCCTCCGCTTGTAAGCTTCTCAGGAATTACTGAAATTAATAATCCACGATACCATTGGGCCCTTAACGAAATCTACTTAAGCTTTGAACCTGTAGATCTAGCTAGTGGTGTAATTGATGGGATGTTAATTGAAGTAAAAGGGAGAAGTACTGGTGAGCCATTTATTGATACATTCATTAACTTTCCAGATGGTAATAACCCTACATCGCTAAATCCATCAACTCTCGATTTTACTAATGGAACAGAAGTTTCAATTAGAGGGATCGACATTAACTCGACTGAAGAGTACTGCTTTGCTTTATTACCATTCGTTTACGTTGGTGACGTTGTTACACCTAACCGTGACTCAGAAGTAGTTAGCTGTATTGTTCCGCAGGTAATGACTCCTACATATGAAGACTTTACTGGAATCAGTTCTTTATATTTTGATAGTTCAAATAATTCCGCAGCTATTTCATGGACTCCTCCTGAAGAGGGTGTCTACGACCGATATGTTGTCTTTATGAAGACAACCACTGGAACTTTTAGTTTTAGTGATGCTGTAAATGGGAATAATGATTACTTAAGATTTGAGGCCGAAGAGAATGCTGTTGGTATAACAATTCCTTTTATTCCGCCTGGGACATATTACTTTGGTGCACTAACTTATCTGTACCAAGAAGACAAATACTCTGAATATAACAATAGTATTCAAACACTGGTGGTTGAGTAATTTATGAAATTTCTATCTATTGTACTAAGTTTATTATTACTTGCTGGTTGTGTTGGAAAAGTAGAAGACGCTAATCTTGAAAAAGCAAGAAACGCTGAAAGTGGTAGGCAGACATTTCAATTTGCCGGTATTTCAAAAGTCATACCAATTTCAAATGATAAGATTGAAGTTTATTTCTTTCCTGCGACTGGACCTGCTTCTGAATTAACTTATCTTATTAAAGTTAACGATGCGACGATTCCTATTGAAGTTAAAGCCGACTCTTTATCAGTTAATGATGAAGGGATGTATCGTTTCACTGTAAGAAATTTAAATGTAAACACTGAATATACATTTTCTGTTGGTGTAAGAGACGGAAGTACTGGAAGTCAGAGTGAGAACGATGCAACATTAAGTGCTAAAACATTTTCAAATTTTACTGCGGACTTCGCTGGTATTTCGAGTGTTGAGCCATTGGTAGGTGCTGCTGGCCAAAATACTGTTCTTGTAAAATGGGTACCAGCTGTGACTCTAGGATCAACTTATAATCCTATGCCTAACGATCCAATCGCTTATGAGGTTTCATACATCGCTGCTGATGATGGAACAATTTCGGACTTATTTAATAATACACATCCTGCGATTCAAAGAGATCTAAAGCCTGGTGAAGTAACGGCTTCAACAGGTGGAACAACTGAAAGAGAAAGACAAGTTACGGGATTAATGCCTGGCAAGCAGTATTATTTCAGAGTTAGATCTATTCATAAGAGTTACGGTATTTATCAAGATACACAAGGTTATCGTTTTGAAGAAAATAATAAAATTATTTCTGTTACCACTTTAGGTTCAGGAGGGCTTTTTGACTGGGATACCCTATCTCTAAGAGCAACAACACCAGACAAGAATCTAGGTCTAACTTCAATTGATTTAACTTGGGCCCCTGCAGTAGGGCCATTTGAAAATTATAGAATTTATAATTATAAACTTGGTGAAGCCGAGGAAGACGTTGATCTTGTAAGAGCAAGAATTCCTGAAGAAATTGATGCTTCAATTATTGATCCTCTTAACTTGGCCGGTGATTATAGAACAGCTAATGCAGAAGAATTTTCAAAAAGGATAGGAAGTTTAGAAGAGTATGATTACTACCTAACTTTTGCGATTGCTTGTCGAACTCTAACATGTGGTGATGGTGAAAGAATAATTGGAAAACCTGTTTTCTACCGTGCAATTCCAAAGCTTGCTTCTTTTTCTGGAATTTTAGGGATTCAGAGTCCACAAGATATTAACAACCTTAATCAAATTACAATTAATTTTGATCCACCTGTTATTGAAACAGGGTTTCTTAATGGATTTGATATTTACTGTTATGAGGGTGAAGGTGATGCTAGTCCAACGCTTTTGAATTTTAATATTGCAAATGCAAGTGGTAAGGCATCGTGTGATGGACTTATCAGATTAGATGATAACCCAGGAGACTATGCAGGATTTGGTGCATATACAAGTGTACGTATCCAAGGAAACTTTTTTGGAGCCGGGGATACTGTTGCTGATAAAGAATATTGTTTTGCGGCCGTTCCTAGTGTTACAGGAAATAACTTTTCACTTAATGATGTTGATAACGCGATCGTAAAGTGTATTACTCCAATTGTTAAGGTTCCTACTGTGGAACAATTTCCTGGTGTAATTAATGCATGTAACACTGGTGCCGATTACATTACAGTAAGCTGGGATGCTCCTACTGGTGGTATCTATGACAAGTATGCTGTTTTCTATAAAGAAAAAGATGGGAAAGTATTTAAGTATACAGATGCTCTAGCAAATGACCCTGCCTATACTAGAGTTGATAACATTGTTGCGACAACTTATACATATACAATTCCATCTCTTGTTCCAGGTAAGATTTATCAATTTGGTGTTCTTCCTTATATTGACGGAGCATCTCCGATTTATGCAGATATCAATACTGGATTAGGTGAGTGTAAGATTGAAGTACCTAAGCCAAGATTTGAAGAGTGGGTTGATATTTTTGCCATTGGTCCTAAAGCAAATGGAATGGTTACTCCAACGGGACCTGATCGTAAAAAAGACTATATTTTAGAAACATTAAATGATAGTGGACAACCAATTGAAGTAGAAGTAGATCCTGCTACACTAGCTCCTACAAGTGGTTTTGAAGATCAATTTGGTATTGCAAATGGTAGTACTCAATTTAGTGGTGCTTATGGATCTAAAGATGGAGTGACAACAAACTCACTACATCAATACTCGAACTCTGGTATCATTCGTATCGCTTGGAAGGATGTAACGTTTACAAGTGGAACACTTTCGATGCAAACTTTCATAGATGCCTATGAAACTGGTTTACAAAAGAAAGATCATAAAATTGGATATCGTGTTTATCGCTCTGATGATAATAAAATCACTTGGAAAGATATCACAAGTGGTGACTTTGATTACCAAACTCTGACGAATAAAGGTTTACTTCACCCAGTTGATTACACAGAAAGAAGTCGTACTAATGAGGTACTTGAAACATATCGTGCCGTGATGTTTACAGACTATTCTGTAAAGCATATTCAAGCGGGTGATGACTTTAATCACGCTCGTGTTTACTACTATAAAGTCGTTCCAGTTTTTAGAGGAGTTGAGCTCGAGTATGAAAGAGAGACAACTAACCCTCAGCATATTATTAAGGTTGTCCTTCCTCCTGAAAATATGGCCCTTGTTCATCGTTTTATGGCAAACCGTCAGCAATGTCGTGAACTTGGAAAGGTTCATTCAAGAGATATTAGCCAGAAATATACTTGTTCTTGGAATGGGGTTGGGGCCAGAGGTCTAACATCTCCATGGATTAAAGGTTCAACAGTTTATGATTTTGGTCCAAGTATGCTAATTGACCGTTTTGAGCTAGGTTGTAATTTTACGAGAGGGGATTACGCATATGAAAGAAGTAATTTCTCTGGAACAATTCCTAATTTTACAGGTTCTAATGATCTAGGTTCTGGTTTTGTGGGTTGCTTTAACGGAAATTCTCCGGGGTACACTTCTGGTGTTAATCACCCAAATACTGGCGAGTCTTATACAGATCGTAGTCAACTTCGTGTAGGTGATTGCTTTGGTGAAGATACAGCTTCAATTGCAATTACAAGTACTACATGTAGCGATCCGGATACTGCTGATCGTAGAGATTTTGTTGCACCAGGAGTTAGTGGTGATTTTACTGATTGTACTGATCCGGCCAATATTGCGACAAACTTCTTTAATCCTTATGGAGGAAATGGAAGTTATGCTTCTTATAATGTGCAAAGTGAGTTTGCGGCAGTTTACTACTCTCGTAATGCTTTAAAGACTTATGAAGATCGTAATAGCCACGGTTACTATAGAGGAGCAGGTGGTGCGGCCCTTGCTGATGGTAATAACCTAAGAAATAAAAATACTCTTGGGCCATCACGTTGTATGATTAATATTCCTGTTTCGGATTCAACTGACGGTGATAAGCTTAAGCCGAGATGGCTTGCTGTTAATAATCTTTCAACACTTGCTCATGGGGTAGATGATGTCGACATTCTTGATATGTCGATGAATGATATTCTTACTAATAATAAGTTATTTGATTCAGGAATTAATGCAACTCCTAGTCCTGCTTATACAAATGTTGATACATCACCACGCTATCGTGGAGATACAAAACTATCTCGTGTTTTCTCTTCTAATGATTCAAAGCTTCCTCCATTAACGGGGCTTAGTCAGACGCAGGCCAATCGTGTTTGTAATTCATATGAAGTAAAGATTGGAACATATGATGATGACGCAGAAGAATTTAAGCAAATTGGCCCGGTAAGAGAAAAGAGGCTTATGCGTCGTGGAGAAGGGATTACGGCAAGTCGTTATCCTAAAGACTTTGATGAAGCAGCTGTAGCAGAAGTTGAGACAGGAACAAGAAATGATGCTCCTGTAACAAGTGGTGTGAATTTTCAAAATTCATGTAACGTCTACGATAGAGATGTTATCAGTGGAGCAGCGACAAATCAGCAAAGGTCAGGTGATCGCCTAATGATCAATATGCCAAGTAGTTATCAGGGAACAGTGACGACTCCGCGTCGTGTACCATTTATTACTGGCTCAAGTTTCTATGATAATGGTGGGGCACAATTTACGACTCAAGCTTGTACATCTCGCTTTGGTGTCCAAGATATTATTGGAAATAAGGCGGAAATTTCATCAGAACAAATCTTTTGTGGTTTTGATAGTGAAAAGCTAATGCTTGGTGCAGGACTTGCTTCAAACTCTGTTGAGGTGCCAAATGGTGCTAACTATCTTAATACTTTAATTTCTTGGGTTATGTCTGATACTGATACTGGGCGTTGTTCATTTGTTGAACCAGGTGGTGCAAGAGGTGGTAACTATCTTGTAAACGGTGCCTTTACACCTATCTTTGACCTATTTGGAAACGTGAATACGGGAGTTGCAGAATCTGTAAACTCATTGGACCCAGGAAGTGTTAGTTATTATAGAAATGGTGACGGGTTCTTCTTAGACTTTGGGCAAGATAATTTTGCGCCTAAGCTTTCAATTAATGACACTCTGGCCATTAAGTGGGATCAGGATGTTATTAATCGTGCACAAGATATCTCAACAGACCCTCGTCGTGGCCGCTACTTTAACCCAATTCTAGGTTTACCGCTGGAATGTCAGGGAAGTTTATGTTCTGAGAGTTTGGATAATATGTCGATTTCTCTTGAAACTTTTGTAACGGACTTTAGTCTTGATCCATCATCAATGGATATTCCAAATTTCCCTGTTGGTGATAGTCAGATTTTTTCGGATGGGATGTCTGAAATTTCAATTGCTCGTAACCGTTATATTTCTCCTGCAAGTAGAGAGTATTTCTACGACTTTGTTGAATCTGTTGACCCAGCAACGGATACATATGCCACATATTCAAGCACACACGCTGGAGCGCTAAAGTCATCTCTTGATAATGATGGAACTGCGGTTGACTACGTAAGATGGAGCCTTTCTCGAGAAACTCCTATCTATATGCTGAATTTTGGAGAATCGAACACTAAGAGTAGTGGTCGTTATTCAGCAAGATTTAATGCTAGAAACGAATATGATCAGATGAGAAATGAGTATGCAGCAGTAAGGTGTGTTGTGCGCATCGAAGATGAGTCTTATCAATAAGGTAGAATAAATGAAGAAGTACGTTTGGTTGATCTTATTCTTTATAACAATTATCTCGTGTACTCCGGTGGAGAAGGCAGATGAGACAGCTGAAATTTTAAATGATGGTGTTGACGGTACGGTTGAATTTTCAGTCGTTGGAGATCTTGATAGAGGGGAGTTCCTACTTGGCGGACTCGGTGACGAAATTCTTATAAGAGTTAAGAATAATACTGGTTATAATTTAAGTGATGCTCAATTACTTATAGATCAAACCTCATCTGCTGGAGTTAAATTCTTTCCTGACGAAGCAGGGGAATCAGAAAGTCCAGGCTTTGGTGGAGATTGTGGTCTCGTTATTGCTTCTAAAGCAACTTGTTATTATAAGTTAAGATATGAAGCTCGTACTTCAGGTATTCACACGCAAGATCTTCAATTTAACTACAAAACTCTAATCGATAATTTTTCGAAGTCAACTCAGTTAAAGTTCTTAACAGGAACTCCAGCATCATTAGTCTTTGAAGAGGAGACGATTAATTATTCATTCGGTGTTGTTGAAAGAACAGAGCCAAAAGTATTCTCCCAAAGACTTGTTGTCGTAAACACGGGAGAATTAAGGGCCCGTAATATCACAATGACAAAGCTTGATAACACGACTTCAAATGCTATCAGTATTGTTTCAAATACATGTGGAACTGTACTCTTACAAAATGAAACTTGTGAACTTCTTGTTGAATTTGAGGCAAAGAATTATGGTGTTGGTGCACCTGATGGCAATGTTGATGTTGATTACAATTCAAATATTAGATTTGACTATGGCCGTGACCCTGAGGGTGGTGTTAATGCCCTTAACGTTTACTTTGATGCTAAGTCAATTCGAATTGAAGGTGATATTCAAATCGGTGGTCTTCCTAACTTAAGTTTTGATGATCTTGTTGTAGGGAATATCGATACTCAAACATTAAAAGTATCAAATAAGGGATATAAAGAGGCGATTGTTCTAAGTATTGACGTAAGAAATGCTGCAAATACGCTCGTTGCACGTTGTTTAAGAGACGAAAGTACTGGTGGCGATAATCTCGTATGTCGCGATCCTTCAGGAGATTTAACGAGTAGTGCAAGTGATCTTCCACTGACAACAATTCCTTTTAAATTCTTCGATTCAAGTAAGTGTTTTATTGATGTAAATGATTTTAACTATATTCGTGGTGAAGATGGTCGAATTACAAATACAGCATTAAAGCAAGTTGCTGGTAGAACGATTGCTGATCCAGGTGGATCTTGTTTCTTTAATGTTACTTTTCATCCTAGTGTGCAGTTTGAAGCTGATGGTAATTTTAATAACTACCGCTTTAATGTTCGCTATGATTCAACATGGAAAGATAATGTCGTTATTAAAAATGACTTAGATGCTGACGAAAATAACTATATTGTTGAAGATGCTAACTACTTAGCTGCGGCTAAATTAAGCTTTAATGTAATTGAGTATAAGAATACAACATATACTAATACAGATACCGTTGATAACGATCTATTTGATTATGACTTAGGTCGAATCTCTCTAATTGCAAATTCAAATTATAAAGAAAGACTTAGAATCAGAGTGAATAATAGTGGATCAACTTCTGGAGAGGTCGTAAGTATTACAGACGGAGCTCAACCTACTGCTAATGTTATTACAGAAACAAGTTATAATATTAATAACTATTACCAAAACGTGAAAAACTCTGGGTGTGACTACCTAAATCCATATAATGGGCAATGTGATATCTTATTTGATCTAAATCCAATTGTATCAACAAACCCAGATAGTACAGCGGCTGAGAATGAAGAAAACTCAGCAATGTACGATGTACTAGAAGCTTATCCAAATCGTTACAAAATTTTCAGAATCAAATACAAAGATGGGACAACTTATAATGATGATATGTCTCCCCGCACTGATCGTGAAATTGAAATGAAGATGCGTGGCCTTCTCGTTAGAAAAGGATTCCTCTCTTATTCTGATTTTACAATGACAGAAGGGATTACAACTCCTCCTGTTACAGCTAATGAAACACGTTACTTCCATTTAAAATTAGAAAATGTTGGTACAGGTGGTATTACATACATTAATTTGAACACTCCTCTAGTTTTTCCAGGGACTTTCTTTTGGGCCCCTGATGCAAGTACACCTTTATTTGGAGGTGAAATTGTTAATAACCCAAGCTCTGCACTTGTGGCAGGTGTTGATAAGGATTGCTATGACGTTATGGACTTTGGTGGCGCGATGGGGCCAGTATCAACTTCACCAGGGACAAATGCACCTTCACTTCTTGCTCCTGGAGAGGTTTGTAGTTTAACAATTGAATTGGAAAAGCTCTCAAATGATAAAAGAGAAGATAGCTATTACACTACGAACGACCGCAGGTGGCAACGTCACTTTTCTGCGCCTTTAAATGGATCACATGCGCTAAGAGAATATAGTAGTGGAATGATGGTTCAAGATTTCTTCAATTTTGGGTATTTCGATGGAGATGGGATTGCGGATGCCGGTACTGGATACACTCCTGAATTAGATGGGCACGGTGGATACTATATGACTCAAGATTATCCTGTTGCTATAAACTCAAGAAGATCAGCAGCACTTGTACCAGAAGGGGCGCAACCGATGATTAGTGCGGTTTTATGGCGTCAACAAGTAAATATCCCTTCTCATTCTCCTTTGGCCGGAGAATGGGGACAAAGTTTTGGAAGTTACACAATTCCAGCTATGTATCGAGATCTTGCAAAAGGTACTGCTGTAGAGCCTATTACTTATGCACCTACAAAGTCTGTTAATAGAATTGCTCCGTATCGTGATACAACTTATGACTATGTTTATTATGCAGGAACTTTTTATGCTGGAGATACAGTAACATTACCATTTCAACTTTATAATGCTGGAGAAAAACAAGCTTCTTCATTATCTCAAATGTTAAATGGTGACAGTGAATTCTCTGTTACGTCAATGCCTGGGAATGTTGGACAAGCATCTTTGGCAAATATTGAACTAGGATTTGCTCCTACTGTACAAGGAACATTTCAGACTGAATTAGAAATTCAATATAGAGATGGATCTCAAACTCTTACTAATCGTGATACTTATGCTTACACAAATAATATTAAGTCTCTACGTATTCTAGTTGTTGCAGAGGCAGTAGCTGCAAATACAGGAAGACTTTCTATGAAGTCTCAAAAGTATACTGTTGAATATGATGAGCTGACTAATTCACATACTGAAACCCTAGATGTCACTGAAACAACTCATAACCTTGAAATGAATGGCTATGATGTTGCAACAACCGTAGGGGTGGAAGCCGTTAGAGGTTCAAATGTTTATGCAAAAACTCGTCTCGTTTTCACAAACGAAGGAACTACAACAGTTAATAATGTGAAATTTAACTTAAAGACATCTCTTCTTGGGGCCATCCATGATAATAATGGTGCAGGTGTGGGATATTCTCTTGAGTCAGTAAATTGTGGAGCAACCTTAGCTCCTGGAGCATCTTGTTTTGCAGATGTTAAGCATAAGGCCAGTATTGCTGAGTTACCTTTGACTACTCGCTACGGTATTCTCTCTTATGATATTGGTACAGATCAGTACTATGCAGAATCGTTTAGAATTCAATTTACTGCAGTTGATCCGGCCAAAGTTGCGGCAGGGAATTTAATTACAAATAATATTAGTGACGGATCAGGTGGAACAATTCCTAATGCTTACTTTATTGATATTGGAACTTATGCGAATCCTGCGCACCCGATTCTTTCTTCTTATCCAAGTGGATCACTGATTAAGAATATTAATCTTAATAATCCAAGTGATGAGAAAGCAAGTTTCTTGAAAGAGTATAGAGAGTATGTTGGTAATCAAAGTGCGACAATTCCTGCAGGTGACTTTCATACAGTCTATAACCAAGGCTTCATTCAGGTTGAGTTAAATCGACCTTGTTTCTTTGGTGATGATGAAGGGGGAGTTCTTCCAGAGGAAGAGTGGGGTTTCAATGTCAATACGACTAGTACTTGTACGATGAGAGTAACATTCACGTTCGATGAAACATACCTTGGTGAATACGTCGATGAAAGTCAAAACTATGCTATTTTAAAATACTACGATAGTAAGAGGGCATCAGTTTCGACACTGCCGATTTATGTAAAAGGTTTTATTGAACCAAACCGTTCAAATGCAATGACAAATGAAATCTTTAATGTTGAAACAGATGATACAGGAAGAGTTTATTTAGAATGGGTTGATTTTTCACCAATCAATAATGACTGGGGACCAATTATCTCTTATCGCGTTTACTATAGTGAGTTTGAAAGTAGTTTAAATGATTTATATAACTCAACTGGTTTAACTTTTGTTGAAACTGCAGGTGTTACACCGAATGTTGAAATCACAGGACTGCTACAAAATAGATTTTATTATTTAAGAGTTGTTGCTGTTAGAGAAACTTCATCAGGTAAACAATATCTTTCTATGCCTAATGGATTTACGACGAAAGAAGTAGTCATACCTAACGAGACTGCAATTTATGATTACTCGAGAAGATTAATTATAGATAAATTTGCTCTTCCTGAAGGATCTGGTTCTCCTACTTTTATTACAAAATCAGAGGCCATTGAAAATTGTGAGGGATCAACTCGCACAATTAGAAAAGAGGGTGGTAACAGAACTAGAGCAAAAGAGCTTATTGACTTAAATGACTATTACTTAATTAATGCTGACGATACTAATAGTGATTATCCTTTCTTTGCATTCCCACACTGGTTGGCCGACGCACCAGAGGATATTGCACCATTATTTCCTGGCTTTAGTTGTGATTTAACAAATATGCACAATGAAGCTGATAGCATTATGTTTATTAAGAGCTGTGATAATTGTACTTGTAATAGTTTGTCTAAGATTGTTGGTGGGGAAGACTTTCCACTAGATACAATTATTTATGCTTATGATGACTTTAGTGGTGCAGCTAGATGTCGTGTTTCTCAAGATGATTATTAAGAAAAGAGGGAAGTATTATCCACAATGAATTAGTTGGGTAATACAAACCCTCTTTTTAGTTTAATTCTTAACAAAATCTTCATAAAAAACTCAATAAAATCAGATGGTTTAAGAGATTTTTGCCCTGTATTAATTGATATTTTATTAATTTAGAATATATAGGTGATGAACTCGTTTTACATTTATATTCTAACATTTCTCTTATCATCTCTTTCATTCGCAAAGGATGGAAACGCTGTAACAGCCGATGTTAAGGCAGCTTCAGTGACGACTGTTCAAGATGAAGAGATTACTCCTTACATGATGATTCGAGTTGTTCAGGCAAAGGGAATAGAAAGGCAAGACCTTTCACTTATTCGTAAGTCAGCAATGGAAATCGTTCTAGGAACATCTTCATTTGAAATTTTAATGGGGGATAGTGCTGAGGCCATCTATCAAAATACATTCTCTCTAGATATTTCAACGAAAAGAGAACGTGAAAACTCTTATGTTTTAAATTTTAAAATTCAAGATATCCAAAATGGAAAGATTGTTACAGAAGTTTCAAAGAATAACGTTCCAAGAAAGAGATTTCACTTAGAAGTAAGAAAACTATTGTATGAACTATTCTACGGAGATGGGTCTTCAAGCTTACGTCCTTCAAAAGAAACTCCAGAGAAGAAGAAAATAAAGAAGAAATTAAATTCTGATATAGTTTCTGCAATTAACTCACAAAGAAATTCACAAGTTGTAAATGCTAATGCCGTTAGTATTTTTTCAGTTGAAGAGTCTGCAGCTGTTGAAGAAATTATTGTTGGTGCCGATGTAAAGAAGCTAAAAAACAAAAAATTAGAGAAAAAGAAAAAGAAAAAAGAAGATAAGGTTAAAATTAGTGAGTTTAAATCACCAGATCTAGACTTAAGAATGAATGTAAAACCAGAAAAAGTAGAACCTTCTACTCTTACTCTTATACCAGATAGCTTTTATGCGATTGGATATCTTAAAGAGACAACTTTAGCATCTAACACTCTAAGTACAAATGAAACAGTAGATACAAGAACAAATCTTACGAGTATTAATTTAACATATCTAAGTAATTACAAAGTAGAAGAGTGGCAAGAATACTTTTCTATTGGTGGTGCTTTTTCAAATATTCTTAGTGAAAATCCTTATGGGATATCTCCTCGTATGTCTGTTTTTGGAGCATATAACAAACTTCTTATAGGAGATTCTTTCTTTGCTTCAGTTGATGCTGAATATGAGCGTATTAGTTTTGCCAATATTAAAGATAGAGGGGCCGGGGTTTCTGGTTTTGCCAATAATGTCTTTTGGTTTGGATTTGGATTTAAGTACATTAGCGAGCATTTCGCCAAAAAAACTGTTATCGAAGGTTTTTATAAAAAGGCATTAATTGGATCTTCTGATTTAAGTACAAATGGAGACTCTGCACCACTTGATGGTGATAAATATGTTCTCGATTTTTCAGTTAATTTATATAAGAAATTTGGTCTTGGTGGGTATGTTGAAATTGTAAATCTTGCATCTGCAGCATCATCGGCATTCGATACATCTCATCAAATATTTGGCGTAAGGCTAGTTTATAATTAGGAATAATGATTATGGATTTTAAGGAAAAAATTGAAAGCCTATTTTCTAATGCATCTCCAGAAGTGAGACCAACGCATGAGGAAACACTAATTTATTTTGGTGATAACCAAAGGCAACAAGTTAAAGATTTTTCAATTTTTAGTAAGTCGTTTAGAGATCAATGTGTAAAGGCTCTTAAGATTAAAAATGTGGAAGTTAAAATTCTACAAAATAGTTTAGAGAAAGAACTGATTAATGCTTATCTCGTTCAAAAGTTACTAATCGAAGAAATGAAGCTACTAAAGAGAGTTATTGGTGATATTGGAGCCGTAAAGCTTTACGTAACGCCAAGTTTTATGACTATACAACTTTGTAATATTGGTAATGTTCGTACTACTGTGGCGAATATGCAAAGGGATATCTTTGGCCGTCGTGGATTCTCTAATCTAGTTGCAATTAGACTTACACGAAGTGGGAAGAAAACTAATCTAGTTTTAAAAGTAAAATATAAGAATATTGATGAAAAAGATTTTCTACAGTTTAGAAATCGCGAGGTAATGAATGAAGTTCTTTGATGTGGCAGACAATACAAATCATAAGGTTGATTTAGAAAAAACAGCTAAGAAGACTAAGGTTTTTAAAAATCTTCCAGGTATTGCTTTAGTAGTTATTGATGAAAATGACCAAGTTATCAAAGTGAATTCTGAATTTAGAAAGATGTTTAATAACGTTAATCTAAAAGGTGGAAATTGGGACGCTTTCTTCAAAAAAACTTTTCGCAAAGAGAAGGGATTAGCAGATACAAGTAACCTTTTTAAGAACTGTAATGATATTTTAAATGACTATATCATCCATACATCAATGGATCAGTCGACTGGTTATCGTTATGGTTGGATCTATAAGATTCCTGTTGATGTAATGAATAAGATCTCACTTAAAAGAACAGCTCTAATGGAGTCAAAGAAGCTTGATGCTTATAATTTTATTGAAGATGAAGTGTTTGGAAAAAGATTAAACTGGATTAACAATAATCTAACACTTAATGATTTTCAATATGCGGATGATTGTCTTCTGTATGCAAATACAAATGAAGCAAAAATGCTTTTAAAAGATTTTGTTGAGCTACTTTATGGGGTGCTTAATCTAAAAACTGAAGATACAAAATGTTCGGTTGAGTTTAGTCGTGGGAAGAATGGACTTCAGTTAACTGGTGTTTTTACAAATTTCAATTTCTCAGACGGTGACTTTCAAGCAAATGTAAGTTGGCATGGACGAAAAATGAGATTAAACGATATTTGCAAGGTGATGGAATCTCGTCTTCCTGATCTTTATACATCAATTTATGTGAAAAACTTTAGAGCTGATCATCAATCAAAACTCAAAATCACATTAAATGTAAACGATATCGATGGTGTTCGATGGCATGTTTCAAAAGGAACAGTGAGTGACATTTAAGAAACTATTGATACTTACTCTCTTGAGTACAAGTATCTTTGCAAATGAAAAGTTCTTTAATTCTGCAAGTATATCACTGGGAATGATGAACTATTCGGTAACACCAAATGAGAGTACTTTACAGAATACTGACGGTAGTTCAACTGGTGGGGAAAGTGCAGATGCTGCTGCAGCTGCTGTTTCTGCAATTTCTATTCAAGTGAATTGGGAATTTAAGTCAGAATTAAAAAAGAGTTACTACATTAGTGGAGTTCTTCCAATGATGTCGGCGGAAGGAACAGGTGTTTACTCAACGACGATTGGAATGAACTGGTACTTTGGTGATATTGGAACTAAGTACACTTATACAAGTAATGGACAGAATCTAACGATTACACCGACTAGTAAGTACTATTGGGGTGCTTTTGTTGGTCCTGGTTATGTTATTTACAATACCGAATCTGCTAAATACTCAGATATTTTCTTTGATTTGGGAGTTAACCTTGGTGGCGGATGGCGCTGGGGGAAGAATAGAACAATTAAAGCTGAAGCGGCAGTTAGTCGTGCAACTGGAATTAAAACAACTGGAATTAAAATGGGGGTATTTGTAGGTATTAGCCAATATCTATAAATAATTTTTTAATGAAGTACTTATTATTACTACTACTATCTACATCTGTATTTGCTGCTAAGTTTAATGTTAAGTCTGATCCTAGTGATTGTGATGTCTATGTTATTGATAAAAATGGAAAAAGAGTTTCTCTTGGGAAAACTCCTTATGAAACTGATGTCGAAACAATGCAAACCAATTATGGAGCAAATGGTCCAGTACAAATTGAAGTATTCAAGCCAGGCTTCGAGCCTTACAGTTTGTCAGTTCCAATGCTTGCGAAATCAGATATTGATATTAGTGCTAATTTAAAAGTTGAAAAAGATATCGAACTAGCACAAGACTTCGATTTCCTAGTAGGTGATTTATTTGACGTACTAAGACTTATGAGAGGTAAGAACTTCGACCTAGCTTTTGCAAAATTAGAAAAGCTAGAAGCAAAATTTCCTCATTTTTCAATTATTCACGAAATGAAGGGCTCTATTTCTTATATGAAGAAAGACTTTAAAAACTCTCTTGCTTTTTATCGTAAAGCATTTGGGATTAATCCAAAGAATAGAGAAGCCTATAAAATGAAGATTTACTTAGAAAAGAAATTTAATGTTTCTAAGAATGAAGGAGGTAAATAATGAAGAAGTTAGCTTTTATCTCATTACTATTACTTTCTTCTGCAGCAATTTCAAATCCGAAGATGAATGTTTTACCAAGTCTTGAGTGGCAAAAGAATGAACTAGAAATGAAGGTTCACGATAAGTTACAAAGAGGTACCGGAGTTATTCTGGGCCATGAACATTTTTTCGTTGATGTAGAAATTGTAACGAATACACCTGAAACTCCAAATTTTAGTATTCCACTCAATCCCGCTCCTCAAGGAAGCAATGGTGGAGTAAACGGGAAAGATGGAAATACTCTTGATATGTCTGATGATGCTGAAATGGCAAAGTCTGATGAAGAGAAGAAAACAAAATCTGATGCTGAAATCAAGTTTACAAATGATGTTCCTGAAACAGACTACGGAGAGAGTATTGTATTTTCTCGCCTTGGTATGGAGGCACCTCTTATTGATGATTTCAATGATTTCTCTCCTTCAGGAAAAATCCTTCTAACGATGGGGGATAGCTCTAAAGATAAAATGAATCAAATGAAAGAAGATTTCTCTAAAGAGAAAGAGAAACTTGTTGAGCAAATTAAAAAGCTAAAAGACGCTACTAAGGCAAAGCCTAGTATGATCGAACAGATGTGGAAGTATAATACTTCAATAGATATTTTTAAAAATATCTCTGAAATTAATATTTCAGTACGTCTTCCAAATGATATTGCTAAGGATGAAAGAGTTAGAATTGAGGGTCTTATCAAGTCTATTAAACTTGGTGTGAATGATATTACTCCTAACTTTAAATTTTCTTACACTATTAATGTTCCTCAAAAAGAAGATGTCATTTCAAAAGGTGACTTCTTAAAAGCATTAAGTAGTGTTTCAAATATCATTGCAATCGTCCTTGGTGTGTTACTTATTGGATTTGTTGGTAACCGTCTAATTTCAAGATTCTTTGAATTAAATAGTGCTTCACAAGCTGGTGGTAATTTTACTATGCAAAGTGACAAGTCTGAATCTGATGATGAGTCAGGTGCGGGCGAGATGATCTCTGCCGGTGGTGGTAGTGGAGATGGCCTTGCAGGTGTTCACTCTCTTAATGGTATCGAGAGATTTAAAGTTTTTGCTAATAATACACCACAAGAAGCTATCCTTCTTGTGAAAAAATGGATTGCTCAAGATTCTAAAAGTGGACATGCTGCTCTTAGAGCACTTGTACAACAAATTGATAATAGTGCACTAGCAGATGTTTTCAAGATGTTAAGTGAGCCAGAAAAAGCAACGTGGAGAGACTTACTAAATAAGCCTCTTACTGCAAATGAGCTTTCTATTGCAAATGACTTTATTAGTAACCAAATCGTACAAAGTGTAATCCTACCTTCAGTTATTGAAGATCCTAACACTTACGATTTATTACTAAAGCTTAATGCTGATATGATCAATCAGATCTATGAAAAAGATCCATATATTGTTTCACTTGTACTTAATGCTTTAAGTGAGAGTTTTATCGCTGAAGTTCTTTCTAGTTGTGAACCAGAAACTGTTGATCAGATTTTAATGTCTTCAGTAATTATTCAAGAGAGTGAGGTTAGGGATAACCAGGCTCGTATTAAAGAAGTTCTTTCACAATATGTTGAATCGAAGTCAAAGCTACCATTTGTTGAGAAGCTTTATGATATTCTTCCAAATGTTTCTTCTGCTGTTGAAAGAAGTATTTTCAATACACTTAAGCAGAATATTAATGTTGAAGAGTTCACTCAACTTAGCCAGAAGAACTTTCCTTCCGAGCTAGTACGAGAGTTACCGACAAAGTTCTTAAAAGAGTCTCTAGCTACTTATGATCTAGGGAAGAAGGTTTCACTTCTTTTTGCAATGGATGAGAATGAGAGAATGTATTATCTTGATCTTTTTGCTCCTGATGGAACGAAGGCCCGTGATCTAATGCAGATTGAATTTGAATCTGTTGAACGTGATGAGATGAGAAAGAGTAAAATCCTTGCTGGTAGAGATGATAGCTGGCGTGATTTTGTTAAGTTTGTTCGTACACGTATTACTAAAGAGAAAGATGAAAAGACAGAGATTGAAAATCTCGTCCATACTTGGGCCCTTGATTTATATGGTTCAGGTGAAACACAAACTGAATTAAAAGTAGCATAAAAAAAGCAGCTCTTAGAGCTGCTTTTTTATTATTTACATTCTTGCTTGTGCTAGAAGATTTTTGGCAATAATCATAATCATTACCTCATTTGTTCCCGCTCCGATTTCGTTAAGCTTATTATCTCTCATCATACGCTCTACCGGGAACTCTCTTGAATAACCATATCCACCGTGAAGTTGGATCGCATCAAGTGCAATTTTAGTTGCCATCTTTGGAATAGCTAATTTTACTTGTGCAGCAACTACTGGACCTTTTTCTCCTTGATCGTAACGGTAAGCTACGTTGTATAGGAAGTTTCTCATCATCTCAGTTTCAGTTGCCATTTCCGCAATCATTTTTTGGATCATTTGGTACTCACCAATAGTTTTTCCAAATTGTGATCTTTCGTTTGCATATTTAATACACTGATCAACACAAGCTTGTGCGATACCAAGTGAGATACCTGCAATAGTGATTCTTTCAATCTCAAGGTTTTTCATCATGTGGTAAATTGAATCACCTTCGTTGCCAACAAGTTGCTCTAGACCAACTTTAGCGTTGTCAAAGATTAGCTCACCTGTAGGCGATGCACGCATACCCATCTTGTGAATTGGGCTTCCAAAGTCAAAGTGACCTTTGTCTTTTTCAAGAATGAATGTTGAAAGATTTTTTCTCTCTTTACCTGTTCTTGTGTATACGTAAGCAATATCTGCATATTGTGCATTTGTGATCCACATCTTCGTTCCATTTAGAAGGTAGTGGTCATCTTTTTTCTCAGCTTTTGTTTGAATACCAACAGCATCTGATCCATATTCTGGTTCAGACATACCCATACAACCGATGTGCTCACCAGTGATTAGTTTTGGAAGGTATTTTTCTTTTTGTTCTTTAGACGCGTTATTTTCAATATTATTAACACAAAGGATAGAGTGGGCAAGGTAAGAAAGAGTTGAAGAAGCACATGCTTTTCCAAATTCTTCCATAACGATAGTTGCGGCAAGTGCACCCATTCCAGCACCACCATATTCAGGATCAGCAGTTATTCCAAGAACTCCGATTTCACCCATTTTTTTGAAAGCATCCATATTGAAACTTTCTTCAGTATCATGCTTTTCTGCAACAGGAGCTAGTTCTTGTCTTGCAAAGTCACGACACATTTTTTGGATTTGTTTTTCTTCCTCTGTGAAATACCACATATATATGATCCCCTCTGTCTATTTTAATCAAAATAACTTACCGTGTCTTACATCCTATGGCAATAATCCCAAAGATGTTTTTAGACAATATCCAATATTTAGGCTTAAGATAAAAATTGTAAGTCCTTGAAATTGTCAAAGTGTTTTACATGACCTACAATTTTTTTTAAGGAGTCGATTGATGCTTACAACACCTGTAGTCAAGGATGAGGACACGGTATTTCCAGGAGAGAATTGGTTTTTCTACTGGAAAACTTCAGCTTCTCTTTGGAAATCTAAAATTGAACAAACGTCTTTAACGGACAAGATTATCGTACCGATTAATTGGAGCTTCCATACTGATACGGGGGATAAGATTGATTTTGCAAAGCAAAAGCCCGAGACGGACTTCAAGCGCCTTTATGATATTTGCAAAGAGCTAGATAAGGAAATTATCTTTCTTTTACCTGTTTCACCAGTACCTTATTTACCAAATGGTGGAATTCCATATCTTTTAGCAAGAACAGCTAGCTGTGATCAATATGGCCTTAATCGCGCAAGTGCTGATAGTGACGGAACAATTCATAACTTTTATAGCTTCTATGATCCACGTGTTTATAAGGGATTTACTCGCTTTTGTTCTGAGCTAAACTCATATTTTCAAGAAAGTGGAATTAATGCTCCTTTATGGGGTGCTAATTGTGGTCATTATTCTCATGGACACTTTCATTCTTATATTTTTGATCGCTCAATCGCATTCCAAAGTGGATTTAGTCGTTTTGTGGAAATGAAGAAGGCGGAACTTAAGCTTGAGAAAATAACTGCTGAACAAGAGCATGAGTTTATTATTGAATATAATGAAACAATCTCTCATATCTATATTGATATCGTTAAGCATTCTTTAGACAAGAACTGGCAAGGTGTTAAGAACTTTTCCTTCTTAGAAGGATCGATGAATTCAATTGAAAACCGAATGCTTGATCAAGTAAGTGATACGAAGATTATTGATGATGCCCTTAAGAGTTTGGATAATGGAATTCTTCCTTCATCAATTCTTCTTCCAAATCGAAATAAGAATGGGATCTATTCTGATTTAAAGAAACAAGTCATTAATTCTTCTCGTTTGGACGAATTCTATAACGATAAGACGATACTTTCAGATAATGAATTTATTTTTAAAACTTCAAATGCGGTTAATATCTTTCATAATGTGAAAGACTTTAAGAGCAAAGAGATCATTGCATTTTCTGGCTTTATTGATTTTTGTAAAAGTCAATTTAGTTGGAATTATAGCTATAGCGATATAAATGAGTTCCACTGGGAAGATTTTGTTGAAAGCCCATTTCAATTTTTTTACTTCAATGGAAAAGAAATCAACGCTGAACTTTTAGGTAAAGTGTTGAAACTCTTCATGAGCGGTGGAAAAGTACTTATTGATATCGCATACCTTGAAAAGAATTTAAGAAGAAGACTGGAGTCATTCTACTTAGAAAATGAATTAAGTGTTGAAAAGATTCGCTTTCTAACTGAGATCAATACTGTCACAATGGGTGAGGGAAGACTTCTTATTTTTAATTCAAATGATTTTCAAGAGTGTAGTGATGATGAGTTAAATACATTTTGGTCAAAAGTTACAAAGAGCATAGGTTATGTTGGATGTGATATTTCTCAAAGTGGTGAAGTTAGATACAAGTGGCAGGAGAGGGCGGTTGCGTCTTCAGACCTTAAGTATGATAAGGTAAAGCGCATCAGCTTTTTTAATCCTTCAAGTTATAAACAGAAACTTAATATTAAATATCCATCGGAATACGTTTTCCAAAAAATGATTGATCAAAATCATGTTGAGATTAATAATACTCCACATGAGATCGAGCTAAGCTTTATGCCTAAGGGAAGTATTTCATTAGATTTTGGGATAATTTCGGAGTAGAGATGGGTGGAAGTGATAAAGTTTTATATGTAAGTTATGTCTATAGTGAAGAGCACAGTCTTTTCTTTATCCGATCAATATTTACTGCAAAGTCATCAATTGATTTTAATGAAGTTGAGCTTGGTCCCCGTATGGAAATTACTTCTGATGGCTACTTAAGTGGTTTCTTCGATGAAGAGGAGCTTACGAAATTTGCTTATGATTTAAGTGATCGACTAAAGCAAGACAAGGTTTGTCTTATTTCCCCAGAGTGTTTCAACAAAGTATTAGAAGTTACTAAGAAAATTGGTGGGCTATTAGAAGCATTCATTGAACATGGCAATGTCTTAGAGAATCCAGAAAGAACAAAGAAAGGATTCCTATCGAGTTTTATTCGATAGGAATTCTGAAACTTGCTTGTAAAGGCTTATGATCTGAGCCTTCTACATCTCCGCGAACCTTAGCGCTAATTAGCTCAAGGTCGCGGTACCAAATATAATCAAGTTTATTACCAAGCCACTTCATACGATCATCTTCACCAGTATATTTAACTTCCTGAAAACCTTCACTACTTAGAATATTTCTCATCATTTTTATTTTAGATTTAGAGTTGGTGTTGAAGTCACCGGCAAAGATGACTGGACCGTTTGTTGTTCTAATGTAATTAACGACTTGATTGATTTGTTTTTTTAAAGACTTCTTTTTTACAAAATTAATAGCGTGAATATTGATAAAAGTAATACTCCTACCGTCTTCAAGTTTATACTGACTCGCAAGAGATAGTTTTGGTGTGCGAATAAATGGTTCTCTCACTTTACTTCGTAGAGGAGTTATCTGAATCGTTGGATATTTAGAAATATTAGTTACACCTGTATTGTGCTTACCCCAACTAATAAATGAAGTTGCAAGAATAATCTCTTCATCTTCCGGATTAAAGAGACGCGCTTTCATTTTTCCTTTAAAGCTAAATTCTTGTCCTAGAAGAATATCACTTTCATTCATTAATTCTTCAAAGTCTATTTGCCAACTATCTTTCTTGCCTTTATACATATTCCAAACCGTCAGTTTGAATTCATTAGGAAATGGGCAATCATGACAAGAAAGTCCTTGTTTAACTTGAATGATTTTATCTTCGCTTGGTATTTTGTGTACGAGCTTTTCTTGGGCAAATGATGGAGTTGCAAATAAAGCAACGGCTAAGCTTATCATAAGCTTTTTCATAACAAATCCTTTTGTTTGAATATACTTAATCTTAATTATCTATAAGTGAGCACAAATGTGCAAAGAAATGCAGCTGAATTTTTCTTTTTATCAGCTAAACTGTCAAAGCTAATACTTAATCAATTAGCTCGAACTCTGCCTGCATAGGTTTGTGATCGGAGCCTTCGATTTCACCAAGAACTCTTGCTTCAATAAGATTTAGCCCTCGATACCAAATATGATCAAGAGGTTGTCCCAGAAAAGTCATGCGATCATCTCTGCCAGTATATCGGGCCTGTTTGAAGCCTTCTTTCTTAAATAACATATTCATTATGAGAGTTTTTGTCGGAGCATTTGTGTTGAAGTCTCCTGCAAATATAACTGGTCCTGCATTATCTTTAATTGCACTAAGAAGTGTTGCAATTTGAATTGTGAAAGGTTGGATTCCCACAAAGTTTAGAGCATGGATATTTATAAATGTAATGATTTGTCCATTATCAGCAGGGTATTTTGAGATTAGCGCTAGTTTTGGTGTATTAACTATAGGCTCACGGTCGCTACTTTGAAAGGCTTGTTTACTTACGGCCTTTACTGTTGAGCTTGTAAAAACTCCAGTTGCTTGTCCATTCGTATCATAAAATGAAGTTGCCAAAATATTTTCGCGATTAGCATTAGATAAGACGTCCTTCATTTCACCTTGAAGTAAGAACTCCTGCCCAAGGATGATTTCACTCTCACTAGCTAATTTTAAATAATCTGCTGACCAAGAATCTTCTTTACCTTTATACATATTCCAAATCGTGACTGTAAATTTAGAGGGCATTTTACAATCGAAACAGTTAAGAGAGCCTTTTGTTGAAAGTATTTTATTTTTTGCCGGAACTTTATAAACCAGGTTGGCCATATTATTTCCGGCCAGAGCATGGCCTTGAAGTAAAAGTAGGGAAGTTATTAATAGGCTAATTTTTTTCATCTCAGTTCCTATCTGTCCTGATGTCATCAGATTTTGTTGTATTTCAACCTTAATAGACCAAAGAATAGGCTAAATAGCAAAAATTCTACAGAGGAGCTTGTAATATTTAGTCCCTGACCATATAAATGTCACCTAATATTGGAGAATCATATGCAAAAGCAGCTTTTTTACTCGCTTTCACCTAAGTCTTTGAAATCATTCCTCGTTGAGAATGGTCAGAAGGCTTTTGTAGCAAATCAAATTCTTCAATGGGTCTATGAAAAACACGAATATAATCCTGAGGGATGGTCAAATATTTCTAAGAATCTTAAAGAGCTCTTAGAGGAGAACTTTGATTTCACACTTCCTAAAATTGTTTGGAATGGACTATCTAAAGATGGAACGAGAAAGTTTCTTGTGGCCATGAGAGATGGGAAAACTGTTGAAACAGTTATGATCCCAGCTCGCTCAAATCGCAAGACACTTTGTGTATCATCACAAGTTGGTTGTGCTATTGGTTGTACATTTTGTCATACTGGTACAATGGGACTTATGCGCCACCTTGAAGCAGGGGAGATCATTGGACAATTCCTTGCCGTAACTAAGTTCCTAAGAGAAAACGTTGGACCTGAAGAAAGACTTTCAAATGTTGTATTCATGGGTCAAGGAGAGCCTCTTCATAACTTTGAACAAGTAAAGGCCGCAACAGAGCTTATGGTTGATGAAAAGGCATTAGGTCTTTCTCAAAGACGAGTGACGATCTCAACATCTGGACTAGTACCGGCTATCAAGAAATTAGAAGAGTTTCCACCTGTTAATATCGCAATCTCACTTCATGCAGCTCACAATGAAATTCGTACAGAACTTATGCCAATCAATAAGGCGTATGATCTCGATAGACTTCTAACGGCCATTAAAGAGATTCCTCTTAAGGCCCATCGTTATATTACATATGAGTATCTTTTAATCGATCAATATAATGATCGTGCCGAAGATGTCGATGCACTTTTAAAGCTACTCCCTAAGAAAGTATCAAAAGTGAATTTGATTCCTTTTAATGAGTATCCCGAGTCTAACTTTAAGCGCCCGAGTGTAAGTCGTATCAATTGGTTTAAAAATCAACTCGATAATGGTGGAATCACGACGACAATTCGTACGACAAAGGGGAGTGATATCTTAGCTGCCTGCGGCCAGCTTAAGAGTGAGCTTGAAAAAGATCTAAATCTTTGGAAGTAAGATTACTTCTTATTCTCGTAATCCCAATACTTAACTTTTGTATTCTTTGAAGATGGAAGACGCTTTGACTTCTCTGATTTAGAGTCATCTTCCACTTGATAAGAGTCTTCCCAAGATTCTTGACTCTTATGGTGAACTACTTTCTTTTTGAATGAAATTGGCTTTTGCGCTTCTTGATAAAATGCGGGTGTTTCATACTTCTCAGCAAATACAATGCTAGACTGAATTACTAGAGTAATTATGGCAATTGTCTTAATGCTGAAACCTTTCATATATCCCTCACTTCGCATTTGCGGTTTGATTCCTATACCTTTTCGGATAGGGACAAATTTACTTTAATCGGCAAGTTTGTAACTTGTTAAAAAGTTTACGAAATCCAATATTTTTGGGAAGATAGAGGGGTAGGATTTATAAGCTCAGGGAGGATGCTTTGTCGAAATCAAAATCAAAAGATCGTGCGGTCATAGGCCTTATGGCAATGGTTGCAGTTTTCTTTGTCGTATTAATTTTATTTTCCGCTTATACGGTAACAATTTTCAAAGGAAATAATGATCTTGCTTCGTCGAGTAAGAAGTCTAAGGATAAGATTGCTCTGATTGAGGTAGAAGGTGTCATCATGGACGCGAAGAAGACTATTCAACTTCTTCATCGTGCAGAAGCTGATGAATCGGTAAAGGGAATTATCCTAAGAGTTAACTCACCAGGTGGAGCTGTTGCACCTACTCAAGAAATCTATCAAGAAATTTTAAGAATTAGAGGAGCGGGAAGTTACGCTGAAGTAACAAAGAATCCAAAGCCAATCTATGCTTCTTTCTCTTCGATTGCTGCAAGTGGTGGTTACTATATTGGTGCGGCAACAGAGAAGATTTGTTCATCACCAGGAACTCTTACTGGTTCAATTGGTGTGATCATGCAATTTGTTGACCTTTCTGAATTATATAAATTCGCCATGGTTAACCCACAAACAATTAAGGCCGGACGCTACAAAGATATTGGTCAACCAAATCGCTCAATGACAAAGGAAGAAAGAGCTCTTATGACTGAGATGACTCTTGATGTTCATAAGCAATTTAAAGACGATGTAGCAGCACAGCGTAGTGAAAGAATCACAGTAGAAATAGATGAGGTTGCTCAAGGTCAAGTTTTCTCAGGTGCACAAGCTAAGAAGCTTGGACTTGTTGACGATCTTGTTGGACTTTGGCCATGTGCTCGCCAACTTCATGCAAAACTTGAACTAGAAGGGGACTTAAACCTTTCAGAAATGAAGATTAAAAAGAAAGCTAATTTCTTTTCAATTATAGAAGATTTAGAAGATGTTAAAGGGGCCGTTAAAAACTTTGTTAAGGCTAACAGCTCGACAACATTAATGTACAAATAATAGAGGCATAATGCATATATACTTAAATTGGCTACAAGATCATATCCTAGCAGTTGTAGCATTCGTATTTACACTTATTCTGATCTATCACTATTTTAGTGAGAAGGACACAGGTGTAAAACTATCGAAAAGATATCGTAACTCGATTTTTGAAGCCCAATCAAAAGTATTCCTAAATGCAACTCAGTACTTAATTTCTGGAAATCGCGACCTTGCGATTAAAGAGTTTCTAAGTGCAGTCGATATTAATAGAGAAACAATAGATACTTATTTTGCACTTGGTGGTCTATTTAGAAGTAATGGTGAAATTGAAAAAGCAATCAGTATTCACCGCTCCCTTATTGCCAGAGATAATATTTCCGAATCTCATCGTATTCGTGCCCTAAAGGAATTAGCAATTGACTTTGATAAGGGTGGATTTGTTGATAAGGCCATCGAAACTTATAAAGATGTCTTAAAAATTAACCGCGATGAATATGATGTAATCCAATCTCTTTGCCGTATCTATGAAGATATTGGGGACTGGGACCAAGCTTATAATTACCGCATAATGCTTTCAAAAGTAGGGCATGAGAATCAATCAGAAACGATTTCACATATTCTAGTTCAAAAGGCCAAGAAGTTCTTTGAAAATGGGCAACTATCAAAAGCTATTGAGGATTTAGAAGATGGTTTTCGTTTTGCTCCTTCTGTTTCAGCAAAGATTTTAAAACTTAGAATTCTTCTTCATGAAGGAAATATAGATGAGGCGAAGTTTTATCTTGTTGAGCTATTAAAAGAGCAACCAATGTATGCTTCATTTGCATTTGAATCACTTGAAGAAGGTTTTAAGGGAAGTGAAGAGGAAAAAGAGAAATACTTTAAAAGATTGAATTTACTGATTGAATACTTTTTAGAAATGAATGATGAAGAATTACTTTCTAATGAATCTATCATTCTTACTAAAATCAGACTTTATAAACAACAAAGTAAACTACATAAAGCATACGAGTTGCTAAGTGAGTGGGATAAGAAATCAAATGCAACTTCACAAGCTTTAAAATCAGAATATATTAAAATTTTAATTGAGCTTGGAAAGAAGGAAGAGGCTGTAACTCAGACAAAGGATCTTCTGGAAAATATGCACCAAACTCTTACGAAGCACTACTGTCGTGAATGTGGATACAACTCAGATGAAATTTTCTGGCGTTGTCCTCAATGTCACGAATGGGAAACAATTCAATTTAGATGGAAAGTTTAATGAGAATATTTGTAGTATTTTTTCTTCTTCTACCGGCCTTTGCTCAAACTAAGGCTCAGTCTACTAGTGAGCAGAAGAAGACGATTTACTACGTGCAGTCAGTTTATTCTCAACTGCATCAAAACCCATCAAAGTTCTCACGAGTACTTTCTACATTTGAGTGTGGACAACCTTTTTATGTATTAAGTTCACCAATCTCAGAGTTCTATCAAGTAGAGTATTCGAATTATAAAGGCTTTATGAGTACTAATGTTTTGGCGCAGACAAAACCAAGTAGCTGCTGGCAAGATATGTATCGACGATTTTTTGATCAAATTGATATCGGTGTTACTGAAATACATTACTGGGGAAGGCTTCAAGACCTTCTTATTAAAGGGGAGAGTAAGTAATGAAATACTTCTTATCATTTCTCCTTTTATTTAACATAAATGCACAAGACAACCTTCCTGTTGAAAATGAATTTGTGAATTTTAATAAAATTCAAAAAGTTCTAAAAAAAGACGGGCTTGAAAAAGCTGCAAAAGAGAAGGCCAAGCAAGCAAAGAAAAAGCAAGTTGATGTCGATGCTCAAAAGAAGGCCTTTTATAATACACCTGCTGGAAAAGATTTTTGGCATATCATGACACAATATTGGTTAGTAAAAAATGTTGGTGTTCTTAAATGGGATTTCCATAAGCCGGATTTTGGTGTTCGTGAATATTATGCAAAGTTTCTCAAGGAAGTAGGCTATTTTGGTATTAAGTTTGATATTTTATATTTAAACTCACCTAATGTGACACACTTTGGTTTTCCTCTATCAACTAATCACTATTTATTTGTTATTAGTGTCCCATTTATTAGGGCAATGGATTTATCGAAACTACAAATATCTCTATTACTATTTGAGGATTTACTTAGATTAGAGGATCAACAATTTATTAAAAAATTTGATGATGAAACACTATTGAAATTAATGAATAATAATTTTTATAAGAAGCAATTTCCAAAAGAAGAATTTCATAAGGTATTGGCTCGATTCAGTGATATTGTTTTTAACACTGGTTTTACTTTCAAAGATCAGTTCAAGACAACTAAGAAAATGGATATTATTTTAAAAAATAATCCAAAGTATTGGAAAAACTATTATCACTTATTAGAGAAAATCGATTCTTTAACAAAAGGGAATTTACTTTATAAGAATTATTCAAAGATTTATCCAGCGCCTGAGCTGCAATTGAATTGGATAAACCCAACGACGAATTAGTATGAAGTTATTCGCCAAAGAAAAATCTATTTATCTGGCAAAGTACGCCACATCGACAATAATATACTGGATTATTTACTTTATTCTTGTCTCAATTATTACGTTCTTCCACTTTAGGCTTGGGCATAAGCTTATAATTGTAGAGAATTGGCTTTATGATTTTTCATGGCAAGTTTTAGTAACGGCCAGAGTTCTGGGATATCTCGTTTCAATCTATTTTTTCTCAGATATGAAATTTAAAGATATCAAGAGTCAGCTATCTTTCGATTGGTACAATAGTGTAAATGTTCCAACTTATTTAATTTCGATCGCAACTTTGATTGTCTTTGTATTTTTTAGTCGACCTTCGCATATGGAGAATGTTCAATTTAGTTTTTGGCAATTAGTTGTTCATAATATCTTAATCTTCGTATTTTTCTTCTTTGAGTTCTTAAATTCAAAAATCTTTTTAAAGTCTAGAAGAGTAGGTAAGGGATTTCATATTCTAACTGAGGGATCTTTCTTATATCTATCTCTTTTTGTTTTATTCCCAAGAAATACAAGTCTCGAAATTGGGCATATGTTCTTATTTTTCTTAGCTTATGCTCATCTTTATTTATTTAATTATTCAGTTCTTAAGGGAATGATATTTATATCAATTGTCTTTGTACCTCTTTTTGCCTTCTTGGGTCATGACCCATTATGGGGTACATATTATTCGATATTCTTTTCAAAACTAAGCAACCTAATAGTACCAGCTATTAGTTTATTAATTGTTACATCCGCATATTCATATATTTTAAAAAAGCAAGGAGAAGTATAGTGGAAGGTCATAATTTAGATATTTTCCAAATCCTTTTAGATTCAAGCATTGTTGTTAAGTTAGACTTACTTCTTTTAATCGCGGCATCTGTGCTTTCTTGGACTATTATTTTTCAAAAGAGATCACTCTTTAATAAAACAGAAAAGGCCAATCGTGAGTTCAAAACATTCTTTAGTGGTGTTAACTCGTTAGAGGAGGCTTATCATGATGCTCAAACAATTGAAGATAGTCCTTTAAGGAGACTATTTCTTTCAGGTTATAGAGAACTTAAAAAAACAGAAATTGCTTTAGGTGAAAACTATGGACTTATTAAAGAACATTATTCGTCTATTGCGAACCAATCAATGGAGCGTGCTCTATCAAACGAGGCAGTTGAAGTTGATCAGCAAATGAGCAATGGGCTAACAACTCTTGCTTCAATTGGCTCGATTACACCATTTGTTGGGTTATTTGGAACAGTTTGGGGGATCATTGATTCATTCTCTGGACTTGCAAGCGGTGGTGCAACTCTTGAAACAGTTGCTCCAGGTATTGCAGAAGCACTTGTTGCAACTGCAGTAGGTCTCGTTGCTGCAATTCCTGCAACTTGGTATTTTAATAAATTTGGACAAAGAAGAAATAAGTTAAAAGAACAACTTCATATTTTTGGTAATCAATTTATCAACGAAGTTGAAAGATATATTTCTTCAAAATCATAATTTAGGGGTAAGCAATGGGTATGAATTCTGGTGGTAATGGAGATGGACCGGTATCAGAGATCAACGTAACACCACTTGTTGATGTTATGTTAGTTCTACTTGTTATCTTCATGATTACAGCGCCCTTGATGTTAAATGGGATTGAACTTACTTTACCAAAAACGAAAGAAGTAAATGTCATGAGCTTAAACTCTTCTCAGGTTGTTTTAAGTTTTACAAATTCAGAAGAGTATTATGTTGGAAAGGATAAAATCCTATTAAGTGAGCTAATTGCAGTACTTTCAAATAAGTTAAAGGAGACTAAATCACAGACTCTTTTCCTTAGAGCTGACTATCAGCTTGAATACGGTAAGGTAGCAAAGCTTATGTCTTATTTAAAATCAAATAATATAAATGATATTGCTCTGGTAACAGAGTTAGAGGATAAGTAGTATCGAAAAGAGTTTTAATAAATACATTTCTATCTCATTAGGGGCCCATGCAATCCTAATACTAGGACTGTATCTTCTATCGATCTTCAAACTAGGAACACCTTTTGATCCAAAGAGGGCCAACCTAGATAAGGTGCGTGTAATTGGAAAGGCCATTAAGGTTGATGTTGTGGCCATGCCAAAAATGACTTATCAAGAGCTAAAAAAAATGGTTCCTCCGCCTCAAGAAAAAGTTGAAGTGATTAAGGAAAAGGCAAAGGAGACAGGCGGAAGCGATAAGGCCGTTCTTGAAAAAGCGGCAAAGCAAAAGTCTTTAAAAGATATGCTGTCAAAATTTGCGAACCGTAACGTAAAAACAGATACGAAAGCGAAATCAAAAGTAAAGCCTAAGCAAAAGGTCGTTGAAGATACAACTGACTATAGCAACATTATTGCAGCTGGAAATAAGTTAAGTGAGGGGTCCTCTTATACAGGAACTGGTAGCGCCCAGGCACAAGGTGACTTTGACAATTATGTTATCTCTGTAATGGAAGCCGTTAGAAAGCACTGGAGACTTCCAGCGTATCTAGCGAATCTTGAATTATCTTGTCACGTTCAGGTTTTCATCAATTCACAGGGTAAATTATTAGAATATAAAATTATAAAATCGAGTGGGAATGCGGAATATGATAGCAAGGCCGTGGGATCAATACGCGCGGTAGGCTCATTTCCTCGTCCGAAGAAAGAAATTACTAATAGGCTAGTGGCAGGTGAACTCGTTCTTGCCTTTCCTATATAGGAGTTTTTATGAAGTATTTAGTTTTTTTACTTATATGTTTTAACGTTATTGCTGATGGTGGACTGACTGTCGTCTCTGTAGGAGATGCTGAAGTTGTTAAAGAAAGCTTATTAGTTGAAAAAATATTCTCTGAAGGAGTTTTTACACCTAATGAAGTCGAGCAGTCAGAGAATTACATCAATATAGTAAGAAATGACTTTAAGTTTTATCAGAATTATTTCAACGTTCTGCCACGTCGTATCTCTCAGACATCTTTTGATAATGTACGATTTACAAATTATAAAACGAAAGAAACGAACTTCTTAGTTCGATTTAAGATTATTAGAAGTGCAACGCAAACGACATTATCGTATAAGCTTTGGAATATCGCTGCGGAACAAGAGCTTATATCAAAGTCGATTCCTTATGATGCCAATGATCGAGCTGCCATTCACGCTGTTTCAGATGAGATTTATCGTGCAATAGTAGGCAAGCCTTCTATCTTCAAAGATAAGATTGTTTTCGTTTCTGATTATAAAATGCCAGATGGTAAGAAAGAACTATTCATGATGGATTTTGATGGTGCCAATCCAAAGAGATTAACATGGCACAATGGTGTTGTACTTTCTCCTGCGGTTTCACACGATGGATCTAAAATCGTTTACAGTTTGATTGATGAGTCAGTTAAAGGAGCAAAGAAGAACGTCAACCTAATGCTCTATGATGTAGCAACTAAGAAAACTAGTATTCTATCAAAGAGGCAAGGGATTAACTCTGGTGCAATCTTTACGAATAATGGTGATGAAATTATTCTTACGCTATCACATCAAGGTAATGCTGAGCTTTACCGTATGAACTTAAACACTCGTGCGATCACACGCCTAACGAAAAGCTATGCTCCTGACGTTGATCCATCACTTAGTGCGGATGGTTCAATCCTAACGTTCTTATCGGGAAGACCTGGGAAGCCAATGATCTACACAATGGATCCAGGTGGACTAGAGAAGAATGTGAAGCGTATTAGTTATGTCGGTAAATACAATGCAACTCCACGTTTTCACCCAAGTGCTTCAGAAATAGTTTTCTCAAGCTGGTTAGATAATCGTTTTGACCTCTTTAAGGTTGGTTCTGATGGCCAAAATCTCGTTAGATTAACAAAGGATTTCGGTTCAAATGAGGATCCAGAGTATTCAAAAGATGGACAGTTCATTATTTTTACAAGTTTGAGGGTTCTTTCACAGTCTAAGGCCACTCAAAGTGTCTATATTATGGACACTTGGGGTAAAATCCTAGGGCCACTGACCTCAAATTTCGGAAAGTGTACAAGTGGTAGATGGCTTAAGTCATTATAATCACAGTATATCTATATTTTTTTTGAACAACCGAGTATTTTAGTCTTGTAAAAAATTCAGACGCGCTGTATCATGAACTTAGATTAACGCTTCGCAAAACACACACTAAAAATTACACGGGAGTTTATACATGACAATCGAAATGAAAAAAGAATCAACAAAAATTGAAAATCTACTGTCTACACTTCTTACAACTTTAGATGAGCAGGTTTTCTTTTCTGAACTATCAAAATTCTTTAAATCAGAAATCGTTTGTGATGAAATCATCGTAAACCTTGCACACGAAGACGGAAGCTGTCGCATGGTTGCTAAAGATGCTCGCGCTGTAAAGAACGCACAAAGAATTTCAAAAGGTCTTGGTGCAGTAGGACACGTAATCAAAACTAAGCGTGCTTACTTCTCAAACAACGTACAAAGAGATCCTCTATTTGCTTCGACAAAAACAGAAGTATCTCACTCTGAACTGTGTGTTCCAATGATCATCGATGGTGTAATCATCGGTACTATTTCTTTCAAAGGAAATAGCGAAGAAGTTAACTTTAAGAAAGAAGACATTAACATGGTTATCGATAGCCTAAACTCTATCCAAAAGCCACTTAAGAATATGAAAATGTATCTATCTGCTAAGTTCCTTAACGAATCACTAAAGCAGAAGATCGAAGAAAAAGAAATTGAACTAAAGAACTCTGTACCAGGTGTAACTCTATCTCGCTCAACAACTCAAGAGAAAGAGATCATCGGTAAGTCTGAAATCATGCAAGAGCTTCTAGTTGCAGTTGATCGTGTAGCTGCATCAGATGTTAACTCTTACATGGCAGGTGAGACTGGTGTTGGTAAAGAGATGATCGCTAGAAGAATTCACTGTCGTTCAGAGAGAAAGAATCACGCTTTCATCGTAGTTGACTGTTCAATGGGTAATGATGAGTACCTAGAATCAGAAATCTTCGGAAAAGAAGAAGTTGATGCTGTAAGAGGTTTCAGAATTAAAAAAGGTGCTCTAGAAGCAGCGAATGGTGGAACAATCTTCATTAACAATATTGATAAAATGCCAGTTAAAGTACAGGCAAGACTAATGAGCTTTATCAACGACCTTGCTTACTCAAGAGTTGGAACTCATGAAAAACTAAGATCAAACGTAAGAATTATTGCAGCTTCTTCTCTAAACATGAAAGAAAGTGTTGCACTAGGAACTTTTAGAGAAGACCTATTCTACAACCTATCAACAATTGGTTTAAGAATTCCTTCACTAAGAGAGAGAAAGTCAGATATTGAAATTCTAGCTAACCACTTCCTAAACCTAGGAAAGTTACCAGAAGCTCAAAAGTCTATGTCTCCAGGTGTTGTTAAGCTTCTTGAAGACTACAACTGGCCAGGAAACGTAAGAGAACTTCACTCAATCATGGAAAGAGCATATGTTCTATCTCCGGGAATGATTGTTGAAAGAGATCACCTTGCAGATAGCATTAAAGTTGAGCAAGCTGAAATTAATGAAGAAAAAGAAGAAATTAGAATTTTTAGAGAAATGACGCTAGGAGAAATTGAGAGAGAACATATCTGTCAAACTCTAGATCACCTAGGTGGTAACAAGACTAAAACAGCTAAGGTTCTTGGAATTACAGTTAAGACTCTTTATAACAAGCTGCACAGCTACGGTATGATTGAAGCAAAAGAAGCTTAATCAACCTTTAAAGAAGCTTAAAGAGAATTGATAAAGCGTACTTTTGAAGTTAATATGTCAGTCTAATAAGGAGAGCCCATGTCAACAGAAGACAATAGACTACCAAAGAACTTCAGAAATTCACCAGATTTAGAGAATTTCTACCGCTTTATCTATGAAAATAACTTAAGAAGTGAAGCGAAGAAAATTTTTGAAGCGTTAAAAGTCGCTACAACTCCTGTAAAGAAAAGAGGAAGAAAGAAAAAGTCTTAATCCTTGTATCTATCAACAAATTCATTATAAAATATAAGATGCCCGTTAATTAACGGGCTTTTTATGTACAGGATGTACGGTATGTCCACGGAGGCAGGAGCCGAGAGTGAACCAAGTACATTTATATTAAAGGATCAACATGGAAGTTGTCTCAAACGCTAAATTAGGTCTAAAAGTTTATGATCCATTATATGGATTCATCGACTTAACTCCACTTGAGATGGAGATTATCCACAGCCCATTTTTTCAAAGGCTGCGTTGGATTAAACAATTAGGATTTTCATTCTACGTTTTTCACGGTGCCGAGCATTCTCGCTATGGACATTGTATTGGCGTACTTAATAATGCTCATCTTATTCTAAGGTCAGTTGGCCGTGGTGTTGAAGATAATGAACTCTTTGTAAAAGAGCAGAAATCAAAAGAGGCCAAGTATCATCAGGCCATTCGAGTCTCAGCTCTTCTTCATGATATTGGAACATTTTGTTTTTCTCATACAACTGAGATGGCCTATATCAAGATAGGGGAGACAACAAATAAGAAAGGTGGAAAGGGATTACAAGACGATCACGAAAACCTAGGCTCATTCATTATCAAGAATACTGACTATGAAGGTGGCCTAACACGAATTCTAAAAGATCATGGAATTGATCCACAAGAAGTTTCAGATCTTGTTAAAGGAACACACTCGTCAATCCTTGCTAATCAAATTCTTCACTCTGAAATTGATTGTGACCGCATGGATTATCTTTTAAGAGATGCTCACTACACAGGTCTTAAGTATGGAACTTATGATAGGGAATATCTACTTCATCACTTCACAACAGAGAAGGTAGCAGGTCACGACATTCTTGCAATTAAAGAAAATGCTCTTCACTGTGTGGAAGACTTTTTAAGTGCACGCTTTGCTTGGTACTCGCAAGTTATTCGCTCTCCACGTGGATCAAAGTATGATGCAATTGCAGATGCCCTTTGCTATCACATGCTAGAAAAAGGTCATATTTATCGCTACAGTGATCTTCTCGATATTATCAGTAACGATCCTATGCGTTTTTACGGATTCAATGATTCATACTTTATGAATACAATTCATAAGCTTCTTGTAGATGGACAATTTGATAAGTATGCAGATATTAAAGATATGGCACGTATCCTTCTTCTAAGACATGGCGCTAAGAATATCGATACAAGTGACTTTTCACAAAGCTTGCTTGAACAAGATAATATTGGATTCAATGATAAACTCTTTAAGAAGACTGGTAATAAGGCCACTGATATCGTTAACTTCGTAAAAGAAAATGGAAGTGATGCTGATTGGGTTATTCCAGATATTCCTAAAAAGAAGATTATCTTTGTTAAGAGTCCAAGAGAGCTCGCAAAGAAGACAACATTAACAAACTTATTACTAGAGCGTGATCCAGTTAAAATAAGATTGGATGATGGCCAGGTTAAGCTACTTGCTGATGTTGAAAACTCAATAATCTCAAAGCTTTCAAATACTATGAGCTATACACCGAATTGCTTCTGCTCAGACGGTGCGTATAAATTACTTAAAGAACAAGGTGTGATTTAAGTTTTTTTGCCCTTTCGATTAGGGGTAAGTAGATACCTTC
This sequence comes from Halobacteriovorax sp. RT-2-3, assembly GCF_047085075.1. Classification (NCBI taxonomy): domain Bacteria; kingdom Pseudomonadati; phylum Bdellovibrionota; class Bacteriovoracia; order Bacteriovoracales; family Halobacteriovoraceae; genus Halobacteriovorax; species Halobacteriovorax sp. RT-2-3. The sequence continues at coordinate 100,123 of NZ_JBKIYF010000003.1, read as the reverse complement.
AAGACTTGCCCCATCGTATTCAATTTTTGATAGCTTCCCAGTTAGTAGCTCAAGATTCGAGTTCACAAAAAGTACTTCAGTATAGCCTTCAAAAGTTGGGTAATCCCTTACAAAGGCTTTTTCTTCAATAGAATTCTCTAAATTTAAAAGTAAGCAAATGATATTAGCACTTCCTTTTCTTTGTGGAATACGAGGAATGATAAAACTTAAATTCTCAATGAGATTATTTAGATATTCTTCTCTCTGTTCTTGCCCAAAAGTGACCATCGTCTTATTTGTGATTGAAAAGAAAGTTGCCTCAACACCCATAAAGCGATGAGATTCATTATCAATTGATAACAGAGAAATTGTTTCATCACGAGGCGAGAGAATGTATTGGCAAGTTAGCTTGTCGTAGGGTGGAACAAAGATAAACTCTTCGAATCGGCCAGATAAATTTGGGTTAAGAGCGATGACCTCAATAAAATTAGATTCAACTTCTGCACATAACATTCCAACAGTGATTGCACGTATTCGACTGTTTTGATCAAGATATTCATTGCAAAGTGTTTTATCTGTAAAGGCCAGGGTCACATTAATCCCGACCTCATCAATTCGCTTCGTTCTAAATCGCGGGCCAATATCAACAGCTGTGTCGATGACATAGATGATGTCATAAAATGAAAGATTTCGAATTTCATAATCTCCATCAACACTACTGTCTTGTAAGAGGGAAGACAGTAGATGGGCATCGACTTGCTTTCCATTAATTTTTTCAAGCACTTTGACCTCGCTTTAACTGATTTGCACCTGATTCTACGTATAAAATTTGTTTCCTTCAACAGGTGAAAGATAAAGATTTACTTATTTGACGCGCATGGTCGGTCTTTTTATCTACCTTTGCTTAAAATTTGATTTTGTTATAAAATTATAGAGTGGCAAAGAGGATTTTTGCCCAATTCAAGTTAGGAAGATTTGAATATTTAAATGAAGGACTCATATCAATGATCTCAAGCAGTTACGCGAATCAAGCAAGTAATTTATTTGGAAACCAGAATTTAAATACGAATATGTATTTTACGCTGGAGAATGTCACTGTTGATTTCGACGGAATCAAGGCCATTTCCAATATCAATTTGCAAATTAGAAAAGGTGAAATTGTCTTTGTTACCGGGGCTTCTGGAGCAGGGAAAACAACACTTCTAAATGTTCTTGCAGGAAACGTTTCACCGACGAGCGGAACGATTAAAATTGATGATCGAGTTTTTACAACACAAGTTTTTCAAGATTTAAGACTGATTGAAAATATGAGTCTAATCGATAATTTACAATTTGCATTTGATCCAAGTGTGTATCGTTCTCGCAAAGAATTTGAGAGCGACTTAAACGAGCTAATTAAAATTCTAGGAATTAAAAATCGCGTAAAACTTAAGGCCAAGGATGCTAATGGGGGACTAAGACAAAAAGTTGCCATCATTCGCGCGCTACTTGCAAAGCCTGACGTATTTATTGCGGATGAGCCATCAAGTTCACTAGACTTTGATAATACAAAAAGACTTTTTGATTTATTAAATATCTATAATGCGAAAAGAGGGACAACTATTATTTGGGCCTCTCATAATCGCGAATTAGTACAACGTTTCACGGGACGAATTATCCACCTAGATAACTCTCGTCTAATCCACTCGGGGCATGCATGTTTTATTTAAAAGAATTAGCTCGTTTCACAAAAAATAATCTTTTTGGGCAAGCGCTTTTTTCTCTTTTAACAATCTCTCTTGTTATTTCTGTTTCTAACTATGACAGTTTTAAAAAGAAGATTTCAAATGCGCTTCCTGCAATTCAAAATGAGTATTACTTTAATGCTCTCGTTGATGGGGATTTAAACACATCAAGTATTTCTAGAAAGATTAAGGGACTACCTGGAGTAAAGGGTGTTGAAGCGATCAGTGCAACAAAGAGCATGGCCGTAACAAACCAACTTAAAGATGTTCTAGAACTTGGAAAAGATGAAATTACTTCAATTATCTCAATGAAGGGTTTAAAAATTATTTTAGATGAGAAAGTTTCGGAGAGTTCGACTAACCTTATTAGAGAATACTTAGTTCGTTTAACAGGTAAGGACAATGTTGTTCTAGGAAGTGTGAGAAAGAAAATTTCAAATTCACAATCTTGGAAAAATGTAATGAATGAACTAAAGAGAAGACCGCTTCAAGTTTTAATCACTGTTCTAGCTCTTTTTTGGGTTGTTGCTTTTATGACTATTAAGCGCAACTTAAAGCAGGTTTCTTACCTTATTGAAAAGTTTCAAAGAAAGAAGAATGTAGCTTTCAAAATGTACACAGTTAATATTATCGCATCAACTCTTATTGGTTGCGCTCTATCATTTGCCTTCTTCTCTCCGGATGAAGTTTTTACATTAATAGTAAGTGCAGCATTATTAACAACTTCTGCGTGGTACACGATCGGGAAACTTGAATGGCAAAAAGCTTAGTTCTTTTCACAGTTCTATTAATTACTTCAGCTTCAATGAGGGCCGAGGCGGCACCAAACTTGAATGCGATTAAAGGGCAGGTAACTGATTCTCGCAGCAAGATCGACAATTACAAAAAGTCGATTCAATCAATCGAAACACAATTACAGACAAAGAATGAAGACTATCTTCAGGCCATGAAATCAAGACAAGATCTTGATTATCAAATTTTTGAATTAGAAAAAAATCTTAATCAATCTTTATTTGACCTGGAATCAGATAAAGTTCGTGTAAAAAAGACGATTCGTCATGTTGCCTTAAGTTACATGGAAAACTCGACGCACGAAGACCTTGTGAAAAGTCAGCTTCTTTTAAAGTCTCTAAAGAATGAAAAGAAAGAGATTCAATCAAAAATTGATTATTGTACAGACCTAAAAAAGAAGACATTTGAACTTAGAACTCGTTTGAGTGAAACAGTAAAAATAGAAAGAGAGCTTTATACTCTTTTACAAGAGCTTGAAACTCGTAAAAGCTCAACTGTTCAAGAATTCTTAACTGAAAAAGAAAATCACGAAAAGTTAAAATCAGAATATAGTAAGTTAAGAAAATCACAACAACTTGCTAAAAAGAAAGCTCAAGCAAAACTAAAAGTAAGTAAAAACAAAGCAAGTAGCTCTTCGACTAAGTTAGTTGCTAATTTTGCTGTTCCTGTTAAAAAATTTATTTCGACAGAAAATGGCAAGAAAGGAATTACTTATACTGTTAAGAGTGGACAAGAAATTTTTGCAACCAAAGCTGGAAAAGTTGAATATGTAGGTTCACTGGCCAACGTAGGTAATGTGATTATGGTGGATCATGGAAATGATATTCGTAGTATCTATCTTGGTGACTTCGCAGCAAGCGTAAAAAAGGGACAAGCTGTTGATCTTGGCTCATCTGTTGCAAAAACAAGATTCTCAATTAAGAAGGGGAATCTAAGTAAAGTTTATTTTGAAATTAGAAAGAAAAATACAGCACAAAATACAGCACAACTAATTAATAATAAAATTAATATTTAAAATTAGGAATAATAATGAAAAAGCTATTTGTTGCTCTTATGCTTACGGCATTTGTAGCACCTGCTCAGGCAAAGCAAACTGAGAGGTCGCGTTTTGAAAAGCTCGAACTCTTCAATAAAGTTATTCATATCATCGAAACAAATTATTACCGAAAGGTAGATATTGATAAGCTCATTGATGGAGCACTAAAGGGAATGTTTCAAACATTAGACCCTCACTCTGCATTTTTAGATGAAGAAGTATTCAAGAAGATGCAAGAAGACACAAGTGGCGAGTATGGTGGACTTGGAATAGAAGTTACGCAAAAAGATGGTGTTCTTGTCATTACAACTCCAATCGAGGATTCTCCTGCTGAAAAAGCGGGCCTTCTGCCAGGAGATAAAATTGTTGAAATTAATAATGAGTCAACAATTGGTATCACTCTTGATGAAGCCGTTGATCGTATGAAAGGTGAGCTTGGAACTGTTATTAACCTAGGAATCCTAAGAGCTGGTGAAAAAGATATTCGTAACTTCAAGGTAAAGCGCCAAAAGATCAAGACTAAGCCAGTTAAGTCATTTGCAGTAAATAACTATGCTGTTATTCGTTTAAGCCAATTTCAAAAAGATGCAGCTGAATATGTAGTAAAGGCGCTTAAAAAAGAAAAAAAGAAACTTGGAAAGAATTTTAGAGGAGTTGTTCTAGATCTTCGCTCGAACCCAGGTGGACTTTTAAATGAAGCAGTAAATCTTGCTTCAATCTTTTTAAATGATGGAGTAGTTGTTTCGACTGAAGGTCGTGATCCAAAGAATAAAGAAATTCGTTATGTTAAAAAGAGTGGCCATAAAGAACTAGAGATACCTGTTGCTGTATTAATTAACGGCTCAAGTGCTTCTGCTTCTGAAATTGTGGCAGGTGCTCTCCAAGATCACAAGCGTGCTCTAATTGTTGGGACAAATTCTTTTGGAAAAGGAAGTGTACAAACCGTTTCTCAAGTTTCAGAAGAGCAGGGGATTAAACTTACAATTGCCCAGTATATGACACCAAAAGGAAGAAAAATTCAGGCCCTTGGTATTAGGCCTGATGTTCAAGTTTCACAAGTCGAAGGTGAATTTGTTGAAGAGCATATGTATGATGATGGTGGAGTAAGAGAAGTCGATCTTAGAAATCACTTAACGGCCACTGTTGAAACTGAAGAAGAAAAGGAAGCTCGTCTTAAGCGTGAAAAAGCAGCACGTCTAAAAAGAATTGAAAGAGCAAAAGAAATCAATCAAAAGAAAGATGAATCATCGGTAGCTAGAAAGTATTCGGCCGACAAAGACTACCAAGTTCTTCAGGCAATTAAATTTTTAAACGCAGTCAATAAATTTCAAAATATCTAGTTGAAATCACAGTGGGATGACGCTCTTTGTCTTCCCACTTTGTGCCTTTTTTAACATCATTAAGGGATGAATAATAAAGTCCCATCAGTCTCACAACTCGTAAATCACATTAAGAAAAATCTCGAGTCTAATTATCAAAATATTAGTGTAACAGGAGAGGTTTCAAACCTTAGCTCCTCTGGTGCAGGACATTGGTATTTCTCACTTGGTGATGGCAGTGCCCTCATGCAAATGGCCCTCTTTAAAATGGATGCCATGAGAAATCCAGTCATTAAAAATATTCGTGCAGGAGATAAAGTTATTGTCTCTGGTTCTGTTTCTGTTTATCCGAGTCGTGGAACTTTTCAGTTAATTGTTAAGCGTATTGTGCCGGCGGGTAAGGGTGATCTTCAGGAACAATTTGAATTATTAAAAAAGAAACTTCAAGCAGAAGGTCTTTTTGATATGAGTTCAAAGCAGCCGATACCGACGATGCCAAAACGCATCGGTGTAATTACGGCAAAGGGAGCCGCGGCCCTGCAAGACTTTTTAAATGTATCTCAAAGAAGATCTGAGTATCATCAGGTTCTTCTTTCACCGGCCCTGGTTCAAGGAGTAAATGCTCCTGCCTCAATTCGTAAGGCCCTTGAAAAACTCATTGCTTATCATTTAAAGGCAAAAGAAGAGGGGCGTACTAAAGATATGTTAGATGTCATCGTTCTCACTCGTGGTGGTGGGTCGATGGAAGACCTCTGGGCGTTTAATGACGAAGCACTTGCTTGGGATATTTATAATTGCCCAATCCCAACGATTAGTGCCGTTGGTCACCAAGTGGACTTTACCATCTCTGATTATGTGGCCGATCTTAGGATGGAGACGCCTTCAGCTGCTGCAGAAGTTTTAACTCAAAAATTTATGGCCTTAGATTCTGATATGAATCGCATTCGTAAGGATTTAAAAGGTGCCATGAATATGGAACTTCGTCGTCGCTATGATGTTCTTTCTGAAACGTCACCGAAGAGTTTCCTCATTGCTCTTAAATCGAAAATTTCAGATTATAAGCATGAGCTTGAGAAGCTAAATCTTATTAAGAGAAAAGAACAGATCCTATCTCTTTATGAATATACTTTTGAGCTTGATCGCCTTAGTCGTCAGCTCGTAAAAGCAATCCAAAATAAAATTGTGAATTATAAAAATAAGAATATGGAATTTGAAAAAATTCTCGGTGCCTTAAATCCTAAAAATGTTCTAACTCGTGGATATGCCTATACTCAAATTGGCGATAAAGTTATCAGTAGTGCCAAAGACATGGCAAAGCTTGAAAATGTCGATGTGGATATTCACTACGCTGACGGTAAGGTGACTCTTCATAAAGGAGTTAACTAGTGAGTGCATCTCTTGGCTTTCAAGATAGTGAAGTTAATTCGCCTAAACAAAATTTTTACTACCACTCAAATATAGAGATTGATGAAGAGCTGGAGCGCAATCTAAACTATTCTGGATTTAGCTCTAGTGATTATGAATTTGATTTTTCAATTGAATCTAGTATCCCTCTAATTGTTAAGTTAGAAGACCACATTATTGAGATTGAAACCATCGAGAATCTTAAAGAGCTTCTTCATTTCAAAAGAGAGCTTGCAAGAGTCTTTAAATTAAACTCTAGTATGGCCAGTGCCAATTTAGATGAAATGGAAATCGCAGGTCTTTATCTTGAAAAGGTATATCAAGATAATGATGAGAATTTTATAGCTGAACTTTTTAAGATTTCTGAAGTCAAAAATGAATTTAATATTAAGGTAATCGATAAGATCGATTCACATCTTTACCCTGTTAAAGAAGACTATTGCTTTGAAGATAGTACTTCTTATTATCTACTTACTGTTAAAGGGGATAGGGAAGAAGCTTTTTTGGCCGCACAAGCGATCGCCAATGTTATTCAATTAATTAATGTTAACCAAGAAGAGCTTTCAAGTGAGCAGTTAGGTGTTACAGACCTAATTAACAAATTGTCATATCCTGTTGTTATTTTGAGTGATGATGGTATCGTTCACTATCATAATGATCACTTTCTAAAGCTTGGTATCACACCAAATAATCTTATTAAGAATATTGATTCAGGATGGTTAGATATTGGTGATCAAAAGTATAAAATTCTCTCAAGTACAACTTCAAATTTAAAAACAATTTGTCTTGTTAAACAGGAATTCAATTATACAAAGTCTCACTCTGAACTTGGTATTATTACAAGCTCGATTGCCCACGAACTCAATAACCCGCTAGCGGGAATTCTTGCTGCCATTAATATGTTAGAACTTGAAGAGTGGGAAGAAGACGATTTAACAATCCTAAATGAAATGAAGGCATCAGCAAATCGTTGTAAAAATTTGATCAATACCTTCCTCGGTTTCGCCAAGGTTAACGATCAGCTAAGTCGCCAAAGTACTTTCTCTAGCATTCTTCAACAGGCGATCTCGCTACTAAGCAATCGAAAAATCGAATCGGGAATATCGATTCATACAAATATTTCAAATGATCTCAAAGAACATGCCATCAGTGGTGCGAGTCTTCCAATCATTCTCTACTTAATCCTAAGTGAGATGATGACGCTTAAAAATCACGAACTCTTAATTGATGCTAGCTCTAACTCAATCGATTGTAACTTCTATCGTAGTGAACACGATATCATTCTTACGGTTAAGAATCTCAATATCGAAGGACAAAAGAGTAAGATCTTAAACCGCTTAATCATCCACTTACTTGCACTTGAAAATTCACGGGTTGAAATTCATGGGCAGGATATTGTGATTTATAATTTGGTCTGATTAAATAAACGCTTCCGGATAATTATACTTATTCGGATTCACTTCAATGAACTTATCAAGTTGAGTAAAGAAGAAGTCCTTATTCTTAAGGGCAAATGAATCCTTAAAGATCATAAGCTCGCGTTCTTGGCGCAGGTTCTTTGCCATATAAAGATTAACAAGTTCCTGCAGCATTTCAGGGAAGTGAATTTCTTTAAGCTTCTGCGCTTTCTTGCGATTAGACTTTGAGTTGATATATTGAATTAGCTTCTTGTCGTGACCAGGGTAGCGAAAGATTAAACCTTGTCTAATCCCTAGGGCGCCAAGAGGGTAGATTGTATATTGTTCTGGCACAAGGTGATTCATAAGAACGAAGTCAGCTTGCTTGATTTTTTGAAGCTCTTCTTTGTACTCGGCGTTTAGTTCTTCTTTCGTACCATCGCCAATCAGGTTTTGACGAAGCATTGTGATGGCCTCTTCTTGATCGGCTTCATCCATTTTATTAAATGAATGATTAAAGCGAATAAGGGCCTCTAGAATTGGTCCACTAAGTTTAATGGAAATAGTTTGCCATTCGAGATCTTTAATACGCTCACTAATGAATTGAATCTCATTATCTTTGTTCGTACATGGGAAAGAGAAGAGGATCACTCCGTTTTGTCCTTTTACTGTAATAACAAAAGGAGCAAAAATCTTTTTCATCTTTGCTACGATCTCTTCGTGCTCACTTGTATCTTTTTTAAAGTTACAAAGATCAAGCTCGTAGCGATTCTTAGGGTAGTAAAGATGATTGATCTTCTTAATGTCTTTTTCAATAAAGATATTGAGATAGTTTAAGAAGAGTTGGGCCGTCGCGATAGCATCATCAAGGGCACGGTGTGCCTTTTGGTGAGAAATATTAAAAATACGCGACATATAGTTTAGATTCGAGTTCATGAGAGTTGGAATAAGATACTTCGTCATAAGGTTTGTACACAAACCCTTATTCTCAAGTTGCTTTCTTCCAAGCCTTTCTAAAACTGAATTTAAAAATGGAATATCAAATGAAGAGTTGTGAGCGATAAGAACTCGGTCACCAATAAACTCTAGAACTTCATCAATAACGGCATCAATTATTGGTGCGCCCTCAACTTCATCTTGTGTGATGGAAGTTAGCTTTTGAATGAAGTCTGGGATTTTTCTTTCTGGATTGATAAGAAAGCTTTTTTGAGCTCCTACTTCCAGGTTATCGATTTGGACAAGTCCAATTTCAATGATTTTATCTTTTTTCTGGTTTCCACCAGTCGTTTCTAAATCGAAGACGCAGAAGCTCATGTCTGCTAGCATTTTCTTTGAAGAATGTGTTTCCATCAATAATCCATGAAAGCCGAGTATTCACTCGTGGTTAGGTATTGAATAGATTATAGCAAAGTTCTCCCCACCGAGGTAGGGAGAAATTATGATTTTTTTATTTGATATTTGAGATAACTTCTTCAAGAAGCTCTAGAAATTTCTTCATTACACGAGCGGCCTCGTGCTTAATATCATCGTGATTTAGTTTAGTATTCTCAATCCCTGCTGCCATATTTGTCACACAAGAGATACCAAGAACATCAAGTCCCATGTGGTTAGCAGCAATACACTCTTGTACTGTCGACATTCCAACAAGGTCTCCACCAAAATTACGATACATACGAATTTCCGCAGGTGTTTCATAAGTTGGTCCCATTACACCAACATAAACACCCTCTTTAAGATCATATGAAATATTCTTTGCCGAAGCATGTGCAATTTCTTTAAGAGCAGGTGACCATGCATAAGTCATATCTGGAAAACGAGTTCCTAGCTCTTCAATATTTTCTCCCACAAGACAGTTTTCACCAGTTAAGTTTAAGTGATCTGTAATTAGAACAAGTGAACCAGAGCTGTAATTTAAATTAATTCCACCAGCAGCATTTGTGATGATTAGATTCTTAATACCAAGTGTTTTTAAAACGCGAACAGGAAAAACAACTTCATCAAGAGAGTGGCCTTCATAGCGGTGAATACGTCCTTGCATAACAGCTACAACTTTTCCACCTAGCTCACCCATAACAAGTTGACCTTTGTGGCCCTTAACTTTTGTCTTTTTAAAACCTGGGATTTCTTCGTAGCTGATTTCAACTTTGTTTTCTAAAAGGTTAGCAAATTCACCAAGTCCTGAACCTAGGATAACTCCAATATCAGGTGCCTTGTCATATTTGCTTTGGATATAACTTTTTGTCTCTTCTAGTCTTTTAAAAATTGCGTGCATACGTACCTCTAGATTTCCTTCACTTCAAAGATTAACTTACTTGCTTTAGGCTTAGCAGTTGTAACTTTAATATCTTTCTTTAAGTCTGCAAGGATAGTTTCAACTTGTTTCTTCTGATCTTTGTTATGGTAGATCTCAACAAGTGCTTCACCTTTAGAAACCTTGTCACCAACTTTCTTATTAAGAATAAAACCAACTCCAAAGTCGATCTTATCAGTTGCTTTTGCACGTCCACCACCAAGGCTTACACAGTGTAGGCCCATGTTCTTGCAAGCAATCGCAGAAACGTAACCATTCTTAGTTGCGCTAAATACAGTCTTCTCTTTTGCTAGAGGTAGGCGAGAGTAGTCGTCACAAACTTTTTCGTCTCCACCTTGAACCTTAATAAGGTTTTTGAAAACTTTAAGTGCTTTTCCATTATCAATTACTGCTTGCGCTTTCTTTTCACCTTCTTTAAGTGAATCAGCTTTTCCTGCAATATAGATCATGGCACCAGCAAGCTTAACACTGATATCAGTTAAGTCTTTTGGGCCATTACCTTTTAGTGTTTCAATTGATTCGATGATCTCTAGAGAGTTACCAATATACTGACCTAGTGGTTGATTCATATCTGTAATCATTGTGATCATACGCTTATCAAAGCGCTTTGCTGTATCACGAAGACTTTTTGCAAGTGCTTTTGCATCCTTGATATTATCCATGAATGCACCGTCACCAACTTTAATATCCATTACGATACCATTAGCACCTTCTGCTAATTTCTTACTCATGATTGATGCTGTAATTAATGGGATTGATTCAACTGTTCCCGTTACATCTCTTAGACCGTAGATGATTTTGTCAGCAGGAGCGATATCCTTTGTTTGACCAATAAGAACGATCTTCTCTTTATTAAGTTGCTTTTTGAATTGTTCAAGAGTTAGTTCAGTTTTGAATCCTTTAATCGATTCAACTTTATCAACTGTTCCACCTGTATGGCCTAAACCACGTCCGGCCATCATTGGAACCTTAACTCCGCATGCCGTAGCGATTGGGCCAAGAATGAACGATGCCTTGTCTCCAACACCACCAGTTGAGTGTTTGTCGATCACGTTCACTCCTGAGAACTTTAGCGTCTTTCCAGAGTAAAGCATGGCATCTGTAAGAGCGGCAGTTTCTTTTACGCTCATACCATTTAAGTAAATGGCCATTAGTAGTGCAGACATTTGATAGTCAGCAACGTCACCATTTGTAATCCCATTTATGAACCACTTAATTTCTTCATCTGTTAATTTTTTACCATCTCTTTTTTTTGAGATGATCTGATATGCGCTAAAATTTTCCGACATAGTATTCCTTTTAAAAATTTAATTCCCTAATAATTCCTGTGCATTTATTGCATCAAATTACTTATGCGTATAGAATAGTAAAAGGGTCATTATAGACACGGCCATTAGAGGTGGCAATGATGAAACTTAATGCGTAGCGCAGGGATTTTAAGGTTTTAGAAATGTTCAAAAAAATTATCATTATATGTTTAGCTCTTACATTTTCATTCTCTTCATTTGCACAAACAAATTTTAAGGAAGAAGGATTACGTGACTTAACAACTGTTGCTGGTCTTGGCCTTGGTGGAGCTATTCTTGGTCTGTCGACATTATCTTTTGTTGAGGAGCCTAAGGATCACCTTAAAAATATTCTCGTTGGTGCTGCTGTAGGGATTGTTGTTGGTGTTGGTGTTGTGGCCTACAATCAAGCTGCAAAGTCGCAGGCGACAATTCGTCAAACGGGCTACCGTGACTTTGATACGACTAGTCGTCTTAATTGGCATGCGTCAAATACGGCACAAGATATCAAAGAGTTTAATGCTGTAAATCCAAAAGTTGGTTGGTCGTTTAACTTCTAATTATTCTTTTTTATTGTCCATTTATGCTCAAACCTATACTCTAAGGCTAATTTTAGAATTAATTTAATTTAGTTATAGGGTATTCCATGGAAAGAGTTATTTCGGCATTTGGTTTGATCGTTATGGTTGGTGTTGCTTTTGCATTATCAAATAACCGTAAGAAAATTAATTGGCGTCTCGTTCTTTCTGGGCTAGCTCTTCAGATCTTCTTTGGTCTCATCATTCTAAAAACTGATGTAGGGCAAAACTTCTTTGAAGGTGCACGTGGTTTTTTCACTGCAATTCTAAATTATACTAACGAAGGTTCAGGCTTTATCTTTGGTCCACTTTCAAATGTTCCAAAATTCGGCTTTATTTTCTTTGTCATGGTTCTTCCGACAATTATTTTTATGTCTTCATTAATGAGTGTATTTTATCACTTAGGTATCATGCAGGTTGTTATTAAGGCTTTTGCTAAAGTTATGTCAGTTGTGATGGGGACATCGGGAGCTGAGTCTCTAGCGGCCGCTGCCAATATCTTTGCTGGGCAAACTGAGGCACCACTTGTGGTAAAGCCACTGGTTTCAAAAATGACACAATCGGAACTTATGGCGCTAATGACTGGTGGAATGGCCACTGTTGCAGGTGGGGTTCTTGCTTCATATGTTGGTTTTGGAATTGATGCTGCACACTTACTTTCGGCATCAGTTATGTCGGCTCCAGCGGCACTTGTTTGTGCCAAGCTTATGGTGCCAGAGACACAAGAGTCTCTAACTCAAGGTGACTTAAAATTAGATTTAAAAGATAACAGTGTAAATTTAATCGATGCTGCGGCCAATGGTGCAAGTGAAGGTGTAAAGCTTGCCATTAATGTTGGTGCAATGTTGATTGCAATCATTGCTCTTGTAGCAATGTTCAACGGTGCTCTTGGCCTAATCACAGGTTGGTTTGGTTTTGAAGGAATTACTCTTGAGCTAATCATGGGTAAATTATTTGCTCCATTTGCTTGGTTATTAGGTGTTGAGTGGAAGGATGCGGAAATCGTGGGAATGCTTCTTGGTAAGAAGTTAGTACTAAATGAGTTCGTGGCCTACTTAGACCTTAAGGCGAATATGGGTAACCTATCGGAGCGCTCAATTACTATTGCAACGTATGCCCTTTGTGGTTTTGCCAATTTCTCATCAATTGGGATTCAAATTGGTGGAATCGGTGGGATCGCTGAAAACCGTAAGCAAGACCTTGCAAAGCTAGGTGTGAAGTCTCTAATTGCAGGGACACTTGCATGTTTCATGACGGCCTGTATCGCTGGTATCTTCATTTAATTCTAATTTATTTTAATGATTGATTAGTTGAGTAGGGTAACGCGGAATATTATATCTTCTAGCGCAAAACCTTGCCCAGACGTACAATTATTAGTAGGTTAAAGTCTTTGGCTTGAGCTATGCTCGCCGACTTGCCTCGTGTTTTTATTGCATATTTCGATTTGAGTTTAAAAGGAATATATATGTCTAAAGATTTAATTATTAACAAAACAGTTAACGAGTGGCGTGCTGTTTTGATGGAGAATGGTGAAATTCTCGACTTCCTAATGGAGAGAACTAAGCCAACGACAACGCCGCATCCACGCCTTGGGAATATCTACCGAGGAAAAGTATTAAGAGTTTTACCAGGAATGCAGTCTGCATTCGTTGACATCGGCTATTCAAAAGCAGCTTTCCTCTACGTTGATGATGCTTATCTTCCGACTCTTGATGAGCAAAGAGAGATGGCAAAGAAGGCCGAGGAAATTAAGAAAGAGAAGAAAGAAAATGGTCTTGTGATTCCTGATGAGTTAGCAACTCTTTCAGAATCGATGGATATGAAAATGCGTCCAGAGTCTGCAACGATTGAATCATTCTTAAAAGAAGGGGATGAGATCATTGTTCAAGTTGCAAAAGAGCCTATTTCAACTAAAGGTCCACGTGTTACTCGTCATGTAACAATCCCTGGGCGCTATGTTGTTTATATGCCTTTTATTGAGCACACTGGTGTTTCTCGCCGTATTGAAAATGAGGAAGAGCGTGATCGTCTAAAAGAGATGCTTGAGACAATTCGTCCAGAAGGTAAGGGTGTTATTGCTCGTACTGTTGCGGAAGGAAGCTCATATAAAACTCTTAAGTCTGACTACGATATGCTGACAAAAATTTGGAAAGAGGTGCAAAAGAAATCTGAAAAAGAAAAAGCACCTGCGCTTTGTTATGAAGACTTAACTTTTATTCAACGAGTTTTAAGAGATATTACAGATGAAGATGTTGATAATATTATTATCGACGATAAAGACGGTGTGAAAGAAGTTGAAAAATTTGCAACAAAGTATCTTCCACAAATTAAGGGGAAGGCAAAATTCTTTGATGAAACAAATCCGATCTTTGAAAAATTTGGTGTTGATATTGAAATTGAAAGGGGACTAAGCAATAAGGTTTACCTTCGTTCAGGTGGTTCACTAAATATCGACCAAACAGAGGCCCTTGTTTCAATCGATGTTAACACGGGTAAATTTGTCGGACGAAAAACATTAGAAGAAACAATTCTTCGCACTAATCTTGAAGCAGTTAAAGAGATCGCTTATCAGCTAAGACTTAGAAACTGTGGTGGGATTATTATTATCGACTTTATCGATATGGAAAAAGTTGAAAACCGCGAAGCTGTTTATAACTCACTAGTAGACGCTCTTAAGAAAGATCGTTCAAAAACAAAAGTCCTTCCTATTTCCGAACTAGGGCTTGTTGAGATGACTCGAAAGAGAACTCGTGACACTCTTACACGTATCATGTGTGAGCCTTGTCCATACTGTGAAGGAAATGGAATTGTAAAAACAGTAAATACGATTTGCTATGAGATTGTTCGTGAACTTGGAAAGAAAATTCGCAACAATCCAGAGTCAAAGAAGATATCAATTTATGCTCACCCAGAAGTGACGGCATCTCTTTGTGGTGAAGAGCTTGATATTATCGAAACGATGGAAGAGGTATTCAGCGTTAATCTTCAGATTCGCTCGGAGAACTCTTATCACGTTGAACAATACGAAATATTCTAGCTGCATGGGTGCCTAAGGCACCCTTACTTGCTTTTAAGGTTTTACTGATATGAGAGCACTTCTATTCCCATTACATAAAGTTTCATATCAGGCGATCTTAAAAAAGCCCCTCAATATTTTTGAACCACGCTACATTCATATGATTCATGAAGCAGAGAAAACTAATACACCTGTCGCTTTGGCCTATGCGACTTTGCAAGATGCTGATGAAGAAGCTGATACCATTGGAATTGACCATGAAAAGTATCATGCGGTAAAGAGAGTTGTGGGGCTTGGCCGCGTACAAATTCTTCAAAAATCAAAAGATGGAACAATGCTTGTTGTTCTTGAGCCTCTTTTTAAAGGTCTCATCATGGACGTCTATAATGAAGAGCTTCCATTTAATACAATTGAAGTCGACCCGATTACAGAGTTTTTAACAGTGATGCCTGAGCACATGATTTCACTGCAAAGGCTTGGTCTCGTTTTTCGTCATTGGGCAAAATCATTTTTTAAAAATCAAGTTGAGTACGATGCCCTCATGGAAGCAACAAAAGATCCTGTTGTTTTAATCGGGGCCATTACTGAATTTGTGGTTACTTCGCCAGATCTAAAGCAGGGAATTCTTGAAATCGATGATATCAACGCTAAGATCGACGTCCTTCTTGAATGGCTCGACTAAAGTAGTACGCGCCACCTTTTCGAGAATTCAGTAGTTTAGGTTGTTCTCTTTTGAATAAATTGAAAAAAATTCGCATATTTAGGCTATTTTACGCTCATTCGAGGGATATTATTACCGTCGCTATCATCTAAGTGTCTGAAACTACATACCTCTGCCCCTCCTTGTATTGTCCAACGTATTGTAATCACGTAAAGGTGGCGCGTACCCGAAGTCGCTTTACACAAAGCGCTGTTGCTGATAGATTAGCACCACATTTGACCGTTAATTTACTCGCTTCCCTGTGGTAGGGAGGCCAATAATAACTATTGTCCAGGAGATAAAGTATGATTTATGAGTTAGCATTAGTAGCTCACGCGGGCGCAACTGAAGAGCAACAAACTAGCCTTAAAAACCTAGTAGCAGAAGTTGTAAAAAATTACGAAGGTGAAGTCCTTTTAACTGATGATTGGGGAATGAGAACATTTGCTCAAACTGCCAAGAACGGTGCTAAAACAGGTAACTACATCTATTTCATCGTTTCAGGTAACAAAGACCTAAACACAGAACTTCAAAGACGTTTCAAAATCAACGAAGACGTTCACAAGTATCTAATCATTAAACTAGCAGACAACAACGCAGACGCAGAAGCTGTTGTTAAAGCTTACAAAACTCCATTCTCAAAAGCTCACCCAGGTTCACAAACTGATGAACTAGAAAAAGGTGCAGAAAAAGATAAGAGAAGATTTGCTAAGAGAAAGAACTGTTGGTTCAAAGCAAACAGCATCACTGCAGACTGGAAAGATCCAAAAACTTACAACTGGCTTATCAACGAGTTTGGTAAAATTCAACCAGCAAGAGTTACAGGTGTTTCTACTAAGCACCACAGATGGGCACAATCTGCAATTAAGAGAGCAAGAAATATTGGTCTAGTATCTCACGTTAGAGGTGACTTCGCTCACTAAGAGCGTTGAGAACTTAGTCTTAAGGGAATTAGAAAAAGATAATGAACGATAAGAAACCAAATACATTTACACTTATTTCGAAAGATAACTTCACTATTGGGAAGTTACTTTTCTTATGTGTTGTGAGTTTGATTTTAAGCGTTGCTTATCCACTAGGTGTATTTTCACCACTTCCAGTGGCATTCGCTTTCTTAATCTATGGAAACTTAAAGACGCTTGTGACTTTCGGTGTAACGATCGTTCTTTGTTTTGTTGCTGCACAATCAAACGACAATTTCTTAATCCTTGCTAACTCGGCGTACGTTTTATTCTACGCTGTTATCATTGGTTACTTGAGTGCCGCTACGATTTTACGCAATGAAGATCCTGTAAAAGGATTATTAAAGAGAGGATTTATACTTCTACTTGTGATCTTCGGACTTTTGGGAACAATTGAAGTGATTTTTCCTTCAACAATCTCGACGACGATTACAACTTCAGTAAATGAAGGTTTGTCACAATTAAAGAATTCACCAGATTATAAAGAATTAATTGCTCGCGGTGGTGAAGTCGCAGCAACTTACCAAAGTGTTTTTGAAAACCCAGAAGATATCATTAAGAGAATCTATCAATGGGGCTTCTCTGTTATTTTTGTAAGTACGTTCTTTATTTTATGGTTAACAGTTTTCATGCTTTTAAGAAATGCAAAGTTATGGAAAATGCTTCATGGCTACAAATTTGGTCTAAAGCACTTTGTGCGCTTTCAAGTGCCAGAGTACTTTGCCCTTATCGTAGTTATTGGGCTAGCTCTCTTCTTAGGTGGAGAGTATATTGGTGGTGAGATTGTTGAGGTTATTGGCCTTAATATCTTACTTTGCTTAGGAATATTCTATTTCTTTCAAGGAATGGGTGTTTACTTAGACTTCTTAAAATATATTAAGGTGACTGGGTTTGTTCGCTCAATTCTTGCGATTATGACTATTTTCTTTGCTCATCGTTTTATTGCGATTGTTGGCCTATTAGACTATTGGGTCAACTTTAGAAGATTTTTTAAAAATAATAAGGAGATATAAAATGAAAGTTATTCTTAAAGAAACTGTAAAGTCTCTTGGTAACGTTGGTGAGATCGTTAACGTTTCAGCTGGTTATGCAAGAAACTTCCTAATTCCAAATGGTGCTGCAGTTCTAGCTGATGAATCAAACACAGCTCAGGTTAAGCACTTTGAGAAACTACTTGCTAAGCAAGTTGAAGCTGATAAAGCATCTGCAACAAAAGTTGCTGGTGCAATCAATGGACTAAACATTGAACTTATCAAAAGAGTTGGTACTAACGGTAAACTATTTGGTTCTGTTACTACTCACGAACTTTCTCTTGAACTAGGTAAACTAGGTCACGATGTAGAAAGAAGACACCTTCTTCTAGAAAACCCAATCCGTGCGATTGGTAGCTACGAAGTTAAAGCTAAAGTTTTCGCAGGTGTAGATGCTACTTTTACAGTAACTGTAAAAATGGATCCAGCTCAAGAAGAAGAAAACAAGAAAAAAGCTGAAGAACTTGCTGCAATGAAAGCTGCTCAAGAACTTCTTGCTAAAGAAGCTGCTGAAGCTGCTGCTTCTGGTGACAACTCAGGTGAGATGTCTGAAGAAGAAAAGCTTAAGATGGAAGCTAATAGAATCCTAAGAAGCTAATTTTTTTCTTATATTAAAGAGGGGGGCTTTAAGCCTCCCTTCTTTTTTCTAATCATATTATGGGGCAGAATATGGTTGAGCAAAACAACTCGAACAACGCAAGAACACTTCCAAACGATACTCTTTCTGAGAAATCTCTACTTTCATGCTTAATTTTAGATAGTATGTCATTTGATGAAATCTCTGATTTAAAATTAGAGGGAAAGGATTTTTATAATCCGAAATATGGAATTGTATTCGATGCCATTAAAGATATGGTTCACTCGAATAACCCTGTTGATTACGTAACAATTTGTTCATATCTTTCAGACCACAATCGCCTTGATGAAATTGGTGGTCAGAACTTCATTCTTGATATTACAGAAGATCAGGTATCAAGTGCAAACCTTCGTCACTATGCAAAGACTGTAAAAGACAAGGCGTCTCTTAGAGACCTCGTTCGCCAAGCTAGAAAGGTAGCGGACAAAGGTGCAACTTTCTCTGGAAATGCACAAGACTTCATTCAGGAAGTAGAATCAATCTTCTTTGGTCTTACAAACGAGGCCAAACAAGGAAGTATGATTAAGCTTAATGAGTGTCTAAAAGAAAACATTAAAGAAATTGAAGATACATCGCGCGTTGCCGGTGAGATTCATGGTGTACCGACTGGTTATGGTGCCCTTGATAAGTTATTACTTGGTATGCAACCTGGTCAGTTAATTATTCTAGCTGCCCGTCCTGCCATGGGGAAGACTGCTCTTGCTCTAAACGTTGCACAGAATGCTTGTGAGTTCTCAAAACTTCCAGTTGCTCTTTTCTCTCTGGAGATGATGGCCAAGGAACTTTCAATGAGACTTCTAACTCAACGTGCGAAGATCGATTCAAAAAGAATTCGTACAAAAGAGTTCCTTGAAACAGATTTAAGAAAAATTGGGCAGGGGATTCAGCAACTTGCTGATATGCCAATTTATATTAATGATAATGCTGGGACAAACCTTCTCGATATTCAGTCTGCTTGTCGTAAGATCAAAGCATCTGAAGGTCTGGGACTTGTGGTTATCGACTACCTTCAGCTAATGAGTTCACACAATAAGATGCTTCCTCGTGAACAGCAGATTGCGGAAATTTCAAGGGGCCTAAAGAATATGGCCAAAGAACTTGAGTGTCCGGTAATCGCACTTTCACAGCTTAACCGTGGGGTTGAATCTCGTCCTAACAAACGTCCAATGACTTCGGATCTTCGTGAATCTGGATCAATTGAGCAGGATGCGGATATTATTATGTTCGTATATCGTGATGAATATTATAACCCTGATACAAAAGATCAGGGGATTGCAGAAGTTATCGTTGGTAAAAACCGTGGTGGTGAAGTTGGAACTGCAAAGCTAACATTCGTTGGTGCGCATACAAGTTTCGAAAATATCGCCTATGCACAAGACGATGGCAGAAACTAGTCAATCGACTTACGCTCTCTTTAAACATGAAGAAGGCTTCTTAAAACTTGAGAGGCCTTCAAAATACCTTCATATAACAAATAAGAAAATTTACGATCGACTCCGTCAAACTGAACAGGACTTCTCTGTTGCTGCTTTAAAAGACTTATTAGGACACTGCTGGCATGTGCAATCTCTGCATTATGAATTAGGCCATTACTTTTTGTCTGATGCCCCTTACTTTGAAGAAGAGCTAAGCCTTGCAACACTTATAAACTTTGAAGAGAAAAGCATTATAAGGCCTACAGAAGCCCATAAGAAAACGACAGCTACAGTAGAAAAAATTATTACTAAAGATGAGTATGAAAATCTATTTCATAAGACATATGAAAATTTATTGGCCGGAAATTGTTACCAGCTAAATCTAACTTCTCTTATCGAGTTAAAAATTTCAAATACAGATGATCTGATTAATACATTTTTAAGTATAGAGCTTTATCCCAAGCTCGGTGAATTTGCACATATCCTAAGTCTTCCATTTGAAGAGCGTCTCGTTATTAGTAATTCTCCAGAATGCTTATACGAGTATGACCAGGAAAGAAAAAAACTCACAACAAGACCAATCAAGGGAACTGTGGCCGATCATCTTGGCAAAGACTTCTTAATTAACGACGTCAAAAATACAAGTGAACTCAATATAATTACAGACCTCTTAAGACATGATCTGTCTGCCATTGGAAAAAACTTTTCAAAAGTTGAATCAATGCGCGAATTTTTTTATGTGCCAGGACTTATTCATCAGTACTCTAAAATAAGTGTAGAGCTAGAAGAGTACAACAACCTCTCTTTAGTTACCTCCCTGTTTCCAGGAGGAAGTATCACTGGTGCACCGAAGAAAAGAGTCGTTGAATTGATAAAAAATATCGAAAATAAAGACCGAGGAATTTACACAGGTTCTACCATTTTAAATTTTGACAATATTTATAAATCATCTATAAATATCCGTTCTTTAGATATTGCATCATCTTCTAACCTCGCTCTATACGGGGCAGGAGGAGGAATCACTCTACTAAGTGACGCTGAGAGCGAATTCTTCGAACTAAAAGCCAAAGCTAATAGCTTTCTTAAGGTTTTCTTTAAGGATGTAAAAATCTAATAAATTCTTACATCTGTTTTGTTAGTTTTGACATTCAAATATCACGCTAGATATGATTTTTTTGTGACAAAGTGAAGCAAAGGATTGCTCCAACATGGATCGTTGAAAATTTGTCGCAGGAGAGGGAAGTCAATGGATATGACAAACAACACAACACAGACAACACAGAACAAAGATACTCACAACAAGGACGTTATGGTGCAATTAAATGATTTAGTTGAAATCTCAGGTGTACCAACTGATTTCATTAAGAAAGAGTTAATGCTTGATGATACTGTTTCAATGGATGAATTGAGATCAAAAATGCTTAAGTTTCTCGACACAACATTTCAAGAGAATGGTGTCGATACTTCTAAAGTAAAATAGTCAGTTAATCTTTTGGAAACATAGGACTTGTTTCTCAATAATCTCCTTAATGCCCTTCTTATTAAGCTTAGGTTTAGTGAGAGGGGCATTTTTTTATTCTCCTTACTGAACATCTTCAATCGGTAGAAATTTCCACAACTATGCAATTTAAAGTGCTTACTAAAATTTTATTAAGGTAAGACTTCTCATTTCCGATACTTAGAATGAAATAGGAAAATTTTCATAGGAATGTTGTATGGATATAGCATCAGTCATTGGATTAGTATTAGCAGTAGGTGGAATCATGGGTTCCATTATGTCAGGTGGGGCGATCTCAATTTTCATTGATGTCCCTTCAGTACTTGTTGTTGGTCTAGGTCTAATCGGAGTAACTCTTTATCGTTGGCCAATGGAGGTTGTAAAAGGTCTTGTTGCAATTGCAATGAAATCGATCTTCTTCACGCCAGTTGATCCTAAAGACAAAATTAACAAAATTAAAGAACTAGCAGAGCTTGCCAGACGTGAGTCAGTTTTTGCTTTAGAGAAAGCTGAAATTGATGATCCGTTTATGAAGAAGGCGATGACTCTTGCAGCGGATAACAGACCTCCTGAAGTTATTGCTTCGATTCTCCAAATGGATATTGATTCAATGGAGTCTCGTCACAAGACTGGGGCAGATGTTTTTGATGGTGTTGCGGCAGATGGCCCTGCTATGGGAATGATCGGGACCCTAATCGGTCTGGTACAGATGCTTCAGAACCTTTCAGATCCGTCGGCGATTGGTCCGGCCATGGCCGTTGCCCTTCTGACAACGTTCTATGGTGCGATTATTGCCAACGTTTTTGCAGGACCTGTTAAAAATAAAATTTCATACCGATCACAAATGGAACTTATGTCCATGAGTATTGTAGTAGCGGGAACACTTGGAATTGTTGCAGGTGAAAACCCTCGTATGATTATTGAAAAACTTAATTCATTCCTTCCGCCAAGTGAAAGATCTGCTTCGGATGAAGGTGAAGAATAGGCTTAAAACCAATAAAAAAACCAGTATTTGAGGAATAAATACTAAAGGTAATCAAGGAGTAAGAAATGGCAGATGATAGTGCTGCAGTAGTAGATGATGGTGGTAAAGCAAAGTGTCCTGAGTGTGTTCCTGGCCTTCCGGGGTGGATGGCTACATTCTCTGACCTTGTAACACTTCTACTAACATTCTTCGTACTACTTCTTTCTTTTGCAAAGACTGAGACTGCTAAGTATGAAGCGGCCCTTGGTTCAATTCGCAATGCCTTTGGTGGTAACGTTCTTCAGCAGGGTGAAGTTATTCAAAAGGGGAAGTCTCCTGATAACTTTCCAACAATGATGGAATCACAAACTCCAATCAAACCATTTCCAATTGAATTTCTTACAATGGAAGGGTTACTTGATAAACACGAAATTAATCGTGGCTCTGAAGAAGTTTTAAAAAATATGCGCCACGACCTTAAGGAATTTAACTTAAGCGAAAATGTGACAGTATATGAACAATCTGAAGGGATCGTTGTTCGTATAAAAGATAAAATCTATTTTAAACGCGGCTCTGTTGAAATTGAATCAACAAAGATTGCGGTATCTTCTTATCAGCGAATGATTGATCTTCTTAAAAAGCGAAATTGGAAAGTCTTTGTTATGGGTTATGCTGCTCGCGGTGAAGTTTCTAATGATGGTAAGAGTGATGCTCTTGAGTTATCATCGGCCCGTGCCACTGCGGCCACAAAATCTCTCATTAGAAGAGGGATCAATCCAGAAAGAATTTCAACGGTATTTTATGGTGATACTCGTTTAACTGATCTTCCTGGTCGATCTCAAATGGAGATTGATAATGAAAATCGTAAAGTTGAATTTATGATAAGAAAACGTGATCTAGAAGATAATGGCCACAAAGTTGAAGCACAATAATAATTTCTGTAATCTCACTGAAAAAGATACATTAAAGGAGTTCCTTAAAGGGGAGCTCCATTTTTCCAATAAAGCAATCAAGACCTCTTATATATCAAAGGTTGCGCTACAGTCGCATCTTGCTCCTAAGAGTGAGCTATATCTGCCAAGAGACCTTTTAAATCGCTATCACGTCAATCCTATCTACACAGGAGTTGCTATTGAAGTGATTTATGAGGATGATATTTTTATCGTTTTAAATAAGCCACAGGGGATCCACGGACACCCTATGGAGTATAGTGAAACAAATACTGTTCTTAATTTCATGCGTGATCACTTTAATCTTCCAAGCCTTGGAAACCCTCGCTCGGATTATGAGAAGGGCCTTTTATATCGCCTTGATAAGTTAACGAGTGGTGTGCTTATCTATATTAAAGATGAGCTCATCCATGAGAATCTTCGTAATTCTTTTTCTCAAATTGCAAAAGAGAAGATTTACTTGGCCGTCGTAAGTGGCAAGCTTGAAGAGAGTTTACATCTAACAGATCGTCTCGTTTCAAGTGGAATTAAAGGTGAGAAGATGATTGTGAATGATGTTGGAGTGGAAGCGACTTTAAAGGTAGATTCTCTCTACTATCACGAAAGAAAGAATCTTACGTTGGTTAGGGTTACACTCAACGAAGGACATCGCCATCAGATACGTGTTCAACTTTCTAATGCTGGCCTTCCAATTATCGGGGATCCGCTTTATAACGAAGAATATAATAAAGAACAAGATAAGCGTCTTTATTTACACGCATTTCAGTATTGCTTAGACGTTAATGGACACACGACTTGTTTTAAAGCAGAGAAGGCAGACTTATTCTGCGACCTCTTGGACTTGGATAGTCTGATGGATGTGGCGAGCTAGGTTATTCTTATTCTTAAGAGTCTTTAACTTCACGACATATTTCCCTTCTGAAAGAGAAGAGAGAATCATTTTTGGGTGAACAAGTTTCACAACGACCATCATCGTACGCTCAAGACTTTCATCCATAGCATAGCGTGAAATTGAAATATAAGAATTGGCCAACGCCTTATACATTTCTTGGCGAAGGATTTCTTTGTCAGTGCCTTCTGGTACGATCTTTTCATCAACAGGAATTGTCACTTCGAGATTATTTTTATTACATTCAATCTTCCAAGAAGGGTGCATATACTTATCAAGACGCACTTTTACTGAACGACATGAAGTTGCAAGCATACTATCCGCTCTTTTTTGAAAGGCACCGTTTTCTCTTAACTGAAAGATAAAGATAATAAATATTAATATTCCGAATCCTAGTACTGGATTTCTAAGTAGTGATTTCAATACCATAGCAATATTATCGCACTAAATTTTATAAAAATCACTAAAGGAAATGATGGCCATATCCGATAAATATAGTAGGTTATTTAAGGAGCTGTAATGACGTCATTTTCGTCTATGGAAGATCAAAATTTTTGGAATATTTTGTTTAATTTAGAAGAAATTAGAAAGCCAATCAGTTTGGTTACTTTCCTAAGAAAAAATCACATTAATCGAGATGAATTCTATATGTTCTATGAGAAGTCTCACTTTTATGGGTTGTCGATTGATCTGCGCCCTAAGGATGATGAATTCTTATTAATGCCACTTTCTTGGCGTAGAGATTATGGAGATGTATTACTGGAGAATACTTCACATCGTGAATTGATCAAAGATATCCAGGCCGCTTGTAAAGAAGGAAGAGTGTGTGAGTTTACTTTCTTAGATCAATCAAAAAAGAAAGTTAGACCTTGGCGAGTCGTTCTTTCTCAAAATCTATATAAAGTCATTAGTGAAGATGTTGTGACTAAGAAATTAATCACTATTGATATGAACGAAGTCGATGATATTGAATTTCAAGAATTCGACTACTCTTCCATGTATTCACGATTTGAAATTGAAGAATATATCAATGCCTTAAGACATATTGATGGAAGTGACCAGCGCTTAGTCCTAAAGTTAAATTATGGCTTTGAGTTACCTCCAATTAGTAATTTAATCTTTCTTGGTCATCCATACTCAACAACAAATCAGTATGGAGAAATCATTTGGGCGGCCTCAGTTGAAAAGTCGCTATACTTATTTGACTGGCTATATTCAATGCGTGATCAAATTGAAATTCTTGAACCAAGTTGTATTAAAGAAGAATTTGAGGAGTTTTGCCAGAAAAGAAGAAATGCTGCATAATCCGATATGAGATGAAAAAGAATAACTTATTTCTAATATCGTTTCTCCCAGCGCTTCTTTATTGGTATCTGGAAGAAACACAGACAGTGGAGATTGCCATTATTGGTGGTCTTTCACTGGCGATTATAGAAATCATATTTGAAAAGATCTTCTTTAAACATATTCACTCTATTTCTAAATTAAATTTCATTATCATTCTAGTTCTTGGACCAATCTCTTTAATTGGACACGATGGTGTGTGGTTTAAGCTTCAGCCATTTTTTACAGGCCTCTTTCTAAGTGGCTTTCTGATCTTTAATCTTAGGCAAGGAAAAAGCTTAATGCTTACCATGATGGAAGATATGGAAAAGAAAGCAAATATTCCCGAAGAGATCATGACAAAGATCGAGTACCACTTGGCTTACTTCTTACTCTTTAATGGAATCTTTATGGGCTACCTTGCTATTTATGAATCAACTTCACGTTGGGCCTTCTTTAAATCCATCGGTTTCTATATCGTTTTTGCCGTCTTTCTTGTTTTAGAAATTATTATAATAAGACGTGAGGTTAAGAAGATTATGCTTGAGCAAATGCACTCTCAAGCCGATATGCTACATACACACCGTGGAGGACCATTTGACTAAAACAGGCGATATAGTTGAGATTGAAGAGTTTGATATTGCTCCTGGGCGCACCCTTGCCGGGCGTTATGTTGTCATTGAGAAACTTGGTTCTGGTTACGAAGGTGAAGTTTACCGCGTAAGAGAAAAACACACCAATATTGAAAGGGCCGTAAAAATTTACTTCCCGCAAAGAAATAAGAAATTCAAGGTAAGCACTAGATATTCATTGAAGCTTGAAAAGCTTAAACATAGTCCAATTGTTATGGACTGCCTATCGCATGAATTAATTACTCTTAAAGGTCAAAAAGTTGCCTGCCTAACATCTGAGTTTATTGAAGGGGAGATGCTTGGAGAGTTTATTCAAAAACAAAAGAATAAGCGTCTGGAAATCTTTTCTGCCATCCACTTACTTTATTCGATTGTTGTCGGTGTTGAATCAATCCACTTAGAAGGTGAGTATCATGGTGACCTTCATACTGAAAATATTATTATTCGTCGCTTTGGATTAGAGTTTGATTTAAAGATTATCGATCTTCACCACTGGGGCGATTCGAAAAAAGATAATCGCGATGAAGATATTATCAAAATCATCAGAATTTTCTATGATATCCTAGGAGGACAGAAGCATTATAAAAAGCTATCACCATCGATTAAGTACATTATTTGTGGACTTAAACGTGGGATGATCTTAAATCGTTTTAAGAATATTAGTATGCTTCGCTATCACCTAGAAACCATGGATTGGTCAGATGCCGTTTAAGAAAATTGTTTCCGATATACAAGAATTTGAACATGAAATTTTCGATTTTGGTGATTATCGAATTGGTTACTTCATAGCTAAACACAAACTAAAAGAAACTAATGACAATAACGAAGATGCACTCTTTATTAGTGGTGAAGAGAAATCTTTTGTTGTTGGAGTTTCTGACGGTGCTGGAGGACATCCACGTGGCCGAGATGCGGCCGTTGCTATCGTTGAAGCTGTGGCCCAGTATAAAGATGGAAGTAATTGTATTGAACTTATTGAAACGGCCAATCAACACGTCTCTGACCTTAAGGCCGGAGCAAGATCAACTCTTGCCTTTGCCCAGATCAAAGATGATATGGTTCGCTTCTACCACGTTGGGGATTCGGAAATTCTTTATTGGAATGCCCACGGCAATGAAATCTATACTTCTACTCCACACTCTGGAGTTGGCCACATGGTTAAGGCCGGAGTTCTAGGTCAGGAAGAATCCCTTGCTCACCCTGAAAGAAATTACGTTAATAACCTCATGGGTGATGACGTCATTAAAATTGAATCAACTTCTGGGGCCAATATTAAAAAAGGTCACACCATTCTCATTGGAAGTGATGGTTTATTCGACAATATCCCTCATGACTCCCTTACTGAACTTATTGGACAGGGGATTTTTGATAAGTCATTTGAAAACCTCGCTGAGTTTTGTAAAATTCAAAACGAAGATGCTTGGCTTAAGTACGATGACATCTCTTTTATCGCGATTCGAAAGGTTAAGGCTTAGAATTGTCCAGCAGGATAACTTCCAAGAATCTTAATGTCATTAGCGTCGCGCTTTAACTCTTTAAGGCATTCTTGAACCTTGTCATTGTGAAGGGCACCCATGAAGTCCACGTAGAAGATATATTTAAACGGCTCGTGTGGAATAGGGCGGGATTCTAGTTTTGTTAAGTTGATGCTGTAGTCAGCGAAAACTTGTAGGCAACCAAGAAGTGCTCCTGGGTGGTGCTTTGTTGTGAAAGCGATACTTGTTTTTTCTTTCCCAATTCCTGTTGGAATATTCTTTTCTTTGACGAAAATTAGAAAGCGCGTGTAGTTTGCCGCTTCATCTTGAATCTTTTCTTGAATGATATTAAGGCCGTAGTAGTCAGCGCATAGACGAGATCCAACACAGGCTTCATTCAAAGACTTCGACTCTGAGATAATTTTGGCAGAACCTGCAGTGTCGAATTCAGCAACAGGTTTTAGGCCTTGATCTTTAAAAAAGCCATGGCATTGGGCCAAGGCAATCGGGTGAGAGTAGACGGCCTTAATGTCCGCTACATCAACACCCTGATTGGCCATAAGGCAATGGTTAATTTCTAGGTAGAGTTCGCCAATGGCAAAGAAGTCATGTTTAAAAATTAAATCCATATTGATATCGACGTTTCCGACGATGCTATTTTCGATAGGTAAGATGGCACAAGCGACTTCCTCATTTTCAAGGGCGCTACATACGTCTTCACTTAGGGCAATGCCCACGGCCTTAACGTCTTTACCAAAATATTTATAGAGTGCTTCTTCTGAGTAAGAACCTTTGGTGCCTTGAAATGCTACCTTCATGCCTTTATTCAATTCTCAAGCCTTTTAACTACTTTATTAAATGATTCAATAAAGTCCTCACGGGTTTGTTTGGCATATTGATTATGCTCATTCATATCCGCGAATAATTCCCATGAATCATTTTCGACAGTCTTGAGAATTTTTAAAAGTCTTCGGTAACCTTTAGTGTCGATAGGAAGTTTTTTCGCATCCATATCCATTAGCGTTCTCCCAATCATGTGAGTGAGTAGAAGAGAGTGCGAAATTTGTTTATCGTGTTCTGCGGCAGTTGTTTCAATAACTTTAATTCCATGAAAACGCATAAAGGCACAGATCTTTTGATAATACTTATCTTCAATGCGAACAGGGCAAACCGCTATCTTTGTTCCAAATAATGTTTCACCTGCTGAGTCCGGTCCAAACATTGGGTGAGTTGCAAGGATACTTACTGATTCAGGTAAGTATTTCTTCATCACTTCAACAGGCATTTCTTTGACAGAACAAACATCAGCAACGAGAGCATCCTTTGATAACATTGGTGCTATTTCTTTAATGACTGCTTCAAATTTATTCATTGGAACAAAAGGGATGACGATTGGATTACTTGCAACTTCTTTAAGAGACTTGAAGTGACAACCCATGGCCTCAACTTCCGTTTTTACACTTTCGTTGATGTCATAAACCTCAACTGTAAAATCTTCTTCTAGGTATTTTGAAATTAACTTTCCAAGTCGTCCGAAACCAATTATTCCAACTTTCATTAACAAAGAACCTTTTTTATATTTTCATAAGCTTGTTCAATACGTTCAACAGAATCTGTAAAAGCTAGGCGAATATAATCATCTTGACCAAAAAACTTTCCTGGAACAAGAGCGACACCAGCTTCTTCAATTAGCTTTTGAACCATCTCAATAGAATCCTTTACGATACCTTTTTCAATAAATGGTTTTATATCTAAGAATAGATAAAATGCTCCTTGAGGCTTAGAGACTTTAAAGAGTTGAGAAAATAATTCATAGGCACGAGCTTTTCGCTCATGCATGGTCTTAAGCATATCTCCAATAATTTCATCACTATGCTCAATGGCATTGATTGCACCATATTGAGTAAAAGGTGGAATATTTCCACAAAGATGACCTTGAAAACTATCAACTTTCTTAATGAATTCTTCCTTGGCAATCATGTAACCGACACGAAAGCCTGTCATACAAAATGATTTTGAAAAGCTTTGAATTGAAATTGAACGATCTGCGATTTCTTTACCAAGCATAAGAGGTGAGACGAATTCACAGTCATAAGTCAGAGACTCGTAGGCTTCATCACTTACGATAATTAAATCATGAGCAATAGCAAGCTCTCCAAGTTCTGTTAATTCTTTTCTTGTATACACAGCACCTGATGGATTATTTGGTGTATTGATATAGATTGCTTTTGTCTTAGGTGTAATAGCGTTCTTAATTGCATCAAGATCAAGGTGAAAATCTTCTTGTGAATTAACAAAAACAGACTTTCCTCCAGCTAGCTTGATACTTTCAGGAATAGTTACCCAATATGGGATAGGGACGATAACTTCATCACCTTCATCTAGAATTGATTGAAAAGAGTTGAAAATAATTTGCTTTGAGCCATTACCTACGAGAATATTTTGAGGGCCAATCTGAGTATTGCAACGTTTGTTAAAGTAACTTGCAATAGCTTGCCTTAACTCTGGCTCACCACTTACTGAAGAATACTTAGTTTTCCCTTTCTTGAGGGCCTCATAGATTGCTTCAAGAATACTTTCTTTTGGTAGAAAATCAGGTTCACCGATATTTAAACCGATGATATCCTTTCCTTGATTTCTAAGGTTTGTAATTTGTGCCGATATCTGGATACTTCCAGACGGAGCAATTCCTTCCACTCTTTCAGATACTTTCATAATTTAATTATATCACTTTTTAAGATTCTTTCTTAAAATCATTCATCATTCGAGTTTGCTCTCTAACTGATTCAGTGTGAATTGCGTGGTATAGCTCTTCAACAAATCTGCGATCAAGAGATAGCTTTTCACCCTTAGCAATACGATCATTCATTAGCGTATCCATTCTTCCTACTTGAAGTGGAGTTACGTTATTTGCACTCTTAAGTGCACCAATCTGCTTAACGATATTCATACGCATATGCATAAACTCTAGGATATCATTATCAATTTGATCGATTTTATTTCTAAGTTTATTAAGTTCGTCTTCAAAGCCATCATTGTGTCCAATAGCATCTCTTACTTGTAGGTGAGTGATGATATCGTGAAGCATTTTTGGAGTTACCTGTTGAGCGGCATCACTTAATGCTTTTTCTGGAGTGATATGAGTTTCAACCATCACACCATCCATATTCATATCCATGGCCTTCTGACAGACTTCTCCAATTAGGTTGCGATTCCCTGCAATGTGTGAAGGGTCACAGATAATTGGAAGCTCAGGCATAAGTCTTTTTAATTCAATTGGAATTGCCCAGTAAGGCTTATTTCTATATTTCGTTTTTTCTGCACTTGAAAAACCTCTGTGAATCGCAGCAAGTTTATCAAGACCTACATTTGAGAACCTTTCGATAGCACCCATCCAAAGAGCAAGGTCTAAGTTGATTGGGTTCTTCACCATAACAGGAATATCGACACCTTTAAGAGCTTCTGCAATTTCTTGAACAGCAAAAGGTGAAACAGTAGTACGTGCCCCAATCCAAAGAATATCAACGTTATGTTTTAGTGCTAATTCAACGTGAGAAGCATTGGCAACTTCAGTTGTAATTGGAATATTAAAATCTTTTCTAACTTGTTCCATCCAAGGAAGACCAACAAGACCTACACCTTCAAATGTATTAGGGCGAGTTCTTGGCTTCCAAATTCCTGCACGAAAGGCGTCCACTTTGCCATTCTCCACGAGCTCTTTTGCAATTTGATATACTTGCTCTTCACTTTCCGCAGAACACGGGCCTGCGATAACAAGCGGTTTTTCATCAATTTTTATCCAAGAGTTTAGTGGCGCTATTTTCATGTGACATCCTTTAGGCTTTCTTTTCGGTCAAGTATTAAGATAAATTTATATTACTCAATACAATACTATTCAAGTCTTTAACTCATCGAAATTGACTTAAATTTTCTTAATTTATTCAGTGTTTATTTGTTCTAAATGGAATTATTTGCTTAGGGATAGTTATGGGCCCAATATACTCGAAATATAATGAACCCACGACAAGAATTATGGAATATAAATAGCTGAGTTTTTCTCGTTTTCTTTCACTTCTAGACGTGAAATCCAAACGCGACCGTCTGTCTTCTTTTTAATTAGTTCAGACATTTTCTCATAAACAAATTCGGCCGTTCCTTCCATTCCTGCATTTGGAAGCACTCGAAGTTGAACAACACCAGCTTCATCAAGTTTTTTAAATTCTTCCATAAATGGATCGTCTTGTGATGCAAGGAAAGTGTGATCAAACATATCATCAAGCCAAGCTTTAACGTCTTTAAGATCACCAAAGTCCATTACCCACATTTCCTTAGTCAGCTGTGAACATTCAAATTCAAAGTGGAATGAGCGTGAGTATCCGTGAACGAATCGACAATGTGAATCTGCTTTCCATTGACGGTGTGTACATGGGAAGCCATAGAAGTGTTTTGTTGATTTAAAAGTGGCCATAATTATCTCCGTTTAAGTATCTACACACTAGCATAGATCGGGTAATCATGGCCACATGATCTAGCCCCAGATGGGACTATAACTTGATAGTTTTGATATCTTCATTAAGTTCTTTCGTAGCTTTTTTGGTAAAGATGAGGGTAGGGGAATACTTGAAAGCTACGCCCAGAACAAGAAGAGTTTGGATAATGAAGATATTGCGATTAATATCTTGTCCTCCTTCTGCTGCCACGAGATTTCCTTGTGAAGGGAACCATCTTAGGGCAATAAAGTAAATCGCAACTGGTAAGAGCATATTCACTAGACCATTGTAGACCCTCTCTTTCGAACTCTTAGGGGGATTTAAGAATTCATTTAAAAGAGCGAATCCTAGGGATAGAAGTGATAGTGCTGTAAATACCACGCTCATTACAGGGTTTTGGAAAACTTGAATGGATAAGAGTGCCAAGACACCAAAGAACATATAGCTTAGTAAGCGATACTTCTTGCCCTTGTCATCTTTCTCCGAAAAGAAATCCACTAAAAAAACTAAATTGAATACTGTGAATACGATTGTTATTGTCATGCCCTGCATATCGGGGCTTTTACCAATGTCTAAACTTAAGAAAATGCTAAAAAAGGCTAAATCCTCTTTAACAAATTGCTTTAAATAAGCTACGCTCTGTCTATGACGAATATCACGAGTACACAAGGTTTTATCATTCACGATCAGGTCGTTGATCAGGCAAATCATATGGATTTAATCTTCTGGATTAAGACATCAGAGGATGTGATCAAAGTAATTATTTCAAATGAAAGACCTCTCTTTTTTATTGAAGGTGATGCTAATTTAAATCTTAGCTTTCAAGGAGAAAGAAAGAAGTTAAACCTTAAGGCCTTTAATGGCAGAACTTTAGATGGTATCTATTTTAATCGTCATAAAGATCTTATGGATACGAGAGAGCACTTTCATAAAAATGGGATTCGTACCTATGAAAGTGACGTTAGGCCAAATGAGCGCTTCCTTATGGAGAGATTCATAAATGGAGAAGTACTTATTCAAGGTCAAGTTCAAATGATTGGCAATATGCGTGTCTTCCACAATCCTCAAATGAAGGCTTTGGGAATTCATGAGTCCGCCCAAAAACCAACGCCTAATTTTAATATCATGTCCTTAGATATTGAAACGAGTATGGGCAATGATCTGTATTCGATTGCGATACATCAAATAGGTGATCGCGATATTAAGAAAGTTTATATGGTTGATGAAAGCGGCCAATATACTAATGATGAGTTAACAACTTTTTATCGAAGTGAAAAAGAGTTAATGATTGCATTCATTAATGATTTTCCTGATTATGACCCTGACTTCATTGTCGGATGGCATGTTATCGGTTTTGACTTAAAATTTTTAGAGCGCAAGTGCCAACAATTTGGCATTAAATTTAATCTTGGCCGTGATGGCTCGCAAGTACGTCTTAGAGAAAGAAAGGGAGCCGGTTGGTTTTCAACAATAGCTGGTCGTCAGGTTATTGATGGCCCTCCAACTTTAAGAGCAGCATTTTATCAATTTGAAAACTTTAAACTTGATACTGTTGCAACTGAAGTTCTTGGTGCAAATAAAGATATTACCGAAACAGGAATGGATAAAGTTGAAGAAATTACAAGACGTTTCTTAGAAGAAAAGCATGCTCTTGCAAAGTATAATATTCTCGACTGTACTCTTGTTTTAGATATTTATAAAAAGTTAGAAATTATTGAACATCTCTATCGTCGCGTACAATTAAGTGGAATGTTAATTGATCGTTTATCAAGTTCAACACGTGCTTTTGATCATATTTATTTACCACGCCTACACCGTAAAGGTTTTATTGCGGGAAATACCTTAGATATTGATAAGGAAAGTGCATCTCTGGGTGGACTTGTTATTGAAGGAACGAAAGGCCTTCATGAAAATGTTGTGGTCTTAGATTTTAAATCTCTCTACCCAACAATTATTAAAACTTTTAAGATTGATCCACTTTCGCGCTTAAAAGGGGATGTGAATTCAACAATACTTAAAAATGGAGTTGCTTTCTCTAAGACAGAGCATATTCTTCCAGAACAAATTGACTTTCTTTTAAAACAGCGTGAAATAGCAAAAACAAGGCAGGATAAGAACTTATCTCAAGCCGTTAAAATTCTCATGAATTCTTTCTATGGTGTAATGGGCTCTGGTGGTTGCCGATTTTATCACGCGGACCTAGCGACATCGATAACATCAACAGGTCAGTGGCTTCTTAATGAATCCATGAATTATGCACGCTCTCTTGGCTACGAAGTTGTCTATGGTGATACTGATTCTGTTTTCATAAAATTAAAGTTCTTAGAATCATCTCAAAAGGATAAGGCCGGTACAGATCTAGCTCGTAAAATAACAACTCACTTAACGGAGTTAATCGAAAGAGATTACGACCTCGAGTCTCATCTTGAAATGGAATATGAGAAATGCTTTAAGAAGTTGTTTATCCCTGAATCTCGAAGTTCTGAAATGGGTGCAAAGAAGCGCTATGCCGGAATTTTTGAAAATGGTGAATTATATTTTTCTGGAATGGAGTTTGTTCGTTCTGATTGGACGAAGGCCGCTAAAAGCTTTCAGTATGAAATCTATAAGAGGTTTTTTAATTCAGAGTCTTTAAATGAATATATTAAGAATTACGTTAATGATTTAAAGAATGGTTTTTTTGATAGGCAATTGGTTTATTCAAAACGATTATCAAAAGATATCAGCGAATACACAAAAACAAATCCTCCTCATGTAAAGGCCGCTAGGTTATTGCAGGAGAGAGAACCTGATAAGAACATCAGAAAAATCGATTACTTAATGACGCTTCATGGCCCTGTTCCTCTTGTTTTTGCGCCTAAGGACATCGATTATCAGCATTATATTGATAAACAGTTATCACCAGTTGCAACTGATGTGCTAAAATTTATGGGTATCTCCTTTGACGATATTGTCATGGGTTCACAAATGAGTTTATTTGAATGAGCGATCAAGAATATACAGCACCAAAAAGAAGCTATAAGAAGAACTGGGCCTTCATGGGTTCTGTTTTTTTTATCATGGCAATCTTTTACATTTTTTTCAAACGCGATTTCTACTTATATGTTTGTGAACAAGAAAATAATGCTCCGGCCTGTTTCTTATTATCTGATATTTATCAGGAAGATGGGGAGTATGCTAAGGCACAAAAGTATCTTGAGCTATCTTGTCAGAATAAATATGAAATCGCCTGCAACAAGCTTGGAAGGGGCATTCCGGCCAGTATCGTGAAATAGGTAAGCTTTTATTTGCTAACCATCCCTTGAACTTTTTAGGCTTCTTATATATCCTATTTAGCAGTTCAAAGGGGTTGTATTTTGATTCGAACACTAATTGATATTTATATTTTTATTCTCATTATTGATGTGATTATTTCTTATATCCCTCAATATAAATCACATCCAATTTGTGTAAGAATAAAGCAGCTCTCTGATTACACATGTGGCCCTGTTCGTCGTATGTTGCCAGAAATGGATATTCCATTTGATATCTCTCCGATGATTGTGATTTTATTTTTAAAGATTTTCGTCGCAGTTTTTTAGTTTCTTTGTAATTTCAAATTCTTGCCAATACGTATCAAAAGTTATTAAATTATAATTATATGTATTGCCTATGGAGGGGTTAGTGCACAACGAGTTTGATTTTCTTACACAAGAGACTTTTAATCTTAATACACAAGAACAATTTTTAGCTGATGAAGATTTTCGCAATGAATTTCTTTTTGGCTCACAAAGTTTAGAGTCTGAATCAGAATCATGTGTTGAATATCCTCAAACCTCTGGTTTCGTATACAATATCGTTAAAAGTAGCTCGACTTTTAGTATTCGTGGTGTAATTACAGATAATATTAGTGAAACATTCGAATTAGCTAGCTCTGGCGATGTATCGACACTTAAGTCACTACGAATTGAAAAGAGTGAAGTGGCCGAATCTCTTTACTACGAAATTCCTAACTTAGATCTTGCTCAAGTTATTTATGATCAAATTTTTAATAAGCGCTTCCCTTTAGAGGAAGATTTAATTTGCAATATCTCTGACCCGGGCTTTAGCTGGTGGTATCAAAGAAGTGACGATGCCATTCGCATTAACTTTAAAAGCCATAAGCTTGAGGGGAGCGGACAAAGACTGAAACTAGGTCCAATTGGCGATGTGTGTATCGCAAGTATTCTTTTCACACGTCTGGAAAAGGCCCTAGAAGAGAAAATGAATCTTTTAGAGTTTAGTATTTCTGAAAAGCATTTCATTCTAAAGCCGAAAGATCGTTTTCACCGAATATTTGAAGAATTATCTTTAGTTTTTGAAGAAGGAGAGCTTGATAGTGATGCTCAGATTCTAAGAGGACTTGATGAGACTTTGAAATTATATCTAATTGAGTTGGCAACTATCAGAAAGTTTTGGCTTCAAATCGAGTCTTTAAACACAAATTTTGATTATTCGACTTCTCAAAATCTTCTTTCGTAAACGAATAAAAAAACTTCGAATCGCCTTTGTGCGCTTTGTCACGATAAGTTTTCCGTGAGAAAACTACTTGTGTGAAATTTTGAAACGCATTAAAATATTGATATTGGGAAAAAAAGTATTCATGAGGAATACTTCGCAAAAAACAGGATGTAAGTTTGCAGTTTTCACTAGGAAGAAATCGTGGACCTTCTGCGTCAGGGTCTGCATCGACGACTAATAGTAGTTCAGAGCAAAATTCAAGAAGTGCAGCAATGCAAAAAGCGATTGAAAGAAATCGTGCAAAGATGGCCTCGAGACAAGATCAAAGAGGGATTCCTGCAGGTGCACCGAGTCGTGCTTCTGCCCCAATGGGAACGCCGCCTCCAATGCCTAGGGCATCTGCAACAAGTGCTCGTCCAAGACCAATGTCTGCTCCATCTCGTGATGAAGGAGCATCAAGTGAATCCGGATCGTCTGTATTGGCGAAACTTAGAGCACAACGAGCTCAACGTGAAGCAAGTGCAGCACCAAAACCATCAGTTTCAGCTTCACCAAGTGCAGCTCCAACAAGAAAACCAATTACTCAAGCAGATAATATTGAAATGTCTTCACCTCTTAGAAAGAAGACAACAGCTCCTGCAGCTGTTAATTATGCTGACCAAACACCAGTAAAGGCAATTGCTAAGGCCAAGACTGCGGTAAGCGCTAAGAGAAAAGTAAAATCTAAATCTAAAAAGAAAGGTGAGCTTACGCACTGGGGTGTGAAGTTATGTTGGGGATTTTGCTTATTCCTTCTAGGCCGCTTAGTTTTTTCTCAGGGTGGGGTAATTGAATACTTTGATAAGAAATCGACGCTTGATCAGGCTTACCATGAAGTGACTCTATTAAAAGCAGAGAATGATGGCCTAATGAAAGAGCTTGATTTAATCAGAAATAATCACCGCTATAAAAAGAAACTTGTCCGTGATCACTTAGGCTATATCGCTCGTGATGAGTATCTTATTTTATTCCCAGAGACTTCTGAAACTTCTGATCGAGGGCTTTCTTCCATTTAAGTTGGGAGCCCTTAGTAATTCCGTACTTC
The DNA here is from genome assembly GCF_047085075.1 of Halobacteriovorax sp. RT-2-3. Lineage (NCBI taxonomy): Bacteria > Pseudomonadati > Bdellovibrionota > Bacteriovoracia > Bacteriovoracales > Halobacteriovoraceae > Halobacteriovorax > Halobacteriovorax sp. RT-2-3. The sequence continues at coordinate 62,752 of NZ_JBKIYF010000003.1, read as the reverse complement.
TTTGCCATACCGGCATGCAATTCTAAAACAAATTGACCTTGATAAACCTTAGTTGTTGGAATCTTTTGCGGTTCATTGCGACTTGGATAATGAGGTAGTGTTTCAATAGCAATAACTTTAAAGTTCTTATCTAAAAAAATAATATCGAGATCAAAGTAAGTATCAGGCATCCAAAACTTTAGTGGCATCTCTTGTTGATAGACAAAAACGAGGCCTTCACTTTTCTTCATCTTGTTGGCCTTTAGTCCACTTAGGCCTTGTTGCTTTTCCTCTTCTGATACTGCCCAAGAGACTTTAATCTCATTATTCTTTGGCGTAATCATGATCTTCTCGGCCCACTTCGGATTAATAAATTGGGCATGTGAATGTGTGCCTAGCGTTAATAGTAGAAATACAAAAAATGTACTGAGAATATGTGAAGAATTTGTTATAAATTTCATACCAAAAAACTATATATCAAGAGGATTAGCATGTCACAGATTAAGGGTTTGATGAGAACTCACAATTTAGGAGAATTAAGGGCCGAGCACATCGGTAATGTAGTAACACTATGCGGTTGGGTAAATAAGAACCGCGACCTAGGTGGTCTAACTTTTATCGATTTACGAGATAAATTTGGTGTAACTCAACTTAACTTCACAAACTTCAAGGGCGACGCTGATCTTCTTAAAAAATGTCATCTTGAATCAGTTATCAAGGTTATTGGGACTGTTGCAGGACGTCCTGAAGAAGCGCTAAATAAGAATATGGCCACAGGAGAAGTTGAAGTTCACGTAACTGAACTAGAAGTTCTATCAGAGTGTGATATTAATAATATTCCATTTCTTCCATATGGTGCAACTGAAGCGACAGAAGATAACAAGCTTAAGTACCGCTACCTAGATTTAAGAACAAAGAAGCTTCAAGATATTCTAAAGCTTCGTTCTAAAATTACTCTAGACGTAAGAAATACAATGAGTGCAAACGACTTCATCGAAGTTGAAACACCAATTCTTTATAAGTCGACACCAGAAGGTGCTCGTGACTACGTTGTTCCATCTCGTGTTCACCCTGGTCACGTTTACGCTCTTCCACAGTCGCCACAGACACTTAAACAACTTCTTATGATTGGTGGAACTGATAAGTACTTCCAAATCTGTAAGTGCTTCCGTGACGAGGACTTAAGAGCTGACCGTCAGCCAGAGTTTACTCAAATCGATATTGAGGTTTCATTTGCTACTGAAGAGTATATGAAAAATATCGCAACTGATCTTATGAGAAATATCTTTGAATTAGGCGCTGATTTTGAAATTCCAGTTATGCATTACAACGATGCAATGAGAGACTACGGTTCAGATAAGCCAGACGTACGTTTTGGATTAAAGCAACATATTGTTTCAGACATTTTTAAAGATACTGAATTTGGTGTTTTCAAATCAGCAATTGAAAGTGGTGGAATGGTTAAGACGATGTTCGTACCAGCTTCAATGGGAACATTTTCTCGTAAGATTCTTGATGGATTCGTTGATGTTGTAAAACCTCACGGTGGAAAAGGTGTTGCATTCTTTAAAGTTGAAGATGGTGCCGTTTCTGGTGGTATCTCTAAATTCATTACTGAAGAGGTTCTTGCAAGTTTATCAAGTCTTTCTGATTTAGATGGAGATGCGAAAAATGGAACATGGCTATTCTTTGCAGATCAAGAGGGAATTGTACACGATAGTGCAGACGCTCTTCGTCGCCACCTAGGGCGCGAGCTTGGTCTAATCAAAGACGGTTACGCATTCCTATGGGTAAATGACTTCCCATGTTTTGAAACTGATGAATCAAGATTCTATGCAAAACACCACCCATTCACTTCTCCTAAGATTAGTGAAATGGATAAATTTATGAACGAAGAGATCAATGTTAGCAATAAAACTCTTCGCGACCTTCCTGCTCAAGCATACGACCTCGTTTGTAACGGGTACGAGCTTGGTGGTGGATCAATTAGAATTCACAACGGTGCAGTTCAGGAAAGAATGTTTGAAGTTCTTGGTATGAGTGAAGAAGAAGTTGCTAATCAATTTGGGTTCTTTGTAAATGCACTTAAGTACGGAACACCTCCACATGGCGGTATTGCTCTAGGTCTAGACCGTATCACAATGGTTAAGGCCGGAACTGATAATATTCGTGATGTAATCGCGTTCCCTAAGACAACGACAGCAAGTGATATGATGTCGAATGCACCATCTGTTCCTTCAAAAGAGCAGACTGATGAACTACACTTTGGTTTCTTAAAATAATTGTAGAAGGCCCTCTTATTAGGAGGGCCTCTTTTTTGGAATATTGATCTATGTTTAAAAGCTTGTACCGTGAATTCTTACATGAGTGGAAACATAGCTCGACAATGTCGGTGGTTTTTCAATTTCTTGGAATCGTCGCTTTCTTCTTAGTCTATACTTCAGATTTACAGCTCGAAACTAATGCAAAAACATTCTTAGCAATATTTTCTTATGTTGTTATTCAATGGCTTCTTTCAAGTACTCCTTTATTTATTTCAGGAATGATGGGAGTTGCTCTGACTGTTCTATTTGGTGTGGTTTCTTTTGAAGAAGCCTTCAGTAGTTTTAGCTCTCAGATTATCTTTCTGTTTATGGGAGGATTTCTTTTAGCGCGTGCGATGGAGAAGCTTGGACTTGATCGAAAATTATCGGTGACGATTCTAAATACTCGCTTCATTGATGGTGACTTCAATCGTACTCTGGCCGTCGTTATTGGTGTCACTTGTCTATTTTCGATGTGGGTTTCAAATTCCGCTACAACTGCAATGATGCTGCCAATCGGTTTTGGCTTACTTAAGTCTTTTAAAGTGAAAGAAGAAAAGACAAAGCAGTATTTTTTATTAATTGTTGCCTATGCAGCATCCGTTGGTGGAATGGCCACTCCAATTGGTTCTCCTCCAAACCTTATTACAATGGGACTACTTGAGCAGCATACAAATCAAGTTTTAACTTTTTGGGATTGGTGCAAGTTTGGCTTTCCCCTGACAATCTTCTTTTCAATAATTTTATTCTTCTATGCAAAGAGAAAAATTACTGAAGATATTAAGAAAGTTGATAAGAATGATCTCATGATGAGCTTAGGTAAGAATAATAAAATTACAAATAACGAAATACGCTTAATGCTCATTTTTACGATTACAATTTTCTTATGGTTTGCTCCAAGTTTATGCTCACTCATATTAGGTAAGGGGCATATCGTTTCAATATATGTACAAAAATATTTAACAGCGGGGATGGTTGCTATCATTGCTGCTTGTACTCTCTTTATGACACCAATTTATAGTCGTACAAAATTATTGGATCAAGATGATATTAAGACGATTGATTGGGGAACACTGTTACTCTTTGGCTCTGGTCTTTCTCTAGGATCGACACTTTTTAAAACAGGAATTGCCGATTTTGTGGCAAATAACTTGATTAGTATTTTTAGTAACTGGAGCTTTGCTGCTCTTCTTGTTCTTGTTGTTGGAATTTCAATATTACTCACTGAGCTTGTAAGCAATACTGCTGCGGCCAATGTTTTAGTTCCAATTCTAATTGCAGCAGCAACTCAAGCAAATTATTCAAGTATTACTGCGGCTTTTGTCGTGGCCTTTAGTTGTAATATGGCCTTTATGTTACCAGTTGCCACACCACCAAATGCAATTGTCTATGGAACAGGTCTCGTCCCTATGAATCGTATGATTAGCTTTGGCGTTATTCTCAATATTGTGGCATTTATTAGTTTGTCCCTAATTGTGATAATGTCTTAGCTTGGATGATTTTTCCTAATTTTATTTAGTTCATTAATTATTTAAGCGTACAAATTACTCACTCCGAATAGTCGAGTATGAAAGCACTTAAAATCGCCACGATATCAATTTGTTCTCTTTTAACCTTTGCCTTTGATGATAAGTTCGAAGACTTTGCCGAGATGGATGCATGTGTTGAATGTGTCATGGTTCAAGAACAGAATCAAAATATGAACTCTTCTGGGGGGGGCTATCCTGGTATGGGAATGGGCATGGGGGGCAGCTTTACGAATTACGGTGTTAATCTGAAAATGCCAGATAAAAAAGCGATTGCATCTGCATTTGCAAAAAATCAATTACAGTATCATATATCCCATTCAGCTAATGATACAGTGGACTTAGAAAGTTATTTCGCAAGTGTTGATCCAAAGAATGAGTTAAGTCGTAGTGAGCGTGAAAAATTGGTAACTGAGATTATAAGTAATTCCACAGCTCCATACTATGAATATAATGTAGAAACAAATACTGGTTTCTATAAAGTAAATCCCGCTATCGAACGTCTTATTCGTTCGGCCCAAGCTTCTGGCTATATTGTCGATAATGAGTCGTATAAAGATCTTGAGTTAGCAAAGGCCTATATTACTTTCGAAGGTGATGTGGATGGACTAATTAGTTATCTTAAAGAAAATTACAAAGGGGCCAAACTTGCAAAGGCAGCAAATCAATATCCTCGTTATATAGGTATGGATGCCAATGGAAACCTTTCAGACGACTATTATAAATTATTAAAGCTTTCTCTCGAATCTGGGGGACTTGATGATACAAAGGTTATGGAGTTAATTAGACAAGAGATTCTTTCAAGATCACTTGGAGGGAAACCATCTCCGATTTCTGATTTAATATCAAAGCATATTGATGTGGCAGAGTCTTATCGAAATGGGTTAGGAGATAATCTGGCATGTGAATTTGCTAAAGGGATTTATCTCAATACTAATCATATGAAAGAAACGATAAGTTCTACATATCCAGCAATGGCCACTTCTAGTAATTTATTTGGCTCTTATGAGCAGCAGGCCATCATGGAAGATCTCAAAAGCTCTGCCATTTTTAATAATATGAATAATCTTCTTCATTACCAGGCCCTAGGTGGAAGTATTGATACGGTTTGTGCTGATGGTATGTACCCAAGGGATTACCTCGAAGTTGCTCATAGAGAAGGGCTTCTTGATAATTTTGCGAAAGAAGAGCTCATCATCCTTGGACTTGTTCAGGATGATTGCTACAAAGATGTTTCTCGTCTTGAGTTAGCGAAGTTATGTGATGCTGCTTCAATTGCATATATTCTTGAAAGACAGACCAGGCGAAATCTTCAAATGTCTGAGCGTACAGAAAACTCAAATGTAAAACACAATTATATTGAGGGGAGAAATGGTTGTAGCATTTCTGTTCTAGATAATATTGTGAGAAAAGGTGGAAAGACAGTTGATCGAGAAGTTGAAGTTCTCTTAAATAGTGATGAAGTAATTTTAAGAACCAAGAGCATGGAGAAGCTAAAGGCCAGTATTAATAGCCTTTACGGAGACCAGTAAGTTCTTTGTTGCACGAAATCATAGGGGCAGATAAAATAGAATATTATGGCCCTTAGTTTAGAAAAAACTTTTGTTAAAACGACAAAGAATAAGATTAAAAATCGTATTGAAAATTCTGATGAATCTTTACTTGAGATTATACTCGATCATAAAGAGGAGCGTTCTCGTCGTACGCAAAAAGGTGAGCATAAGGCCTGTGTGAAAAGACCGTGGGATTCAAGTGATAGTTCTCAGCGTGATCTCTTTAATGGAAGTAGTGAAGGCTATAACAAGTCTAAGGTTGCTAATAAGACAGTTATGAAGCCATATCAAAAAGAGTGTGAGGGGAGTCGTCCGAGTAAGTCAGTGAGCTGTGACGAAAAACTAAAGTCACGTGTCGTGGGCCGTGCCAGCGAGATCTTCGCCAATCTCGAACTTTAGGGGCGCGGGTACCAATCGAGAATTCAATTATATAGAAGAGAGAATCATATCTAATTCTCACTTTTCCATGAAATTTTTAATGAATTAGCCTCGAAGCATCGCTTTATGGAGTGTTCGTTATTGTATTTTTGTGAATTTAAGAAGTAATTCTTAGTTAAGTATCCGAATTCTCGATTGGTACCCGCGCCCCTAACCGAATAGGCTGATTTGTTCAACTTCTTCAACTGGCTCGGTATCTGCTTGGATCTCTGCTAGTGCATAAGCGAATTCTTCTGTACTGATCACATGAGTTTGAGAGATGAAGTCCTGCACACCTTTTTGATCATGTCTTAAGAAGTTGATCACAAGTGGTAAAAAGAAAAGTAGGTTAGCGAAAACATAGCCGATTGAGCGTCCAAAGCAATCAAGGGCACTTAATGGCTCAGTTACATCGTGTGACTTCACAACCTTTAACTTGAAAAATGCTTTCCCTAAAGTCTGTCCATTTCCTAAGTAGTAAGAAAAGAAGAAGTAGCTAAAGAACATGATTGCAAGTGATAGCTGTGTTGTCTGACTCTGAAATGCCATTGATGAAACCTTTGGCGAAGTCGAAATATTTGAAATGAAATTATTTACAAATGAAAGCCAAATAAAAGTTAGTGCCTTATTGGCAAAAACCACAAGATAAATATCTAGGATAAAAGCATAGAATCTCTTTCTAAGACGATCTTGTCTTATCTTCTTAGCGGCTTTGCTTTTTTTGTAGTAATCGTAAATTTCAGATAGCTTATTATTCGTGCTCATACAGTGTTTATCGGTATGAACGCAGGAGAGTAAAAAAAAGGACGCTTAAGAAAGCGCCCTTGGCAAATATTTCTAGTTTAAAGTAATTTGATCAACTAATTCATTAAGCTTATTAAGGGCCTGAATAGGAGTTAAGTTGTTGATATCGACTTTTGATAAGTGATCCTCAACTTGTTTCAAGTACTCAGGTATTTCTGCTGGTGTTTGTACACTGAAGAAATCTAATTGTTCGCTATGATCACTATCAAGTAAGGCTTGAGATACGCTTGATTCCTTTTCCATGCTCTTAAGAATTGATTGTGAACGCTTAAGTACAGTTGGAGGAAGGCCTGCAAGTTTGGCAACGTAGATACCAAATGATTGTGAAGCGGCTTGTTCAACGAGACGGTATAGAAATTTAACATTTCCTCTATGGTTTTGCGTTTCTACTGTAAGGTTTTTTGCCTCTGGGTAGCGATCCGCAAGATCAATTAGCTCATGGTAGTGAGTTGCAAATAGACAAAGTGCTTTTGTGTTCTCAATGAAGTGTTCAACTAGGGCCCAAGCGATTGAAAGGCCATCATAAGTTGAAGTACCACGTCCCACTTCATCAAGAATGATAAGTGACTTATCTGTTGCGTGTCTTAGGATCTCAGCTGTTTCGGCCATTTCCACCATAAAAGTCGATTGTCCTTTTAGGATGTCATCACTTGCACCAAGACGACTGAATAGGAAGTCGCAAATACTAACTTTGGCATTGTCTGCAGGAACGAATGATCCAATTTGTGTTAGAAGTTGGATAATAGCAATCTCACGCATAACTGTTGTTTTACCGGCCATGTTGGGACCAGTAATAAGACCGAAGTATGTTTCATCATTAAGTTTAAGGTCGTGCGGAATGAATTGATCTTTGATGGCAGCTTTAATTAGTGGGTGCCATGCTCCGCGAATATCCATGTCACGAGACTTTTCAGAAATAGTTGGTCTTGAGAATTCTTCGTTTCGTGCAATCCAAGAAAGTGATTGAAGAGTATCTGTTGCAGATAGGATATTTGCTAGCATTTGAATTGCATGGCTTAAATCCGTGATCTGCTTAATTAGTCCTTTAAAGATTTCTCTTTCAAGTTTTTCTAGCTTTTCGCGTGCAACAACAACTTCTTTTTCAAATTGAGTTAGCTCTTCAGTTACGTACCTCTCAGAGTTAACAAGAGTTTGTCTGCGAATAAAATTTGCAGGAACTTTATCTGAATGAGTTTTAGAAACTTCAATGAAGTAGCCAGCAACATTATTTGATTTAATACGTAGCTTTTGAATTCCTGTTTCTTCGCGGTAGCGATTTTCTAGTTCGACTAGAGCTTGGGCCGTATTTTGAGAAATCTTTGCAAGGTGGTCACGTGTCTCATTTGCGCCTTCTCTGATTAAGTTACCCTTATCGAGATTCGCACCTATTTCATCGTTAATTGTCTTTTTAATATCATCACGAAGCTTGAATAAATTCGTTTTATCTTCCGTCTTCATTTCTTTAAAGACATTAGTTGGAAGCTCACTTAGCGAATTTGTTAATTCTTCGTACACATCCACTGCACTTGAAATATTTAAAAGGTCCCCAGCATTTGCACGGTTTGTCGCAGCCTTCGCTAGGATTCTTTCAAGATCGCGAACGTTATTTAAAGCCTCGCGAGTATCTTGTAAAAGATCATCATGTTTTAAAAAGAACTCAATTGTATCAAGACGATTTGTGATTTCTTTTCGATCTGTTAGTGGGTTTGTGAAAACAGTTTTTAGTTTTCTTGAACCCATTGATGTTTTTGTCTTATCCATAAAGCCAAGAAGTGAGTCTTTATAAGTTTCACGTGACTTTGGAAGTATCTCTAATCCTGTAAGAGTAGGAATTGTAACCTTCATGCTACCCGTGCGATCAGATAGACTGAAAGCGTGGAGGTGAGTGAACTCTTCATGATTTTGAGTCGAACAAATATAATATGAAAGCGCTCCAATTGGGCCTAGAACACTTTGGTTTTCATTTAAAAGTTGATCACGTTTATAAGTTGGAATTAACTTTTCAAGATAAACACTTGAGTACTTTTCATTAAAATATTCTTTTGAAAGGTGAGTGACAAGAGTTCCATTGTGCTCATTAAGAGTAGCGACACTCTCATACTTATCCCACTGTCCTAAGTATGTAATGAACTCTTTAGGATGAAGGACGCGAATTTTTTCAATAAAGTCTTCAAAGCTATCAAGAATAAAACCTTTGAAGAATCCAGTTGTAAAATCAATGGCAACAATTTCAAAGCGGCCATTTACTTCATTACAGGCAAGAATGAATTGGTCTTCTTTTGAATCTGTTTTATCGAGATCGTAAGGCATCCCTGGAGAGACAACTTGAGTAACAGCTCTTTTAACAATCCCTTTTGCTTCTTTTGGGTTTTCGACTTGTTCACAAATTGCGACTTTAAGACCCTCGCTTGAGAAGCGATCGATATAAGTTGCAGCTGCATGGTGTGGAATTCCTGCCATAGGAATTTTGTGTTCACCAAGTTTTCCTCTGTGAGTGAGTGCAATATTTAGAATTTTAGATGCATTGATTGCATCTTCAAAGAAGACTTCGTAAAAGTCACCCATGCGAAACATTAGCATATGGTCACGATAGTTCACTTTGATTTCGTGATATTGGGCCATCATTGGTGTAAGCTTTACGCCTTCGGCAACGATTTTTTCAATCTCTAAAGTCATGTTATTGATTCCCTTAAGTGTTGTGTATTCTTGAGCGATTAAGTCTACCAAATACACCACCAATGGAAAAGACTTCAATACTTACAATTGGCATGACGCACTTATTTGTCGTAAAATAGAAGGACGTAAATAGCTGATTATTTACATAAACTGAAGGAAGTTGTTTTTGCTAAGCGTTGGACAACGTTTGTCAATCTGGTTATTTCTTATTGGCATCATGACATCAACATTATTTGGACTCTTTAGCCGTTACGAAGACGAGGACTTAGAACAGTCGATGACGGATCTTTTGAACCAAGATATTTATTCGTATTTTAAAAATGTTAAGTACTTTAAAAAGACAGATAAAGATGCTCGCTATCACCTTGAAGCGGCAGAGGTTTCTCAAAATTTAACAACAGATGTTCTTATTCTAACAGAGCCTAATGGGGTTCTTATTAACGATCATCAAGCAGAGCCAATGTATTACGATGCTTACACTGGTGTCTTGAACGCGAAGGAAAAATATCTTTCTCTTAGAGGAAAGGTCGTTCTTAGAAATCGCAATATGAGTATTAAGTCAGAGAGTATGAATTATTCAGATAATTCTCAGGTTGTGAATTTCCGTGGCAAGACAGAATCGATTTCAAAAGATTTTGATTCGGCTTATGAAGTCGCGGTAAATGCAGATGAGCTAAGTTATAATCTTGTGACAGAAGTTGGAACTTATGACGGAAATGTTGAGGGAAGGGTGCAAAGAGTGAGGGCCTATGAGGACTCGGTTAAGTTTTTTGCAGACTCAATTATTGTTGATAAGAGCAATCGCAATGCCAACATGAGTGGAAATGTAAAATTTCAGAAATCTCAACTACTTGCAAGTGCCCGAAATGGCGAAATCTATCTAGATAACTACAATAAAAAACTCAAGTATTATGCACTATATGACGATGTGGTCATTGAGGAAACTGTTTCTCCTAAGGGACAAGTTCCTTTTAAAAGAAAGGCTTTTAGTGAGCGACTTGAGGGATATATGGCAGAGGATAAAATTGTTCTGCTTGGTCTCCCACGGGTTTATCAAAAGAAAGACGTTTTAAAAGGAAATACAATTGTTCTTAGGCGTGACATCGAGACCATAGAAGTTGATGATGCTAATACGAACTTTAAAATAAGGTAATAGCAGCATGGTTGAAGAAATCGCACAATTATCAGCTCATGGTTTAAAGAAAGTCTACGGCGGCAGAGAAGTCGTAAAAGGCGTTTCAATCGATGTTAAGCAAGGAGAAGTCGTAGGACTACTCGGCCCAAACGGTGCTGGTAAGACAACATCGTTTTATATGATGGTAGGGCTAGTTAAGGCAGATGAAGGAACAATAGATTTATCTGGCGAAGACTTAACAGAGCAACCAATTCATATTAGGGCATTAAAGGGAGTTGGTTATCTTCCACAAGAAGCCAGCATCTTTAGAGATTTAACAGTTGAGGCCAATATCTTCTCGGTACTAGAAAATCGAGAACTACCAAGGGCCAAGAAGAAGACACTTCTTGATAACTTGATAGCAGACTTTGGACTTGGACATATTAGAAAATCTCTTGGTTCAGCTCTTTCCGGTGGTGAAAGAAGAAGAGTTGAGATTGCACGAACTCTGGCACTTGAGCCTAAGTTTGTTCTTCTCGACGAGCCTTTTGCTGGAGTTGACCCGTTAGCAGTTAATGACATTCAAAGTGTTATTAACAGTCTAAAGAGAAGGAATATCGGTGTACTAATCACCGACCACAACGTGAGAGAAACATTAGGAGTAGTTGATCGCGCGTTTATTATGAGTAGTGGAGAATTACTTGTAAGTGGGACACCGGATGAAATTGTAAACAATGAAAGAGCAAGGAAGTTCTATCTTGGTGAAGAATTTAGAATGTAGCTAGACCAAGCAAATAAGCTGGTCTGGTTACTAAGAATAAGGAACCAATATGGCCACAAAACTTTCGCAGAATCTCAGTCAAACTCAGCAGCTCGTGATGACGCCGCAGCTTCAGCAGGCGATTAAATTACTGACATTAAGCCATTTAGAAATGACAGATGTCATCGCTAAGGAGATGGTAGAAAATCCAATGCTGGAAGAGTTTTCACCTGGTGAAAGTGATTACAAACTTGATAAATTAGAGAGTCAAACTAAAGAAGCTAAGGCCGACGATTTTAAAGAAGAGGCCATGATGAGTAGTGGCGATGATATGGATTGGCAAAAGTATGTCGATAGTTATAACTCGACGACATACGAGCCAAATATGGCCGCACCTTCTCTTAGTCCAGACGATATGCCTAATTATGAAAATATGGTTTCAAAGGGAGAGTCCCTTGCTGAACACCTTGAATGGCAGCTTCGTATGGAAGCTTTAAACGATGTCGAAATTGATTTTGCCATTGAGGTTATTGGAAATATCAATGATGATGGCTATCTGTCATGTCCATTTGATGAACTTATTGAAAAAACAAAATTAGAGCGTGAGCACTGTCTAGATATTTTAGAAATTGTTCAGCGTCTTGATCCAGTTGGCTGTGGTGCTCAAGACCTTGTCGACTGTCTGCTAGCTCAAGCAAGAATTGCAGAAGAGCGTTCACCGCTTTTAGAGAAGCTAATTCGTTTTCATTTAACAAATCTAAAAAATAGAGATTATAAGAAAATCACTGCAGACACTGGAGTATCAGAAGAACAGATTATTGAAACAGCAAAACTGCTTCATAATTTTCACCCTAAACCAGGACGTCTTGTAGGTGGTGGAGATACTCATTACGTAACACCTGATGTATTTGTTGTTGAAGTAGGGGGAGAGTTCGTTGTTCAGGTTAATGACGATGGTGTACCAAGATTAAGAATTTCTAAAATGTATCAGGATATGCTTAATCAAGCAGAATCCCTGAAAAATAAAGAAGCTAAAGAATTCGTAGAAGAAAAACTTAAGTCGGCTTTATGGCTAATAAAGTCTATAAATAAGAGACAGCGTACAATTGATCAAGTGGCAAAATCAATTGTGAAAAAGCAGCAGCAATTTTTTAAGAAGGGACCAAAACATTTAAAGCCTATGGTTCTAAAAGATGTTGCTAATGAGCTGGGAGTTCACGAGTCAACAGTGTCTCGTGCTACTTCAAATAAGTATATGCATACACCAATTGGCCTATTTGAATTGAAGTATTTTTTCAATGCGGGAATCGGTGGAGACAAAGGTGGAATCGACGTTGCAGGTGAAGTTCTAAAATTAAAAATTAAGGAACTTATCGACAATGAAAATGAGAAGAAACCTTTATCGGATCAAAAGATTGCCGACCTTTTGAGCCAAGAAGATGTGAAGGTTGCGAGACGTACAGTCGCTAAGTATAGAGAAATGCTTGGGATTTTGTCGTCGTCAAAAAGAAAAGTAAAATAGCTCGATATTTTGGAGAAACTGCCGATAGGTTTAGCCAAGATACTATACACATAGAGGAGAACGTATTTTATGAAAGTAACAGTAAGTTTTAGACACCTAGATCATACGCCAGCACTTGATGAGAGAATCCAAGAAAAGTCAGAAAAAATCGCAAAGTACCTTGATGGAAATCTACATCTAAAATGGAGTTGTGAGGTTAGGGATGGTCGCGAACACTATGCCGAAGTCGAAGTAATTGGACCGAAGTTCGATTACCATGCGAAAGCTCACTCTGATAGCCTATATAAGACCATTGATCTTGTTGTTGCTAAGATTGAAAAACAGGTACAAAGAAAGAAAGAAAAAATGCTTAATAAGAAAAAGATGGCTCACAAAGACATGGAAATCCTCGAACCAAACGATGCGTGGATGGACTATGATGATATGGCGTCTTAATCAGTCAATATAAACATACTTTCTGTATATTTTGCATATAAAGCCTTCCGTTATGGAAGGCTTTTATTTTGCCTCCTTTACTGGTATGCTTGCTGGTCAAGAAAAGGAGACATGATGAAATATATAATTTCTATTTTAATCGCTTTTAGCGCCCTATCTTATCAGGAGATAGCTTCTCACTCTGACTTTTATAAGAAGATTGTTGAGTATACTAAGAAGAATAAATTAAAAACAAGTGATGTTCTTGTTGTCTATGATATCGATAACACTCTTTTAAGATTCAAAACAAGCTTCGGTAGTGATCAGTGGTATAACTGGCAGAAGGAACAAATTAACAATGGTTGTCCGGTTCATTGTATTGCCAAGTCAGTTAATGAAATGCTTGAGTACTCTTATAAAGCAACATTTATTTCTGATATGATTCTAGTTGAAAAAGAAATTCCAAGACTGATCGAAAAACTACAAGAGACAGGTTACGGAGTAACTTCTATCACTTCTAGAGGTCCTGTTAATTATCCTGCAACAGTTCGAGAAATGAATAAGAATGGAATTAATCTTAATAAAGTAAATGCCCCAAGACTTCCATTTATGACAAAGTTACAAGGAAGAGAAGTACGTTATGCTGATGGTATCTTTATGACTTCAGGACTTAATAAGGGCCAAATGCTTACTCACTTAATTAATCGTCCAGGGATTAACAAGAAGTATAAAGCAGTCTTCTTCTTAGATGATCGTCTAAAGCATATGAAGAGTATGGATAAAGAGTATAAGAATAATAAAGCGAATAAGCTTGCTGTCTTTGCCTATCGTCTAACGACAACTGATGCTATCGTAAAAGAGTTTAACGAATCAGATAAGAAGCTTGAAATACGAATTGGTGAAGAATTTAAAAAATTAAATAAAGATTTAAATTAAAAAATAAAAAAGCCTTCGTAAGAAGGCTTTTTTTAATATGAAGTTGTTGTGCAAACTGTATTCATTCCATGAGTTGTACATGTCGTTCTACCTGTACGATTCGTTCTAAAGCTACCATCCCAGCTATCTTGCTCATGTTGTCTAACCCTTAAGTAAGCCGATAGTGAATCTCTTTCTTGCTTAGAAAGATAGATGCTATCTCCATTTTCAATGGCATTAGATAGTTCTTTAAAATCAACTCCAGCATCTTCTCTAATTGTTAGCATACGTTGACTAAGTTTTACTGGATAGCGCTTAGCTTCCCAATTTTCTTTGATATGAGTTTTTGATGCTTTCCTATATCTTTTACCATCGGATGCTTTAATCGAGAAAAGTCTGAATTTGAAAATAACACCATTCTCATTCTTCATTGTATTGTTAGATTGGTGCCAGTATCTAAGTCCATCACTTCCGATGATAAGCCCTTGGTCTTCATCAAAATATGAACCAGCTTGATCAAATGGGGCCAGCTCTGTAGGAGCTCCATTGGCCTGAATACACGTAATTGAGATTAGTGTGAATAAGAATATTCTTAAGATATTTTTCATAATTTCTCCCTACTGAAATTGTAGGGGTTAAATATCTTATATTGAAAGTCGCTGTCTAGAGACAGTTTGGCACCAGTCTCTTACTTATAAAATTCTCGCAAGAAATCTTTAAGAATCTTCTGTTCTACAGAGCCTTTCGTTCTTGCTGGGGCCGTTATTCTAACATTGAGTTCGATCTCATCTTTACTAGTAAAATTGATTTGAACACGTGGTTTTAGAATAGGTGTTTCTAAGTGAGATTTTGTGAATAGTTTGTTTAAAACAACTTGGGCCTGCTCAAAATATTCAGAACAATAGAATTCTGATTTCTCAAGAAGAATTCTCTCCGCTTTTTCCCAATCACAATCTGGAGAGAGAACAACTTTAAAAGTATGAAGAACAAAACTCTTTAAAAATGATTCATTCGTTACTCGATTTGTTAAGAATATTGAGTTTGGAATAATAACAGAGCGTCCTGTATAGTTGTGAGATGTTTTATTTGGTCCAACTTCTAATAGAGTTGTCGTGAATAGATCTCGGTCGATAACACTTCCGCGCTTGCCATCAATCTCAATAGTATCCCCAATAATAAATCCACCAGAAAACGTCTTATAGATACCACCCATAATATTAAGAGAGAGCTCTTTTGTGATGAGGACTATGGCAACCATTAGGGCGGCAAGTGAGAAGGCCAGGTTTTTCAACTCAGTTGAATAAATATAAAGAGTAATAAAGACGAAGATAATCGTTAACGAAATATTTGTGTTAACAACATAGCGTCTTTTCGTTTCAATATTTATGCTACTAGTCTTTTTCAAAATGAAAGAAAAGATATGGTTAGTTAAATAGAAAAGAATCAGTACTAATGTGACATAAACTGATTTTTTAATTTCACCTTGTGTATCAACGAATATATTTTCTAAAGTCATAGGCAAATTATAAGGCTAAATAGCTGATTTCCAAACGATTAAATGCGTTAAAAGTGTCGAATCTTAAAGACATATTTAGAAGTGCCATGCTAGACTGAACTTATTCGTATATTCAGATTAAATAGCAGCTAAATAAATATTAAAAGTTGAGTGGGATTTACAGCATATGTTAAATGTTTCCAATATTTCAAAAATCCAAAGTAGTGAAACCTTGTATAGCGGTGGAAGCTTTCAAATAAATCCTGGCGAAAAGGTTGGGCTAGTTGGTCCAAACGGAGCTGGGAAAACAACTTTATTTCGTATGATTATTGGTGAGGAGAAACCTGATGAAGGCCAAATCTCTTTTCCTGATAAATTGCGTTGGGCCTATTTCTCTCAAAAAGTAGGGGAGATGGCAGGGCAGACGGCAAAAGAAGTCGTTATGTCTGGAGACGTAAAAGTTGCTGAGCTAGCACAACAGCTTAAAGAATTTGAAGACAAGTTAGCTGATTGTGCCAATATGAGTGACGATGAGATGAATGATGTCCTGATGAAAATGGGAGACGTTCAGTCAGAGTTTGAAAAGCGTGGTGGCTATGATCTTGAAACACGTGCTGAGGAAGTTCTAACAGGACTAGGGATTATGCCTGTTGATCATAATAAGATGATTGAAGACTTCTCTGGTGGATGGAAGATGCGTATTGCTCTTGCTCGTGTTCTTGTAATTAATCCTGAACTTATCCTAATGGATGAGCCTACCAACTACCTCGATATGGAATCGATTCTTTGGCTTGAAGACTGGCTAAAGAATTTTAAGGGCGGAATCTTTATGACGACCCACGATCGTGATTTCATGAATAATGTTTGTAATAAGATTGTGGAAATTGCTCATAAGAGAATTACGACTTATACAGGTAATTACGACTTCTACGAGAAAGAAAGAGACCTTCGTCGTGAACAATTAATTGCTCAAGCTTCTCGTCAAGCTGATATGCTAGCAAAAGAAGAAGAGTTCATTGCAAAATTTAAGGCACGTGCTTCACATGCTGCTCAAGTTCAATCTCGAGTGAAGAAGCTTGAAAAAATTGATCGTATTGAAGTTCCTGCTGAGGAAGAAACGATTAACTTTCAATTCCCAACGCCTCCAAGAGGTGGGGATGATGTTGTTATCATTAAAGATCTTTCAAAATCATGGCCACTGTCTGACGGAAGTGCGCATGAAGTCTTTCATGGACTATCAACAACAGTTAAAAGAACAAATAAAATCGCCGTAGTTGGTGTAAATGGTGCGGGTAAGTCAACGCTTTTAAAGTGTATTACTGCTCATACTGAACCAACTGCTGGAACAGTAGCGATTGGCCCTAGTATCAAGATCGGATACTTCTCTCAATACTCACTGGAAGTTCTAAATCCAGAATCAAGTGTTTTTGATGAAGTTAGAAAAGATCTACCAATGGCAAGTGATGGGTATGTTAGAAACCTACTTGCGGCCTTCTTATTTAGAGGCCAAGACGTTGATAAGAAAGTTAAGTACCTTTCAGGGGGAGAGAAGTCTCGTCTTGTTATGGCCGTACTACTTTCGCAAAATAATAATTTCTTAGTTCTAGATGAGCCGACAAACCACCTTGATATTAAATCAAGAGAGGTTCTACTGGATGCACTTAAACGTTATGAGGGAACAGTAATGTTTGTATCCCACGATAGACACTTTCTTAGTGAATTAGCTGAAAATGTTTACGAAGTGGATAAGGGGGAAGTTCGCATCTTCCCGGGATCATACGTTGAATACATGGAGAGACAATAATGGTTAACTTGCAGAATACGGAAGTACAGTACTTATTACTGTTTACAATTCTTCTCATTCTTCCAAAACTTTTACTTCGATTCCAAATCCCAATTGGTATCTCATCAATCTTCTTAGGGATTGCTGCTGGTCTTGGGCTTGGATGGTTTCAAAATGATGATCTACTACTAATGCTTTCTCGCTTGGGGATCACATCTTTATTCTTATTCGCAGGTTTTGAAGTTGAATTTGAAGAACTGAAGCAGAATTGGAAAGAGCTCCTATCCGGGGTTACCCAGACTATCTCCATCACACTTATAGTTGCTTTTGGGATTCACTTCTTCTTTTCAATTAGTTTCCGTGCAGCAACTTTAATTGCACTTGGTATCATGACTCCTTCAACAGGCTTCATCTTAAACTCACTAAAGAATTATGGATTTAGTGAAGGGCAGGAGTACTGGATTAGATCAAAAGCAATTTCTAAGGAGATCTCTGCCATCTTACTGCTATTTATTACTCTTCAGTCGGAGAGCTTAGTTAACCTTGGTAGTTCTACCTTTATTTTAGTTGCCCTTAGTGTCTTTTTACCCCTTTCTTACAAATTATTTTTCAAATATATCGCTCCATATGCAAAGGATTCAGAAGTTGGTTTCTTAATTCTTACTGCACTTATTTGTGGTGTTATCACAAAGAAAATCGGAACTTACTATCTAGTAGGGGCATTCCTTGTTGGATTTATTGCTTCAGAATTTAAGCACTTTGGAAAATCTGAGAAGTCAGAAGAAATTTTAAAGAACCTACAGATGTTCTTTTCTTTCTTCATTCCATTCTACTTCTTTAAGGCCGGTGTAGGCTTTACTGAAGATCTATTTACAATGGATGGACTATATATTGGATTAGCATTCTTAGGAATTTTCATTCCTCTTAGAATCTTCAATACATACTCAAATATGAAATTCTTTATGCAGGATTTCTGGCCAGACCGTAAAGAGATTACTGTTTCATTACTACCGACACTTATCTTTGGTTTAGTAATGGCCCAGATTGCTAAGGAGCGCTTTGAAGTTCCTTTAGAGATTATTTCAGGTCTTGTTATCTACACTCTTGTTTCAAGTGTAATACCGGCCTTTATGTTTAAAAAAGTTCCACCTGAAAATTATTAGAAATACATGGTTGCGCCTAAAATGAGCTGATTGTTCTTTGGGCGCATTCCACTGACATCGACACTATCATCAAATACATACTCAATACCTAATTCATACTGATCATTTGTATACATATATGATCCAAGAATTTTAGACATTTCATAATCATCCAGTCCATCGTCATCAGAAGTTTGCCAATTGTATCCAATCATTATCTGGTGAAATGGGTTGAAGCGCCAACCCATAATTGCCTCGACATTATCAGTTCTTACGAATCTGCCATCAATTAATTCGAGGTCTTTTGTGTCACCGTAGACTGCGGCGATAAAAAGGTTTTTAAAATAATAATTTGCTCCAACGGTAACTGAAAGTTTCGCAATTTCAACTCCATTATTATTTGAATTTAAATTAATCGCTGCAATTCCAACTTTGTAATTTTTTTTAACAACTCTTAGAGAGGCGGCAATTGAATGCTCAAGAGTGAGGACTGCATCGTCAATTCCATCGCCATCAGAATCGTATTCGGCCGTTTCATCTCCTGTAAACTTTGTTTGGGCCCCAAAATGTAGGTCACCAATTTTGTAGCGAAATTCCAAAAGATCTACACCACGAGAAGTTCCAATGACTTCACTATTAGCAGTAAAAGTAGAGGAGGCAAAGGCACCAGTGACCATAAAGATATCAGTCATTTCTGTTACGTCATACCAGACAGACCAGTTCTTTCCTATTGTGGCATTGAAATCTCCGTTTTCAATCCAAAGATAAGCTAGCCTAGTAGAAAAGGGCCGGTCGCTAGTATTGTCAACTTGAAAGCGTCCCGTGGTGTTGGGGATGCTTTGTATGCTCTGGCTCGTATTGCTGGTATTGATTCCAAACTCAGCACGAAGACCAGTGGTGAATTTCTCGATTAGGCCATCTCTCTTATATTTAAAACCAAATCGAGAAGAGTTATTATTTAATGATTGAGCTCCATCTTGACCAATGGCCGCCATGGATATTTTACCGTAGAGACTGAAGTCATCGCCGAGGTTCTTAGCTGTGATTGTACTTGAATAAAGAAATGAACTCGCGCATATAGAAAATGCGAGAGACCTTCTTAAATTATTAACCCACATAGAATCCTCACTCAAATCAATAATCGATAAATTAATTTTAGTAAGGTTCTATGCGATATTCTAACTTAAAAAAGGTAAAGATTGATTAGTGGCCACATCCACCTTGTCCATGAGCATGTCCATGAGCAAGTTCTGTTTCTGTTGCTTCTCTTACTTCAGTGATTTCAATATCAAAGTTTAGGTCTTCACCTGCAAGTGGGTGGTTACCATCTAAAGTAATTTCATCGCCTTCAATTGCAATAACTGCAAATGGAGGAAGTCCTTGGTCTTGGTTAACTTGGAATACGTCACCAATATTAAGTTGTGCATCCTCTGGGAATTGTGAGCGTTGCACAGTAATAACTAGTTCATCATTTATATTACCGTATGCGTCAGCAGCAGGTACATTGATAACTTTCTTATCACCAACATTCATTGCTACGATTTCTTTTTCAAGACCTGGGATGATCTGACCAACACCTTCTAAGAAAACTAGTGGACCATGTTCAGCAGAATTGTCTAAAACTTCGTTCTTTGAGTTCGTTAATGTGTAGTGAAATCCGATAACTTTTGGCATAATAGGGCCCTCTAATTGTTGATTATTAATATAAAAAATTAA
This sequence comes from Halobacteriovorax sp. RT-2-3, assembly GCF_047085075.1. NCBI lineage: Bacteria > Pseudomonadati > Bdellovibrionota > Bacteriovoracia > Bacteriovoracales > Halobacteriovoraceae > Halobacteriovorax > Halobacteriovorax sp. RT-2-3. The sequence goes on along the minus strand of NZ_JBKIYF010000003.1, from coordinate 42,633 downwards.
AGGTCAACACTAACAAGCTAGATGATTAAAGGCAAATAAAGAATGAGTGAATTAGTAAATCAAGAATATATCCAAAAGATCAATGATTTCCTTGCGCAAACTGTTGATTTAATTAATAGAGTTCCAGATTTGAATGCTGCAGCATTAGCCGATATTGCAGCGAATATTAAGGCCCTTAGAGATGAATCTCTTAATTGTAAGGAAGATGACCTTCCTGGAATTATCCAGCAAATGAACCTTCTTAATCAACTAGCAGATCGTTATGAGCAACACCAGAGTTTACCTAATGCAGAGTCGCCGTTCTTTGGTCATTTTAAGATTGAACAAAATGGAAAGTTAAAAGACTTTCTTATTGGGCATACGCCTTTTTCACATAAAGAGTTAAAGTTTAAAATTATTGACTGGAAAAAGTCACCGATGGCGAGAATCTTCTATCAATTTGGTGAGGGGGATGATTTTGATTTCGACTTAGATGATCGAATTATCGAAGGGCATATATTAGAAAAATCAATCCTAACTGTTAGAGACAAGCAACTTGTGCGAATTGATCGAGAAGGAAACACAAATGTTCTAAGAGATAGAGAATGGATTTCTTTAAGTGAATCAACACAAAAACTTGCTGGTGGAGAAGGGAGTGCTAACCAGAGTCTTGGTAGTGGACGCACTGGATTTGATGGGCCAGAAGTTATTTCTCTACTTGATAAGACTCAGTACGATCTCGTTAATCAAAGTGCTAAAAAACCTCTTCTTATTACAGGTGGTGCTGGTAGTGGTAAGACGACAGTTGCTTTATATCGAATTGCAAAGCTTTGTCGTGAAGATGGAATTCGCCAAGAAGAAGTTATGGTAATCGTTCCAAATAACGGACTTGTGAAATTATCAAAGAAACTCTTAATTGAATCACAACTTGAAAAAGTACGTGTATCGACTCTTGATGATCTAATTAAAAAGATTGTCTTCCAAAATATGCGCTCGGTTCCTAAGAAGATCGAAGATAATCCTCTTGATTCAATCGTTACAATAAAAAGAAATCCAAAGCTACTAAAGCTTATTGATGAGTACTTAGCAGAAAAAGAATTAAATATTGAAAAGAAGCTTAAAGGGACAGACCTTGAGTTTTTTACTAAAGATCGCACTCGTCCACTTTATGTTCGTGTTAAGAACCTTTATGAAAATACACGTGACTCTGTTTTAAAAGTTGAAGTGAAAAAGATTTTAAATGGCTTTAAAAATGTAAGAGAAGAATTACTTAATATCTTTTCTGATTCAAAGCGTATGGAGAGGCTACCTGAGATGACAAATCGTATGGTAACGACTCACATGTTAAATGATTTAAAATTTTATACGGCCAAACAAATTCAAGGACTAGATAAAGATTCGGATTATGCAAATCATGGACAAGATGTTTCAGGATTTGTTGATAAGTATGATCTTCCACTATTTAATTACTTAATTGTTAAGCAATTTGGTCACCTTCGCTACTTTGGACGTGAGTTTAAATCGTATCGCCATATCTTCTTAGACGAGGCACAAGAGCTTTCAAAATCAGAACTAATTATGCTTGGGCAAATTAAACATCAAGAAGGAAACTTCACGATTGCAGGAGATAGTGTTCAACAAATTGATAGCACTTTTGAATTCACTTCATGGCACGATGTTTGTCATACACTTGAGCTTGATGTGGATGATATGCAAGTTGAAGAACTTAATGTTTCATATCGTTCTCCAAAAGAAATTGTTTCTTTTGCACATAATGTTCTTGGGCCATTGGCTCCAAAAGAGCTTCCTGAATCGAAAAGAGATGGAGGACCGATCATTGAAACGTCTGTGCAGCACCTTGAGCATGCTTCAATGCTCATCAGTAGTGCACTTGTAGAACTAATGAACCGTGAACCGAAAGCTTCAATTGCTATTATTTGTTCGAAAGAAAGTATTGCAAGAGAGCTATACTCAGAGATTGAAGAAGTTGGAAGTATTAGACTTGTACTTGATGAGAACTTTTCGTTGAGACCAGGTGTAGATGTGACAACAGTTGAGCAAATTAGAGGTCTTGAGTTTGATTACGTTATTATTCCTGACTGTGATAAGGATGTTTATCCAGTTAATAATACTGCAAGAAAAAGACTGCACCTTGCTGCAACTAGAGCAATTCATCAGCTTTGGATTCTATTCAAAGATAAGTCACTAATTGCTTAATTGATTTAGAAGGAAGTTGATTTGAAAAATTTTGGTTATGTCTCTTTAGGATACTTATCACTTGTGGCCTTAAGCCTTATTGATAATGGACGCGGTAGTGTTTATCCTGAGCTTTTACAATATTTTCAAATCAGACCTGATAAAGGTTCATTGATATTCTCTTTGATGTCCATAACTTCTTTCATTGCATACCTTACTACTTCATTTTGGCTTCCGAGTTTTGGCCCTGTGAGAGCAACTCGAATGGCCATGGTTATGATGGGGATAGGGACGTTTGGAATTGGACTAGGTGGAGACTTTTTAAATTTTGACTTGAGTCTCTTCTTTGGTGCGTGGGCCGGATTCGGTTTCGGTATTACTGGTATCACCATGAATTTCATGGTTGATAATGGTGCACCTTCAGAACATAAAAGGCGCTACTTATCAGGACTTCACGGTGTCTACGGTGTAGCCTCTTTATTGGCCCCACAAATTCTTTCCCTATTTTATTTCTTAAATTCTGATTGGATTCACTTCTTTAAATTCTTATTAATACCATGTGCATTAGTATTTATTTATTCTTTCTTTATTGAAGACACTCATCATGACGAAATAAAAGAGAACGATGGTTCAATGCCAAATGCTTTTTTAATGAATTTGATGATTGGTTTATTTGCTGGTTTCTATGTTGCATCTGAAATCATGCTCTCTTCTCGATTGAAATTCTATCTTGTTGAAGCTCATAATTATTCAGATATTAACGCTAATAATTATCTGTCTTACTTCTTTTTATTTCTTATGTTAGGAAGGCTAGGCTTTGCCTTCTTAAATATTAAATTATCATCGAATAAGTTAATCTACATTTCATTATTAACAAGCTTGATATGTTTTAGTTTAGGACAATTTCACCATATCTTTTATCCAATGACGGCCTTGTTCATGTCTTTTTGTTTTCCTGTTATCGTTGATTGGGTTTCAAATAACTTTCCAAAAAAGAATCACGTGGTATTGGCCCAGACGATGAGTTATATCGGAGTAAGTATTGCTATTATGCACTTTGTTTTTGGTGTTATTGCTGACAATTTTGGCGCAAAGGATGCGATTAATTTCTTCTACTTTTTAAATATTGGATCAATAATATTCTTTACCATCGCTATTGCGATGGTAAAGAAATATCATCAGAAGTCGAGCTTGTAGCCTAGGAAATAACTACGTGCCATCGTTCCGTAGTAACGAATATTTTCATAATCCTTGTCGAGGATATTAATGATTTTGAAATTAAAGTTCTGATATTCATAGTTAAGATTTCCGATTACATAAGAAGGCATACTTCCAAAGTCTTCTCGTTTTCCTACATATTGCCACCAGTTTGTAATTCTTTGAGAATCGTTTATTCTGTATCCTAACTCTACACTTGCAAGTGCCTTTGGTGTTCTAGCAAGATCCAAATTAGTAACCTTATTTGTCGCTTTCTGAATTGTTAAAGAAGTTGCGAGTGTAAATGAGTTTTGAAACTCTTGATTAAAGTTAAATTCAATACCCTGAATCTCAGATTTTGCAATATTTAGATAACCCATATTAATCGTGTCATAATCGATTTGATTCTTGAGCTCATAATTAAATACAGTAAGTTCTGCTTGATAAGTAATTTTCTTATAGGAAAGTGTAAGTTCACTATTGATACTATCTGTTGGGTCAAGTTTTTCTAATTGATTTGCAATCTGGTAAAGAGTAGGAAGCTTATAACCTCCAGAAAAATGACCCTTTAGAGAAAGTTCTCTTGTGAAGTTATAACCAAGGCCAATACTAGCGATAGTATTTAAATCAAAAGTTGAGAATTTATCAAAGCGTACACCTAGATCTGAAAACCAGTTCTTGTAAGCGTAATTGAAAGTTGTATAAACAGAGAAGAGCTCACTATAGTTTCCAAGTGTTAAGTCATCTTGTTTGAGATATTGGATACCGTAGAATGAATTTAAGCTCTTAGAGAATTCATAAGTGGCATCTAGCTTTACATCAGTTTCTTCACCGCGAAATAGTGGAGTGAAGCCTTGAGGATCCTCTCTTCTAATTGTCGAATACCTAATGCTTGGAGTAAGGCTGAATCTCTCATCTGAGCTATTATAGCGAAGCCCCAGATAGTTATTGTACTGCTTGTACTTATTTAGATCATTGTCTGCCACATCAATAGGGTTAAATGGTGGAACAAAATTGAAGCCATCAATTTCGATTTCTGAATCAATGAACTGACCTTGGTAGTTTAGTTCCATTTGATTACTTATTAGATAGCTCGTGTTTAATGAGAAGCTTAGGTTCTTATAAGAGTCATCTTCAGCATTTGTTAATCGATCTTCATTTACTGAAGAATATCCATCTGATTGAAGATATGAAAAATTAACACCGTAACTAAGCCTTTCCATGTGACCACTCGATTGGGCCGCAAGCTTTGCCGTATTATAACTTCCATACTCAGCTCTAACACTAGAGCTCTTTATACCTTTCTTTGTATTGATCTTTAAAACACCACCAATGGCATTTGATCCGTATAAAATTGACTGACTACCTTTTAGAATTTCAATACTCTCAATATTATCCAGATTAAGATGATTAATCTGATATGAATTATTGATATCAGTAGGATCAGTTAGTTCAATATTGTCGATGAGAACTTTTGAGAAACCGCTAGGCAACCCACGTAGTCGAAGACTAGAAGCAGATCCAATTTGACCTGTCTGGCCAATAAAGATAGCTGCTTTACTTTGTAAGAGCTGTTGAAGTGTTGTGGCATCAGTGTTTTCAATTTCTTCACGAGTGATTACAGTAACAGCACTCGTTATTCTTTCTGAACTTGTGTCGAGCTTTGTGGCCTTAATTGTAATCTGTGCAATTGATGTTAATGGTAAGAATGCAGTGGCGTAATAAAGTAGTGTTTTTATGATCTTCCTCCGAGACATAATAAAATTGAAGGGCTCGGACTCTAACCGTTGCGGGACAGTCTCTGAATTTCACAGAGTTCACCTTTATCTTTATAAATTATTTAGGAAGATAGTTACAAGAAGCCCATTATCTGTCAATTAAACAGATAACGGGCCAACTCAATATTTGTTTTAAATATTATGATAATACTGAGAATCAACAACGTTCTGGTACATCTTTGGATCTTTCTCTTTTAAATCAGATAGAATTATCATATCTGGTGCATCGAGATCATTCGTGTGTGTATGAATCTGGTATTTAAATAGCCAATTAAATAATTTTCGATGTTCGCGGTAAACAATAAGTTCGCAAGCGATGAGAATAATCGGTGCAATTAAATATGAATTACAAAGAAAAAGCTCAAAGAATAAAATGTTAATTACTAATGGTGCAGCGATAACAGCGGTTAGTGGAACAAATAAGTTTAACAAGAACATTGTACCTAAGACAATCTCAAGTGTTTTAATCATGTAGTATAAATATCCGGTGTCTTGAAGCGAATTAATGAAAGCTAACGCTTCAGGTGTGTATTGAGATTCTGTAAGTAAGCCAAGTCCTGGAGTAACTCCTCCCAAAAGTAGGGTGGCTCCCATAAGTATTCGCGCACCTACAAATAAGAATTTTCTTTTATTCTTCATAAGACCTCCAAATATGATCACTAACGATTATATGACTGAAGGGGCAAGCAAGTATGATAGTAATGTTAAAGAAATTTCAAAGTCTCTGATGATACTTTGGCATTAGACATTTCTTATTTTACAAATAAAGTGGTTATCTTTTTCGATAATGATATTTTTAGAAAAAGGAATACGAATTCTCATGAGTGGATCAAAAACAACAAAAGTATCAATATCCATCTCATCAAAATTTATCTCAATATCTTTAAGTTCTTTTCCTAGAAAACGTTGATGATCTTCTCTATCCACACTTGTTAAAATTGCTCGATTAATTTGATCTTCAAGAAGCTTTGTATAAGATAAACCGAGAAATGGTGTATTTATTTTTAGATTTGCAATAATAGGATTTTTTGAAAATTTATCATTTCTTTGGCCACTATAAAAATTGTAACTCTGTTCACTCAATTTATTTAAGACCTTAGAACTTATTTCATCATTGTAGAGCCTGACAAGCTTGATGCCCATATACCTGGCCTGAAGAGAGATGATTTCCTCTGGTATACCAGTATGGCCAACTTCATTACCTTCTTTTGAAAGTAGAGTAATGAGAACAATATCACTTTTGCTTGTGCCTTCTTTTATTAAAAGTTTTAAGCAACTTAGTGAGCTAAGCCCACCACTCCAAAAAAGTGCCTTCTTGTTTTCCATCAAACTCTCTTATCTTTTGATTAATAATATTTAATATAAATTAATAACTGAATATTCTTTATGTGTCTTTTTTTACCTCAAAAACATGGACTTGTTCAATGGAATAAAATTCTCTCAACTACAGTTTTAGAGGAGAATGAATATGCACGCTTATGACAATGACAAGGCCACGGGTGAAAAGCAACTTAGTTTTCGAAATTTAACTCTCGATCCACAAAATCGTTTTGCTCTAGTGGATGATCGCAAAATCGAATTAACAAAGACGGAATATAAAATACTATATTTCTTATTAAGTGGCGGAAAAAGAATCTATCCGCGTGAGCAACTAGTTGAATATATTTGGGGTGATGTGGAAGTGGCAAATAAAACTGTCAATACTCACTTAACTCATCTTCGTCATAAAACAAAAGGCGTTGACTTTAGAATAAGAATTAATCGAAATAATCAAATCTGTTTGCACGATCTCTAAAGAATAAAGCGTCAAATGGCTAAAATTGTTAGCCTAAACAAACTTATTTTAATTAGTAGCGATAAGATTCGTAACTTGTTGATTTTACAGCTTGTGTAATATCTCACTTGCCCTTAAGGTAAATAAATGAGGGGGGAGGAGAAAAGAAATATGTCATTTGTTTTTCAAAATGAGTGGATCGGATTTCGTAATTTACGAATCAACACCAACACAAAGACAGTCTTTGTTGATGATGGAGAGGTTTCATTAACTAAGACAGAATTCAAAGTTTTAAATTTCTTAATTTCAAGTCAAAAGCGAATCTATACATTAGAAGAGCTAGTTCTTGGTACATGGGGCCCTGTTGTTGTTACAAACAAGACAATTAACACGCATTTATCCCATATTCGTGCAAAGATTAAAGGCGTTGATTTTAAAATAAAAATCAATCGCAACGGCCAAGTTTGTATTAACGACTTATGAACTGATAAATAATTCATAGGTCGCTAAAATCTCTTTAATTTCTTCTGGTTAGGGCTATAATCGCCACTACTTTGAAGAGATTAATATGATTAAATTGAATTTGGACCTCGCTTGTCGTGAAGACATTCTCAACGCTCAGTTGTGGGAGCTTGATATTTGCTTTGAAAAAAGTAAATTTGCTCCTTGTTTAGATCAACTTACTGGCGAGCTCTCGGCAAAGAAATTACTCGTAAAGCCAAAAGTTTGGCTAAGTGACGAGTGGTTTTGTCCAGATTCAATCTCTGGCATTGCCGTTCCTTTCACCCTCATGCATCCAAAACTAATTGAATTAGAAAAAGAATTTACAGGTGCTTGTGAGGGGGAGACTCATGACTGGTTCATGAAGCTTTTGAGACATGAATGTGGTCATGTCATGGATAATGCATATTTTCTAAAAGACGACAAACAGAGAAAATCAATCTTTGGCGATCATGAAATCGCATATCCTACTTTTTATGAACCCAAGAAGTTCTCAAAGAAGTTTGTGTACCATCTCGAAGACAACTATGCACAAGCTCATCCAGAAGAAGATTTTGCTGAAACATTTTCAGTATGGCTAACTCCACGTTCTAATTGGAAACGAGTCTATGAAAATTGGCCTGCTCTTAAAAAATTAAAGTATGTTGATAATATGATGAAGGCCTTAAGTAATAAAAAGCCAAACGTCATTTGTTATAAAGAGATTGATAGTATTGAAGAAAGTGAATTAACAGTAAGAGAGTATCTTAAGCTTAAAAGAAAGAAATTACGTAAAAGCTCTCAAGCACGTCGTAGTATACATCATATTCAAAAGTACCTTATCCATAATGAAACGACAGGAATAGAGCTAGATAAAGTAATCGGTGGTTTAAGGAGAGAGCTCGTTAGGGATATATCCTTGCTGACAAAAGAATATCAATATAAAATAGAATCTGTTGTAAATGATTTGGAAAGTATCTCAAGTTCTAAAAAGCTTATGATTCCAAATAAGTATGGCCCTCAAATCATACAAAATATTGTGTTATCGCATGCTGATAAATACTTTAGAGAGGGGCGCGACAGGATAGTCATGTGAGCCAGAAAGAAAAAAGTCATAAAAGAAAGAAAAGAGTGTTAGTTCTTGTTCATTCTGATCTCATTCCTCCAGCTGATATATCTAAAGAAGATAAGAAAAAAGACGACTTTGAATTTAAACCGTGGATTACGGAATATAATGTTATTTCAACACTAAAAGAAATAGGTCATGAAGTTAATATCGTTGGTGTCTACTCTGATCTTATGCCATTAAGAGAGGCCATTGAAGAGTTTAGGCCACACGTTGTGTTTAATCTCTTAGAGGAATTTGATGGAAAAGTACTCTTTGATCAAAACGTTGTTTCTTACCTTGAATTACTGAAAGTTAAATATACAGGGGCCAATCCACGCGGGCTCATGATAGCAAGAGATAAGGCGTTGGCCAAAAAACTTCTTTCGTACCACAGGATTAAGACACCTGGGTTTCAGGTTTTCACAAGCCGCTCAAAAGCCAAAGTTACGAAAATATCGAAGAAATTAAAGTATCCATTAATTGTAAAATGCCTCTATCAAGATGCATCTCTTGGAATTAGTTCGGCATCTATAGTTAAATCTCCTGAAAAGGCAATTGAGCGCATTATTTATCTTATGGATAAATATGAGGAAGATGTAATTATTGAAGAATTTATCGAAGGTCGTGAGTTCTTCGTTGGAGTAATGGGAGCAAAAAGACTGAAGGTTCTTCCCATCTTAGAGCTTGCTTTTAATAATATCGATAATCCACTTGCTAAGCTTTACTCTGAAAAAGCTAAATGGAGTCTTAAATATAGACAGGATAAAGGTATTGAGACTGGAAAAGCTAAGATAACAAAAGAGCTGGAAGATAAGATTATAAAAATTTGTAAAAGAACTTATAAAGTATTAGAGCTAACAGGTTATGCACGAATTGATTTGCGAGTATGTCCAGAAGGTATTCCTTATATAATTGAGGCCAACCCCAATCCAAATGTCGCAACAAAAGATGAATTTGCCATGGCCGCAAAATTAGCAGGAATGGATTATAAAAAATTAATTAATGAATTAATAAAGTAGGTATCGAATGTCTTTGAAATTAGATGACTTAAGAAATTTTCTTATTGTTTCCAAGCTTAAGAATGTCACTAGAGCTTCAGAACAACTTGGGTTAACACAACCGGCATTAAGTTATTCAATTAAAAGATTAGAAGAGGAACTTGGTGCTCCTGTTTTTATTCGACTTAAAAGCGGAATTGAACTTACTAAATTTGGTGAAGAATTTCATCATCGTGCAAATAAGCTTTTACAAGACTGGCAAGATGCTAAGAATATCTTTAATCAAGAAGGTGGAGAAATTATTGGAGAGTTCAAGGTTGGTATTCATCCTTCAGTTGCAATATATTCTCTCCCACATATTCTACCTTCGATATACGAGAAGTATCCTCGTTTAAATTTCAATTTAATTCACGATTCTTCACGCATCATTACTGGAAAAGTTATTGATTTTGAAGTTGATTTTGGAATTGTCGTTAATCCTATAAAACATCCAGACCTTATTATTAATGAGATGGGGCTCGATGAGGTTAAGCTTTTTGAGTCGAGCCGACCAAAAAGAAAAAATAATAAATTAATTTTTAATCCTCAATTAGCACAAAGTCAGGACTTACTAAGAAAGCTTAAAAATGACTCGATTGAAATCGATGGTCATGTTGAAAGCGATAACTTAGAAGTGATTGCCAAGCTCACAAATGAAGGGTTTGGTATTGGTCTTCTTCCAAGTCGTGTGGCCTCTAATTATAAGAACCTCGTTCCTGTAAATAACTCACCGATAGTTAAGGACCAAATTGCGTTAGTTTATCGAGTAGAGAAGAAGAACTCTTTGCTTGTTAAGGATATTCTTGCACTTGTTAAAGACTCGCTAATCTAATTACGATGGAAGATTAAGTTTTTCGTATTGTGTTTTCAGTTGGCCACAAGCCGCTAGAATATCATCACCCTTAGTTTCTCTAACTGTACAAGTAAGACCTGCAGCTTGAAGTGATCTTTGAAACCATTCAATATGTTCATCACTTGGGCGTTTAAACTTACTTTCAGGATACTCATTAAATGGGATGATATTAATCTTTGATTCCTTCTTCGGAAGGTTTTCTATCAACCCATCAATATCTTCTTGCGTATCATTAAGATCTTTAATTAAGAGGTACTCATACATTATACGACGAGAGTTCTTAACTGGAATTGATCTTAGTGCCTCAAGAAGATCATCAACTTGGTAGCGTTTATTAATTGGCATCAGCTCACTACGTAGATTATTTCTAATTGCATGCAAAGAGATGGCAACATTCACATCTGGTAGTTCTTCCCATTGTTTGATCTTTGGTACTAAACCTGATGTTGAAATTGTAACTTTATGCTTACTTAGTGCAATACCTAGTGGATCAGTTAATAGATAGCAAGCCTTCTTCACATTCTCGAAGTTATGAAGTGGTTCACCTTGACCCATAAAAACAATATTTGAAATCTGATATTTTGGATCGACATTCTCTTGCATCCACTTAGAGACAGTTAGGTATTGTCCTACGATTTCTGAAGTTTGCAGGTGTCTTGTGAGCCCTTGAGTTGCTGTGTGACAAAAAGTACAACCAATAGCACATCCGACTTGTGACGAAATACACAGAGTCGATCTTAGACGCTTATCATTTTCACTTTCAATAAGAACCGCTTCAATTGAGTTCTTATCACCTAAACCAAGAAGAAACTTACGTGTTCCGTCCTTCGAAAGTCCCTGCCAAAGAATTTTTAGCAGTGATAGGTCATATTCTTTTGCCTTTTCTCTAAGTACACGTGGAGCATTCTCCCAGGTGTCAGGATTAAAATTTAACTTTTTATAGACCCACTTTCCCATGATTTTTGCTTCATCATATGGGAAACTTTCTAAAGTTAAATTATATAGGCTTGTTTTTGTCATAATGCATAATTATCTGATTGCGTTGTGGCAGTCAATATTTTAGGAGGAAAAATGAGAATTTTACTGCCAATTTTTATGATGATGGGCTTTGTAAGCTGTTCATCTGTTACAACGGAGAATGTTGATTACACAGTAGGGGATAAGACTTTTAAGGGCTATATGGCCCTGACTGGAAATGAGAATGATAAGAGACCTGGAATAGTCGTTGTTCATGAATGGTGGGGACATAATGAATATGCTCGTAAGCGAGCAGATCAACTTGCTGAGCTTGGCTACAATGCTATTGCACTGGATATGTATGGAGATGGAAAACAGGCAAATCATCCTAAGGATGCAATGAAATTTGCTACTGAAGCTTTTAAGGATCCAACTCTTCTAAAGGCCAAATTTAATAAGGCCATGGAGCTTTTAAAAGAGCAGCCAAGTGTCGATGCTGAACGAATTGGAGCGATCGGTTACTGCTTTGGTGGTGCTGTGGTTCTTTTCAATGCTACCCAAGGAGCAGACTTGAAGGGAGTTGTCTCTTTTCACGGCTCGTTAGGTGGGATTAAAAAAGTCACAAAGAACTCAAAGGCAAAGCTACTTGTAATAAATGGTGCAGATGATCCGTTAGTGTCAAAAGACGATATCGCTAATTTTAAGAAGGTTATAAGAAGATCGCAGCTTCCTATGAGATTTGTGAACCTACCAGGTGCAACTCATGCCTTCACGAATCCTAAGGCGACTGAGAATGGGAAGAAATTTAATCTTCCATTGGCCTATAATGAAAAAGCAGATAAAGAGTCTTGGGAATTAATGAGAGAGTTTCTACAAAATACACTTTAAATAAAAAAGGCCGCTGATTGAGCGGCCTTTATATTTTTTTCTTTTTACTACTTATTCACAAGCTGGAATTTCTATCCAAAATCTATCAGCGTGGTATCCATCTAAAGTATAGTCTTCAAAGCTAAATTGTCTTGTTAGCTTCTCATCAATTTTGATTGTTTTCCAATTTGTTGTCACGGCGTTGTCACAATCAAGAGCGACATTTGCAAGATCAAGAGTTGAAAGGAATTTGTTCTTAAGTGGTAAGTTTACCTTACAAGCTTGGAAGCTTCCTTTTTCACCTTCTGTTGCACAAGTCGTTGCTTTTTCAGTTGCTAGAACCATTAGATTTGAATCTTTTCTAAAGATTGTAATATCTTGAGTATTTGCATCAAAAGCTGTCCCATTATTAACAAGGGCATTTTTTAGAGTCTTTTTTAGGCTGTTAATTTTATCTCCAAGCTTATGAAGATCACAAGCAGCTGGAGTATTAGCGTTAAACTTAGTTTGACATGCAAAGTTTTCAGCAACTGCAACACCATCTCTATCACTCACTTTTGTTCCAAAATCTGCATCACCTTCGATTTTACCATGAAGCATACCAGCAACTTTTCCATCAACTAGAACTGGAGAACCAGTTGAGTTCCAATCAATTGCACAATTTGAAAGGACAAAGTTCTTAGAATCTTTTGATCCGTTAATTGTTGTCAGAAGTGAATCTGTAAGTCCATTACACTCTTTCTTTGCTCTCGTGTATTTACCTTCTGATAAAGCATAGTTAATTTCAAAACCTTTTTTAAAGCTTGTAAGTTCAAAGATTTGGTTCTTTCCACCAAAGTTAATACCTTCATTAGTTGTTTCAAGAAATCCAACTTTTGACTTTTGCTTTGTTGAGATTAGAGCAATTTCAGAATATTTTTGATTTTCAATTGATGAGCAAGTATATGTGAAACCTTTAAGGTCTTTGAAAGCAACTGCCGAACAAGCTGAGTCAAGCCAGTCAGAGTACGACTGATCTTTTTGCTTGCTTGGAAGACATTTCTTTGCTGTCGCAATTAAATTTTCACCAACAAAGAAAGCTGCACATGTTTGAAGTTTTCCACGATTTAATTTACCCATAAGTAGGACTTGATCAATACATCCATTTTTTGAAAATCTGTCACAAACAAAGTTTGCATTTGAAACTTCTGAAGCAACAGCATCACCTTTTAGGCCTTGACTGTTAATAGTTGGTCCCTTGTCGTCATAAATACTTGAACGATTCCCACATGACGTAAGATTTAAAAGGGTTATGGCACTAACACCAAGAAGTAGAATTTTCTTCATAGATTGCTCTCTCGATAATAGGGTAAAAGTTGGCAAAATCTAACATACTTAATATGAACAATGTAGTTCTAACTCAGCAAATATAATTTTTACAATTTGGCAGATGGTGTAGAATGGATAGTATGAATATCATCTTCATCGACGGTAAGTGCTTAATATGTAATAGGCTCGTCAAGTTTATTTATCGAATTGACCACAAGAAAAAGGTAAAATTCTGTAATTTACAGGACCCAAAGGCCTTGAATTATCTTCAACAAGATTTTGTTAAGAATCTGTCGACAGTAGTTTTTTATCAAAATGGTAAGCTTTCTACTAAGTCGGATGCGGTCATTGCTGTGATGGATGTGCTTGGCCATGGGTATTTCAATATATTTAAGATCGTTCCCAAGGTGATAAGAAATTGGCTATATGAACTAGTTGCTAATAATCGATATCGAATTGGTGAGGAAATGGATACTTGTCCAATTCCTGATAGTGAATTAGCTAAGCGTTTCTTGTGATGTTAATTGGCCACAAGCTGCTAGAATATCATCGCCCTTAGTTGTGCGAATCATTGCATGAAACCCCAACTCCATAAGCCCAGCTTTAAACTCTTCGACTGCTGCCATCTCTGGCCTCTTATAGGGTGCACCTGGAAATTCATTAAAAGGAATTAGATTGAAAATTACAGGCATATCTTTTAATAGCCTTCCAATTTCTTCAACGTGTTTTCTCGTATGATTTAAGTCGCGAATAATTAAATATTCAAAAGTTAGAAATTGTCGCTTCATGAGCTTTATAGACTTAAGCTCTTCGATGAGGTCCGCAATAGGGTAGGCTTTATTTAATGGAATAAGCTCATTTCTTTCTTCATTAAATGGAGAGTGAAAACTTAGGGCAAAGTTAACGCTTCCTAATTCACTAAATCTTTTAATTCCTGGAAGATAGCCGGCCGTTGAAAGAGTAATTTGCCTTGGACCTAGTCCCATGCCCTCTGTGGTTTTTAGAATCTCAATGGCATCTGCAACATTATCAATATTATGAAGAGGCTCTCCTTGACCCATAAAAACAATATTAGGAGCTGCTTGGTGGCCCTCAAATTTCTCTTTGATATAGGCATATGCTTGTATGTATTGCAGAATAATTTCTTTCTTTTCTAAAGAGCGTGTTAGTCCTTGAGTTCCAGTAAAGCAGAATGAACACTTCATTGCACAACCAACTTGTGAAGAGAGGCAAAGAGTATACTTCTTTTGAAAAGGGACACAGACTGTTTCAACTGTGCGCCCATCGCTTAACTTGAATAAGAGCTTAACTGTTTTATCATCAACTGATTCTTGAATTTTGGCGATCTCAAGAAAATCAAAGCAGTACTTTTTTTCTAATAACGAATAAAGCTTTTGTGGTAATCCAGAAATTTCTTCAAAGGATTTTGCACCGTGCTTATAGATCTGAGTATAGATCGTTTGAGCATGAACTCTTGTGAATCCATGCTCTGTGATGAAGTCTTCTAGACTTGAAAGTGGAGTAGAAAAAAATGATTCTATTAGATCATCCCCATTTTCTTTGCTTGTTCCATCATTTGTTCACGCTGCTCTGGAGACATGTTTTGAATCATATCTTGCATTTTTTGTAGCTCTTCTGGTGACATTTGAGACATCATCTCTTGTGCCTTAGCGTACATATCTTGTTGATTTTCAAATTTTTGCATTGAAAAGACGATCTTTTCTGGACCGATTTCACTGTCGATCATTTTCTTTTCTCTTAATTCTTCGAGAACTTTATTAAGGCTTAAACCTTTATTATCTGCAACTTCATACATTTTTTCAGTTGGAAGTGAGACTTTCTTTTCAGGGAAGCCATTGGCACTTAAATTTTTGATAATTTGATCAATAAATTTTTCCATTTCACGATCCTTTACTTTGCTGTTTAGGCCTTATTTAGTAACATGATGCGCATGAAAAACCAAGCTGCACCAACGAAAGGCCCAGAGGGCTTTGAATATTTTTACTCACAAATGTGGGGCCAGAGATGGCCTTCATTAAAGGACTCTTTCACAAAGAAAGAGGAAAAGGCCTATCGTCGTAATATTTGGTTTGAAGGTGATTTTATTGATTCCGATGAAATCATTGCAGGAGTTTATGCTAATGGCGAAGTGAGTGAAAATCAGCAAATTAAATCCCACTATATCATGGATGCTGCTAGCGTTATCGTTGCTCGTAATCTAAATCCAACTCCGGGATCCAAAGTTCTTGATATGTGTGCGGCCCCTGGAGGTAAGAGTTTAGTTCTTTTTGAAGAAATGCAAGGAAAGGGACACCTTGTTTTAAATGAGCTTTCTCGAAATCGAAAAGAGCGCCTACGCCGTGTTATTTCAGAGTATGTGCCAGAAGAGATGAGGGATGTCATTGATATTCGCGGCTTTGATGGCAATAAGTATGGCCTAAACCTAAAAGATGAATTCGATTTTGTTCTTCTCGATGCACCATGCTCCGGAGAGCGTCATACTTTAAATGATCAAAAATATCTCAATATGTGGTCTAAGAAGAGAACTAAGAATCTTGCGGCCACTCAATACTCGCTTCTGTGTTCGGCCCTTTTGACCCTTAAAAGTGGCGGAGAAGTTCTGTATTCAACATGTTCTATATCTAGTCTTGAAAATGATGAAGTTATAGCTAAGGTTCTTAAAAAAAGAGCTGACCAAGTTGAGCTTGTTCAAGAACTAAATACTTTCGGTTTTGGAGAAAAAACTGAATATGGTACAATATTTCTACCGGATGCGAAGGGAGAAATAGGTCCTTTGTACATGTGTAAACTTCGAAAAAAGTAGGTAGATATGAAATTCTTTTTAGCGATTGTTCTAACAATTAATAGTTACGCATTTAAGTGTACAAAAGAATTTAGTCCTGTTTGTGGGAATGGGAAGACTTACTCAAATCGTTGTATGGCACAAGCATCAGGGGCCACTGAAATCTCTGACGGTGCATGTGATAATAAAGAAAATAAGACTACAAATAAAAAACAACTAAGGCCCGACGCTACTTCTCCGATGAAGCCTCATCATCCACAGGGGAAAGCACCATGTATCTGTCCGATGATTTGGATGCCAGTGTGTGGAGTTGATGGAAAGACTTACGGTAGTGCTTGCAACGCAAATTGCCAAAAAGTGCAAATAAAACATCAAGGCGCGTGCGAAAAAATTGAGTCCCACTAATTTTACTTTTGATTTTTTTTGATTTTTTTTTATTGCTTAAATTGTTAGAATTCAACATATCCAATTCTATTTATTTTTATTCTGTATAGGTTTAGTTTAAATACTAAACTTTAATTAAACTTGCCTCTGTACGATACTTCAAGTGGTTATGGAGGATAAATGAAGAATAAGAATTTTAAAGTTAAGTTAATTCTACTATGTTTCTTTTTATCAGTTGTCAGTATTGTTATAAGTACTGTTTCTTACTTCGGTGTAAGTGAATTGAGTGAGCAATCAAGCTTCTTTAACGAGAATATTATTCCTCGAAATTCATTACTAAGTGAAATGGATGTTAGTTATCAGAAAACGCGAATTCAAGTTAGAACTCTTGGGCTTGAGGACCTGGATCGAAGAAATAGAGAAAGCGCTATTTCTAACACTCTAAAGATGATTGATAATTATGAATTAGCTGCTAATAAACTAAGTCGTCTTATTTCTAATGCAGAAGAACAAAAAATATTTAATGAACTTCAAGTACAGTGGAATGACTTCAAGAAAGTTGGTGGTAGAGCAGTTGAACTTGCAAAGATTAATAACGAGAAGGCGAGATCTGAACTTCAAGAAATTTTCTTAATTCACTGTCCAGAAGCTGCTGAAAATTACCAAAGAGTTTTAGATAAATACAATGAACGACTGTCTAAAGAAGTTCTCACTTCCGCATCAGTGGTTAGTTCAACAGCTCGTAGCTTACAAATTACATTAGTCGTCGTTTCTTTAATTGGAATTATCCTTGGCTTCTCTATCGGTGTTGCTTATGCATCTAATATATCGCAAAAAATAAAGGCAACGATCACTGCTCTAACTAATACATCTCGATCACTGACAAAAAGTGCAAAGAGTATTGCATCGACATCTAATGAACTATCGCTATCTAGTGAAAGACAAGATTCATCATTACAAGAATCTTCAAGCTCTCTAGAAGAGATTAGTTCTATGGTCAGGATGACTGCTGATAATGCTAAGGTTTCAAATAATTTAGCACAGGAGAGTTTAGGCAAGGCTGCAGTCGGTAAGAAAATTGTTAAGAAAATGATTCATTCTATGAATGGTATTGATAGTGATATTGATGTGATGGTTGGTGAATTTACGGATAACAATAAGAAGATGCTTCATATCGTTGAGTTAATTAATCGCATTGAGGAAAGAACTCAAATTATTAATGATATCGTTTTTCAAACAAAGCTTTTATCTTTTAATGCTTCAGTTGAAGCTGCAAGGGCAGGAGAAGCTGGAAAAGGGTTTGCCGTAGTTGCTGAAGAAGTCGGTAAATTGGCCCAAATGAGTGGAAATGCTTCAATTGAAATCTCAGATATGGTTAGCACAAGTGTTAATGAAGTAAACTCAATTGTTGAAGAGTCTAATATGAGGCTTACTGATCTTGTTCAAAAAGTTAGAAATAGTGTGACTTCTGGCTCTGAAGTAGCAAATCAGTGTGGGCAAATTCTTGAAGAAATTGTCGATAGTGTTGAGAATGTTACTAACTCAATTACAGAAATTACTACTGCAACGTATGAGCAATCAAAGGGGATTTCTGAGTTACAAAATTCAATTTCAAATATCGATGTCTCTTCTAAGTCAAATACTGGAATTGCTAAAGGTGCATCAAATATCGCAGATCAGCTTTTAAATGAAGTTAGCTTTGTGAATCGTTCAATTGGAGAGATCGAGCTTGTCTTCTTGGGTGAAGAAAGTGAAAGAAGACAAGCTGCTTAAATATGGCCTATGAAGAAGCCGAGTCGTAGACTTGAAGTCCACGTTCCCAAAGCTTTAACAAGATAAACCAAAATACACCAGTGGCAACTACCATTAAAAGTAGGTAGTGCCACTTACTCATATCTAGTAAGAAATGAATAGGGGCCGAGCCTACAAGTAAAATTGGAACAAGAGTTGAAAAGACTCTCTTCGTTGCGGCACCATATATCAGATCCGGCCAACGCGAAAGTTGCTGCATCTGCATTCTAAAGAAGTTAATACCTACACCCTCTACCAACCAAAACATTGCACAGCTTATGACAAACTCGACAACTGCCAGTAGGGCCAAAGATAGGATTAACAGCAGAGGAACTAATAACCACTGAAAAAGAGAGAAATTGTTTATGTTTGCATAATAACTAAATACTACAATTGCAGGAATTAAAGTCGGAATTGAGGAAGGCCTTACATTCCTAAAGAAGACACTAAAGATAGAACTTAGTGGCCTTAAGATTGTGTAGTCTAGCTGACCTGATTTTAAATCATCGCTAAAGCGCCAAAAATTCTGACTCAAAATAATCATGTGGAAGCCATCAACTAATAAGACATATGAGAGAAAGAGCATGAATTGGTTTCGATTCCAACCCATGACCATATCCACGTGATCAAAAATAAAATCAACAGTGAAGTAAGCCGAACCAAAGAACATAAGATCCATCATAACCATAAGAACAAAGCTCGTACGAAAGCTCATGGCCACGGCAGTACTTGTAGAGATAAATTTCTTATATACTGAAAGATAGTGTTTAATTTCCGAACTAAAACTCATTACATCCCCGCCGCTGTGTAAAGTTTAATCCCACGACGCCACGTTAATGCACTGATAACACTAACAAGGATTAGCCATGGAGATAGGACACTAAAAAAAGTTGCATAGCTTACGGCCTCTCCCATGAAAACCTTAATTGGATAGTAAGTTAGATAGGGAAATGGTGTATACATAAGGATTTCTCTAAAGAAGTCCGGATATAGTTCTAGCGGAATAATTGCACCTGATAAGAAAACTGTGATCATCTGAAGCATAACTCTCAATATCCATGTTTCTTCTAACCAAAATGCCATAACACCCGTTAAGTATTGTAGCGAGAACCAAAAGAGGCTTACAAAAAGACAAACCCCAACACCATTTAGAAGTGTCGGTAAGTCGACACTTGGTAAAATACCAATTATCGAAAACAAGAATATTGCAAAACCTGTTACAAATAATTGAATAATTTGAAAGCCAATAAATGAAGCGGTATGAAACTCCCAAAAATTAAAAGGGTAGATTAGATATGTTGAAATCCTTCCCATTCGAATATCAAGGGCCAAGTTAAGTGCAGTATGACCTTGGGCAAGTTGTGAAACCACAAAGGCCCAGACGTGGTACGTAAGCATCGCCTTAAGCGTATAGCCCTTAATTGTATCACTTCCTGTACTTTCAAAAATTGCCGTCCACAAGTTGTATTTGATAAAGAGAAACACCAGTGCCGGTCCAATTATTTGGAGGAAGAAATTTAGGCGGTATGCCGTGTACTTTACAATGGAGATCTTAATGGTTTGCCACCATTTTATAAGATTAGACATTACTTAGAATCTCCGGATTCTCCATGATCTTCTTCATAACTTTCTCAATTGGAAGTTTTTCCGTATGAAAATCAACAACTGGATATTTTGATAGAATTGCCGCAGAAATCTCTGAAAGCTCTTCCTTATCAACTCTTAACTCTACACTTGAAGCATTATCTAAGAAGTCGCAATCAAGCTTTGACCAGAACTCTTCTTTTGTATCAATGGCCCTATCAAAGCTGAAGTATACTGATTTCTTATCTCCAAGGATCTTTTCAAGATTCTGAAGTGGGCCATCATATGCTTTTTGACCTTTTGAGATTAGAACGAGGTCTTTGCAAAGCGCCTGAACATCGGCCATGTAGTGTGATGTTAGAATAATCGATAGCTCATTTTTTGCGTGATATTCTTTTAAGAAATTTCTCATATTCTCTTGTGCTACTAAATCTAGTCCAATCGTTGGCTCATCTAAGAATAATACTTCTGGTTCATGGAGTAGAGATGCCATTAACTCAAGCTTCATTCTTTCCCCAAGAGAAAGCTTTCTTACGTGAATATGAAATAATTCTGTTACATCTAAAAGTTCACCCATGTAACCAAGCTTCTTTTTGAATTGGTCATCTGGGATTTCATAATACTTTTGAAGTAATTGAAAAGAGTCCATGGCCGGAATGTCCCACCAAAGTTGAGACTTTTGCCCCATAACTAGAGCTATCTTCTTTCTGAATTCTTTGTCACGTTGCCAAGGTTTGTAGCCTGCAATTGTAACTTCTCCGCTTGAGGGAACAATAATTCCCGTAAGCATTTTCATAAGTGTTGTTTTTCCTGCTCCGTTAGGACCAAGTAAGCCTTTAATTTCACCTTTTTCAACTTTGAAGCTAAAGTCGTTAACGGCATATTTTGTTATAGGGTTACGATTAAAGAACGATTTAATACTTCCTTTAAATCCTTCTTCTTTTTTATAACTAGTAAATTTCTTTGTGAGGTTATTTGTTTCAATCATTTTTACTTTACTCGCTAGCGTGTTGGTTAGTGTATTCGTACATGACAATACTTGCAGCAATAGAGACGTTTAAAGATTCTGTCATTCCATATTGCTTGATCTTTAGTCTTTCAATTCCAGGCATTTCTTTTAGTGGACCAAATTCTTCATGGCCAAAGATAAAGGCAGACTTCTTAGGAAGTTCACTTTCATTTAAAAATGTCTGTGCATTTGAATCGAGAGTAAGAGGAGTGTAGCCAAGTTCATTAATTCGCTCAATCGAATCTTCAATATTATCATAGAAGAATGTCTTTACTCTTTTGAGTGCACCTTTGGCAATGGTTACATCGAAGAACTTTGTTCCAACAATGTGAACTTCGTGAACACTATAGATCTCACATGACCTGAGTATCTTTCCAATATTAAAGCCACCCTTTAGATGATCTAAAATAATGATGATCTCATGTTGTCCGTGAACGGCCTTTTCTTTTGCTATTTCTAGTTCTTTTTCAAATTTCTTTTCTAAGAATTTTCTTGTTTTCTTGCTCATATGTCGGTTAAATTACGAAATAAATCGGAGGTTTGCAATGAACAATATCGAAGTCGCAGTTTTTGGAGCAGGGTGTTTTTGGGGTGTCGAAGAAACCTTTAGAAAGCTTGCGGGAGTCATTGAAACTGAAGTTGGCTACGCAGGTGGAAAAAGCGACCAAACGACTTATGAAGAAGTCTGTACTGATACAACTGGTCACGCTGAAGTAGTTAAAATTACTTATGATCCATCAATAATAAAGTTTGAAAACCTATTAGATATCTTCTTTAATAACCATAATCCAACTACTTTAAATCGCCAAGGCGTTGATGTTGGATCTCAATATCGTAGTGTGATTTTTTATAGTAACGAAGCACAAAAAGAAGCTGGAGCAAAAGCCATTAAAGAGCTTGAAGAAAGTGGTTGCTTTAAAAATCCAATTGTTACTAAACTCGAATTGTTGAATAATTATGTCGTTGCCGAAGAGTACCACCAAAAGTACTTGAAAAAGAAAGGACTTACGAGTTGTTCGCTATAAATTTACGTGAATTTATAAGTCTATGTTTTTATTGAAGCTGGCATATTACTATGGCACTTTTAAATTACCTAATTCAATAAAATCACTACGATTGACCTCTTTGTTCATATTTTAACTATCTGAAATTAGATCAAATTATTTTTCTCGTTAGAGTTTAGCGAAACCTTTGCATAATAGCTAAATAGCCAAAAGGGTTCCAGAGAGGGTTGCCCCTTGGTTAAATGACGAGGAGAACACAAATGAATATTGAAAACTTTAGAGAGACGTTTATTGCCCATGCAAGAGATGAGATTAAATCAATCGTTTCTCAATCGAAAATTAAAGGCGAGTTTAATTGTAATGTCTTTAATGAAAAATTAGAAATCATTTGGTCAGAGGCACAAATCAATGGCCTCACAGAGGACGAGTTCGCAACTATCGTTGAAGAAGTAATCCCAACTCAAATAGATAACGTTATTTTTCCATTTTCAAACGATATACCATTAGCGGCTTAAGGTCGTTATTACTTATGCTCGGGTATCGTTGACAACAGACGATGCCCCGGTATTTTCTAATAATTCTTCAGATTCACTTTCATCTTTTCTAATATTAGTAAATTTTGGCACAAGTGCGACAGATATAACAATAACCACCGATCCAGCAATCGCTGTAGGATCTAGCGTTTCCCCAAATAAAATATAACCAAATAAAGCTGCAAAGATTGATTCACTTAAGAAGACTAACCCTACAATGTGAGCAGGGATACTTCTTTGGGCCGTTATTTGCAGCGAGAATGCAATCAAAGAAGAAAAGATCGAAAGTATTAAGAATCCCCATAGTGGTGATGGGAAGTTAAATGGTGAGTTTGTATAAAGAACAGATAAGCTAGTCGGCCCTTCATAGATCAGAGCAAATATTAGGCCCATAAGTCCCATAAAAATACACTGCAGAAAATTGAAGCGAACAGCTTCAACATCATTAGCGTAGCGATCTGTAGCAATAATATGAAGAGAGAAGAAGACTGCCGAAGCAATAACAAAAATATCTCCCATATTAAAATTACTAAAGTCCATTCCGTTCATCATCATAATTCCAAGCATAGAAGTTGATAGTAGAAGCCAGAATGTTTTACGAACTCTTTGACCAAGAAAGAGAACGGAGATAATCGGCGTAATAATAGCGTAGAAAACAGTAAAGAAGCCGGCCTTTGCCATTGTTGTCATGGCAATACCAACAGTTTGGAGCTGAAGGGCCATCATAAGAAGTGCAGAGCAAATTAGACCACCCATAACTTCTTTTTTATTACCCGCTAGTTTTTTGAAATCATTTCTAAAAAATAAAATCACAAAGGCAAATGAACCAGCAAAGATATAGCGTAGTGAATTTGACCAAACAGGAGAATAGTCAGTTAGTGTAAATCGAGTTCCAGCAAAGCCAAGACCCCAGATTGCACAAGCAATACTTAATAAAATGATACCTTTCATGGCCTCAATATAGTTCGCTTTTAAAAAGAACACAATGAAGAGTTTCGACAGATGGACGAGTTCATTAGTTTTTATTTATTGCCAAGGAAAGCTGACAATAATTCACGATAATATCATGTATTTTTATTCATCTGAGTTAATTTAAGTCATTGAATTTATTGAATTGCATGAATTAATTCTTAGAAATTCAAAATTGCTGCAAAATGGATGAGTAGTAATAAAGTACACGTTACTTTTCTTTGTTACTTACCTTTACGGGGGACGTTCGAATGCAAAAAGACAATTTTAAACAAACTTTTTTAAATGAAACAAGAAATGAGGTGCAAGGGATTTATTTAGAAACAACATCAGACGGAGATTTCAATGCAGACCTTTTTTCTGAAAAACTATCGCCAATTTGGGCAGCGGCTTCATTAAATGGCCTAGACGAATTTGAATTTATATCCTTGGTCGAGGATATTATTAATAAAGATGCCCAGGAAATTTACTACCCCTTTAGTTTAAACTACAAAACTGCGGCATAAGAGTAAGCTCCCATAGTGGGAGCTTTTCTTTTTCTTATAATAAAGAATCATCAACTAAATTTGGAATTGTAACTTTTAAAAGAGGCTCTTTTTCCATAGCTCTCTTAATTGCAAAAGTCGCTCCTTCATTACGGGCCCAACTTCTACGATTAATCCCATTGTTTACATCCCAAAAAAGCATCGACTTGATTCGACGATCGCAATCTTCACTACCATCTAGAACCATTCCAAAACCACCATTGATTACTTCTCCCCATCCGACACCTCCGCCGTTGTGAAGAGAAATCCAAGTAGCTCCTCTAAATGAGTCACCAACAAAGTTTTGTACGGCCATATCTGCTGTAAAACGTGAGCCGTCGTAGATATTAGAAGTTTCTCTAAAAGGAGAGTCTGTTCCTGAAACATCGTGGTGGTCACGACCTAGAACAACTGGTGCTTTTAGTTTTCCTTCGCGAAGTGCTTTGTTGAAAGCAAGAGCGATTTCAATTCTTCCATCACTATCAGCATAAAGAATACGTGCTTTTGAGCCAACAACTAGGTCGTTCTCTTTTGCACCTTTAATCCACGTGATATTGTCTTGCATCTGTTGCGTGATTTCACTTGGAGACTCTTGCATTAGTTTTTCTAGAACTTGTGTTGCCAGTTCATCTGTTAGATCAAGATCTTCTTGTGTGCTTGATGTACAAACCCATCTAAATGGTCCAAAGCCGTAATCAAAGCACATTGGCCCCATAATATCTTGAACATATGAAGGATACTTGAAGTCTTCAGTGCTTCCTTCTTTCATAATATCAGCACCTGCGCGAGATGCTTCTAGTAAGAATGCATTTCCATAATCGAAGAAGTACATTCCTTTATCCGCAAGTTTGTTAACAGCGTTTACGTGTCTCACTAAACTTTTTTGAACTTCTTTCTTAAATTGTTCAGGGTTACTTGCCATCATCTCATTTGATTCTTCAAATGAAAGATCCGCTGGGTAGTAACCACCGGCCCATGGATTGTGAAGAGAAGTTTGGTCAGAACCAATGTCAATATGCAGATCACTTTCTGCAATCTTCTCCCATAGGTTAATAATATTACCTTGGTAAGCAAGAGAGACAGCTTCTTTATTTTCTTGAGCTTTCTTAATGCGAGCAATGATTTCGTCTAGGTCAGTGAAAACTTCATCAACCCATCCTTGCTCATGTCTTGTTTTAACTGCTTTTGGATTTACTTCAGCAACGACACCAATACAACCTGCAATAACCGCAGCTTTTGGTTGTGCTCCCGACATTCCACCAAGTCCTGCTGTAACAAAAACTTTTCCGGCCGTTTCAGTAATAGCTTCTTTGGAAATTTTTCTTAGAGCATTGAGTACTGTAATTGTTGTTCCGTGAACAATTCCTTGTGGCCCAATATACATGAATGACCCAGCAGTCATTTGTCCGTATTGAGTTACTCCTAATGCATTAAACTTTTCCCAGTCATCTGGCTTAGAGTAATTAGGAATCATCATCCCGTTTGTGACAACAACTCTTGGTGCATCTTTGTGCGATGGAAATAATCCTGCTGGATGACCAGAGTAGAGAACAAGCGTTTGTTCATCAGTCATTGTTGCAAGGTATTGCATCGTTAATAGATATTGCGCCCAGTTTGAAAAAACGCCGCCGTTTCCACCATAAGTAATTAACTCGTGCGGGTGTTGAGCAACAGCGTAATCAAGGTTATTTGAAAGCATCAGCATAATGGCCGCTGCTTGTTTTGACTTATGTGGATATTCTTCAATTGAGCGTGCGTGAATTTTATAATCAGGGCGGTATCGATACATATAGATACGGCCGTATTTTTCTAATTCTTCTTTAAATTCTGGAAGTAGTTCAGCATGAAGCTCACTTGGAAAATAGCGAAGTGCATTTCTTAACGCTAGCTTTTCTTCTTCTTGAGATAGAATTTGTTTACGTTTTGGAGCGTGGTTAATATCCTCTTCATATTTCTTATATTTTGGTAAAGTCTTAGGAATACCCTCTAATATAGCTTCTTTAAAACTATTAGTACTCATTCTTAAATCCCCTTAAAATAAAGTATTTTAGAAGGTTTATACCACCAATGTAATGAAGTAAAAAGGATTGAGCGTCAATTGACGCTGCTTATTAACGAATAGATTGCCTTCAAGAAATTCTAACTTACTTGTGCTATAATACATATCTAACGAAAGGGGATTTATGCCAAAATTAGAAATAGGACAAGAGGTAGTATCGATTAACTTTGGAGTTGGCGTAATTACTGAAATCAAGGATATGAGCGGTTCAGAATTTTATATTATTGAATCATCTCAAGGTCGTTCAACAACAATGATTCCAACTGTTAAGAAGGATGCGTTTAGACCATTGAGTAGTCCAACAGAATTAGAAGAAACTCTCGATAAGCTTTCGCAAGACAGAGAGATTAGGCAGTTTGATTCTAAAAAGGATCGAATTAATTTCTTTAAATCAAATATTCAAAAGCAAGATATTGAAACGTTCATTGATAATATCCAACAATTACTTCAGATAACGGACAAAGGCTCGGCCGAATCA
The DNA here is from genome assembly GCF_047085075.1 of Halobacteriovorax sp. RT-2-3. Taxonomy (NCBI): domain Bacteria; kingdom Pseudomonadati; phylum Bdellovibrionota; class Bacteriovoracia; order Bacteriovoracales; family Halobacteriovoraceae; genus Halobacteriovorax; species Halobacteriovorax sp. RT-2-3. The sequence continues at coordinate 15,961 of NZ_JBKIYF010000003.1, read as the reverse complement.
AAGTATTTAGAAATGCTTTTAGAGAATTTAACTGTGGAAGTTGGGGCAGTCTTTAACGAAGATATCAACCAAGCAAAAGAACGAGTGAACTCTTGCTTGGATGGTAAATTTAGTTTTTAAAATTAGTCTTGAACTGGATCTCTTAAGAATAGAATTCTTGTGATTCTGAAAACGTCTTCTCCACCGCAACCGTTCATGTGACAGTTGTTTGCTTCGTAGCACTGTTTTCTTGGATTATAGTTATAATCTTGATCACCACGAACAAGGATTCCTTCAACAAGACCTGTCTTTTCATTGAATACTGCTGAACCAGAGTTTCCAGAAAAAGTATCTAGGTTAGTTGAAAAGCTAAACCATTCATTTGCCTTGCGAACAAATGCACCATCAGCAACTTTTGATGGTAGACCAGAAGGGTGACCGATAACATATACTTGTTCACCTTTTTGGATTTCATCTCTTTTACGATAATCAAGAGGCTTGCGATCAGTTACTTCACGATTAAGTTCGATAACAGCAAAGTCTTCACCACTTGTGCGTCCAAGTCTTTGAGCAACAATTCTCTTACAGCTATAAACATTTTTTTCTAGAATTGTTCTAGCATCATCTTTTGGAGATTTTTTTGAATAATCAAATACCCAAAAGTTATCATAACAGTCTGCTTTTGAAGTCATACAGTGACCAGCAGTTACAACATACTGCTTATTATCTTTTTCTACTAGAAAGCCTGAACAGTCAGCAACATCAACTTGCTTATTAAATCTCTCACCATCACATAATTCAATTTTTGAATCATCAGCAAGGTAAGTGTTTTCAGTCTTTTTTGTTAATTTAGACTTAGGGATCATCGCTAAAGTAGACATTTGAGCATCTAATTTGTTTTGATCCGTTACTTCGAATTGATCAAGGCGATTATCTTCACCGTAAACAACTTTATCAATGGCCATCGTTGAAAAGTTAACAGTAAAAACAGCAGCTAGCAGGGCAAGTGAAAAGTTCATTTATTTATCCTTATTATGTGAGTGGCGCATTAAATCAATGACACATTAAAAAGTACAGAAAAGGGCCCTCAATAAAAAATTACAAATCCTTACATTATATGTAAATTATTTATGCTTGCTTATAACTATCTAAAATTACGTCTAAAGTTCAATGGACGAGAAGCCGATAAGTCCTTGAGATGAGAGACTTATGAAGAAAAATACAATTTTAATTTTTATATTTTTAGCTACCTTAAATACATCATGTCAGTTAACTAGTGGTGATTTTTTAAGTGGAAAGGCGCAGGGAATGGCAAAGAGAGTCTCACGTGAAAGTGATATCCTTGATGTTGTAGACGATGTCGTGCGTGAAGAAGAAGGCCAGGGTGTTAATGAAGACCTACGTGGCCTCACTGATAATTATACAAACTTTCCAACTTCTTACGATATTACAGATTACATCAATGGCAATGTCAGTGCACTAGGAACACAGTGTGCAATGACTGATCATGAGCGAGAGTGGTCATTTGTTAGAAGTGTTGGAACAGGATCTATTGGAGCACGTAAAGTCTTGGCAACGATTTATCAGTCATGTGAGCCAATTGATACAGTTATTGATTCGCGCACTCCTAGCTTAAGTGGTGTTTCAACTCAAGAAGCGACTTTCAGCGATGGAACAGATTTTAAGCAAAGAGTTGTTCATGATGTAGGAGCAATGGTTCGTTCTCATGAGGTTTTAAGAAAACTTGATGAAGACTCAGGCTATCCTGGTGAGGGTTGTATTGATGCAACTAAGGTTCCACCTGTTTACGGTTATGGCTCACGTAAAGGACTGCGCAGTAATGAGATTAACCTGTTCACTCGAGGCCAAGGGGTATCAAGAGAAGGTGCTAGGGCATCAGGAATTGATTGTTCAGAATTCATCTCAGCAGCATATGCAGCAGAGGGGCTTAAGTTTACTAGTAACGATAGAGACTATCGTTCACTAACGACAACTTCTTTGCATGATACTGTTAGAAGTAAGAACTCATGTATTAAGCCGGTTAAGTTTAAATTACCATATTCAATTCGATCAGGTGATATCATTAATGTGAAGGGGAGCCACGTAATTATGGTTGATACGATTGGGGAAGACCCTCTGGCCATTAGAAAGTTTTCTGAACTCGGTCGATGTGATGATATTACAATCAGTGACTTTAATTTCACTTATATTCATAGTGGGGCCTTAAAGAATTATGGCCCGGCAAGAGTTGATGCAAGAACTCATGCAACTCATCGTTCGACTATGTTTGCTAATTTAAGAGCACAAGCAGTTGCATCATGTAAGGCGATTTTATCTGAACAAGAATATTCAAATGAGATGATGTCTGGACGTTTTAGTATTTTAAGACATAATTCTGAAGACGCTGCATGCTACTATGATGAACCGGCAAAACTTAAAGGTGAGAGCTGTATTAATCAGTGTCTTCAAGACAAATTAAAAGAGGCAAAAAATGTTTAGGTTATTATTTGCTACATTTATATTAGCTCAATTTGCTTTTGCTAACGATATTTGTCCATCTAATAAGGATGTTAAAAAGGTCGCAGCGCAATTAGTAGAGATTGAGATGAGCGGTATCAGGTTAATAGATGGTGCTAAAGATGATTGTCTGAAATCAAAGTATCAAAAATATTATCGTTTCAATAAAGACCCTGATTACGATGCGCCAAAATCATTACAATATTTGGCCACGTCAGAAAAAGCAATAAAGATTTCAGATGTGAAGCTTATTGATAAAGATGTTCATGCATATGAAGCAAATTACTCTGTTAATGTAGAAGATTTAAAAGGGAAGAAGAGTGTCGTGAAAGATAGCATTCGTTTCTACATTAATGTCTCAAAAAGAGCACAGCAAGGTGATGGTTGTGCGTCAGTCATAGAGCCTGCAAAGAAATTAATTTTATTAAAATCATGTAAGAAATAAAAAAGCTCCTTTCGGAGCTTTTTGTTTATCAGAAATTTAAGCAAGCTTTACTAGGCTAGCTAGTGCATCTCTTGCACCATCTTCATTTAATTGTTTACTGTAGTTTGTTAGAAGTTTACGTCCAACAATATGTAGACCAATAAATGACAGTTGATTTTGCATTGCCTGAATAACGTATTGACCACCGCCACCAGAGTGAGTTCCTAATACTGCTGGCTTATCAACAAATGCCTCACGCCAAGATTCACCACCTGAGCGAGATATCCATGCAATTGCATTAATAAATGAAGGAGTAACTGATCCATTATACTCCGGAGTTAAGAAAACAAATCCTTTTGCAGCGATAAATTTATCAGTAAGCTTTACACCGTCGGCCGGGATTCCATTCTTTTCTTCTTCAGCTGTATATAGAGGTAACTTATAGTCACTTAGTTTTACGATTTCAAATGACTTCCCCGTTTCTTGTGCTAGCTCAAGAATCTTATCTGCCATCTTAAGGTTCATTCCGTCACTTGAAGTGACGATTAAAAAATCACTCATTTTCTCTCCTGATTCGTTATTCTAATTCTTTTATAAGTAATAATGCTCTTTGCCCTAAGATAACCTTAGAGTTTGGAAAAATCATTCGTAAATTGTCTTCCGGAGCTTTGTACTCTTCGTTATTTTGGGTAAAAATATGATGTCCTTTTTTAAAAGGCGTAAAATTTGCGCTCTCTTCTTCATCAAATGTGAAACTAAAGTCATCATATTCTTTATTGATTGATTCATAGATTGAAAAAGCTTTAGGAAAAGGTTTCTGCACGAGTTCTTTTGAACTTAAAAGTTTTTCAATAGTTTCTTGTGCTGCTTTAAATTTACCTTCTGGATTTTTGCCAAAAGGATACACTTTTCCAAGTTCAACTGTTGCACTAAAAGCATTGAATTTTTCGAAAGTAAACGAACTAAAGACCGTCGACTCTTTATGTGAAAATAGAGATGCTTCAACTTCCATATTGGCCAGGGCCAGATTAAACTCTTCATCTCGTTTACGATCTTTAGACTTTGGCACTAATGCAAAGCGCTCCATTTCACTCTTCTTTAAGGCGCAATGTAAGTCAAAGTGAAAGAGCTGTTTTTGTTTATACTTGGCTACAAATTGATAGCAACGTTGCTCAATCACATTGGCTCTTCTTACTTCATAATTATCAGATAACTTCTTATAGGCTCCGTTAAAGCAGCGATTTAGATTATATTCACTAAAACGCTCACCAATATTCATTGCTCTCGGATTACCAAAGATAATAAGAGTAGGGGAAGTCAGTACGATCTCGTCATTGTATATTTTCTCTAATATCTCATTCGTAAATTCGATAGGGGCCGTTTCATTTCCGTGAATTCCACATGAAATAATATAAGTATCATCTGTCTCAATAGACTTTGGCGTAACTTCAATAATACCCGTATCATGAATTTCAAATTCACTAAAATTAGAATTAAATGATTTTGGCGCAAGTCCATTTTCATTTTTTCGAGTAAGCTTTAAGAAATTTAATTCATTCATTAGAATTCCTAGACTCTCTTTGCACTAAAGCCCATTGAGGTTAGTTCATCAACGATTTCTTTTATATGAAGATGCCCTCTGGTTTCAAGTGAAAATTCAACTTCTGTTTCTCCAAGTACACTAGTCGTAAATGCTCTATTGTGGTGAATTTCAAGAATATTAGCTTGTTTAGAACCAATAATATTAGAAATTTTAGCAATTGTTCCTGGCGTATCTGGAACATTGACAATAATCGAACATGAGCGACCAGAAGTTATAAGACCTCTTTCGATAATTCGATCTAAGATATTTAAATCAATATTTCCGCCGCTTACGACGAGGACAACTGTTTTACCTTTAATATCCTTGAATTGATCATATAAAAGGGCCGCTACTGAAGTTGCACCTGCACCTTCGCAAAGAACCTTCTCATACTCAAGAAGTGTAACAATAGCATGTGAAATTTCGGTTTCTTTAACCGTTACAATTTCATCTACATATTTTTTTACAGTATTAAATGTATTATCAAGAACTGTCGTTACAGCAATTCCATCAGCAATTGTTTTTCTCTTATCAATTGTAACAATTTTATCTTGTTCAATTGATGTTTTCATTGCTGGCATTTCAACTGCTTCAACGCCCACAATTTTTGCTCGGCTACCACTTTCTTTTAGGGCGGTTGAGATTCCCGAGATAAGGCCACCTCCGCCAATTGGAATGGCTACAAGATCAACATCTGGTAGTTCATCAATAATCTCTAAACCGATAGTTCCTTGACCTGCGATAATATCTTTATCATTGAAAGGATGGATGAAGACCTGGCCGGATTCTCTTTGAATCTCCAAGGCTTTTTGATAAGCATCATCATAGAAATTTCCGTGTAAGATAACCTCAGCACCAAATTTCTTTGTTCCTTGAATTTTTGCAAGAGGAGTGGACTCTGGCATAACAATTGTTGCTTGAATCCCAAGCTGCTTTGCCGCAAGAGCAACACCTTGAGCATGATTTCCTGCTGAAGATGCGATGACTCCCTTATCTTTTTCCTCTTTTGTAAGCTTAGAAAGACGATTAAGGGCGCCTCTGATTTTATAGGCTCCAGTTAACTGTAGATTTTCTAGCTTTAAATAAACCTGGCAATCAAACTTCTCACTTAAAGTTGTCGAGTAGGTTAGTGGTGTTTTTATAATACGATTTTCAATTGCAAGTCTTGCATCTTGAATATCACTTAGCGTTACATTGGTTGTTGTCATAAGGAGATCTTACTTCTTTTCGTAATCAACTTCAAATGTGTTCTCATCAATTTGAATAGGGCCATTTTTAGTCCCTTCATGACGGGCCTGAGCATTATAGGCGTTGCCAGAATAAGACGAGAAACCACCACCATTTTTAAATGAATAGAATTGAACATTGCCACTTTCGATTGAACTCATAAAGAACTTCTTTAGGTAGATCAGCCAAAGATGGCGAGTTAACGGAAGTACCATTGAAAGACCTAGAACATCTGTTAAAAAACCCGGAGTTAAGAGCAGTAGTCCACCTCCAAAAACAAGTAGTCCATGGATAAAACTATTTGCTGGAACTCGCCCCTGAGAAAGTTCTCCTTGAATTTTTGCGAGAAGGGCCGCTCCTTGTGACTTCGCTAGTGCTGCTCCAATTACACCTGTAATCAGAACTAGTAGAAAAGTATTTCCTCCACCAATTTGACCACCTATCGAAAAGAGTAGGTAAATCTCAATTGCTGGAATAACTGTGAATAACATTACTAATATTGGAAACATGGTACCTCATTTATTTTTGTGTACCTATAAGATGGGATGAAAGAAATTATTGTCAAGGTTGGGAATTTCGAAAGCTCGAAATTCCCTTGTTATCTTATTGAAATTAAATAGATTTTAAGTTCTTTGAATCGTAAACCCAACCTTTATGAGTTGAGCCTTTAAGATAGTTTTTGAATTCAATTTGAACCCAATCACCATCAGTTTTTATGATTTCTACGCGTGTATTTGGTGCGACAACCTCTAGTTTTTCACCTTTTGTGCTTGGGATTGCTCTAAGGTTAAGATACTTAACTGGCGTATGATATTTTTTTTCAACAGCTGCTACTACTGGCTTAACTATCTCTTTGGTAATAACTTGTGTCTTTGGTTCAGACTTAAAGATCATTGCACTAACCAATAGCGAAGTCGCAATGATTGAAGCCGCTATATAAAGGGGCTTTTGATCTTTTTGGCGATTTGAAGAATCAGCTTCTTGAGCTGGCTTCATCTCAATTTGTTCACGAACATTCTTTTGATTAATGATAATAGATTGAAGAAGCGACTCAAGTCTTTCAAATTTTTCATTTACTTCTTTTGTTTCGAATCTTCTTTCTAGATCTTCGATCTTTTTATAGAGATTATCTTTCTTATCTTCTCTATTTATATTAGCTACATGAGTTTCAACATCTGAGGCGATTACCGTTTGTGTTGTGGATTGTAATAGATTAGAAATTGGGCCACTTGATGCTTTCTTCTCATTCTTTTCAAGCAGGCTTGAAAAGTTGAAATTCCCTTGAAAATCATCATTCATAAATTGTGCGGCTTTTTTTAACGAGTTTTCTAGATTTCTCTTAGAATCAACACTCTCTTTCATTAAACTTCCTTGTCATAAATTTTAATTACTTAAAGAGTGTAGAGAATAGTTTTAAACTTGAAAAGTTTTTAAATACTCTTTCACATCCGCTTGCGCGCTTAAGAAATATTTCTTTTCAAGAACGAGTGCATTGGCAATATAGCTAATCTCATTTGATTCAACATTATCAACTTCACCGTCAGCTGCAGCAATTGCAAAGAGGGCCTTTAGGACTTGGTAGCGCTCTTGTTGAGACATGATATCCACAAGAGGCTTACAGTAACTTCTCGTATCAAGGCCCGAGAGCTCTTTCATTTTTTCAATTGAGTATTCAGTTATTAACTCAGCTTCTTGCGAGTTTAATTGAGTCATTCCTGTAATGATCTTTTGCATTTTCGTTTTCTCACTCTGACTAACGTGAAAATCAGAGTAGGCAATACGAGCAAGTAATCCACAAATACAAGATATAATAACTTTCCTTTCATCGTTCATTGTAGGAAATTTCTTATTTAAATAGGAATGTATCTGATTAATCGAATTTGATTCGTGATCGGCCTTCAGAGATTTGAAAAATTCGAAGAAGTTCATTATGGACCTTTTTTAGAGATTTTCAGTCGTATATACCTTGTAAAGAGTAACACAGATAGGCGATAATGGAAAAAAAGAAAATAAATTTAGCAAAGTCGAGGAAGTAATTTGAATAAGTTTGAAGTTGGCGATATTGACATTAGAAAAATGAATACCATCTTTAGTACACAAGAGGATGGTGATGTAGCACTAGAAGATAAAGTAAAGGTAAAGAAGCCTTCAAAATATCATGTCATCCTACATAATGATGACTATACGACAATGGAGTTTGTCATTTGGGTATTGATGCATGTCTTTAACAGGAGTCAAGAAGAGGCCATGAAGATAATGTTAGATGTCCACAATAATGGTCGAGGAGTATGTGGAACCTACTCATACGAGGTTGCTGAGACAAAGATGAATAAGGTTATGTCAGAAGCAAAGAAAGAGGGTCACCCACTGCTTTGTACTGTTGAGCCTGAATAGGCACAGGAGAAATATAAATGATGTCAAAAAAGCTAGAAACCATCATTAATGAGTCAATTCAAAGAGCAAATTCTTTGAAGCATGAATATTTGACTCTAGAGAATGTTCTTTTATCTCTTCTTGCAGATGAAAATGTAAGAGAAGTAATTGAATATTGTGGTGGCGATCTTGAAGAAATTGAAAGTGAGCTAAATGAATTTATCCACGATGATTCAAATTTTAGTATTCTATCAGATGATCAAATTGAAACACTTTCTAAACAACAATTCGTTAACGATGAGTTAAGAGAGTTGGCACGAGAAAATGGTATTGTCTATCAACCAGAAATATCAATGTCACTTCAAAGAGTGATTCAAAGGGCCGCGATTCATGTGCAATCAAGCGGAAAAAGTCAGATATTAGGAATTAATTTATTAGTTTCTCTTTTCCAAGAGAAAGAAAGTTTCGCACTTTACTCTCTTCAAAAGCAGGGTATTGAAAGATTTGATATTGTTAAGGCCATCTCACACGGTCTTGGCCCTGAGGATGAAGAAGAAGTTCCTCGCATTGAATATGTTGAAGGCGAGGAGCCTCAATCACGAAATAAGAAAGGCGACTCTTTCTTAGCTAAGTTCACTGTGAATTTGAATGAACTTGCCAGAGAAAATCGAATAGATCCTCTTGTTGGTAGAGAAGAAGAAGCTTTAAGAATTGTTCAAATTCTTTGTCGTCGTCGTAAGAATAATCCTCTTTTAGTTGGAGAAGCTGGTGTTGGGAAAACAGCAATTGTTGAAGGACTGGCCCAGAGGATTGTAGAAGAAAAAGTTCCAGATATTTTAAAGGGAACAACTATCTTTAATCTTGATATGGCCGCCTTGGTAGCAGGTGCAAAATTTAGAGGTGATTTTGAGCAAAGAGTAAAAGGTGTCATCAAAGATCTAGAGAATTTAGATAAAGATGGTAAGAAGGCCATACTTTTTATCGATGAAATGCATACCGTGATGGGTGCAGGTGCTACCTCTGGTGGTAGTATGGATGCATCTAACTTGTTAAAGCCGGCCTTAAGTCGTGGAGTTGTTAGAATTATTGGTTCCACTACTTACGCAGAACATAGAAAGTTTATTGAAAAAGATCCTGCTTTTAATCGTCGTTTTCAAAAAATTGATGTGGATGAGCCTTCAAATGAAGACACAATTGCTATCTTAAAAGGATTGCGTCCAAAGTTCGAGTCTTATCACGGAGTTAAAATCTCAGACAGTGTCATTAAAGAAGCCGTTGCTTTAACATCGCGCTATCTTATGGATCGTAAAAATCCTGATAAGTCGATTGATGCCATTGATGAAGCAGGTGCTTTAAACCAAATTAGACCTGAAAATAAAAAGAAGTCTTCAATTACAAAGAAGGATATTGAGGATGTTGTCGCTAAAATGGCCAATATTCCAAAAATAACAGTTGAAACTACTGAAAAAGATAAGCTAAAGGATCTAAATAAAAATCTTAAGATGCTTATCTTCGGACAAGATCATGCAGTTGATGAAGTATCACAGGCCATCTATATGTCTAAGTCAGGTCTTGGTGATGAAGGCAAACCTATTGCGAGTTTCCTATTTGCAGGGCCGACTGGAGTGGGTAAGACAGAACTAGCGAAGCAGCTCTCAATTCAGCTTGGTTGTCACCTTGAACGCTTTGATATGTCAGAATATATGGAAAAACATTCTGTCAGTAAGTTAATTGGTTCTCCTCCGGGCTATGTTGGTCATGATCAAGGTGGATTATTAACAGATGCTGTTAAGAAAAACCCACATTCTGTCCTTTTACTTGATGAAATTGAGAAGGCCCATGTCGATATTTATAATATTCTTTTACAAGTTATGGACCATGGATCACTAACAGATTCACAAGGTAGAACAACAGACTTTACTAATACAGTCATTATTATGACTACAAATGCTGGTGCAAAAGAGATGGATAGTGGCTCTATTGGCCTTGCCAAGACATCTTCAAAGAATATTGGAAAGAGAGATCAGACCATTAAGAACTTTTTTAGCCCAGAATTTCGTAACCGTTTGGATGGAATTGTCCATTTTGAGAAACTTTCTACAGAATACATTGTTAAAATTGTTGAAAAATTCGTTTCACAACTAGAAATTAAGTTAGCGGCCAAGAATATTGAGATCGTTTTAAGTGAAGATGCAAAAATTTGGCTAGCAGAAAATGGTTTTGATGAGAAAATGGGTGCTAGACCAATCGCTCGAATCATCGATCAGAAGCTTAAGAAGCCAATTTCTACTGAGGTTTTATTCGGAAGTCTAACTCAAGGTGGAAAAATAGAAGTCGTCGTTGAAAATGATGACTTAAAATTGAAATTCTAATCTTTTTAACATTCTAAAAACAATCAAACTTACATTTTTTAAATGATGAAACTGCCCTGAAAGGGCAGTTTTTGCTTATTCTTTGAAAAAAAAATGAAAAAAAATTTCGCTTAATTTTTTTATAAGAGTAAGCTCGAAACTAACGTCTATCAGGAAGATTTGAATGTTTTATCTTTTTATGAAAAGCCGTGCTGTCGGCTCGTTTCGACGTTTTCTTTAAAAATAATGTAAAGTAATTTCAAATTTAATCCGAAGTTAAAAAAGAACATAGGGAAATAAAAAAGATGCTTATGCTTATCAAAAAGTAATTTTTTATTTGCACACAAATAAAATTATGTTTACCATAAACATAAGTATTGAAAAAACCAGGAGGATGTCAATGGCAGTTAAGAAAACTACTAAAAAGACAACTAAGAAAAAAGTAGCTAAAAAAGCTACAAAAAAAGTAGCTAAGAAAGCAGCAAAGAAAACTGCAAAGAAAGCTACAAAAAAAGTAGCTAAAAAAGCTACTAAGAAAAAAGTTGCTAAGAAAGCTACAAAGAAAGTAGCAAAGAAAGCAACTAAGAAAGTTGCAAAGAAAGCTACTAAAAAAGTAGCAAAGAAAGCAACTAAGAAAGTAGCAAAGAAAGCAGCAAAGAAAACTGCTAAGAAAGCTACAAAAAAAGTAGCTAAAAAAGCTACGAAAAAAGTAGCTAAGAAAGCAACTGCTAAGAAAGCTACAAAAAAAGTTGCAAAGAAAGCTACAAAAAAAGTAGCTAAGAAAGCAACTGCAAAAAAAGCGACTAAAAAAGTAGCTGTTAAGAAAGCTACAAAAAAAGTTGCTAAAAAGAAGTAAGAAGCACTTTTCTTAATTCAATAATGAGTGGGCCCGCTTATAGCGGGCCTTCTTATTTTCAAATCTATTTACATTCCACCTAAAAACATCTAAAAAAAGACCATATTATCGCCAGATTTTACAGCTGTTACGATAAAAAGAACTCAATGATTTCAACATGTTACAACTTTTAACGTTGTAGTATTTTCCTTGGTTTTGTCGTTATTTCAGCTACTTATATGTATTTCATCTCCTCATTTTGCCCGTAGGTAGGGCAGGGAAAATGAAAAGAAAGGCGATAGAAGGAAAATTCATGACAACAGATATTTCTCCAACTGGTTTAGGCGTAAGTAAGCAAAATCACGTAGCTTCATCATTTATAGATGAAAAGTCAGGTGATCGCATTGTTCAACTAGGGGATGTATCGTTTCCTCCACGTAAGGTTTGGATGAAAACTTACGGTTGTCAGATGAATTATCATGATACTGAACGTATTCTTTCTCACTTAAAAAACTTAAATTTCTCTCATACTGAAGAATTAGAAGAGGCCAGTCTGGTTCTTTTCAATACTTGTGCAGTTAGAGAACTTGCAAATAATAAATTTTATTCACAATTAGGTGAACTTAAACATCTAAAGCAGCAAAAAGGTGATGACCTGGTTATTGGAGTTGGTGGATGTGTTGCCCAAACAGAGGGAAAAGATCTTGTAAAAAAATTCAAGCATCTAAACTTCGCCTTTGGTCCAGATACAATTGATACAATTAACGATATGGTTTATCGCACTTATGCAGGTGATGATAAATTTTCAGTAAATACTTGGGATCGTTCTAGTAACTTTTCCATTGAAACAAAAATTAATCATGGAACTCCACAAGCATTCGTTAATATCATCAAGGGTTGTGATAAATATTGTACTTACTGTATTGTTCCTTATACTCGTGGACGCGAACGCTCAAGAAAGCAGGCCGAGATTGTTGAGGATGTAAGAAGACTTGTTGAATATCAAGGTGTTCAAGAGGTGATGCTTCTTGGCCAAAACGTAAACTCGTTTGGAAAGGAAAATGGGGAGCGTCTGTCTGATTTAATTATGGATCTAGATCAAATCAATGGCCTAGAGATTTTAAGATATACAACATCACATCCTTACGATGTATCTGATGATCTAATCGCAGCTCATGGGGCGGCAAAGAAATTATCAAAACATTTACACCTTCCAGTTCAATCTGGTTCAAATACAGTTCTTCAAAGAATGAATCGTGAGTACACAAAAGAGCATTACCTAGGTCTTTTAGAAAAACTACGTACCGCTCAACCAGATATCGTTCTTTCGACAGATATTATCTGTGGTTTCGTAAATGAAACTGATGAAGAACACAAAGAGACTTTAGATCTTTTAGAAAGAGCACAATTTGATTTCATTTACTCATATGTTTACTCTCAAAGAAGTAAAACTCGTGCAGCTAAGATGGAAGATTTTCTAACTCAAGAGATTCGTAAGTCACGTCTTCACGAAGTACAAGCTTTTCAACTTGCTATTCAAGAAAAGATTCGCGCTAAGATGGTTGGTAATGAGTACCGCGTATTAGTCGAAGGCTCAAATACAATGAAAGGTGAGACTAAATGGAAGGGAAGAACGAATTGTAATCGTCTGATTCACTTTAAAGGTCCTAAGGAAAATGAAGAGTTAAACCTTAAGTGGCACTGGGTTGATGTTAAGTGTACGTCGACTACTGCACTTTCTTGTCAGGGTGAACTACTTCAAGATCATGGCCGTCGCTTAAGTAAGTAGTTGTAATTACGAAGTGAAATGGAGTTCTTTGCCTAAATAAGCATTAGTAACTTCCTAAGTTGTAAAATATCCTTGAGTATTTTTTGGGGATATTATGAAATTACGCTTACTTTTACTTTGCAAAATGACGTTCTTAGCTTTGTTAACGATTAATTCACAGGCCTTAACAGAACTTGATCTCGACTTTAATTACAAGAAGAATATTTTTGGTCTCGATCGTGAGTCTTACGAAACGACTCGTATGTATGCAGGCTCTGTTACTTTCTACTTTCTTTCAAAGACAGGTATCGAACTTAATATTTCTCAGTCAGAAAATGAAATTATCGGAAAATATGATAACTCAGGTCTTTCAACAGGACTTGTAATTGAAAATGAATACACCAATATTAAAACTCAAAGCTTTGGTATCGGGATAAGACAAGCTCTTTCAAGTCGTAAATCATTTCTTCAACCGCTAATCTCTCTTGGTTGGAGTCGCCAGCAGTATACTCTTTATTCAACAACTTTAGTTAAGGACTTAGATACTTCGACCGAATATCTCATCAAGTCCGGAAAAGAGAAGTCTAGTTACGATGCAATGTTTGGGGCATTTGCTTTAAAGGTCATGCTAACAAGAACTTTCTCAATAAAGGGCTCAGTAAGAACGGTCTTTCGTGCTTTTGAATTTGAACAAGCGAGAGATCAGTTAAGTTACAATGCTGGGATCTCATGGTTGTTCTAAACAGACTTTTTCTTCTCTCAATTTTATTCACGAGTTTATCTTGTGCCAAAATAAGTTATCTAACTGAGCAGGGCATAGGACAAGTTGATATTCTTTGGAGTGCTCGAGCTAATCAGGATGTCTTAAAAGACCCGAAGGTTAGTGAAGAATATAAGAATAAAATTAAACAAATCGAAACCTATAAAAAGTATTTCTATGAATACTGGAAAAGGCCTACTACAGATATTTATTCTAAGACGACACTTTTAAAATCTCGTGCAGTTACTTATCTCGTTATAGCTTCTAGACCTAATGAGATAAAGGCCCGCAAAGAGTGCTTCACTTTCTATGGATGCTTTCCTTATCTTGGATTTTTCAAAGAGGAATCTGCAATGGAGTTTGCAAAGGAGCTTGAAAGAGACGGATATGAAACTTATACAAGAGATGTACTGGCCTATTCGACACTTGGAAACTTCAATGACCCAATTCTTTCTTCTTTTTTTGAATATGGAAAGTACAGCTTAACTGAAACAGTCTTTCATGAACTATTTCATACAATCTTCTTTGCTAAGAATGAAGTCGACCTAAATGAAAACCTTGCCAACTACTTTGGTGAGCAAATGCTTATTGAGTATTACAAGAATGATAAAGAACTGGTCAAATATTTCAAGAATCTCGAGTTAAATGCAAAGCTCAAGAAGGCCGTTACGATTCACGCTAAAAACCTCAAGGAAATTCTTAAACAAGATGCCTGGGAGAGTAAGAAGAAAGATTATCTTACGATAACAATGCCCAAAGAACTAAGTATGCTTTGTTCTAGTCTTGAGGTCACAAATTGTTGGCCTGCAAAAATGGAGTGGAACACAGCATCTTTGGCAGCTTTTATGACTTATGAGAAAAGTCAGTCTCAAATTGGCGAATATGCTAAGAGATTTAATGGTGATCTAAAAGCACTCTTTGCAAATATTGAACAACGCTATCAAAAGTACCTTGAAGATGACGTGGAAGGTAGCTTTGAGGACTATCTTTTTAATTTCAAATCGCTGAATTAATGTTATCTTTCTTGATATGAAAAACAAGAAACACTTATTCTTTATTGATCCAATTGAAAAACTTGTCACAAAGAAAGATTCGACAATCTTAATTGCTCTAACGATGCAAGAAAGAGGCGAGGATGTTTATGTTCTTTTTGAAAAAGACTTCTTTGTCCAAAATGCTAATGGCATTCAGTTTGACTGTTACCGCATTAGTGGAAAGATCAATGAAAGTTTCTATGTTGAAGATTTCGAAGTAGAAGATGATTCACAAGTTGTTTCAATTGATTCAAATACAGCAATTCATATGAGAATTGATCCACCATATGATTCGCGCTATCAGCGCTACCTTTGGATGCTTAATTTCTTAACTGAGATGTATGGTGTTCAGGTTTTAAATAATCCATTAGGAATTATGAAACATAATGAAAAGCTTTCGGCCTATACAAGAGAGCTTAGCCTTGATAGCTATGTAGGAACTTCTCTTGCTGGTGCTAAAAAGTTTGTTGCAGCTCTTGCTTCTCGTGGGGTCCAAGAATTGATTTTAAAGCCTCTTGATCTTTATCAGGGTATTGGTGTGCAAAAAGTAGGCTTGGACGGATTTGAAGGGCATTTTAAGGCCAAATGCGATGAGTTTAAAGGGCCAGTTGTTGTACAAGAGTTTGATGCTTCTGTTATTGAAGGTGAAATTCGCACAATTTTCTATCGTGCTAACGAACTGGGAACAATTCTAAAGGTCCCAAAAGAAGGCGAGTTCCTTGCCAATATTGCTCAAGGAGCAAAGTATTCTGCCGTCGAATTAGATCCTGAAGTAAAAGCAGAGTGTCAGCATATTTGCGAAAAGCTTATGGCCGACGGAGTTGATTTAATTGCTTTTGATATTCTTGGTGGAAAGATTTCGGAAGTAAACGTAACGTGTCCGGGATTAATGGTGGAGGTTTCTTCTGCTATGAAAAGAAACCTCGCACTTGAATTATTTAGATAATTACATTCTTGGAGCTGAAGCCGGAAAGTCTTTTGTATAGTCAGTTGAAAATTGAAGATCGAAGCCTACACAGTCATTATCCCATACTCGGGCCATTGGGCAGTAACCATTCACTTCAGCGCTACTTTGACTATAACCTTGATTTAAATAGAACTGACAAGACCA